>NZ_JALLIO010000001.1:0-999543 GCF_023242305.1 Curtobacterium sp. MWU13-2055
GCGAACTGTCGGCGGGTATCTGTCGCTTTCGCGGACCGGTGGCCGGCTTCAGACGGCCTGGCGACCCGGCGCCGCGTCGAGCAGGTGCGACAGGTGCTCGGGAACCGAGCCGCCGCGCGCGACCGTGGCGCGTGCCCACAGGCGTCCGGCGCGGTACGACGACCGGACGAGCGGGCCGGCGAGGACCCCGGCGAAGCCCATCTCCTCGGCGACCTCACGCAGCGCGACGAACTCCTCCGGCTTGACCCAGCGCGCCACCGGCAGGTGCCGCGGCGACGGGCGGAGGTACTGCGTCAAGGTGATGATGTCCGTGCCGGCGTCGAACAGGCGTTGCAGGGCGTCCTCGATCTCGATGCGCTCCTCGCCCATGCCGAGGATCAGGTTCGACTTCGTGACGAGCCCGGCGTCGCGGCCCTGCGTGATGACGTCGAGGGAGCGCTCGAACGTGAACGCCGGTCGGATCCGCTTGAAGATCCGCGGCACGGTCTCGACGTTGTGGGCGAAGACCTCGGGGCGGGCGTCGAACACCTGGCCGAGCTGGTCCGGGCGGCCGTTGAAGTCCGGCACGAGGATCTCGACGCCGGTGCCGGGGGAGTGCTCGTGGATCTGGCGGATGGTCTCGGCGTAGAGCCAGGACCCGCCGTCGGGCAGGTCGTCGCGGGCGACTCCGGTCACCGTGGCGTACTTCAGGCCCATCGACACGACCGAGTCGGCGACCCGGCGGGGCTCGTCGCGGTCGAGCGGCTCGGGCTTGCCGGTGTCGATCTGGCAGAAGTCGCACCGGCGGGTGCACTGCGAGCCCCCGATCAGGAACGTGGCCTCGCGGTCCTCCCAGCACTCGAAGATGTTCGGGCAGCCGGCCTCCTGGCAGACGGTGTGCAGCTGCTTGTCCTTGACCAGGGCGGACAGCTCGCGGAACTCCGGGCCCTGGGTGGCACGGGTCTTGATCCACCCGGGCTTCGTCTCGATCGGGGTCTCGGCGTTGCGGGCCTCGACGCGGAGCATCCGGCGGCCTTCGGGGGCGAGGGTCATACGAGGGTCTCCTGTCGTGCGGGCGCGGTGCTGGGGGACGTGGTGTCGGCGGTCGTGATGCGGGCCGTCGTGGTGCTCTGGGCGGCGCTGCCGATCCGCTGGCCGGTCCGCATGCCGTGCTCGGCGGCACGGATGCGGTCGACCACGACGTCGGCGAGGTCGGCGACCGTGACGGGACGCCCGGCGGCGGCGCTCAGCGTCGTCACCCCGGCGTCGGCGATGCCACACGGCACGATCGCGGCGTAGGCGTCGAGTGCGTTGTCGCAGTTGATCGCGATGCCGTGGGTCGTCACGCCCTCGGCGACGTGCAGCCCGATGGCGCCGACCTTGGCGGGCGGCGTGCCGGTCGTCGGCGCGGACCCGGGCGTTGGTCCGGCCGTGGTCGTCGGCGCCGACCCGGACGTCCACGCGCCGCTCCGGCCGTCGATGCGCCGCGCTTCCACCCCGACGGTCGCCGCAGCGTCGATGATGACCTGCTCGAGGTCACGCACCCACGCCACGACGTCGATCGGAACGGCCAGTCGGACGATCGGGTAGGCCACGAGCTGCCCAGGGCCGTGCCAGGTGATGCGTCCGCCGCGGTCCACGTCGACCACGGGGGCTCCGTTCGTCGGCAGGTCGGACGGCTCGGTGCGTCGGCCGGCGGTGTACACGGACGGGTGCTCGCACAGCACGAGGGCCCCGGGGGAGCGGCCGGCGACGACGTCGGCGTGGAGGTCCCGCTGCAGCGCGAGTCCCTCGGCGTAGTCGAGCAGCCCGGCAGGCCGCACGATCTCGAGTTCCGGCATGCGAGCGAGCCTACGACGGTTTCTGGACGGAGTACAACAACGCGGACGACCTTGACCTGAACCGTGGTTGAGGGCTTCGGATGGCGGACATGGACATCCGCCAGGCACAGCTCGCCACCCGCTCGCTCGACGACACCGCCCGGTTCTGGGAACGGCTCGGCTGCCCGGTCGACCGCGTCGACGGAGTGGTCGAAGTCGTGGTGGGGTCGACGCGGCTCCTGTTCCGGGAGCTGCCGGGGATGACCGGTGCGCTGCACCTCGCGATCACGATCCCGACGGGCACGTTCGCCGCGGCTGCCGAGTGGATCGCCGGCATCGCGACGGTGCTGGTCGACGCCGACGGCCGTGACGAGTTCGAGGGCCCGCCGAACTGGAACTCGCGATCGGTGTACTTCGACGGTCCGGACCAGCAGCTGCTCGAGCTGATCGAGCGGCGGGACCTCGCCGCGGCCGCACCCGCGTCCGCTGTTCCGCTCCTGTCCGTCAGCGAGGTCGGCATCGCCGTGCCCGACGTCCTCGGTGCCGTCGGGACACTGCGCCGCGCCGGACTCGAGCCCTACGCCAACCCAGCAGGCGAGGGCTTCGCCGCGGTCGGCGACGTCGACGGTCTCGTCATCCTGGTGTCGCCGGAGCGGCGGTGGTTCCCGACCGCTGACCGCCTGCCGTCGACCGCGCCGGTGGTCCTCGACGTCGGGCTGGACGCCCCGGTCGAGCTCACCGAGGGGGTCGTGCTCCGCTGAGCCGTTCTGCGCGGCACCGCGCCACCCGCCCGCCCAGCGCTGTCCGGTCGTCGTCAGCGCAGGCGGTCGAGCTCGCCGAGGAAGTACGCATCCGCTCGGGCGTGCGCCTCGACCGAGGTGTTCTCGGGCGGCAGGTCGTCGAACGGCCGCGCCAGGTCGAGTTCCGCGTCGACGAAGCGGACGAGGACCTCGGGCGGGGTACCGGTGCCGAGCTCGCGCGTGCGTGCCTTCACCGCGATGAGTTCCGTCGTCGCCTCCGTCACCGCACGCTCGACCGTCGACTCGGCGAGCAGCGTCGGCAGGTCCATCGGTGGCATGGCGCTCTCCGGGTGGTCCCGCAGCCACCGGAGCGAGGCCGCGGTCCGGAGCACGTAGAAGAACCGCTTCAGCGTGATCTCGCGCTCGTACTGCCGCGCGGCGACGTGCAGGTAGTGCCGGCCGATGCGCCCGCGGTCGGCCACGCTCGCGACGAACGCCAGGAGCCGGTCGCGGAAGGCCACGTCACCCGCGTACACGATCGGTGAGCGCAGCCACTCGCCGACCGTCGCGTTCCCGTTCACGGCGAGGCGGACCGTCTTCGCGAGGTCCCACCCGTTGACGTCGAACACCTTGTCCAGCGGTGTCTCGATGACGTCGCGGCTGGGCCAGAGCGACAGGTAGTCGTCGCGCCGTCGCACGTACAGGAACCGGCAGTCGTAGTCGCTGTCGGGCGACGGGAAGCCCCAGGCGCGACTGCCGCTCTCGATCGCCCACGGGATCGTCACACCGAGGTCGGACTGCAGGCGCGCGAGCCGCCCATCGATCTCGGCGACCACCGCTGGGTCGAGGTCCTCGGGGACGGCGCGCATGCCTCGACGATACCGAGCGTCGGACACCTGATCAGGGAACCTGCTCGTGAACCAGTAGAATCGATGGATCATGGCGCAATTCGGTTCACTCTCCGATCGGCTGACCGAGACCTTCCGCAATCTGCGGAGCAAGGGTCGGCTGACTCCGTCCGACGTCGACGGCACCGTCCGCGAGATCCGGCGGGCGCTCCTCGACGCCGACGTCGCGCTCGAGGTCGTCAAGGCGTTCACCGCTTCCGTGCGCGAGCGTGCCCTCTCCGACGAGGTCAACCGCGCGCTGAACCCGGCGCAGCAGGTCGTCCAGATCGTCAACGAGGAACTCGTCGGCATCCTGGGCGGGCAGCAGCGTCGCCTCGAGTTCGCGAAGAAGCCGCCGACGGTCATCATGCTCGCGGGTCTGCAGGGTGCCGGTAAGACCACCCTCGCCGGCAAGCTCGGCAAGTGGCTCAAGAAGGACGGCCACACCCCGATGCTCGTCGCGGCGGACCTCCAACGTCCGAACGCCGTGCAGCAGCTGCAGGTCGTCGGCGAGCAGGCCGGCGTCCACGTCTTCGCTCCGGAGCCCGGCAACGGCGTCGGTGACCCGGTCAAGGTCGCCAAGAACGCCATCAAGGCCGCGGTCGACCAGCAGTACGACACCGTCATCGTGGACACCGCCGGTCGTCTCGGTGTCGATGCCGAGCTGATGAAGCAGGCCGCGAACATCCGCAAGGCCGTCGACCCCGACGAGGTCCTGTTCGTCATCGACGCGATGATCGGTCAGGACGCCGTCGTCACTGCCCGCGCGTTCCAGGAAGGCGTCGACTTCACCGGTGTCGTGCTGTCGAAGCTCGACGGCGACGCCCGCGGTGGTGCGGCACTTTCGGTGGCCAGTGTCACCGGCCGCCCGATCATGTTCGCCTCCACGGGTGAGGGGCTCGACGACTTCGAGCCGTTCCACCCGGACCGCATGGCGAGCCGCATCCTCGACCTCGGCGACATCATGTCGCTCATCGAGCAGGCCCAGTCCGCCTTCGACGAGGACGAAGCCCGCGCGGTCGCCGAGAAGATCGCGTCCGACTCGTTCACGCTGAACGACTTCCTGCAGCAGATGCAGCAGCTCCGCAAGGCCGGCTCGATCAAGGGCATGCTCGGCATGCTCCCGGGCGCCAAGGGCATGCGCGAGGCACTCGACAACTTCGACGAACGCGAGATCGTGCGCACCGAGGCGATCATCCAGTCGATGACGCCGAAGGAGCGCGAACTCCCGAAGCTCCTCAACGGCTCGCGCCGACTCCGCATCGCCAAGGGTGCCGGCTCCACGGTCACCGAGGTCAACGCCCTCGTGAACCGGTTCGAGCAGGCCGCGAAGCTGATGAAGACCGTCGCCCGTGGTGGCGTGCCGCAGATGCCGGGCATGGGGCCGATCCCGGGCATGCACGGCGGCAAGAAGCAGCAGCAGGGCGGCAAGAAGAAGTCGAAGGTCGGCAACCCGGCCAAGCGTGCGGCGATCGCCGCAGGTACGGCTGCCGCTCCGCAGCAGGCACCGAAGGGCTCCGGCCTCGGCCTCGGCGGTGCCGCCAAGGGCGGCAAGGCGCCGACCGAGGAAGAGCTCGCGAGCCTGCAGAAGTTCCTGGGTCGCTAGTCGCGACCCCCTGACGGACGGGAGGCCCGGTGCCAGCTGGCACCGGGCCTCCCGTCCGTCAGGGGTCACGTCGCGACGTTCCTTCCCAGAACGGGCGCGATGGAAAGCGGAATCGGGCGTACCTGGTCGAAAGAAACGACCAGGTATGCCCGGATCGACCAGGTGTGCCCGGAGCGACCAGGTCGGTGGGCGCGGACGGGAGGCGCGGGGCGGGCTCGTGACGTTCCTTCCCAGAACGGTCGCGATGGAAAGCGGAATCGGGCGTACCTGGTCGAAAGAAACGACCAGGTATGCCCGGATCGACCAGGTGTGCCCGGAGCGACCAGGTCGGTGGGCGCGGTCTCGAGGCGCGGGGCGGGCTCGCGCCGCTCCTTCCCAGAACGGGCGCGATGGAAAGCGGAATCGGGCGTACCTGGTCGGAAAAACGACCCGGTACGCCCGATTCGACCAGCTCCGCGGAACGGCCCGGGGTCAGAGCGACTCGCGGAACTCCGTCACCAGGTGCCGGACGACCTCGCGCAGGTCACCGCCGTGCTCCTGCGCGACCCGGAGCTGCCGCTGGTACGAGGCCCCGTTCGCGATCATCGTGTCGAGGTGGTGCAACTCCTGCTGGCAGCCGAGCCGCTCGGCCACCGGGTCGAGCCGCTGCACCAGGTCGTGCACCTCGTCGGTCACGAGCCGCTCGTCGCCGGCGGCGTTCGTGATGATCTCGGCCTCCATGCCGTAGCGGGCGGCGCGCCACTTGTTCTCGCGGATGAACCACGGCTGCATCGTCGGCAGGGTCTCGCCGGCGTCGAGCCGGTCGGACATCGCGGTGACCAGGCACTGCACGAGCGCGGTCACGGCGCCGACCTCGTGCAGGGTCGAGATGCCGTCGGACACGCGGTTCTCGAGCGTGCCCCACTTCGGCGACGGGCGGATGTCCCACCGCAGGTCCTTCACGCTGTCGATGACGCCGGTGTGCGTGAGGTCGCTCACGACCTCTTCGAAGTTCGCCCAGGCACCGAGTGCGGGCGGCAGGCCACCGGTCGGCAGCTGCTGGAACATGAGGGCCCGGTTCGAGGCGTACCCGGTGTCGATGCCGGCCCAGAACGGGCTCGATGCGGTGAAGGCCTGCAGGTGCGGGACGTACGCGAGCATCGCGCCGAGGATCGGCAGGGCCTTGTCGCGGTCGTCGATGCCGACGTGCACGTGGACGCCCCAGATGAGCATCTGCCGACCCCACCAGCGCGTCCGGTCGATCAGGGTCGTGTAGTGCTCGCTGTCCGGGGTGATCTCCTGCTGGTCCCAGACGGCGAACGGATGCGTGCCGGAGCACATGACCTGGGCGTCGAGCGGTTCGGCGGCGTCGATGACCTCGCCGATGATGCCGGACAGCTCGCTCGTGGCGTCGCGGACCCGTGAGTGCACGCTGGAGACGACCTCGACGGTGTTCGTCAGGAGTTCCTCGGTCACCCGCTCACGGTCGCCGAGTCGTTCGTGCACGGCCGCGATGACGGCAGGGGCACGGGGCGCGAGGTCGCCGGTCGACAGATCGACCAGCGGGAGCTCCCACTCGACGCCGATGGTCGACGGAGGGGACTCGGTGAAGCGGATGTCCATGCTGTACATCCTGCCCGGAAGGTTGTCGGACACGCACAACGACGGCGGCTTCTGGTCGTGCGGATCCGATTCACAGTAGTTCCACACCGGGCGTACCGTTGATATGTACAGAGCAGGAAGAGGTACGCATGCAGTTGGTCGTGCGCGGCACGTCCGCACCCCTCGTCGGGGAACTCGACGTCCCCGTCTCGAAGTACCACGCGCACCGCGCGCTGGTGCTCGCGTCGCTGGCGAAGGGGACGAGCATCGTCTCCGGCATCAGCGCCACCCGCCAGGTCGAGTGGACCGTCGGCACGCTCCGCGCCCTCGGCGTCGACGTGAAGCGTCGCGGGGACGAGTACCACGTCACCGGGCTCGGCGGCCGGTACGAGGCCACCGACGTCGTCGACCACGGGTCCCGTGGCGCCGACGGCATCCTGAACATGGGGTCCTCCGGCACCACGCTCTACTTCATGACCGGTCTGGCGTCGCTCGCCGACAAGCCGATGACGCTCGTGGGCATGAAGTACTTCCAGCGCCGGCCCATCAAGGCGCTGCTGACCTCGCTGACCCAGATGGGCATCGAGCTCGAGGCGACGAACGACTGCCCGCCCGTGACCGTCCAGCCGAAGCGCCCCCGCGGCGGCGACGTCACGATCGCAGGAACCCTGTCGCAGTGGGTCTCCGGCCTGCTCCTCGTGGCCCCGTTCGCCGAGCAGGAGACCCGGATCCACATCACCGGCGACCGGCTCAACGAGCAGCCCTACGTCGAACTGACCGTCCGGATGATGCGGGAGTTCGGCCTGTCGGTCGAGGTCTCCGACGACTGGCTCGAGTACCGGATCCCGGCGAACCAGCAGGCCACCCCGCACGACTACGTCATCCCGCCGGACATCGGCTCCGCCGCGTTCGGCATCGCCGCGGCCGGCATCCGCGAGTCGAACCTGCTCCTGCGCGGCATGACGGCCTTCACCACCGCCGAGACCGACCACCCGGAGAGCGAGTTCCTCGACCTCGCGACGGCGATGGGCGTCCCGATGCGGATCGACGAGGAGACCGGGTTCGTGCGCATCGAACACGACGGCTCCCCGCTGCGACCGCTCGACATCGACTGCCAGCCGATCCCCGACCTGCTGCCGGTCCTGTCGACAATGGCCACCTTCGCCGAGGGCACCACCCGGCTCTGGAACGTCGCCCACATCCGGTTGAAGGAGTCCGATCGCGTCGCGGCGATGCTGCAGCTCAACCGCATGGGTGGCCGGGCCGAGCAGGGTGCCGACGAACTCCGCGTCACCGGGGTCGGGGCCGAGGGACTCCACGGCGCGCAGATGTCGTCGTTCAACGACCACCGGGTCCTGATGTCACTCGCCGTCGCCGCCTCGAAGGCGCGCGGTACCTCGGGGCTGACCTACCCGCGGGCCTACCGGATCTCGTACCCGACGTTCCTCGAGGCGATGAACTCCGTCGGCCTCGAAATGGAGGTCGGCGACGCCCTCGCCGCGCAGATCGCCCGCGACGACCGGGCCGACGCGGCCGAGGCCGCCGCGATCGCAGACGAGCGCACCGACCTCGGCGAGCGCACCGATGGCGAGCGCGCCGATGGCGAGCGCACCGTCGGCGAGCGCACCGTCGGCGAGCGCGCCGATGGCGGGCGCGCCGATGGCGAGCGCACCGTCGGCGATCGCGCCGACGGCGAACAGCACCCGGACGCGCCCACGACCCCGGAGCCGCTCGCGCTCGCCGGTGTCGACGCCGACCCCCTCGTGCTGAGCCAGAAGGTCCGCACGCTCGCGACGACCGATCCCGACGGCCTCGCGGTCATCGAGGTCGGCGGCGCAGCACCCGTGAACACCACGTGGCGGGAACTGCAGGACGAGGCCGACAAGGTCTCCGCGCTCCTGCTCGAGCTCGGGGTCCGCAGGGGCGAGTCGGTCGCCATGCAGTTGCCGAACTGGCGCGAGTTCGTCTCCATCACCCTCGGGGCGATCCAGATCGGGGCGGTCGCGACGCCGATCATGCCGGTGTTCGGTCCGCGCGAGACGACGATGACGCTCGCCCGGTCCCGCGCCCGTGTGGTGTTCCTGCCGAACGTGTTCCGCAAGCGCCGGCCCGCGCTCGAGCTCCTCGACGTCATCGACGAGGCGAAGGCACAGCAGCGTCGGCTGTCGGTCGAGCACGTGATCGTGCTCCGGTCCGAGGCGCGCGGCCAGGTCGACGCCCCGACGAACCAGCCGCCGCTGCCGGCCGACGCCCTGGACCGGGTGGCCACGAGCGACTGGCACTGGCGCTACTTCGACAACGCCCTCGACGCCGTGCACGTGGACGTCGACGAGATCACCTCGCGCGCGCCGGGCCCCGACGACGTCTGCCAGCTACTGTTCACGAGCGGCACGACGGGGGAGCCGAAGGGCGTGCAGCACCCGCACCGCACCCTCGGTCTGGCCACGGCCATGCACGTCGCGCAGTCGGGCTTGACGAGCGCGGACCGGATCTACATCCCGTCGCCGCTCGCGCACCAGACCGGGTTCCTGTACGGCATGCTGCTGGCGTTCCGGCTCGGTGCGCCGCAGGTCATCCAGCCGGTGTGGGACGGCACCGTCGCGCTCGAGCAGGCGTTCGGCGTCGCGAAGGCGTCGTTCGTGCAGTGTGCGACCCCGTTCCTGACCGACCTCGTCGACCTGGTCGAAGCCGGTGCCGCCCAGCCCGAGTCGCTGCGGATCTTCGTGCCGACCGGTGCCGCGGTGCCCCGGGCCCTCGCCCAGCGGGCCGCGACGGTGCTCGGCACGGCCATCCTCGGCGCGTTCGGTACGAGTGAGACCTGCCTCGGCGCCCTGTCCAGCCCGATCGACGACCCGGCGGCAGCGTACGGGCACGACGGTCGCGCGCTGCCGGGCATCCGGATCCGGATCGTCGACGACGAGGGCCACGAGTTCCCCGCCGACACCGAGGGCAACTTCGAGCTGCACTCGCCGACGATGTTCGACGGGTACCTCGACCGCCAGGACCTGACCGACGACGTCTTCACCGAGGACGGCTGGTACAAGACCGGCGACCTGGCGAAGGTCGACGCGAACGGCTTCCTGTCGATCACCGGCCGGATCAAGGACGTCATCAACCGCGGTGGCGAGAAGATCCCGGTCGTCGAGATCGAGAACCTGCTGTACCAGCACCCCCTGGTCACCGACGTGGCGATCGTCGCGATGCCGGACGCCCGACTCGGTGAGCGTGCGTGCGCGTTCGTCGTGCCGGCCGCCGGCGTGGAGCGGCTCGACTTCGCGGCGATGCAGCAGGCGCTCGACAAGGCGGGCGTGAGCAAGTACTACTGGCCAGAGCGGCTCGAGTCCATCGACGAACTGCCGCGCAACGCCGTCGGCAAGGTCCAGAAGAACGTCCTGCGTGAGCAGGCAGCCGCGCTCGTCGCCGCGAGCACCACGAAGGAGAACGAGACACGATGACGCTGGTCATGGAAACCGCCACCGAATCCGCCTTCCAGCAGCTCAAGGCCGAGGTCACCGAGTGGGTCCGCGGCCGCGGTGAGGAGTGGGCGGACGAGATCGAGCGCACCGGCCGGGTCGCCCCGGAGCTGTTCCAGGAGCTCAAGGACAACGGGTGGCTCAGCCTCGCCGCCCCGACCGAGCTCGGCGGACGGGCGATCCCGTTCTCGCGCTACCTCGAGATCATGGAGATCGTCTCGCGTTCGCACGCGTCGATCCGGATGCTCGTGCACGTCATCAACGGCACCTGGCGCGCGATGGCCCCCTACGCGACGCCGGAGCAGATCGAGCAGGTCGTCAAGCCGAGCGTCGCGGGCGACAAGCTCGTCGCGTTCACCCTGACCGAGGCCACGGCCGGCACCGGCGCGGACATCCGCACCACCGTCCGCCGCGAGGGCGACACGTACGTCATGAACGGTGAGAAGCACCTCATCACGTTCGGCGTGCAGGCCGACTACTGGCTCATCGCCGCCCGCCTCGAGGGCACCAGCGGCCAGGACGGCACGGTCGCGTTCCTCATGCCGAACACGGGGCTGCCGGGTGCCGAGGTGATCGACGACTCCGACACCATGGGCATCCGCGGCACCGACCACGCGATCCTGCGGTTCACCGACGTGCCCGTGCCGGCCAGTGCGCTGCTCGGCGCCGAGGGCCAGGGGCTCGAGGTCGCGCTCGGCGGCTTCCTGCTGCCGAGTCGCGTGTCCGTCGCGATGAGCGCCGTCGGCCTGGCCGAGCGCGCGAACGAGCTCGCCGTCGAGTACGCGAACAAGCGGGAGACCTTCGGCAAGCAGCTCTCCAGCCGCCAGGCGATCCAGTTCTACCTGGCCGAGAACTACGCCGACATCGCTGCCGCCCGCGCCCTGGTGCTCGAGGCCGCCCGAGCCTACGAAGACGACCGCCCCGACGCCGGCACGCTGTCCAGCGCCTCGAAGATGGTCGCGGTCGACATGCTCGCCCGCGTCACCGACAAGGCCCTGCAGGTGCACGGCGGCCAGGGCTACTGGAAGCGCAACGCGATCGAACGCGTCTACCGCGACGCGCGCGCGCAGCGCTTCGAAGAGGGCACCAACGAGATCCAGAAGCTGGTCGTCGGCCGCGCCGTCGTCACCGGCAAGGCCGGGTTCTAGACAGCAACCACCCACCGGACGGGAGGCCCGTGGCGGGCCCGCCACGGGCCTCCCGTCCTTCCCCACGCACGTAGAGGACCGCAGTGACCGACAACACCAACGCACCCATCGCACTGATCACGGGCGCTTCGCGCGGCATCGGCCGCCTGCTCGCGCAGAAGCTCGGCCAGCGCGGCGTGACCGTCGTGGTCACGTACAAGGGCAACGCCGACCTGGCCGAGGAATCCCTGGCCGACGTCAAGGCCGCCGGCGGCGACGGGATCACCGCGCAGGTCGACATCGAGCAGCCGGAGTCGATCGACGCCCTGTTCGACCTGGTGCGGGACACCTACGGCCGCCTCGACCACTTCGTCGCGAACGCCGCCGCCAGCGCGTTCAAGCCGGTCAAGGAACTGAAGCTGCACCACCTGGACCGCAGCTACGCCACCAACGCCCGCTCGTTCGTGCTCGGGGCGCAGCGTGCCGCCGAGCTGATGGACCGCGGTGGGCGCATCGTCGTCGTGACCTCGTACGGATCGCTCCGCGCGTTCCCGACCTACGCCGCGCTCGGCGCCGCGAAGGCCATGAGCGAGTCGTACATGAAGTACATGGCGGTCGAGTTCGGTCCGCGCCAGATCACGGTGAACGCGGTCAACGGTGGCCTGATCGACACCGACTCGCTCGAGTACTTCTACACGAAGGTCCCCGGCCAGGCGCCGATCGACTCGGTGTTCGAGAAGCTCCCGCTGCAGCGCCCCGGCACCGCCGACGACATGGCCGACGCGGTGGACTTCCTGCTCTCCGACAAGGCCGGCTACATCACCGGGCAGGTGCTGTCGGTCGACGGCGGCCTGACCGTGATCGCCCCGCCGTTCTGGGCGGACACGACGTCGCCGCTGCGCGACGCGGTGCTCCCTCCGGCAGAGTAGGGGCATGAGCACCGTCGCCATGCCCGAGCTCGCCGTCGTCTCCTCGCCGTGGACACTCGGCCCCCTGACCCTGCCCAACCGGGTGGTCATGGGGTCGATGCACACCGGACTCGAAGTGCACGACGACGGTGGGGACGGCATGGCGGCGTTCTACCGCGAACGTGCCGCCGGCGGCGCCGCCTGCATCATCACCGGCGGCATCGCGGTGAACGACGAGGCCCGTGGCGGCCCCGACTTCGCCGTGTTCGGTGTCGGGGGAGCGGACGAGCGGTTCCGCGCCGCGGTCGACGCCGTACACGAGGAGGGCTCCACGATCCTCGCGCAGCTGTTCCACGCCGGGCGGTACGCGCTCGCCGCGGGGATGGTCGACCGGCACGGGGAGCCCCAGCGCGTGGTGGCACCGTCGGCCCTGCCCTGGGCGGCCGCCCGCGGCGTGGTGCCGACCGAGCTGACACCGGCCGAGATCGAGCGCACCATCGAGGACTTCGCCGCCGCGGCCCGGTCCGCGCGGGACATCGGGTTCGACGGCGTCGAGATCATGGCGTCCGAGGGCTACCTCATCAACCAGTTCCAGTCGCCGCTGACGAACCTGCGTGACGACGAGTGGGGCGGTTCGCCGGAGCGTCGACGGCGCTTCACGGTGGCCGTCGTCGAGGCCGTCCGTGCGGCGGTGCCCGACCTGGCCGTGACGATCCGGCTCTCCGGCGCCGACCTGATGCCCGGGTCGTCGACGGAGGACGACGTCGACGCCCTGGTGCACGACCTGCTGCCGCTCGGGCTCGACGGCATCTCGGTGGGGATCGGCTGGCACGAGTCCCGCACCCCGACCGTGCAGGCCGCCGTGCCGCACGGTGCCTGGCTCGCCTACGCCGCGCGCATCGCCGGGGTCGTGCGCGCCTCGTCGTACCCCGACGTCCGGGTGATCGCGTCGAACCGGATGACCGACCTGCGCGACGGTGAGACGGTCCTCGCCGACGGGACCATCGACGCCGTCGCGCTCGCCCGACCGTTCCTCGCCGACCCCGCGCTCGTGAACCGGTCGCTCGCGGGCCGGTTCGCGCTGGTGAACACCTGCATCGGCTGCAACCAGGCCTGCCTCGACCGCTCGATCATCGGCGCGCCGGTGTCCTGCCTGGTGAACCCGCGCGCCGCCCGCGAGGTCGCGTTCCCGGCGCGTCCGACCACCGACCCGAAGCGCGTCGACGTCGTCGGCGGGGGACCGGCCGGTCTCGCCGCAGCCGTCGACGCCGCCCGGCGCGGCCACCGCGTCACCGTGTGGGAAGCCGCCGACCGGCTCGGCGGCCAGTTCGGCCTCGCCGCGCTCGTGCCCGGCAAGGAGGACTACGCCGCCACCGTGCGGGCTGCCCGCGCCGAGCTCGACGAGCGAGGAGCCACGGTGCACCTCGGCCGCCCGGCCACGCCCACGGACCTGGCCGACAGTGACGCCGTGGTGCTCGCCGCCGGGGTGGTCCCGCGCGACGTCGACCTCCCCGGTGCACACCTGCCGCACGTCCTGTCGTACGAGCGGGCACTGCGCGAGGGCGTGCCCGCCGGCACCGTCGCGATCATCGGCGGCGGCGGCATCGGCGTCGACACCGCAGCGTTCCTGACCGAGTCGCCGGACGAGTCGGTCCGCGCCACCGAGTTCGCCGCGCGCTGGGACCTCGACGTCTCCGAGGAGCTCGTCGGCGACGTCCCCCAGCGGCTGCCCGCGGCGTCGCGCACGATCCGGCCGGGCTCCGACGTCACCGTGCTCCGCCGGTCGGGCAAGTTCGGGCAGGGCGTCGGGATCACCTCGCGCTGGGTCGCCATCGGTCGCCTCCGTGACGCGGGGGTGCGCATGGTCGGCGGCGTGCAGGAGTACCTGCGCATCGAGCCCGGTGCCCTCTGGATCCGCGACGAGCACGGCGAGGAGCGTGCGATCCCGGCGGACACCGTCGTGGTCTGCGCCGGGCAGGAACGCGCGATCGACACCGAGGGTGACGCGCCTGACGGACTCGTGACGGGCCTCCAGGCCGCCGGTGTGCCGTTCGCCGTCGTCGGCGGCGCACGCGACGCACGGAGCGTGGACGCGGTCCGCGCGACGTCCGAGGCCCTCGAAGCGGTCCGGCGACTCGCGCCGTAGCGCGTCGGCTCGCATCACGGCCCGGAATCTGTAAGAATGAACGGTCGAATCGCCGCAGCTCGACCCTCTATCCAGCTGTGAGCGATCTCTCTCGAGCTTTCACCGTGTGTGCCCCCACGCCCGCGGTTCCAGTTCAACCACAACGTAAGCAAACAGGAGCAATTGTGGCTGTCAAGATCCGTCTGAAGCGTCTCGGTAAGATCCGTGCGCCCTACTACCGCATCGTCGTCGCCGACTCGCGCACCAAGCGCGATGGTCGTGTCCTCGAGGAGATCGGTCAGTACCACCCGACCGAGGAGCCCTCGGTCATCAAGATCGAGTCCGAGCGTGCGCTCTACTGGCTCGGCGTCGGCGCGCAGCCGACCGAGCAGGTCGCTGCCCTCCTCAAGCTGACCGGCGACTGGGCCAAGTTCAAGGGCGAGAAGGACACCGCGTCCAAGGTCAAGGTCGCCGAGCCGAAGCAGGCCTTCCAGGTCGACTCCTCGAAGAAGGCCGTCCTCAAGCCGAAGTCGGAGAAGACGGCTCCCGCCGCCAAGACCGACGACGCCGAGACCGCCGACGAGACGACCGAGGCGTAGTCCTTGCTCGAATCCGCGCTGACGCACCTCGTCAAGGGGATCGTCGATCACCCTGACGACGTGCGCGTCGCCAGCTCCACCTCCCCGCGGGGCGAGGTCCTCGAGGTGCGCGTGCACCCCGAGGACCTCGGCCGCGTGATCGGTCGTGCCGGGCGGACCGCCAAGGCACTCCGCACCCTCGTCTCGGCGCTGGCCGACGGCAAGCGTGTGCGGGTCGACGTGGTCGACACCGATTCCTAGGGAGACGACCCAGCTCCGGGTGGGTCGAATCACGAAGGCACACGGGCTCAAGGGCGGCATCAAGCTCGAGCTCTACACCGACGACCCGGATCGTCGGTTCACCCCCGGTGCCACGTTCACGCTCCAGGTCCCCGACGACTCACCGTGGTCGGGCAAGACCCTCGAGCTGGACGAGCTCCGCTGGTACAACGGTCACCCCGTCGCGTTCTTCGCGGGGATCGACGACCGCACCGGCGCCGAGTCGCTCGCCCGGATCATCCTCTGGGTCGAGCAGGACGCCGACGCCGAGACCGGCGAGGACGACGCCTGGTACGACCACCAGCTGGTCGGGCTGAAGGTGCTGCGCGACGGCGTCGAGGTCGGCACCGTCGCCCGGGTCGACCACATGCCGGCGCAGGACCTGCTCGCGATCGACACCCCGTCGCGCGGCGAGGTCCTCGTACCGTTCGTCGCGGCGATCGTGCCCGCGGTCGACATCGCGTCCGGCACCGTCACGGTCACGCCGCCGCAGGGTCTGTTCGAGGACCCCGAGGACACCTCCCGGCCCGAGACGGTCACGGACTAGCTGCCGTGCGGATCGACATCGTCACGATCTTCCCGGAGTTCTTCTCCGTGCTGGACGTGTCCCTGCTCGGCAAGGCTCGCTCCGGTGGGCTGCTCGACCTGCACGTGCACGACCTGCGCTCCTGGACGACCGACCGGCACCGCACCGTCGACGACACCCCGTACGGCGGTGGCGCCGGCATGGTGATGAAGCCGGAACCGTGGGCGCAGGCGCTGGACGCCCTGCTGCGGCCGGACGGCTCGTCGACCCTCGTGGTCCCGACGCCCGCCGGAACGCCGTTCAAGCAGTCCATCGCGCGCTCGCTCGCGTCGACGTCCGACCACCTCGTGTTCGCCTGCGGGCGGTACGAGGGCATCGACGCCCGCGTCTTCGAGTGGGCGGCGTCACGCTGCTCGGTGGTCGAGCTCTCGCTCGGCGACTACGTGCTGAACGGCGGCGAGGTCGCTGCGATGGCCATGATCGAGGCCGTCGGGCGACTCGTCCCCGGCGTCGTCGGCAACCCCGAGTCCCTGGTCGAGGAGTCCCACGAGGACGGCCTGCTTGAGTACCCCTCGTACACGAAGCCCGCCGTGTGGCGTGACCACGACGTGCCCGAGGTGCTGCTCAGCGGCCACCACGGCAAGGTCGCTGCGTGGCGGCACGAGCAGCAGGTGGAGCGGACGCGGCGGGTCCGGCCGGACCTGCTGCCGCCTGCCTGACGGGCTGCGGCCTGCCGGTCGGTTTTCGCGCTGAGCGACAGTTCTCGCGGTGCGTTCCCCGTGAACTGTCGCTGAGCACGAAACCCGGCTCCGCCGTGTCGGACGGGAGGCGCGGGGCGGGACCGCACCGCGCCTCCAGTCCGTCAGCTGGTCGGGTCGGCGCGCTGGGCGCGACGCAGGGTCAGGACCTCGGGTCCGGCCTCGGTGACCGCCACCGTGTGCTCGACGTGCGCAGCACGTGAGCCGTCGACGCTCCGGAGCGTCCAGCCGTCGTCGTCCTGGTACAGCTCGTCGGTGCCCTGCATGAGCCACGGCTCGATCGCGACCACCAGGCCCGGCCGGAGCTTCAGACCGCGACCGGGTCGCCCGTCGTTCGGCACGTGCGGGTCGCCGTGCATCGTGTGACCGACACCGTGCCCGCCGAACTGCAGGTTGACGCTGTAGCCCGCCTCCTTCGCCACGTGTCCGATCGCGTGCGAGACGTCACCGAGCTTGTTGCCCGGAGCAGCCTGCGCGATGCCGGCGGCCAGGGCGCGCTCGACGGTGGCAATGAGCGTCTGGTCCTCGTCGCGGGGCGTCCCGACCTGCACCGACACGGCGGAGTCCGCCACCCAGCCGTCGACGCTCGCGGCGAAGTCGAGGCTGAGGAGGTCGCCGTCCTGCAGCACGTGGTCGAACGGCAGACCGTGCAGCGCCGCGTCGTTCACCGAGGTGCACAGGTTCTTGCCGAACGGCGACTTGCCGAACGAGGGGTGGTAGTCGACGTAGCAGCTCTCGGCGCCCCGGTCGGCGATCATCCGCGCGGCGACGCGGTCGAGCTCGAGCAGGTTCACGCCGACGTCGACCGTGGCGAGCAGTTCGTCGAGGACGTCGGCCACGAACCGACCGGCGACGCGCAGTCCGTCGAGTTCCGTGGGGGTGCGCAGTTCGATCATGGGTCCATCCTCGCTGTTTTGCCCCCGGCGTTCTGTGTGGCAGTATGGATCGCTGTGCCCTGGCTGGACTCTGCCACGGGGGAGTCGCCGACACCGGGCACGCACCACCACTTCATCAGACATCGATCCGCGGCGACCCGTGTGCGTCCGCAGAGAGTAGAACAGCCATGAGCCAGCTCCTCGACAACGTCGACGCAGCATCGCTGCGGACCGACGTCCCGGACTTCCGCGCCGGTGACACCATCAAGGTGCACGTGAACATCGTCGAAGGCACGCGCTCGCGTATCCAGGTCTTCCAGGGTGTCGTCATCGGCCGCCAGGGCCACGGCATCGGCGAGACCTTCAAGGTCCGCAAGGTGAGCTTCCAGGTCGGCGTCGAGCGCTGGTTCCCGGTGCACTCGCCGATCATCGACCACATCGAGATCGTCACCAAGGGTGACGTCCGTCGCGCGAAGCTCTACTACCTGCGCGAACTGCGCGGCAAGGCGGCCCGCCGCAAGATCAAGGAGAAGCGCGACGCCTGATCGCCTTCACAGTGAGCGTCCGCGAGCCGGACGCCGCTGCTGGCCCCTCGCCGATGTACGGTTGTGCATCGACGGGGGGCTTTCCCTTTGCGCCCGCTGAACCCGGGCGGGCACGGTGTGAACGAGAGCGGAAATGACGGACACGACTGAGGAATCCGGGCGCAGGCCCCGGCCCGAGAAGCAGCGCAACGGGATCCTCACATTCCTCCGCGACCTCGTCATCATCTTCATCGCGGCGCTGCTCGTGTCGTTCTTGGTCAAGACGTTCCTGATCCGCTCGTTCTACATCCCGTCGGCGTCGATGGAGAACACGCTGCAGATCAACGACCGCGTGATCGTCAACGAACTCGTCCCGGGTGTCGTGGCACTGAAACGCGGCGACGTCGTGGTGTTCAAGGACCCGGGTGGATGGCTCGCCGGGTCCGAGGTGCCGAGCGTCACGCCGGACACTCAGCCCGCGAAGGCGATCGACTGGGTCCTCACGCAGATCGGCCTCGGGACGGGCGACAGCGACGACCACCTCATCAAGCGTGTGATCGGTCTGCCAGGGGACAAGGTCTCCTGCTGCAACGACCTCGGGCAGATGTCCGTGAACGGCGTCCCGATCAAGGAGCCGTACCTCAAGCTGCCGGCCGGCGCTCCCGCGTCGGCGACCGACTTCTCCGTCACCGTGCCGAAGGGCACCATCTGGGTGATGGGCGACAACCGCAACGACTCCAAGGACTCCCGCTACAACGGGGACACGCCGTCGAAGGGGTTCGTGCCGTTGTCCGACGTGACCGGACGCGCCTTCGTGATCTCCTGGCCGACGAGCCGCTGGACGTGGCTCGACGACCACCCCGAGGTGTTCGCCGGGGTGGAGGAGCGCGACCAGTGACCCCCGTCCGCCCCTCCCTCCGCGTCGAGAAGCGGCTGCTGGCCGAAGGCCGTGTCACGGTCATCGGGATGGACGAGGTCGGACGCGGTGCGATCGCAGGCCCCGTCGGCGTGGGCGTCGCGGCCGTGACGATCGACGTCGGGCGGGTCCCGCAGGGTCTGGCCGACTCGAAGCTGCTGTCCGCCACCCGCCGGACGGACCTGGTCCCCGTCGTCACCCGATGGGCGCGCACCGCCGTCGGCATGGCGTCCGCCGAGTACGTCGACCGGCAGGGGATCGTCCCGGCGCTCGGAGCCGCAGGGGCGCAGGCGCTCGAGTCGCTGGTCGCCGGTGGCCTGTCGCTCGACGGTGCCGTGGTCGTGCTGGACGGGTCCTTCGACTGGCTGACCCGTGCCGTCCCCGCTTCGCTCCGTCCGACGACGGACCCGCTCGAGGTCGTCGTGCAGGTCAAGGCCGACCGGGACTGCGCCTCGGTCGCGGCGGCGTCGATCGTGGCGAAGGTCGCGCGGGATGCCCTGATGATCGCAGCCCACGACGAGGCACCGCACTACGCCTGGGCGTCGAACAAGGGCTACGGCTCGACCGCGCACTACGACGCCATCCGCGCGGTCGGGGCGCACGCACTGCACCGGAAGTCGTGGTTGCACCAGGCGTCGAGCGTGTCACTCGAGGGCTTCGACGCGCTCGTCAGCTGACGCGCTGCGGTCGCCCGCCTGCCGTGGCTGCGGCCCGCGAGCCCTGCCCCGGCGGCGGCTCGTGAGGTTCCGAAATCTCGGCATCTCGGCGCATGCACGGTGCCGCAGCGGAACCTCGGCGGAGCGCACACGGCGTGTTGTGGAACCTCGGTGGGCTCGGATCGGGAGCGGACGCCGAGCTTGCTCGCACTTCCGTCACCGGGTGCATCCCTCGAGCTGCTGTCGCGCACTGGTGCGGCTGCCGCCGTAGACTGTGGGCGCAATGGATGAGGACGAATTCGACGACTACGACCGCGAGGTTGAGCTGGCCCTGTACCGCGAGTACCGCGACGTCGTGTCGCAGTTCCGCTACGTGGTCGAGACCGAGCGGCGTTTCTACCTGGCGAACGAGGTCGAACTCGTGCGCCGGGACACCGAACACGATTTCTACTTCGAACTGACGATGAACGACGTCTGGGTGTGGGACGTCTACCGTTCCGACCGGTTCGTCAAGGGCGTCCGCGTCCTCACGTTCAAGGACGTGAATGTCGAAGAACTGACATCGCGAGAACTCGAACTGCCGAAGGAACTCGCACTCGACGAGTGATCGTCAATTCCGGTGCATTCGGAGAATCGCCGGTGATCGGTGACGTGCCGGAATTCCACGCGCTATTCTGGTCGGGATTTCCCGTCCAATGAACAGGAGCCGCGCATGGCACAGAAGGTCACCGTCCAGCTCGTCGACGACCTCGACGATTCCCCCATCACCACCGGTGAAGGTCGCACGGTCGAATTCGGTTTCGACGGCTCGTCGTACGAGATCGACCTGACGAACGACAACGTCGACAAGTTCCGCGAAGCGATCTCCGACTACATCGCCGCAGCGCGCAAGGTCTCCGGTCGTCGCACCGGCAGCACGGCGCCGAAGTCGGCCCCGAAGCGTGGCAACTCCGAAGAGCTCGGCAAGATCCGCGAGTGGGCGAAGGAGAACGGCTACGAGGTCTCGACCCGTGGTCGTATCTCGACCCAGGTGCAGGAAGCATACGCGGCCGCACACTGAGCCGCTGTCGACGAAGGGCCCGGATGATCGCGATCACCCGGGTCCTTCGTCATTCCTCCCCAAGGGCGATCGTCGTCGTCTGATTCCACAGAGTCTCCATCGGCGGCCATCCGCGCTGCCGTTCCCGCGATCGTTGCCGTGGAGGCAATGACATGGAACAGAAGCTGCACGATCGCCCCGGACGAACACTCCGGAACGGCCGCCTGGGGCGGTTCGGCGAGGACCAGGCCGTGGCGTGGTTGCACGAACGGGGTTTCCGGGTCCTCGAGCGGAATTGGCGGTGCGCCCGGGGCGAGATCGACATCGTCGCGTGGGATTCCTGCACACTCGCGTTCATCGAGGTGAAGACGCGATCCGGTACGACGACGGGGCATCCGTTCGAGGCGATCACGGCGACGAAGCTCACCCGGATGCGACGACTCGTGGCCGAGTGGTTCGACGCCCATCCGGAGGTGTCGGCACGCGCGATCCGCATCGACGTGGTCGCGGTCCACGTCGACGGTCCCCGGACGGCCGTCCAACACGTGGCGGGTGTGCTGTGACGGGCATAGGCCGTGCTGCGGCCGTTGCGCTGCTCGGCGTGACCGGGCGCCGGATCGAGGTCGAGGCCCACCTGACCAGCCAGCTGCCCGCCTTCAGCATCATCGGACTGCCGGACACTTCGCTCGGCGAGGCGCGCGAGCGAGTCCGTGCCGCCGCTGCGAACGCCGGGTGTCCGTTGCCGGCTCGCCGGATCACGGTGAACCTCACGCCCGCGGCGATCCCGAAACGGGGTTCCGGGTTCGACCTGGCGATCGCGATGGCCGTGCTCGCCGGCGCCGGACTCGCACCCGACGTCAGTGAACGGATCGTCTACATCGGGGAGCTCGGTCTGGACGGTCGGGTCCGACCGGTCGCCGGAGTCATCCCGATGTTGCTCGCCGCCCGCGACGCCGGGGCCGACCGAGTCGTGCTGCCGATCGGCAACCTGCCCGAGGCCCGCGTGGTCGACGGCGTGCGCACCACCGGGGTCGACTCACTCCGTGCGGCTGCGATCGACGCCGGCGCGCTGCTGCCGCCGGTCGAGGTCGACGCGGTGCTGCCGGTGCCGGTGCCCTCGGTCCAACGCCCGGTGGCCGAACTGGCGGATGTCGTCGGGAACCCGATCGGGGTGCGCGCCGTCGTCGCCGCGGCGGCCGGTGGGCACCATGCGCTCCTGCTCGGTCCACCCGGTGCCGGCAAGACGATGCTCGCGGAGCGCCTGCCCGGGCTCCTGCCCGACCTCGACGACGCGACCGCGCTCGAGGTCGCCGCCGTCCGGTCCGTCGCCGGACTCGGGCCGGCGTCGTGGAGCACGAAGCCCCCGTGGGAGGCCCCGCACCACTCCGCGTCGGCGATCTCCCTGATCGGCGGCGGCTCCGGTGTGCTGCGACCCGGAGCAGTGTCGCGGGCGACCGGCGGCATCCTGTTCCTCGACGAAGCACCGGAGTTCCCCCGTGCGGTGCTCGACGCGCTCCGCCAGCCGCTCGAGTCCGGTCGGATCACCATCCACCGGGCTGCGGGCGCCGCCGAGTTCCCCGCGCGGTGCCAGGTCGTGCTCGCTGCCAATCCCTGTCCGTGCGGCAACGCCGGCGGAGCGCACGGCCAACCGTGTGAGTGTCCGCCGAGTGCGGTCCGGCGCTACCTCGGGCGGATGTCCGGACCGCTGCTCGACCGGATGGACATCCGGGTGCTCGTGCCCCGGGTGACGACCGGGAAGATGCGTGGTACCGACGGGAGCACGCCGACGACGGCCGAGGCCCGCGCCGGCGTCGCCGCGGCCCGCGCTCGGATGGCGGAACGCCTCCGGGACACCGGGTGGACGAAGAACGCCGAGGTCACCGGAGCCTGGCTGCGGGCGGACGGTCGGATCGAACCCGGTTCGACCACCGAGCTCGACCGGGCGCTCGACCTCGGCACCCTGACCATGCGGGGATGGGACCGGGTGATGCGGCTCGCGTGGACCCTCGCCGACCTCGAAGCGGTCGACCGTCCGAGCAGAGCACACGTCCGGGGTGCTCTTGCCCTGCGGAGCGCACTGTGAGCGGCGTGGGGCCCGGCCACGGCAGCGAACTGCTCGCCGGGATCCGTCGGGTCCTCGGGACTGACGGGGCGTCGGACCCGGTCCAGACCGCCGCTCGGGTCGCGTGGTCCGTGATCGTGGAGCCGGGGGACTCCGTCGCCGGTGAGCTCATGGCGGCCCTCGGGTCGGAGCGCGCCCTCGGCTCGGTCCTGCTGGCAGCCGACGGTGCGTTCGAGGATCTGCTCGACGGGTGTGTGGAGGCCGGCGTACCCGGTGCGGAGGATCCCGATGCGTTCGCCGGTGTCCTGCACACGGCCATCGACCGGTGGCGACCGCGCTTGGTCCGGTCCGACGTGGCCGACGTCGTCGCCTCGGCCGAAGCCGTCGGGGCACGACTGCTCGTGCCCGGGTCCGCTGGGTGGCCGACGGCGATCGACGACCTCGGCCCCCACGCACCACTCGTGCTCTGGACGCGCAGCGCCACGGCGGGTGTCGGCGACGGGGCACCCGCCCTGGCCGTGGTCGGGTCGCGGGCGAACACCATCGCCGGGGCCGAAGCAGCCGCCGAGATCACCTCGTCCGCCGCGGACGCCGGCTGCACGATCGTCAGCGGCGGCGCCTACGGGATCGACGCGGTCGCACACCGGGTGGCGATCGCCGCAGGGGTCCCGACGATCGCGGTCCTGGCCGGGGGGATCGATCAGCTCTACCCCGCCGGCAACGTCCAGCTGCTCCACAACGTCGCTCGGCAGGGCGCCCTGGTGGCGGAGTCGGCGCCGGGGACCCGCCCGACCCGGTGGCGCTTCCTGGCCCGGAACCGGTTGATCGCCGCCCTCGCCGATGCTGCGGTCGTCGTGGAGGCCGGTGCGCGGTCCGGTGCGCTCAACACCGCGCACCACGCCGGGCAGCTCGGTCGCCCGGTGTTCGCCGTCCCGGGAGCGTTCGCGTCCTCGGCGTCGGTCGGGTGCCACCGGCTCGTGGCGCAGGGCCGGGCGCAGCTCGTCGTGCACCCGGGGGACCCGGTCGCCGCGATGCGTCCCGTGCCCCCATCCGCTGCGACCGCGGCGGCGGACGAACCCCTCGTGTCGGTCCAGCGCGATCCCGAGGTCGTCCGGGTCCTCGACGCGCTCGGCCGTCGTGCCCTGCCAGAGGCCGAGATCGCTCGACGGTCCGGGCTGTCCGGAGCTGCGGTGGCGGACGCCCTCGCGCTCGCGCAGTTGCAGGGGCTCGTGGCGCACAGCAGCGGCGGGTGGGGCCGCGCATGACGTCGGCCAGCCGTACGCTGACGACGTGGCGGACCGAGCAGAGCAGAAGGAAGAGCGACTCGTGGCAGCGGTCGACTCGTTCCTCGGGCACGCTCGACACGCCAGGGGGCTCAGCGAGCAGACGCTCCGCGCGTACGCGAACGACCTCGAGCAGTTCGTCGAGTTCGCCGCGCGACGCGACGTCGTCGGCATCGACGGGGTCGACCTCGAACTCCTCCGCGACTGGTTGTGGGAAGCCGACCAGCGGGGGCTCGCACGGTCCACGATCGCCCGCCGGTCGTCGTCGGTGCGGGCGTTCACCCGGTGGGCGAGCGAGACCGGGGTGACCGCGACGGACGCCGGCGTGCGGCTCCGTGCACCGAAGGGCGGCTCACACCTGCCGCGGGTGGTGTCGGCCGACCAGGTCCGTGGGTTGCTCGACGGCCTCGCGGCCCGTGCAGCGACCGACGATCCCGGTGCGCTGCGGGACCTGGCGCTCGTGGAGCTGCTGTACGCCGCGGCGATCCGGGTGAGCGAGCTCGTCGGCATCGACGTCGCCGACGTCGATCGCGGGCGGCTCACGGTCCGCGTGCTCGGGAAGGGCGGGAAGGAGCGGGTCGTGCCGTTCGGCCTCCCGGCCCGTGACGCACTCGAGGCGTGGACGTCGCGGGGGCGTCCGACCCTCGCGGCGCGGGCCGACGTACCGAGCACGGCACTGTTCCTCGGCGACCAGGGTGGTCGGCTCGGGGTGCGGAGTGCGTACCGCGTGGTGGCTCGGCTGCTCGGGGACCTTCCCGGCGAAGGGCCGAGCGGACCGCACACCTTCCGGCACACCGCGGCGACGCACCTGCTCGACGGGGGAGCGGACCTGCGGGCGGTTCAGGAACTGCTCGGGCACGCGAGCCTCGGGACGACGCAGATCTACACGCACGTGTCCTCGGCACGGCTGCGCGAGGTCTACCGGACGGCCCACCCGCGCGCCTGACGGCGCGACCGCCGCGCCTGACGTTCGGCCACACACCCGTCCAGCCACCGGGCCGTCGCACGTGGACGTCGCCCGTCGCCCACCGCTCGTCGCCGACGCTCACCCCGGCCAGGCGGACTCCGGCAACAGGACGGGCCACTCGGCCGCGGGAAGGTACGACGTCGGGTCCACGTAGCGGCCGTCGACCCGCGCGCCGAGGTGCAGACACGGTGCCGAGGCCGGGCAGTGCCCCACGGACACCCGGCCGACCGGATCACCCTGTCGGACGTCGTCCCCGGCAGCGACGAGCGGCTGCACCGAGTCGAGGGTGCTGACGAGCCCGCCGCCGTGATCGACCGTCACGACGCTCCTGCCGCCAACGGGTCCGGCGAACGCCACCGTGCCGTCGTCGACCGCCGCCGCACTCGTGCCGAGCGGCGCCGGCACGTCGATCCCGCGGTGACCGGCGGCGTAGTCGTCGGACGGCGGCTCCCACCCGCGCTCGACCACCCGCGTGTCGGTCGGCCAGACCCACGGCTCGGCAGCACGAGTCGCCGCCGAGCGATCCCGGTGGTCGCGCAGGTCCTCCGGCGCGGGCACGGGTCCGGGCAACGACGCGGTGGCCGTCCAGAGCGCCCCGAGCATCCCGATCACCACCACCATCGCGGCGACCGGAGGGAGCCGAGTGCCGGAGCCGGGGAACAGGAGCATGCCGTCACTCTGTCCGCCACGGACCGGCCACACGACCGAGGTGAGGCGGTCCGTGGAGGGTGGGGCGGGCCTCCCGGCCTGTGGAGGGACGAAGCGACCGCAACGAACGACGTCCTCGATGTCGCACCACATCGACGGTGTCGTTCCGAGTCGAGGCGACACCCTCCCCGACCCGACCCGACCCGACCCGACCGCCCCGCCCCGCGCACCGAGCACACCCGGTTATGACCACATCCACCACGAGGAGTACAGTCGGGGCCGCTCCGGACCACGCAACGCCGCACGGACGGCGAACGAGCCGACCGCCGGGGCACCGTGCCCACAGCAGCACGGCCGGCAGAACCCAGGAGCATCGTGTCCAACACAGCCACCGGGCACGGCGAGGACCGTGCGTTCAAGGGGAAGGTCACCGCGTTCGCCATCGCAGCAGCGGTGGGCGGTTTCCTCTTCGGCTTCGACTCGTCGGTCATCAACGGCGCCGTCGAGGCCATCAAGGGCGAGTTCGGCCTGTCCGAGGCGGCGAGCGGCTTCGCCGTCGCGTCCGCCCTCATCGGCTGTGCGTTCGGCGCCTACTTCGCCGGTCGACTCGCTGACCGCTGGGGTCGCACCCGGGTGATGTTCTGGGCCGCGGTGCTGTTCCTGGTGAGCTCGATCGGCTCCGGCTTCGCGTTCGCCACGTGGGACTTCGTCCTGTGGCGTCTCGTCGGCGGCCTCGGCATCGGTACGGCCTCGGTGATCGCGCCGGCGTACATCTCCGAGGTCTCGCCGAAGGCGATCCGCGGGCGCCTGGCCTCATTCCAGCAGCTCGCCATCACGCTCGGTATCTTCGCCGCGCTGCTCTCCGACCAGTTCTTCGCCGTCACGGCAGGCAGCGCGTCCGCCGAGGTCTTCGGTCTGCCGGCCTGGCGCTGGATGTTCCTGGTCGGCGTGATCCCGTCGGTGGTCTACGGCATCCTGGCGATCACGCTGCCGGAGTCGCCGCGCTACCTGCTCGCCAAGGGGCGGACGGAGGACGCCCGCGCGGTCATGACGAAGATCGTCCCGCGCGACACGGTGAACACGAGCCTGGAGGAGATCCAGGACGGCATCAAGAAGGAAGCCAACGAGAAGAAGGGCTCCATCCGGGGCAACCGCTTCGGCCTGCAGCCCATCGTCTGGGTCGGCATCATCCTGGCCGTGCTGCAGCAGTTCGTCGGCATCAACGTGATCTTCTACTACTCGACGACGCTCTGGCAGGCGGTCGGGTTCAAGGAGAGCGACTCCTTCCTCATCTCCACGATCACGTCGGTGGTCAACGTCGCGGTCACGTTCATCGCGATCTTCCTGGTCGACAAGGTCGGTCGGAAGCCGCTGCTCGTCACCGGTTCCGCCGGCATGTTCGTGTCGCTGGCGATGGTCGCGATCGCGTTCTCGCAGTCGACGATCGTGGACGGCAACCCGAGCCTGCCCGGCGCGTGGGGCGTCATCGCGCTCATCTTCGCGAACCTGTTCGTCGTGTCGTTCGGTGCGACGTGGGGTCCGCTCATGTGGGTGCTGCTCGGCGAGATGTTCCCGAACCGCATCCGCGCCACGGCGCTCGGCATCGGCTCGGCTGCCAACTGGGTCGCGAACTTCATCGTCACGATCACCTTCCCGGTGCTGTCCGGCTTCAACCTGACGGTCACGTACGGCATCTACGCGCTGTTCGCGCTGATCTCGTTCTTCTTCGTCATCGCGAAGATCCCGGAGACCAAGGGTCGCTCGCTCGAGGAGATGGGCATCTCCGCCGAGGGCGACACGGTGAACGCGAAGGCGTGATCAGTCGCGTCTGAGACACCCAGAACACCGGACAGGAGGCCCGGATCACTTCAGCCGGTCGGCGCGCGTGATCCGGGCCTCCTGTCTGCTAGCATTTCTCCAGCAGTGCGCTGATGCGCGCTGACTTCGCGTGTCCACAGGGTCGTCAACGGTTCGCCGTCTCCGACCCGGCACCCGACCACCGGTCCCGCTCTCACGAGCGGGCGGTCGCGTGCCAGGACGCCAGGGATCACGACCTCCGGTCGTGCTCGACACAACCGCAACAGGGGCACAGCACAGCTGCGCTCCGAGAACACAGAAGGAGGACGGCACATGGCCGTCGTCACCATCCGCCAGCTGCTCGACAGCGGCGTCCACTTCGGACACCAGACCCGTCGGTGGAACCCGAAGGTGAAGCGCTTCATCCTCGCCGAGCGCTCGGGCATCCACATCATCGACCTGCAGCAGTCGCTGGCCTTCATCGACCGCGCGTACGACTTCGTCAAGGAGACGGTCGCGCACGGTGGCACGATCCTCTTCGTGGGCACCAAGAAGCAGGCCCAGGGCTCCATCGCCGAGCAGGCGACCCGCGTCGGCCAGCCGTACGTCAACCAGCGTTGGCTCGGCGGTCTGCTCACGAACTTCCAGACGGTCTCCAAGCGCCTCGCGCGCATGAAGGAGCTCGAGGAGATCGACTTCGACGACACGACGAAGGGCTTCACCAAGAAGGAGCTCCTCATCAAGAAGCGCGAGCTGGACAAGCTCCACAAGACCCTCGGTGGTATCCGCAACCTCACGCGGACCCCGAGCGCGCTCTGGATCGTCGACACCAAGAAGGAGCACCTCGCCGTCGACGAGGCGCAGAAGCTCGGTATCCCGATCATCGGCATCCTCGACACCAACTGCGACCCCGACGAGATCACGTACCCGATCCCGGGCAACGACGACGCGATCCGCTCCGTCGGTCTCCTCACCCGCATCGTCGCCGACGCCGCGGCCGAGGGCCTGAAGACCCGCCACAACGGTGGCGACGACGAAGAGGCCGCAGAGCCCCTCGCCGAGTGGGAGCAGGAGCTCCTCGGTGGCGACGCCGCGACGCCGTCCGCCGACGCCGCTCCCGAGGGTGCGACCGTCGAGGAGAACAACGCTGACGCGCAGGTCGCCGCGAAGGAGATCGGCGAGCCGATCGCCGACGACGCGAAGAACGCGGAGCCGACGGCCGAGGCCGAGGCAGCCGCGGAGACCACCCCCGCCGAGTGACCTGTCGCAGGCGCCGGACCCGATCGGGTCCGGCGCCTGCGTCACCACTCTCCACACACGTACCGTCCAGAAAGGACAGTCAATGGCAAACTTCACCGCTGCTGACGTGAAGAAGCTCCGCGAGGACCTCGGCGCCGGCATGATGGACGCGAAGAACGCGCTCGTCGAGGCCGACGGCGACTACGACAAGGCCGTCGAGCTGCTCCGCATCAAGGGTGCGAAGGCCGTCGCCAAGCGCGACGACCGTGCCACCTCCGAGGGCGTCGTCGTCGCGAGCTCCGAGAACGGCGCCGCCACGGTCGTCGAGCTCGCGAGCGAGACCGACTTCGTCGCGAAGAACGAGAAGTTCACGACGCTGGCCGACAAGGTGCTCGGGGCCGTCGCGGCCGCCGGTGCAGCTGACGTCGCCGCCGCGAACGCCGCCCCCGTCGACGGCAAGACCGTCCTCGAGGTCGTCAACGAGTCGGCCGCCGCACTGGGCGAGAAGCTCGAGGTCCGCACGGTCCGCCGTGTCGAGGGCTCGGCCTTCGAGATCTACCTGCACAAGACCAGCCAGGACCTGCCGCCGCAGATCGCCGTCGTCATCGCGTACGAGGGTGACAACGCTGCCGAGGCCCGCTCGATCGCCCAGCACGTCGCGTTCGCGAACCCGACGTACCTGACCCGCGACGAGGTCCCGGCCGACGAGATCGCCAAGGAGCGTGCGACCGTCGAGGCGATCACGCGCGAGGAGGGCAAGCCCGAGGCTGCGCTCCCGAAGATCGTCGAGGGTCGGGTGAACGCCTACATCAAGCAGGTGTCGCTCCTCGACCAGGACTACGCGAAGGACAACAAGATCTCCGTCGCGAAGGCCGCCGAGAACGCCGGCATCACGATCCAGGGCTTCGCCCGCGTCAAGGTCGGCGCGTAACGAACCCGTGACGGGGTCAGGAACCAACCAGGTTCCTGGCCCCGTTTTTCGCGCCTCCGGGCGCGACACACACGCGACACATCCGCGAGTACATTTCCACGAGACCACGACGAAGGGTGCGATCAGATGACCGACGAGAAGACCGGACGACGCCGCGTACTGCTGAAGCTGTCGGGAGAGGCCTTCGGGGCCGGATCGCTCGGCGTGAACCCCGACGTGATCGGGGCCATCGCCAAGGAGATCGCCGTCGCCGCGCGCGAGGTCGAGATCGCGATCGTCGTCGGCGGGGGCAACTTCTTCCGCGGCGCCGAGCTCTCGCAGCGCGGGATGGACCGCGGCCGTGCCGACTACATGGGCATGCTCGGCACCGTGATGAACGCGCTGGCGCTGCAGGACTTCCTCGAGCAGGCCGGGGCCGCGACACGCGTGCAGTCGGCCATCGCGATGACCCAGGTCGCCGAGCCGTACATCCCGCGGCGCGCCGAGCGGCACCTCGAGAAGGGCCGCGTCGTCATCTTCGGCGCCGGCGCCGGTCTGCCGTACTTCTCGACCGACACGGTGGCCGCGCAGCGAGCACTCGAGATCAAGGCCGACGAGGTCCTCGTCGCCAAGAACGGTGTCGACGGCGTGTACACGGCGGACCCGAAGAAGGACGCCACGGCCGAGAAGCTGCACCACGTGACCTACCAGGACGCGCTCCTGAAGGGTCTGAAGGTCGTCGACGCCACCGCGTTCTCGCTCTGCATGGACAACGGCATGCCGATGCACGTCTTCGGCATGGAGGGCGACGGCAACGTCCAGGCCGCCATCCGTGGCGAGCGCATCGGCACCGTGGTCAGCAACTGACCCGCACCGCTGACTAGACTCGACGCCAGTACCGAAGGAGTAACACCGTGATCAGTGATGTCCTGACCGAAGCCACCGAGAAGATGGCGAAGGCTGTCGAGGTCGCCAAGGACGACTTCTCGACCGTCCGCACCGGCCGCATCAACGCGGCGCTCTTCCAGAAGATCCCGGTCGAGTACTACGGCACGCCGACGCCGCTCGCGCAGCTCGCGTCGCTGCAGACGCCCGAGGCCCGCACGCTCATCGTGACGCCGTACGACAAGACGGCGCTCAAGGAGATCGAGCGCGCCATCGCGACGTTCCCGAACCTCGGCGCCAGCCCGACGAACGACGGCGACATCGTCCGCGTGACGATCCCGGAGCTCACCAAGGACCGCCGCAAGGAGTTCGTCAAGCTCGTGCGGACGAAGGGCGAGGACCACAAGGTCGTCATCCGGAACATCCGCCGCAAGGCCAAGGACGACCTCGACGCGCTCAAGGGTGAGATCTCGGACGACGAGATCTCGCGCGGCGACAAGGACCTCGAGGCCCTGACGAAGAAGCACGTCGACCAGATCGACGAGTCGCTGAAGAAGAAGGAAGCCGAACTCCTCGAGGTCTGATGCGCCGCCCGGACCAGGGCGGTGAACGCCCCACAGCAGAGCACGGACCCGACCACACCGGGCCCGTGAAGAAGGGGCTCCGCCAGGACTTCGATGCGCGTGCCCGAGCGGCCCGCACCGACTTCGAGGCGCAGCTCCGGCAGCGCAAGGCCGACTTCGGTGCGCGCAACGAGGCCCTGACGGCGCGCACCGGGCGCAACCTGCCGGCGGCGATCGGCATCGCGCTCGCGTTCGCCGTCGTCATGCTCGGCACGCTCCTCATCTGGCCGCCGTCGTTCATGGTCGTGGCGGCGTTCCTGCTCGGCGTGGGCGTCTACGAGCTCACGAGCGCCATGCGCTTCGCCGGCCGGGACGTCCCGCGGATCCCGAGCGTCGCCGTCGCGATCGCGATCGTGCCGGCGGCGTTCCTGCTCGGGCAGGTCGCGGCACTCTTCACGCTGCTCGGTGGCATCGTCCTGATCAGCCTCTGGCGTCTGGTCGAGGTCGCGCTCTCGCGGCAGAAGCCGTCGGCCGGCGACGTGTTCCGCGACGTCACGAACGGCCTGTTCGTGCAGGCGTACATCTCGCTGCTCGGCGCCTGTGTCGTCCTGCTCTCCGCGCAGTCAGAGGGCAACCTGTGGGTGATCGGCTTCATCCTGGTCGTCGTCGCCGTCGACACCGGTGCGTACGCCACCGGGTTGAACCTCGGCAAGCACCCGATGGCGCCGCGGATCAGCCCGAAGAAGACCTGGGAGGGCTTCGCTGGCTCGGTCGCCGCGAGCATCATCGTCGGCATCCTGGTCGCCTGGCTCATGCTCGGCCTGCCGTGGTGGACCGGCGTCGTGCTCGGCGTGCTGATCTCCGGGTCCGCGACCCTGGGTGACCTCACCGAGTCGATGATCAAGCGCGACCTCGGCATCAAGGACATCTCGTCCTTCCTGCCCGGGCACGGCGGACTGCTCGACCGCATCGACAGCATCCTGCCGTCGGCTGCCGTCGCCTACGTGCTGTACCTGATCGTCAACCACTGACCGACCTCGATCGACCTCGTCGGCCCACCCTGAGCGCTGCCCTCAGCGCGTCCAGGTTGTGCCACGGGTCGGGACTGGCAGAATGACGCCGTGGCCACCACCTTCCCGACCGCAGCCCGCTCCGCCCTCGGATACGACGTCGACGAAGTCGAGCGTTTCCTCGAGGACGCCCGTCGCGCGTACTCCGCCGACGACAGCGCCCCCGGCATCGAGGCTGCGAAGATCCGCGCCACCGCGTTCTCGATGCGCAAGGGCGGCTACTCCACCTCGCACGTCGACGCAGCGCTGGAGCGCCTCGAGGACGCCTTCGCGGCCCGGGAGCGCGAGCGGGAGATCGGCGACGCCGGACAGAAGGCCTGGTACGCCGAGGCCCGCACGAAGGCCTCCGACGTCGTGGCCCGCCTCGAGCGCCCGGACGGACAGCGGTTCAACCGGGTGAGCGTGCTCGGCACCGGCTACCACCCGAAGGACGTCGACGCGTTCGCGGCCCGCCTCGGTGGCTACTTCCGCGAGGGCAAGCCGCTGAGCCTCACCGAGGTGCGGTCGATCGTGTTCCGCCCGAAGCACGGCGGCTACCGCGAGGGCCAGGTGGACGCGCTGCTCGACGCCGTCGTCGAGGTCATGCTCGCCGTCCGCTGACGACGCGCTGCACCCAGGTGCTTCGCTTTCCGTGATCGTTCCGTTACCCTGGTCCTACTCATGGGCAGGCACACGGCAGACCACAGCTCCGACCGCGATCCCCGCGAGCACCTCAGCCTCCAGGCTTCGGGTGAGCGCCGCGCGGCACTGAACCGAACCCGTACGGCGGACACCTCGGTGCTCCCGGCGAACCCGCAGGTCCTGCCGGAGACCGGTCCCGTCGCGACGCCGAAGTCCGTCGCAGCGAACCGCGTGTCCGACGAACGCATCGTCGCGTTCGCGCACGAGGCCCCCGCGGCCCGGGTGGACCCGCGTGCCGCGAAGCAGCGCACCGCGACGGCGCAGCAGCCGAGCCGTGGCGCAGCCGCCGCGGTCAACGCCTTCGCACGGAAGCGTTCCTCGGTTCCGGCGTTCTCGTTCGTCGGGGTCTTCCTCTTCGTCGGGGCGTCGCTCTTCAACCCGCTCCAGGCCGACGTCGCGCAGGCCGCGGTCGACACCCCGGTGCTCGTGAAGACGCCGCAGGCCCCGCAGCAGTACACCGCGCACGGCACCTACGGCGACGCCGCTGCCGACCGTGACGGCTACGGCGTGACCGTGCCGGCGCCCAAGGTCGTCAAGCCCGTCGTCGAGGAAGAAGCCGACGACGCCACCACCGACGAGACGACCGACGCCGCCGCGACCGAGACCGAGACCGTCTCCGCCGCGAACACGCTGGCCGCCGTCGCCGCGACGCCCGACGCGGGCAGCGCACAGGCGATCGCCCTGCAGCTCGTCACGGCCCGGGGCTGGGGCACCGATCAGTACAACTGCCTCGTCTCGCTGTGGAACAAGGAGTCCGGCTGGCGGGTGAACGCCTACAACCCCAGCGGTGCGTACGGCATCCCGCAGGCACTCCCTGGCAGCAAGATGGCGACCGCCGGTGCCGACTGGCAGACGAACCCCGCGACGCAGATCACGTGGGGTCTCAACTACATCGCCGGTGTCTACGGCACGCCCTGCGGCGCCTGGGGCCACAGCCAGGCGAACAACTGGTACTGATCGGCAGTTGGGGTGCCGCGCAGCAACCGGCCGCGGCGTCCCCGTGGTCGCGACGTCGAGCCTGACGAGGACACCGGCCTCGACCGGCTGATGAGCTCGTGGAAGCGCACCGAGGTGCGCCGCGGGCGGGAGTACCTCGTCCAGCCCGTCTCCGCGGCCTCGGCGCAGAAGGAGTACGTCTGCCCCGGGTGCGGCGGTACGGTCCTGCCCGGCACCGCACACGTGGTGGTCTGGCGTTCCGACGGGGTCCTCGGCGACGCTGCCGACCTGGCATCACGCCGTCACTGGCACAACCACTGCTGGAGCATCGCATGAGCGAGCACACCGAGCCCGACGGCGAGATCCGCTCCGCCACGCAGCTGCCCGCTCGCCGCACCGACGTCGAGCTCGTCACCGACGACCACCTCACCCTGGTCGGGGAGCTCGCCGAACCGGAGTCGCGCCCGGCACGGGGCACCGTCGTGACGCTGCACCCACTGCCGACCGCGCACGGCTTCATGGATTCGCACGTCCTCAAGAAGGCCGCCGCGCGTCTGCCGGCCCTGGCGGACATCGCGGTCCTGCGCTTCAACTTCCGGTCGGTGACGTCACCACGCGGCACGTCCGAGGGTGTGTTCGGCGAGGGCGTCTCCGAGGGCTTCGACCTGCGAGCCGCCGTCGCCGAGGTGGTCGACCGTGGTCTGCCGACGCCGTGGTTGGTCGGGTGGTCCTTCGGCACCGAGGTGATCCTCAAGCACGCGCTGGAACACGTCGAGGCCGGCACCGTGGCGGGCGTGGTCCTGCTCTCGCCGCCGCTGCACCGCACCACGGAGGACGAGCTCGCGCGCTGGGCAGCCGTGGACGTCCCGGTGGTGGCCCTGGTGCCCGAGCACGACGACTTCCTGCAGCCCGACGAAGCGATCGCCCGGTTCGCCGTCGCCCCGAACGTCCGGGTCGTCCCGATCGAGGGCGCGAAGCACCTGTGGGTGGGGGAGCGCTACGTCCGGATCGTCCTCGACGCCGTCGCCGACCTCGTCGTGCCGGGCAGCGCGCCGCTGCCGACCCACTGGCCGGTCTGACGGCACTCGCCGGTCCGACGCACGGTGCGTGCCCACCTCGGTGCGGTGGGCCGACCAGGAGGCGCGACCCGCGCCTCCTGGTCGGCTCGCGTCAGCGTTCGGTCGCGTCCACTGCGTCGTCGGCCGCTCCGGGCGCGGTACCGGGTGCGGTCCCGAGCAGGCCGGTCGCGTGCGTGAGCACGCCGCGCAGGTTCTCCAGGTAGCCAGCCACGGCCTCGCGCTCGGTGCGGATCGCCGACAGTCGGTCCTCCGCCTCGGCGGTGATGGCAGCCGTGCGCTCCTCGGCATCGGAGACCATCCGGTGCACGCGGTCCTGGGCATCGGCGACGATGGTGCGGGCGTGCTCCTGCGCGTCGGCGGTGCTGGTGCGCTCGAGGTCGTCGGCTTCCTGCTGGAGCCGCTCGGCTCGCTCGCGGGCCTCGGTGGCACGGCGCGTGGCCTCGGCGAGCTGCAGGTTCGCCTCGTCGAGGTACTTCTGCGTCTCGGTGACGGTCTCGTGGTGCTTCTGCAGGTAGTCCTGCTCGGCGTCGTCCCGGCGTGAGGCGAGCTCGGACTCGAGCGTCGTGCGGGCCTCGTCACGCTCGCGGGCGACCTCGGCACGGGCCTCGTCACGTTCCTTCGCCAGGTCGGCGCGGGCGGTGTCGATCTCCTGACGGAGGGCGGTGCGCTCGGACTCGAGCGTGTCGAGCTCGGCGGAGCGGCGGTCGGCGATCTCGGTGTCGACCTCGGCGTGCTCGCGTTCGCGGCGGGCGGCGAGCGCGTTCTCGTGCTCGCGGTCCGCGCGTTCGGCAGCGGCGTCGGCCTCGGCGCGCTCCCGCTCGATGCGGGTGTCGTGCTCCTCGAGCTCGCGTGCGATGCGGTCGGCGGTCTCCTGCACGAGGCGCTCGTTCTCGACGCGCGTCTGTTCCTCGTCGACGCGCAGCTGCGCACGCGACGCTTCGGCCTCCTGTGCCAGGGCGGTGCGAGCGGAGGCGAGCTCCCGGTCCCACTCGGCACGGGTTGCGGCGAGTTCCTCGTCCACGACACGGCGGCGGTCGGCGAACTCGCCGTCGATCTCGGCGCGACGTCGGTCGACCTCGGCCTGCAGCTCGGCGCGGCCGGTCTCGATCGCCAGGGCGTGCGCCTGCTGCTGCTCGTCGCGCTCGCGGTGCCACGCAGCACGCCCCTCGGCGACCTCGCGCTCGAGTGCCTGACGGCGGGTGGACTCCTCGTGGTCGAGGTCCTCGACCCGGCGGGCGTGGTCGGCCTCGAACACCGAGCGGCGGTGCTCGGTCTCGCGGTCGAGGTCGGCCGCGGCGGTGCGGGAGTCGGCCGACTCGCGCTGGGCGATCTCGCGCAGCTCGGCGACCTCGTGCTCGACCTGGGCGCGCAGGGCGTTCGTCTCACGGATGGCGACGGAGCGGACCTCGGCGGCCTCGGTCACCGCGGCACCCCGGATGGCCGCGGCCTCGTTGCGGGCGTCCTGGGTCAGCAGGCCGGCTTCGGCACGGGCACGCTCGACGGTGTCGGCGGCCTCGGCACGAGCACGGGTGAGTTCGTTGGTGGAGCGGGTGCGCGCGTCCTCGAGGGTGTCGCGGGCCTCTTCCTGTGCCTCGCGCACGGTGCGGTCGGACTCGGCCCGGCTCGACGCCCGCAGGCGCTGTGCGTCGATGTCCGCCTGGCTGATGAGACGGGTGGACTGCTCCTCCGCCACGCGCAGGGTCGACTCGAGTCGCGTGCCCAGGCCGCTGTAGGTGGGGGTGCCGGCCTCGTCGAGTTCGCCCTGGAGCTCGGAGACGCGGGACTGCAGGAGACGGATCTCCTTCGCGGCGTCGGCACGGTCGGTGTTCGACTTGATGAGCTCACGGCGCAGGTCGTTCAGTGAGCGGTCGACGTCGTCGCGGCGGTACCCGCGCAGCTCGGTCCCGAACTCTGCCTCGTCGTTCGCCACGTGTCGCTCCTGGGTGCTCGGCGGAGGGCCCGATCCGGCCCGCGGTCGATTGTAGTGGTGGCCCGACGGGGTCGTCTGAGTCCGACGACAGCCCGGATGGATGCGCTGCTCAGCCATGCTCGCTATCCTGAGTCGCTGATTCGCGCGCCGACATCCCCACCCCGGCGCGGTAGGGAGAGTGTTCGTGCGATTCGTCCTGGCGATCGTCAGTTTCGTCATCGGCCTGCTGCTCGTCGCGTTGGCGGTCGGACAGCGGACCGTGTTCGCTCCGCCGTCCTCGCTCGTCGCGGACAGCTCGACCACCAGCTCTGCTCCGGTCACCGTGATCCCCGGTTCGACGCTCAACGCGAACCCCGGCTACCAGCGCATCAACGTGTCCGGCTCCGGCAAGGTCTTCGCGGCGTACGGCAAGACGGCCGACGTCGACGCGTGGGTCGGTGACGCCGAGCACACCACGCTCCGGTTCGACGCCGAGAGCGCGAAGCTGGTGGGCAAGACCACCGGCTCCGAGGCGTCCGTCCCGTCGCCGAAGGGCAGTGACCTCTGGTACCAGGAGTACGACGGCTCCGGGCAGTTCACGGTCCGCCTGCCGCAGGACGTCTCGGTCCTCATCGTCAGCGACGGCACCGCCGCGGCCCCGAGCGACGTCTCGGTCACCTGGCCGAAGGACACCGCGACGCCGTCCGTCGGGCCCCTGCTGGTCGCCGGTGGCGTCTTCGCACTCGGCGGCATCGTGCTGTTGATCCTGGCGTTCCTGCACCAGCGCCGCGGTCGTGGGCCGCGTCGTCGCAGCGGTGGCACCCGACCGCCGCGCGTGCGGGCCTCGCGTCGCGCCGCCGCCGCCGGCGCACAGGTCCCGACCCGGGGCCGCCGCGGATCGCGCGCGTTCATCGCGGTCCCCGTGGTGCTCGTCGGCACGCTCGCCCTGGCCGGCTGCTCCTCCGACTACTGGCCGCAGGGCGGGGACCCCTCGCTCGCGACCCCGACCCCCACGGCCAGCGCGACCGGCGCGGCGGAGACCACCGAGCCCACGGCGGCGACCAAGCAGCAGATCACCCGGGTCGTCGAGCGGATCGCCACGGTGGCGAAGCAGTCCGACGGCGCCCGCGACCGTGACCTGGCGAAGACCCGCTTCACCGGTGCCGCGCTCGACCTGCGCCTGGCGAACTACTCCATCCGCGGCAAGGACTCCGACGCCAAGGCGCCGCCGGCGATCTCGGCCGGTCAGGTGTGCGTCGCGTTGCCCCAGCAGACCGACACGTGGCCGCGCACGGTCTTCGTGATCGTCGCCGAGGACTGCGACGCCAAGTCGGCACCGCAGGCCCTGACGCTCGTGCAGGACACTGCGCGCGACCCGTACAAGGTCGCCTACGACGTCTCGCTCGAGGCCGACGCCAAGATCCCGAGCCTCGCGCCGACGTCGATCGGAGCGGCGCTCCTGGCTCCGCAGTCGAAGCTCCTCGCGATCGCCCCGGACCAGGTCGCGACCGCCTACGGCGACATCCTGTCCAAGGACTCGAAGAGCGAGTACGCCGACATGTTCGCCACCGAGGGTGACGGCCTCCGCACCACCATCGGCAAGGCGTACAAGGACAAGAAGGCGAAGTCCCTGCCGGACACGGCGAAGATCGAGTACTCGTCCGAGGCCCCGGAGGACTCCGCCGTCGCGATCGCGACCGACGACGCCGGCGCGCTCGTCTCCGCCGACCTCAACGAGATCGAGAAGGTGACCCCGACCGCCTCCGGCGCCGAGGTCAACACCGAGGGTGCCGTCAAGGCACTGTCCGGGGTCGACACGAGCAAGAAGGGCATCAGCGCCACGTACGGCGTCCAGCTGCTCTTCTACGTGCCGCCGGTCGCCTCGGATGACAAAGTGGTCCTGCTCGGGTTCACGCAGGGCCTGACCGCAGCGAGTGAGGTGCAATGAGCAACATCCCCCCGACCCCGTCCGGGCTCCGCGGAGCCGTGGACCTGTCGTCCCTCGTCGACCGCGCACAGCGGCCGCCCCAGCCGCCCGCCGGTGCTCCGGCGCAGGCGGGAAGCCCGACCGGTGCAGCAGCGCCGGGCACCGAGACCGGCGGCGACCTGACCGTCCCGTCGCTCGTGCTCGACGTCACCGACGACACGTTCCAGGACGTCCTGGAGCTGTCGTCCGTTGTGCCCGTCATCGTCGACATCTGGGCCGAGTGGTGCGGGCCGTGCAAGCAGCTCTCGCCGATCCTCGAGCAGCTCACCGCCGAGTACGGCGGGCGCGTGCTGCTCGCCAAGGTGGACGCCGACACGAACCCGCAGCTCGTGCAGGCGTTCCAGGCGCAGTCGATCCCGACCGTGGCCGCGCTGATCGGCGGGCGCCCGCTCGGGCTCTTCGTCGGCGCGCTGCCCGAGGCGCAGGTCCGCGACGTGTACGAGCAGGTCCTCCAGGCAGCCGAGCAGAACGGCGTCTCCGGTCGCGTCACCGTGGACGGTGCTGCCGCGCCCGAGGACACCGCCGAGCAGGGCGAGCGGGAGCCGGAAGCGCTGCCGCCGCACCACCAGGCCGCGTACGACGCGATCGAGCAGGGCGACTACGCCACGGCGATCACCGAGTACAAGACCGCGATCCTGCAGGACCCGCACGACCAGATGGCCGTCGCGGGGCTCGCGCAGGTGTCGCTCCTGGACCGGTTGAACGGCCACACCGCGGACGACATCCGTGCCGCTGCCGGTGCGGGTCCGAAGGACGTCCAGGCGCAGCTCGCGGTCGCCGACCTCGACATCTCCGGTGGCCACGTCGAGGACGCCTTCGGGCGCCTGCTCGACCTGGTGCCGACGGTGTTCGGCGAGGACCGTGAGGCTCTGCGCGTCCGCCTGGTCGAGTACTTCGAGCTCATCGGGACCGACGACCCGCGCGTCGTCGCGGCCCGCCGTCGCCTGGCGAGCGCCCTGTACTAGCGGTCCGCAACCGACGAACGGGAGGCCCGGTGCCAGCTGGCACCGGGCCTCCCGTCCGTCTGCGGCCGCGTCCAGGACGCGGGCCACAGCTAGCGCTCGAGCTTGAGCCAGACGGCCCCGAGCGGCGGCACCACGAGGTGCGCCGATGCGGGGCGGCCGGCCCACGGGGTGTCCTCGGCGGTGACGACTCCGAGGTTGCCGACACCGGAGCCGCCGTACTCCGCGGCGTCGGTGTTGAGCACCTCGTGCCACTCGCCGGCGCTCGGCAGGCCGAACCGACGCTCCACGGGCACGCCCGAGAAGTTCACGAACACCGCCAGCCGGTCGTCGCCGTCCTTGCGCAGGAACCCGAGCGTCGAGTGGGGTGCGTCGCCGCCCTCGATCCACTCGAAGCCGTCGGCCGTGCTGTCGTGCGTCCAGAGCGCGGGCGTGTCCTTGTAGACCCGGTTCAGGGCGGCGACGAGGTCCTGCACACCGCGGTGCCCGGGCTGGTCGAGGAGCCACCAGTCGAGCCCCTTCGCCTCGGACCACTCTGCGGGCTGGGCGAACTCCTGCCCCATGAAGAGCAGCTGCTTGCCGGGGTGCGCCCACATGAACGCCAGGTAGGCCCGGACGTTCGCGAGCTTCTGCCACTCGTCGCCGGGCATCTTGCCGTAGAGGGAACCCTTGCCGTGCACGACCTCGTCGTGGCTGATCGGCAGGGTGAACTGCTCACTGAAGGCGTAGACGAGCGAGAACGTGATCTCGTCGTGGTGGTAGCTGCGGTACGCGGGGTCGCGCTGCACGTACTCGAGCGAGTCGTGCATCCAGCCCATGTTCCACTTCTGGCCGAACCCGAGCCCACCGGCGCTGGTCGGCTGGGTCACGCCGGGCCACGAGGTGCTCTCCTCGGCGATCATGACGATGCCCGGGTAGCGCTTGTAGGCGGTGGCGTTCGTCTCCTGCAGGAACGCGACGGCGTCCAGGTTCTCGCGGCCGCCGTGGATGTTCGGCAGCCAGTCGGTGCGGGAGTAGTCGAGGTACAGGATCGAGGCGACGGCGTCGACGCGCAGGCCGTCGATGTGGAACTCCTCGAGCCAGTACAGGGCGTTGGCGACCAGGAAGTTCCGGACCTGCGGCTGCCCGAAGTCGAACACGTAGGTGCCCCAGTCGAGCTGCTCGCCGCGGCGGGGGTCCGGGTGCTCGAACAGCGCGTGGCCGTCGAAGCGTCCGAGTGCCCACTCGTCCTTCGGGAAGTGTCCGGGGACCCAGTCCATGATCACGCCGACGCCGGCCGAGTGCAGGCGGTCGATCAGGTACCGCAGGTCGTCGGGGGAGCCGTAGCGTGCGGTCGGGGCGTAGTACCCGGTGACCTGGTAGCCCCACGAGCCGCCGAACGGGTGCTCGGCGAGCGGCAGGAACTCCACGTGCGTGAAGCCCGTGTACTGCACGTGCCCGATGAGCTGGTCGGCGACCTCGCGGTACGACAGCCCGGGGCGCCACGAGCCGAGGTGGACCTCGTAGACGCTCATCGGCTGGTCGTGCGTGGTCGTCTCCGCGCGGCGTTCCATCCAGGCACGGTCGCCGTCGGACCACGTGTAGCTCGACTCGGTGATGACCGAGGCGGTGGCCGGGGCGATCTCGGCCTCGCGGGCGAACGGGTCCGCGCGCTCGACCCAGCCGGAGTCGGTGAGGATCTGGAACTTGTACCGCTGCCCCGCGACGGCTCCGGGCCAGAACAGCTCCCAGACGCCGAGGTCGCTCAGGCGGCGCATCGCGGTGGTGCGGCCTTCCCAACCCTCGAAGTCGCCGATCACGCGGACGGCGGTCGCTCGGGGTGCCCACACGGAGAACGCGACGCCGTCGACGCCGTCGATCGTGCGGACGTGCGCGCCGAGGTGGTGCCAGAGCTGCTCGTCGCGGCCCTCACCGAACAGGTGCAGGTCGAGCTCGCCGAGCGTCGGGGCGAACCGGTACGCGTCGTCGGTCGTCCAGGTGGCGTCGTCCTCTTCCGATGACTCGTCGAAGTCGTAGTCGGCCTCGACCCGGTAGCGCCCGAGCTCCTCGGTGGTGGCACCGGCCCAGAGACCGTCGCCCTCGTGGGTCAGCTCGACGTCGTCGCCGTCGAGCCGGACGAGCCGGACCGCCTGCGCCAGGTGGCGCACCACGCGCACGCTCGTGCCGCCGTCGACGGCGTGCGGGCCGAGGACGTCGTGGGGCTGCGACCAGCGGCCCTCGGCGACCTGTTGGCGCAGCCACTGCTCGACCGGAGCCGGGCGCGGGCCCGTGCTGTCGGCGGTGGCGGGCTCGGGAGCCGGCGGCGTCGGAAGGGCGGTCGACGGCGCGACGGTGGACGGGCCTCCGGTCGGAGCGCCCGAGGACGCGACGGCGTCGACGGACGGTACCCGCGGGTGCGTCGCGTCGGCGGGGTGTCCCGCCAGCGTGGCGGACTCGGCGACCCCGCGGTCGGGCGCCTCGCGCGGTGCAGCGGGCACGCCTGGCAGGTCCTCGTCGGGGGCGGAGACCCGCGGCTCGTAGCGCGGCTCCGGCTTCGCGTCGGACGGTGTCCGCGCGGGCACGGGCGGCGGCGGGGGCGGTACCGGCGGTACGGCGGGGCCGCGGCGCGACGGCGGGGTCGGCTGGGGTGCGGTCGGGTCGTTCGTCATCGGTGCAGTCCTTCCACGACGAGCAGGTGCACGGGTTCCTGGAACGCGTCCAGGCGGACGTAGTTCGACGAGCCCCAGACCCAGCGCTGCCCGGTCACGACGTCACGGACGTCGAACCGGCTGTCGGCCGGCAGGCCGAGCGCAGCGAGGTCCAGGTGCACGGTGGTCTCACGCGCCGAGTGCGGGTCGACGTTCGCGACGACGATCACGGTGTCGGCGTGCCCGGAGCGGATGAACTCGCCGGACAGGTGCTTCGAGTACACGACGGTCGCCGGGTCGTCGGCGGCGTGCACGTGCAGGTTCCGCAGCTGGCGGAGCGCGGGGTGCGCGGCACGGAGCCGGTTGAGCATCGTCACGTACGGGGCGAGCGACGCGCCCTCGGCCTCAGCCAGGGCGAAGTCACGCGGCTTGTACTCGTACTTCTCGTTGTCGATGTTCTCTTCCGAGCCGGGTCGGGCGACGTCCTCGAACAGCTCGTACCCGGAGTACATGCCCCACGTCGGGGCGCCCGTCGCAGCGAGCGCGGCACGAACCTTGTAGCCGGCGCGACCGCCGAACTGCAGGTACTCGGTGAGGATGTCCGGTGTGTTCACGAACAGGTTCGGGCGCAGGTAGTCGCTCGTCTCGTGCGACAGCTCCTCGAAGTAGGACTCGATCTCTTCCTTCGTGTTCCGCCACGTGAAGTACGAGTACGACTGCTGGAACCCGACCTCTGCCAGTGCGCGCATCATCGCCGGCCGGGTGAACGCCTCGGCCAGGAACACGGTGTCCGGGTGCTCGTCGCGGACTTCGCGGATGACGCGCTCCCAGAACCAGAGCGGCTTGGTGTGCGGGTTGTCGACCCGGAAGATCCGGATGCCGAAGTCGATCCAGTGCCGCAGGACGCGCAGGACCTCGGCGACCAGGCCCTCGGGGTCGGAGTCGAACTGGATCGGGTAGATGTCCTGGTACCGCTTCGGCGGGTTCTCGGCCGTGGCGATCGAGCCGTCGGCGCGCTGCGTGAACCAGTTCGGGTGCTCGGTGACCCAGGGGTGGTCGGGGGAGCACTGCAGCGCGAAGTCGAGCGCCACTTCCATGCCGGTGTTCTTGGCGGTCTCGACGAAGTCGCGGAAGTCGTCCTCGGACCCGAGGTCGGGGTGGATCGCGTCGTGCCCGCCCTCGGGGGAGCCGATCGCCCAGGGGCTGCCGGGGTCGTGCGGCCCCGGGGTGAGCGTGTTGTTCGGCCCCTTGCGCGCGGTCGTGCCGATCGGGTGGATCGGCGGCAGGTAGACGACATCGAAGCCCATCCGGGCGACGGCGGGCAGACGACGGGCCGAGGTCCGGAAGTCGCCGCTCTTCCACGAGCCGTCCGGGTTCTTCTTCGCGCCTTCGCTGCGGGGGAAGAACTCGTACCAGGCGCCGACGCCGGCGCGGGTGCGTTCGACGTCGAGCAGCTGCGTCGGGGAGTGCGTCCGGAGCGAGGTGAGCGGGGCTTCCTCGACCTCGGCCACGATGCGCGGGTCGTCGACGGCGGCCAGGCGCTCGGCCGGGTCGAGGTCGGTGTCGCGCACCTTGGCTGCCGCACGGGTGGCGGCGGGGGAGTCGGTCTCGTCGGCGAGCCGGTCGAGCAGCAGGGCGCCGTCGAGGAGCGTCGCCTCGGTGTCCACCCCGGCCGCGATCTTCAGCCGTGCAGCGTGCAGCCACGTGGCCCAGTCGTCGGAGTAGGACTCGACGTGCCAGGTCCAGACGCCGACGTGGTCGACCTGGACGGTCGCCTCGTACCGGTCGGTCCCGGGCGCGCCGAGGGCCAGGGGGACGGTCCTGGTGCCCCCGTCCGGGCGTTCGAGGACGAGGTCGGCGCCGATGATGCCGTGTCCTTCTCGGAAGACGGTCGCACCGAACGTGATCACCTCGCCGTCGAACGCCTTGCCGGGGAACCCGTTCGGCGTCCTCGGGGCGAGTTCGGTGATCGGGATGCGCCCGATCTTCGGTCGGCGGGGTCGGTCTGCGGTGGCCACGGAGCCGACGCTACCCGGCGAGCGCCTCCGCGTTCCCCGGAATCCGCCCCCTGTGGACGGTCGGGCGCGCCGTGGGCCTGTGGAGGAACCGGACGGGAGGCCCGTGGCGGAGCCGCCACGGGCCTCCCGTCCGCCCACTGGTCACGTGCCGGGCGCGGGCCGGATCGCGCGCTACGCCGGCTCGAACAGGTGGATGCCGGGGCCGTAGGCGGTGAACACCTGACCGGCGGGGCGGAGCCGCTCGTGGTCACGGTGCTTCTCGCTCGACCACGCGAGGCGGTAGCCGAGCACGTCCTCGCGCACCGGCAGCGTCAGGTCACGAGTGCGCCCGCTGCCGTGCACCACGACCAGCACGCGGTCGTACGGCTCGTGCTCGGGCGTGGACTCGGCGAAGTACTGCAGGACGCGGTGCACCGGCTGGTCCCAGCCCTCGATGGTCATCGGGTGCCCGTCCGGCCCGTACCAGGACATCCGCGAGGCACCCGGGGTCTCCTGCCCCTCGACGCCGAAGCGCGTCGGCCGGAGTGCAGGGTGCGCCTGCCGGAACCGGGCGAGCGCGGCGACGGCCTCGGTCATCGACTCGGCGTCCTCGTCGTCGGACCAGTCCACCGGGGTGAGGTCGTCGGACACGACGTACGCGTTGTTGTTGCCGTGCTGCGTGCGGCTCCGCTCGTCGCCCGCGGTGAGCATCGGCACCCCGGCGGAGAGCAGCAGCGTCGCCGCGAGGTTCCGCATCGAGCGGCCGCGCGCTGCCCGGACGCCGCGGTCGGCGGTATCGCCCTCGATGCCGTGGTTGAACGAGCGGTTGTCGTTCGAACCGTCGCGGTTCTCCTCGCCGTTCGCCTCGTTGTGCTTGCCGTCGTACGACACCAGGTCGAGCAGCGTGAAGCCGTCGTGGGCGGTGACGAAGTTGACGCTCGCGAGCGGACCACGGTCGACGCCGAAGACGTGGCGCGAGCCGGTCAGGGCGCCGGCGAGCGCGCCGATGCCGGTGCGGGGCATGCCGTTGCGGCGTTCCTCGGCGATGTCCGTCAGCCAGAACTGGCGGACCGTGTTGCGGAAGCCGTCGTTCCACTCACTGGTCCGGTCGCCGGCCGCGCCGAACGAGCCGGTCTTCCAACCGTCGGGTCCGACGTCCCACGGTTCGGCGATGACCAGGGTGTCCTGCAGGTCGGGGTGGTTCCGGATCCGCTCGAGCAGGGGGTGCTGCGGATCGAAGACGTGGTGGGCGTCGCGGGCGAGCGCGGCCATCAGGTCGAAGCGGAAGCCGTCGACCTGCACCTCGCGCGCCCAGTAGACCAGGCTGTCGACGATCAGGTCCGCCGTGGACTCCACCGAGGTGTCCAGGGTGTTCCCGCAGCCGGTGGTGTCGTAGTAGGTGTCCCGGAACGGCGGCGCGGCCTGGGTCCACCGGTACCGCTCCGCACCGTCGATGCCGCGCAGGCTGGTGGTGGGCCCGCCGAGGCCCTCTTCCGCCGTGTGGTTGTAGACGACGTCGAGCACCACCTGGATGCCGGCCTCGTGCAGCAGCCGGACCATGCCCTTGAACTCGCGCAGGACCGCGGACGCGCCCTCCGCCCGTGCGGGTGCGGAAGCGTGCGCGGCGTGCGGCGCGAAGAACCCGAGCGTGTTGTAGCCCCAGGCGTTCTCGCGGCCGGCGTCCCGCAACCAGTTCTCGGTGTCGAACGCGTGCACCGGCAGGAGCTCGAGCGTCGTGACACCGATCCGGTGCAGGTGCGCGATGGTGCTCTCGTGCGCCACCCCGGCGTACGTGCCGCGCAGGTGCTCCGGCAGGTGCGGGTTCGCGGCGGTCAGGGTGCGGACGTTCGCCTCGTAGACCACGGCGCGGTCGAGCGGGACCGTGGGCTTGACGACGCCGCCCCAGTCGAAGGCGTCGTCCACGACGACGCTCGTCCAGCGGGGCGTCCCGGGCCCTGTCGGTGCGATGCCGCGGGCGTACGGGTCGAGCAGGGGGCGTGTCGGGTCGAACTCGTTCCGCGGTCCGACGGGCCCGTCGACGAGCAGGTGGTAGCGGTCACCCGGGGCGATGCCGGGGGTCTCGGCCGTCCACAGGTCGGTCGCCGGCAGCCGCTCGAGCGGGTACCGGACCGGCTGCCCGTCCGCTCGCTCGACGACCACGACGACGGCCGTGGCGGTGGCGGACCGCAGGGAGAACCGCGGGACGTCGGCCCCGAGGTCGAACCCCGGGGTGTGGTCGATCGCTGTCTCGTGCACCCGACAAGGGTACGAGGACCGACGCGTATCCTGGACACCGCTCGTTCCAGGGGGTGCAGATGCCGGTCTACCTCGACCACGCCGCGACGACGCCGATCCTGCCGGAGGCGCTCGCCGCGTTCACCGCCGCGCTCGGAACCGTCGGCAACCCGTCCTCGATCCACAGCGCCGGGCAGCGCGCGAAGATGCTGCTCGAGGACGGTCGCGCCGCCGTCGCCCGGTCGCTCGACGCCGACACCGTCGAGGTCGTGTTCACCTCCGGCGGCACCGAGAGCATCAACCTCGCCGTGAAGGGCCTGTTCTGGGCTCGTCAACGCGACCGTGCCCGCCCCCGGATCGTCGTCCCGGGTGGCGAGCACCACGCCACCGTCGACACCCTGACCTGGTTGGAGACGCACGAGGGGGCCGTCATCGACGTGGTCCCGTTGGACGCGCAGGGTCGCGTCGACCTCGTCGGACTGGAGGCACGGCTCGCCTCCGCCGACGACGTCGCCCTGGTCACGTTCCTCTGGGCGAACAACGAGGTGGGCACCATCCAGCCCGTGTCACGGATCGTGGAGCTGGCGCACGCCGCCGGCGTGCCCGTGCACAGCGATGCCGTCGCCGCCTACGGCCAGGTGCCGGTGTCGTTCGCCGCGTCCGGCCTCGACGCCCTGAGCGTCTCCGCGCACAAGGTCGGCGGACCGGTCGGCATCGGTGCGCTGGTGCTCGGGCGGAAGGCCACCGTCGAGCCCCTCATCCACGGCGGCGGGCAGCAGCGGCAGGTGCGGAGCGGCACCCAGGACGCCCCCGCTGCAGCATCGTTCGGCGTCGCGGCCACGATGGTCGCCGCCGAGCCGATGCCGCACCCGTCGCTCGTCGCCCTGCGCGACCGGCTCGTCGCCGGAGTCCGTGCGGCCGTGCCGTCCGCCGTGCTGATGGGCGACCCCGACGACCGGCTGCCCGGCAACGCGCACTTCACGTTCCCGGGCTGCGAGGGCGACTCGCTGCTGTTCCTGCTCGACGCGGCCGGGGTCGCGGTGTCGACCGGGTCGGCGTGCCAGGCCGGCGTGCCCGAGGCGTCGCACGTGCTGCTCGCGATGGGCCTGTCGGAGCAGGACGCCCGCGGTGCGCTCCGGATCACGCTCGGACACACCTCGACCGATGCGGACGTCGACGCCTTCCTGGCGGCGTTGCCCGACGCGGTGGCGCGGGCCGGGGCTGCGGGCATGGCGTCGCGGGAGCCGTTGCTGGGGCGGTAGCGCGCCCGCCGGCGCGGGTGCGACGCCGACCGGCCTGCCGCGCCGGTAGGATCGGTGACCATGGTCGAACTGGACTTCACCGAGCAGCTCTCCGCCCTCCGAGAGACCTTCGGCAACATCCGCTCGGTGGTCGACGTCGACCGCCTGCAGCGTGAGATCGCCGACCTCAGCGAGCAGGCGGGCGCCCAGGACCTCTGGGACGACGTCGAGCACGCGCAGCAGGTGACGAGCGCGCTCTCGCACCGGCAGTCGGAGCTCAAGAAGATCACCGACACCGAGCGTCGCATCGACGACCTCGAGGTGCTGGTCGAGATGGCGAACGAGGGCGACGACCAGGACTCGGCCGACGAAGCCGTCGCCGAGCTCAAGGCGATCCAGAAGACCATGGGCGACCTCGAGGTGCAGACGCTCCTCGACGGCGAGTACGACGACCGCCCCGCCGTGATCACCATCCGCGCCGGGGCCGGCGGCGTCGACGCCGCGGACTTCGCCGAGATGCTCATGCGCATGTACCTGCGGTACGCCGAACAGCACGGCTTCAAGACCACCGTGATGGAGACGTCCTACGCCGAAGAAGCGGGCATCAAGTCCGCCACGTTCGAGGTCGACGCCCCCCACGCATTCGGCACCCTGTCGATCGAGGCCGGCACCCACCGACTCGTCCGCATGTCGCCGTTCGGCGCAGCGGGCAAGCGGCAGACCTCGTTCGCCGCGGTCGAGGTCATCCCGCTCATGCCGGAGACGATGGTCATCGACATCCCCGAGAACGACATCCGCGTCGACGTCTTCCGTTCGTCGGGCCCCGGCGGGCAGTCCGTCAACACGACCGACTCCGCGGTGCGCCTGACGCACATCCCGACCGGCACCGTCGTCTCCATGCAGAACGAGAAGTCGCAGATCCAGAACCGTGCGGCCGCCATGCGCGTGCTGCAGTCGCGCCTGCTCCTCCTGAAGAAGGAAGAGGAGAACGCGAAGAAGAAGGAGCTCGCCGGCAACATCACGGCGAGCTGGGGCGACCAGATCCGGTCCTACGTGCTGGCGCCGTACCAGATGGTCAAGGACCTGCGGAGCGAGCACGAGGTGAACAACCCCTCAGCCGTGTTCGACGGCGACCTGGACGGCTTCATCAACGCCGGCATCCGCTGGCGCAAGCAATCCGTCGACGCGTAGGGGTTCGTGAGCCGCGCGCCTCGCTTGCTTTCCAAGCGGGGCGACCTACCCTGATCCGGTCATGATCAAATTCGACCAGGTCACCAAGGTCTACTCGGGCAACCCGAGTCCGGCGCTCGACAACCTCACCCTCGAGATCCTCAAGGGCGAGTTCGTGTTCCTCGTGGGCGCCTCGGGTTCCGGCAAGTCCAGCTTCCTGCGCCTCGTGCTCAAGGAGGAGAAGCCCTCCCGCGGCCAGATCCACGTGCTCGGGCAGCGCCTCGGGTCCCTGGCGTCGCGGAAGGTCCCGTACTTCCGGCGCAACCTCGGCGTCGTGTTCCAGGACTTCCGACTCCTGCCCAACAAGAATGTCTTCGACAACGTCGCGTTCTCACTGCAGGTGATCGGCAAGAGCAAGGGCTTCATCAGCGAGGCCGTCACCGACGTGCTGAAGCTCGTCGGACTCGCGGGCAAGGCGACCCGCATGCCGCACGAGCTCTCCGGTGGTGAGCAGCAGCGCGTGGCGATCGCCCGCGCCGTCGTCAACAAGCCGGCGATCCTGCTGGCCGACGAGCCCACCGGCAACCTGGACCCCACCACGTCCGCCGGCATCATGGCGCTCCTCGAACGCATCAACCAGGGAGGCACCACCGTGCTCATGGCGACCCACGACGCCAGCATCGTGAACCAGATGCAGCGTCGGGTCATCGAGCTGTCGAACGGCACGGTCCTCCGTGACGAGCAGTCCGGCGGCTACCAGACCCAGGCGGTCCCGATCCAGCGCGGCACCGTGTCGAACACCACCGGCATCCAGACCATCCCGGGGCTCATCCGATGAGGCTCGGGCTCGTCATGTCCGAGGTCGGCTCGGGCCTGCGGCGCAACGCGTCGATGGTCGTCTCCGTCGTCCTCGTGACCTTCATCTCGCTCACCTTCGTCGGGACCGCGATCCTGCTCCAGATGCAGATCAACCAGATGAAGGGGTACTGGTACGACCGGGCGCAGGTCGCCGTCTACCTGTGCACCGACACCGACACCACCGGCAACTGCACGGGTGCCAAGGCCACCGAGGACCAGCGGAAGCAGGTCCAGGCCCAGCTCGAGTCGTCCACCCTCAAGCCGTACATCGAGAAGACGTACTACGAGGACCAGGACCAGGCGTTCACCCGCTTCAAGGAGCAGTTCAAGGACTCCGCGGCGACCGAGTTCGTCAAGCCCGAGTACCTGAACGAGACGTTCTGGGTGAACCTGAAGAACCCGTCGCAGGCCGACGTCCTCGTCGAGAGCCTGTCGAAGGTCGCCGGTGTGCAGAGCGTCGTCGACCAACGCGGCTACCTGCAACCGATCTTCAACCTGCTCAACGCGTCGTCGTACACGGCGATCGGCATCGCGGCGCTGATGCTCGTCGCCGCCGTGCTCCTCATCGCGACCACGATCCGGTTGTCCGCCTTCAGTCGCAGGCGAGAACTCGGCATCATGCGGCTGGTCGGTGCGTCGAACCGGTTCATCCAGACGCCGTTCGTGCTCGAGGGGGTGATCGCCGCCGCCATCGGAGCCGTCCTGGCGGGTGGCGCCATCACCGCGGTGGTGTGGTTCTTCGTCCGGAACTTCCTGGCCGAGCGCTTCACCGGCACGGCGTTCATCGGCATGGGGGATGCGGCCATCGTGGTGCCGTCGGTGATCGTCATCGGGGTGTTGCTCGCCGCGGTGTCGGCGTCGATCGCCATCCGCCGCTACCTCAAGGTCTGATCCGCCGCGCCGGGAAGGTGCGTGAGGCGCCTGCTGTTGGGTAGTCTGTAGGGCTGCGCAGCGCAGTGCCCGGAACGAGAGGAGTCGTCATGGCGAAGGAACGCGGTGAGAAGATCGTCGCGACGAACCGTCGCGCCCGACACGACTACCTCATCGAGGACACGTACGAGGCCGGCATGGTCCTGTCCGGCACCGAGGTGAAGTCCCTGCGCATGGGACGTGCCTCGTTGGTCGACGGGTACGCCTACATCGACCGGGGCGAAGCCTGGATCGATGCGGTGCACATCCCCGAGTACACCGAGGGCACGTGGAACAACCACGCACCTCGGCGCAAGCGCAAGCTGCTCCTCCACAAGCAGCAGATCGTGAAGATCTCGCACAAGACGGCCCAGGGCGGCTACACCCTCGTGCCGCTGCAGATCTACTTCCACGACGGTCGGGCCAAGATCGAGATCGCGGTCGCCAAGGGCAAGCGCGAGTTCGACAAGCGTCAGGCCATGCGGGAGAAGACCGACAAGCGTGAGGCCGAGCGGGCCATGCGCACGAAGAACCGCGTCGGCGAGTAGCGGCCTCGTACCTCGGTCAGCTAGACTGAGGGACTGCTCCGATCGGAGCAGTCGCAACACAACTCAACAGCGTGACAGCGGCTCGCACGTCCGGCCCGCATGGGGATGATCGGTTTCGACATTGCCTGTGTGCCGACGGGAAGCGGGCCGAGGACCCACGGTTATCTCGTGAACGATCCGTGGAAAACAACAAGTGCCAATTCCAAGCGCACTGACTTCGCTCTCGCTGCGTAAGCAGCCCAGCACATGAAGTCCGTCGGCCAGGTGACCGTCCCCTAACCTGATCCCGGCGTCATCCAGAGGACTTGCTGCACGGTTGCGCCTCAGGGCCGTGCGGGACTTGCACTGAGACTGGGCCCGTCGTCCTAGAAGCCGGTAGCAAAGGACGGGGCCGAGCAGAACGAACTATCCGGATACGCCCGTAGAAGACGTCGAATTGCAGCGATGGACGGGGGTTCGATTCCCCCCATCTCCACCATTCGCCGGTCGTCGAGCCGCTGTCACCACGTGTTGCACGAACGCCCCGTCACCGTCCCTGGACGATGCCGGGGCGTTCGCTGTCTCGCCACGTCCGGGGACTACGCTCCGGAGGAGGCGCAGGGAAACGCCCGCGCCGACCCCGAACGGAAGGCCCCCACGTGGTGCAGGAGATCGCGATCCGAGTCCGTCTGCGCGAGCAGGAGCGAGTGGTGCTCGCCGACTACGAGCGGATCGTGGGGTCCGTCGCGACCGTCGCTGCCCTCGCCGCCTGGCTGCCCACGCCCGACGCCCGCCTGGTCGTCCGCGGCCGGGGTGCCGAACCCGTCCGCCTCGAGACCGTCACCTACGGCTCGGTCGTCGAGATGCTCGTCGTGCTCGACCAGCGTTCGGCTGCTGTCGAACGGGGTGCAGCAGCGATCGCGGCGCTGATCGAGTCGGTGCGGCACGAGCACGTCGCCGATGACGTGACCGGGGTCGCCGGTGAGCTGGACCGCCTGGACCGCGCTGCACCGCGTGGACGGTCGGTCGTCGAGCGCACGCTCCGCACGTTCCTCGAGGGTGCGCGCGCCGACGTCCTGGCACGCAAGACCACGACCCGGGTGCGGACCGCGCAGGCGCTGTTGCGGCTCGCCGAGGATGACGCGGTGCTCACCGTGGAGCGGGTGACGGACGCGCTCGCGCCCGTGCTCGAGGAACACGCGGTCGACGTCGCGCTGGACACGGGTTCCGCCGTGGTCGTCGAGCCGATCGACGGGGTCGAGTCGCCGGAGCTGACCCCGGTCCTCCCGTTGCCCTCGGGGGGAGCGAAGCCGAAGAAGTCGGACGAGAAACCGTCCAAGAAGCAGGACGACGGCAAGAAGCAGAAGAAGGACGCCAAGAAGCCGTCCAAGAAGAAGGACGACGGCAAGAAGAAGTCCGACAAGAAGAAGTCGGACAAGAAGGACGACGGCAAGAAGAAGAAGTCCAAGAAGTAGCAGCCTGAGTGCTTATACAGCACAATTGTTTCCGGCATGTTAAAGAATCCGACCAAGCCGCTGTCCCGGTGCCAGAGTCGATGAGCGCGACCCCAGTTCGTGGGGCCCGCTCACTCGACGGGAGCAGCAGTGGCTACAACGACGACGACGGCGTTGCCGGACTCCGGCCTCAAGCGGAACGTGGGCTTCATCGGGCTCATCTGGGCCTCGACGGGGTCGATCATCGGCTCCGGTTGGCTCTTCGGGTCGCAGGAGGCCCTGAAGACCGCCGGCCCGGCCGCGATCATCTCGTGGCTCATCGGCGGTGTGGCGATCCTCGTCCTCGCCCTCGTGCACGCCGAACTCGGCGGCATGTTCCCGATCGCGGGCGGGACGGCACGGTTCCCGCACATCGCGTTCGGCGGCATCGCCGGCGCGTCGTTCGGCTGGTTCTCCTGGTTGCAGTCCGTGACCGTCGCCCCGATCGAGGTCGAGGCGATGATCAAGTACGCGCAGCACTGGCAGTTCGCGCACCCGTGGCTGCACACGACGACGGTGGACGGGGAGACGCAGCAGCTGCTCACCGGCGCGGGCATCGCGGTCGCCGTCGTCCTCATGGCGGTGGTCACCGTGATCAACCTGCTCAGCGTCCGGATCCTCGCGAACACGAACTCGGCGGCGACGTGGTGGAAGGTCGCCATCCCGCTGCTGGTCATCGTCGTGCTGGCGTTCAGCGGGTTCCACGGCTCGAACTTCACGGCGGCTGACGGCTTCATGCCCGAGGGTGCCAAGGGGGTCCTGGCGGCGGTGTCCACCTCCGGCATCATCTTCGCCTTCCTGGGCTTCGAGCAGGCCGACCAGCTCGCGGGTGAAGCGAAGAACCCGCGGCGGGACATCCCGCGCGCCGTCATCGGCTCGGTGCTCATCGGGCTGGTGATCTACCTGCTGCTGCAGGTCGTGTTCCTCGGGGTGCTCCGGTCGGATGCGATCCAGGGGTCCTGGGCCACCGCCGACTTCACGAAGTACACGGGGCCGTTCGCCGACATCGCGATGGCCGCCGGCATCACGTGGCTGGCGGTGGTCATCTTCATCGACGCGATCATCTCGCCCGCGGGGACCGGGCTGATCTACGTGACGGCGACGAGCCGCATCTCCTACGGACTCAGTCGCAACGGGTACTTCCCGAAGGCGTTCGAGTGGACGACGAAGCAGGGTGTGCCGTGGGTCGGGCTCGTCACGGCGTTCGTCGTCGGTTGCGCGTGCTTCGCACCGTTCCCCTCGTGGCAGGGGCTGGTGAGCCTCATCACGAGCGCGTCGGTCCTGATGTACGCCGGTGCCCCGTTGGCGCTCGGTGCGTTCCGGAAGCGGATCCCGGAGATCGAGCGCCCCTACCGGATGCCCGCCGCCGCGGTGCTGTCGCCGATCGCGTTCATCGTCGCGAACCTCATCATCCTGTGGACCGGGTGGGACACCGACTGGAAGCTCGGCGTCGCGATCCTCATCGGTGCCGTGGTGATCATCCTGAACAACGTGTTCCGCGGTGCCTCGAGCGTCCGGCCGCGCTGGGACTGGAAGGCGGCGCAGTGGCTGCTGCCCTACCTGATCGGCATGGGGCTCATCGTGTTCCTCAGCGACTTCGGTCCGCTGGAGCACCCGGTGTTCCCGTTGTGGATCGACATCGTCGTCGTCGCGGTGTTCTCGCTGGTGATCTACTACTGGGCGATCAACTCCGCCTCGGACCGTGCGGAGATCCTCCGCACGGCCGACGACGTCCGTGACGTCGAGGAATCAGGCGTGGTCGAGCCGGTCCACCACTAGTCGAGCCGGTCCACCACTAGTCGAGCCGGTCCACCACTAGAAGTCGAACAGGTTCGCCCGGATGCCCCCGGCGCCGTACTCCCGCCGCAGGAGCCCACGGCGCCGGAGCACCGGCACCAGGTCGCCGAACATCCGGTGGATCTGCGCCGGGTGCAGGTCGCCCGAGAAGATGATGCCGTCGTTGTCCGCGTCCGACCCGAGCTCCTCGATGAAGTCCGCGAACTCGTCGGCGGTGCCGACGAAGCCCTCGCGCGAGGACACCCGCCCCTTGCGGGCCTTGCGCTCCAGGAGCGCGCGCAGGGGAGCGTCCGGGGTGTCGCCGAGCAGCCCGCGGATCGTGCCGGCGGAGACGTGGTCGCCGAAGGTCCCGTCCGGCACGGGCGCGTCGAGGTCGAGCGCGAGCAGGTCCGTCTCGGAGTCGCTCGACCACGCGATCGCCGCGGTCCGCAGGTCGTCGTCGGACGGGTGCCGGGACGCCTCGACGATCCGGTCGGCCTCGTCGGACGACGAGACGATCTCGGGCTTGAGGACGAACAGGATGCGCAGGTCGGCGGCCGTGCGTCCGGCGGCCTGCGCTGCGGCGATCACGCGACCGCGGTAGTCCGCCACCGCGGCGGCCGACAGCGGCGCGAGCGCGAGTTGCACGTCCGAGTGGGTGCCGGCGAACGCGAGGCCCCGACCGGAGCCACCGGGGGAGACGACCACCGGGTCCGAGTCGAGGGGCAGCGCGTTGAGCGGGCCGTCGGCGGTGAAGTACGCGCCCTCGTGGTGGAAGGCGTCGAGCGCGTCCCCGTCGGCGAAACTCCAGTCCGATCGGTTCCCGATGAACCCGGACCCCCACGACCCCCAGAGCCGGCGGAGCAGCGTGATCCACTCCTCGGCCCGGTCGTACGCCTGGTCGTGCGGCAGCGGCGGCAGACCGGCGTGCCGGGCACTGCCGACGTCGGTCACGACGTTGATGCCGAGCCGCTCGGAGGACAGGTGCGCCAGCGTGGCGAACTGTCGTGCAGCCAGGTACGGCGGCGTGAACCCGGCGTTCACGGTCGGCGCGATGCCGATGTGCGAGGTCGCCGCGAACAGGTACGGCGCGAGCAGCAACGGGTCGTGCTTCGGGCCGCCGTACGCCTGGCGGATGCGCAGGTCGAGCGTCGACGGGTTGCCGAGCGAGATGGCGTCCTCCGCGATCACCAGGTCCATGCCGGCCTGCTCGAGCGTGCGGACGGACTGCTGGTACAGGTCGGGCTTGGTCCAGTCGTGGCCCCAGTCCCAGTCCGAGCGCCCCCACGCCTGCGGGCCGAACCCGCGTGAGAAGAAGTACCCGAAGTGTTGCGGTCGTGCCATCGTCTAGAGCTCCTCCGAGATCACGTGCGTGCCCGGGACCGAGTGTTCCAGGGACGCGCGCTCCGCGTCGGACGCGCCACGGGCCTCCAGACCGACTCTGCCGTCTGCAGAACGCAACGCGGCGAACCCGCGTTCCAGGTCGCGGAGCAGGTCCGCGACGTCCTCGATGCCGACCGACAGTCGGATCAGGCCGTCGTCGATGCCCTGGTCGGCGCGCTCCGCGGCGGTCTTGCCGGCGTGCGTCGTCGTCGCGGGGTGCAGGATCAGCGAGCGGACGTCGCCCAGGTGGGTCATCCGGCTGAACAGCTGGACGCTGTCGATGAAGGTGTGCGCGGCGGCTTCGCCGCCCGCCAGCGTGAACGCGAAGACGGAGCCGGCTCCGCGCGGCAGGTAGCGCTGGGCGAGGTCGTGGAACGGACTGGAGGCCAGACCCGCGTGGTCGACGCTCGTCACCTCCGGCTGTGCTTCCAACCACTGCGCCACCGCCAGCGCGTTCGCGCTGTGGCGTTCCACGCGCAGGCTCAGCGTCTCGATGCCCTGGCGGATCAGGAACGCGTTGAACGGCGACGGGGTGGGCCCGATGCGCGAGGCGACGACGTCACGCGCGAAGACGACGAACGCCCGGTTGCCGTAGCGCTCGACGTAGCTGTCGCCACCGAGCGACCGCTCCGGGCTGGTGAGGTGCTGCCAGCGCTCGGGGGAGGCGGACCAGTCGAACGTACCGCCGTCGACGACCACGCCGCCGAGGCCCGCGCCGTGGCCGGACAGGAACTTCGATGCCGAGTGGATGACGATGTCGGCACCGTGCTCGACCGGGCGGACCAGGTACGGCGTCGCCAGGGTGTTGTCCACGATCAAGGGGACCCCGGCACGGTGCGCGGTGTCGGCGACGCCGGTGATGTCGAGGACGTCGTTCTTCGGGTTCGGGATCGTCTCGGCGAAGAACGCCTTCGTGTTCGGGCGGACGAGCCGTGCCCACTCGTCGAGGTCGCGCTGGTCGGCGACGAAGTCGACCTCGATGCCGAGGCGGCCGAGGTTCTGCACGAGCAGCCCCTTGGTGCCCTCGTAGATGCTGCGGGCGGCGACGACGTGGTCGCCCGCCTGCAGGAGCCCGAGGAACGCGATGGTGGCGGCTGCCTGGCCACTGCCGACGAGGATCGCCTCGACGCCCCGCTCGAGCAGGGCGACGCGGCGCTCGACGTCGGCGTTCGTCGGGTTGCCGAGGCGGGTGTAGGTGTAGCCGTCCTCGGTGCCGGCGAAGCGGTCGCGCGCCTGGTCGAAGTCGTCGAAGAGGAAGCCGGAGGACATGTGGATGGCCGGGATCCGTGCGCCGTGCCCTGCGTCGGGCACGAAGCCGCCGTGCACCTGTTCGGTCGAGAAACCGTGATCGTCGTTCGCCATGGGACACCTCCGGGAGTCGTCTGGCGGTAGCCTCGCAGCCTTCGCTGCGTGGACAGGCGATTGCGGCGTTCCGTTACGCGGAACCGGGGTGCGGTGGGGTCGCGGCGGGGCCCTGGCGGCTGCCACGATGGGAGCATGGCGACCGACGAAGCGACCCTGATCATCCGCGATGTCCGTCCGTGGGGTGGTGCACGGTCGGACATCCGGGTGGCGGACGGCCGCATCGTCTCGGTCACCGCGACCGGAGCGGGCGACGGCGTCGCGGGCGGTGCCAGTGCCAGTGCCAGTGCCAGTGCCAGTGGCGGTGCCGGTGCCGGTGCCGGTGCCGGTGCCGGTGCCGGTGCCGGTGCCGGTGCTGGTGCTCGGGTCGTCGACGGGCGCGGCCAGCTCGCGCTGCCGGGGCTCGTCAACACGCACGCCCACGTCGACAAGAGCTGGTGGGGGCACGAGTGGGAGTCGTACGGCGGCGAGCCCGGCACGCAGGGGCGCATCGCGCACGAACGGGCTCGGCGTGACGCCCTCGGGATCCCGAGCGAACCCGTCGCCACGCGGGTGCTGCGCGAGGGGCTGCGCACCGGCACCACCCGGGTCCGCACACACGTCGACGTCGACCTCGGCGTCGGGCTGCGGGGGATCGAGGCCGTGCATGCGGCGGCCGACGCGCTCGACGGTGCGGTCGAGGTGTCGATCGTCGCCTTCCCGCAGGACGGCGTGCTGCGGCGGCCCGGTGTGCTCGACCTGCTGCGGCAGGCGGCGACGGCCGGAGCGGACCACATCGGCGGGCTCGACCCGTCGCTCATCGACCGCGACCCGGTCGGGCAGCTCGACGGCCTGTTCGCCATCGCCGCCGACACCGGGTGCGGCATCGACATCCACCTGCACGAGCCCGCCGAGCTCGGTGCGTTCGCGTTCGACCTGGTGCTCGACCGGGTGGAGCGGCTCGGCATCGCACCGGGCAGGGTCAACATCGCCCACGGGTTCGCGATCGTCGACGTCGATCCCGTGCGTCGCCGCGACCTGCTCGCCCGGATGGCGTCGCTCGGCGTCACGATGACCACCGTCGCCCCGGTGCGGATGCGACAGCTTCCCCTGCACGAGTTCGACGAGGCCGGCGTGCGGTTCGGCTTCGGCACCGACGGCATCCGTGACCTGTGGAGCCCCTACGGCGACGGCGACCTGCTCGGCATCGCGTGGCAGTACGCGCGGGCCGGCGGTGTGGTGCGGGACGAGGACCTGACCCGCGTGGTGGAGCTCGCCACGCGCGACGGTGCCCGGTTCGTCACCGACGAGGCGCACGACCTCGTGGCGGGGGCGCGTGCCGACGTGGTGCTGCTCGACGCCGAGAACCCGATGGACGCCCTGGTGCGACGGGTGCCGCGGTCGCTCGTCGTCGCCGGCGGCCGGGTGTTCGACCCCGCCGAGCTCGCGCAGCGCCCCTGGGAGTAGGCGCGGGGCTGCGCACCCGTTCTGCGACATTGCACCAGTCGATCACCGTGTGGATCGTCGCGGACGTGGTGCGAGCAGGATGCGCGAGGCGTCAGCCGCGGTAACTGACCGATGCGACGGCCGCCGACAGCCGGCCCGGCAGCCCCGGCGGGATCTCGGCCGGCAGGTCGTCGAGCGCGAACCAGCGGACGTCGTCACTCTCGTCGCTGACGGCCGTCACCGCCGACGGGTCGGCGAGGGCGACGAAGCCGACGTCCCAGTGCGCCGCGCAGGCGAACCCGGCGCCGAGCTCGTGCCGGTCCAGGTCCGCGATGCGGTCGTCGACGAGCTCGAGGTCGGTGATGCCGGACTCCTCGCGCGCCTCGCGACGAGCGGCGTCGGCCAACGAGGCATCCGACGGCTCGAGGTGCCCGCCGAACTGCACCCAGAAGCCGCCCTTGCGGTGCAGGCAGAGCAGCACCCGGACCAGGTCGGGCGAGAACACGAAGCACGACGCGGTGAGGTGCTCCGGGCCGCCGTCACGCCACAGGGAGGCGTCCCGTCGGGCGGCGACGAACGCGGCGAACCCATCGCGGTGCCGATCGTCAGCGGTGGCGAGGGCGGTGGTGACGGTGTCGAGCAGCACCGCACCATCCTCCCAGGTGTGGTGAGGGGGACGCGGTGGTGGCGACGACGCGGTGGTGGCGACGACGCGGAACGACGAGGTCGACGTCGTACGACATCGAGGGCGTCGTTCCGGGTCGACCACGGCACCCTGTCAGAAGAGCGCGCGCACGCCCGCCACCACGGTGTCCCAGACCTCGAGCAACGGGACCCGTGCGAGCCACACCGCCAGGCCGTTCACCAGCACGAACAGCACGAACCAGACCCCGGCCGGCACCCGCGTCTCGGCTGCGGCGATGTGGAAGTCCGTCTGCACGCGGGCGCCGGTGAGCAGCCACCGTGCGACCTGCACGACGGACCGCAGTCCGTCGACGACGAAGAACGCCCCGACGGCGGCGACCACGAGCACCGTGGTCTCGGACGGACGCAGTGCCACCCACAGCGCCAGGACGTCGAACCCGAGGACGACGAGCAGCCCGAACCAGTTCCGCACGAACACCAGCGCCACGAGCCCGATGACCCCGAGCACGGCGACGGGCAGCCACCGCGAGCCGTGCAGCACCCCGGTCACCAGGAGCACCCCGGCCCAGAGCGGCGCGCTGTACCCGGCGTAGAGGTTGAGGATCCGGACGAGCCAGCGGATGCCGCCGGGGACCCGACCGAGCTGGACCCAGGCCTCGCCGGAGCCGTCCGGGTGCAGGTCGATGCGCTGGATGCGGCCGCCGAACGGGACGACGACGATGCAGTGCCCGACCTCGTGCGCGATGGTCGCGGCGATCCGTGCGACGCGTCCGACGAGCGGCAGGAACGGCAGGAGCGCGCCGACGACGAGCGCGACGAACACGAGGGGCGGGGCTGCGGTGGTCAAGGGACCAGCATCGCAGCCGTGTCCCGCGAACTGCCCGAGACCCGGCGTCGAGGACGATGTGGAACGACACCCTCGACGTCGTACGACATCGAGAACGTCGATCCGAGTCGGCGCCCGCCCGCGCGCCCGGCTCAGCCCAGGACGGTCGGCCCCGCCACCACGACGACGAGCACCGTCGTCATGGCGATCGCGAACGCCGTGAGCACGACCAGGAACGTCGTCAGGTGGTTCATCCGACCGCGCATCACTCGACCGTCACCGACTTCGCCAGGTTGCGCGGCTTGTCGACGTCGCAGCCGAGCTGCAGCGCGAGTTCGCGGGCGAGCATCTGCAGCGGCACGACGGCCTCGAGCGGACCCCAGGGCGCCGCCATGGCGCCCCAGGCGAGTCCGCCGGTGCCGCGGCTGCCGAGCGCCGGGATGTCGGAGCCTTCGCCGCCGATGGTGATGACGAACCCGCCGCGGGCCCGGACCTCGGCGATCGCCGACTGGATCTTCGGCTCGCCGTGGTCGATCACGACGACGGGGGTGCCCTCGTCGACGAGGGCGAGCGGGCCGTGCTTCAGCTCGCCCGCGGGGTACGCCTCGGCCCAGCGGTAGCTGAGCTCCTTGAGCTTGAGTGCGCCCTCGGCGGCGTACGGCAGGCCCGCACCGCGGCCGAGGAACAGGAAGCCGGTGGCCTCCTTCACGCTCGACACCAGGAGCGGCATCCGGTCGGCGGACACCTGCGTGGCGTGCTCGATGCGTGCCGGCAGGTCGAGCAGTTCGTCGACGAGCGCGTGGGCACGTGCGACCTCGATGCGGCCGGACGCCACGAGCGCGGAGATCACCGCGGCGACTCCGACGACGACCTGCGCGGTGAACGTCTTCGTCGCGGCGACGCCGATCTCCGGACCGGCGTGGCAGTCGAGCACGGCGTCGGCGCGACGGGCGAGCGAGGAGTGCATGTTGTTCGTGAGCGCGAGCACCGGGTGGCGGTCCTCGAAGCGGTCGAGCGCGCGGAGGACGTCGGCGGTCTCGCCGGACTGGCTGATCGCGACGACCAGGGTGTCGGGGCCGAGGACGGCCTGGTCGGCCTCGCTGGCGACGACGATGTCGGTGGGGACGCCGCCGATGCCGCGCAGCGCGGTGGCGATCACCTGGCCGGCGTTGAGCGAGGTGCCGCAGGCGACGATCGCCAGGCGCTGGAAGGCGGGCAGCCCGAGGCCGACCCACATGCTGCCGTCCGCGGTGCGGCGGGCGATGCGGTCCAGGATCGTGCTGACGACGTCGGCCTGCTCGCCGATCTCCTTCGCCATGTGGTCGGGGTGGTCGCCGAGGTCCAGCGCGGTGGCGGCGAACGGCGACGGGGTGGGGAACGGCACGGGGACGGTGATCCCGTTCGACGACCAGGTCCAGGCCTCGCCGAGCTCGACGACGTCACCGTCGCGGAGCGCCACGAAGGTCTCGCACCACTCGGCGATCGCACCGATGTCGCTCGCCACGAAGTCGCCGCGGGCGGACCGGGCGACGACGAGCGGGGAACGGTCCGCGGCCACGACCATCCGGCCGTCGCGGGCGTCGAGGACGACGATCGCCCACGACCCCTCGAGCTGCGCGGTCGCGATCTGCACGGCGAGCATCAGGTCCGGGTCGACGGCCAGGGCACGCTCGACGAGGTGCGCGATGACCTCGGAGTCGACCTCGGAGCGGAACCGGTGGCCCTGCGCCGTGAGCATGTCACGCAGGCGGTCGGCGTTCTCGATGATGCCGTTGTGCACGATGCTGATCCGGCGCGAGCAGTCGGCGTGCGGGTGGGCGTTCGCCTCGCGCACGGCACCGTGCGTGGCCCAGCGGGTGTGACCGATGCCGACGCCGGTCAGGGCGTCGCCGGACCGGGCGGCGACGAGCGTGCGCAGGTCCCCGACGCGGGAGACCGAGCGGATCGTCTCGGTGCGTCCGGCGGCGGTCCGGACGGCGATGCCGGCGGAGTCGTAGCCGCGGTACTCAAGTCGTTCGAGTCCGTCGAGCAGGTAGGGCGTCGCGTCGTCAGACACGCGGGCCGCGATGATGCCGCACATCGGCTGTCCCTTCGGGGGAACGGGGTGGGGGAGTGGAGCGGGGTTCGGCACCGACCGCCGTCGGGTCTGCCGCGCGTCCGGGCCCTCGCGGTCCTGACCGGCGCCCGTCCTCGGATCAGGCGAGGACGGACGACGGAGTGGGTGGGCCACGAGGTTCGGGTACCGGACGGGGTACCGCGGTCTGGCCCCTCGGGAGGGGCACGGCGGTCGGTGCATGAGAAGCCTCACCCGGCGACGCCGCCACGGCAACAGTCGTCGACTGCTCTTGCGGTTCCCCGCGTGCGGGGGACGCCGCGGTGCGGTCGCGTGCGGACTCCCGCAACGCGCGCGCGCTCCGCATGAAGCGACGCGCCAGCGGCGCGCGGCGCCAGCGCCGACCGAGCCTGCGAGGCCGGTTGCGTGAAAACAGGGAAAAGGCGGACGGGAGGCCCGGTACCAGCTGGTACCGGGCCTCCCGTCCGCCTTGTGCTCGCGTCGACTACGTGAGCAGCGCGACCAGGTGGGAGCGCGACCGCGCGCCCACCTTGCGGTAGATCTGCGTGAGCCGCAGCTCCACCGTGCGCTGCGACATGAACAGCGACGACGCGATCTCGCGGTTGCGGTAGCCCTCCGTCACCTTCTGCACCACGGCGCGCTCCTCGGCCGTGAGCGAGGTGAGCACCGCGGAGGCGTCCGGAGCGCTCCGGGGCGTCCCCGGCATCGACGCGGACAGCACCGGTGCGGACCGGAGCGACGGCCCCGTGCCGAACGGCGGCATGGCCGCTGCCGGTGCGGGGGTGACGAGGGGACGGCGCATGCCGGCCGCCTCGTACGCCGCTGCTGCTGCCGCACCGAGACGCGGACGCTCGGCGGGGTTGCCGACCGTCGCGAGGGCCGCGAACGTCCGTGCCCGCTCGAACTGCGAGTCGTGCGGCTGGAACAGCTCCAACGCGCGGCGACGGGCGCTGTCCCGGGTGGTGTCGTCGGCGACGAGCGCGAGGCTCCTCGCCAGCACGAGCGCACCCCAGCGACCCGGTCGGGCGTGGTGGTCCGCAGCGAGCCGCGCGGTGATGGTGCGGGCGTCGTCGATCCGTCCGAGGCGTGCGTACGCCTCGACCAGGTCGCCGAGGTGCCGGAGCACCGCGGGGTTCCGCAGGGACCGGCCGATGGCGTCCGCCGCTTCGAGTGCGGCGGCTGCCTCCTCCAGTCGGCCGTCGAGCAGCAGGACCCGACCGCGGAGCGCGTGCAGCTTCGCCGTCGCACCCCACAGGCGGCTCGTCGAACGGTGCTCGAGGCACCGGTCCACGACCGCCAGGGCATCGGCGGAGCGCCCCTCGGCGAAGTGCCGCCAGGCGATCGCGATGGCCCGCGACGGCTCACGGAGCCGTTCGACCACCGAGGAACCGGCCTCCCACACGTCGATCGCGCGGAGCGCCTGCCGGAAGTTCCCGGAGCGCACCTCGTTCTCGGCGGTCAGGTAGCGGGCCGCCTCGGTCCACACCGGCGCCGTCTGCGGGCCACGGGCGAGGACGAGTGCGAACACCCGACGCGCGCTCCGGTACCGCTCGGCGATGCTCAGCGCGTGGGCGAGGAGCAGCAGGGCCGGGTCGGACATCGCCAGCAGCACCGACGTCGCGAGTCCGTCGTGCAGGTCGGTGTCCGACGGCAGGGTGCCGTTGATCGCGGCGATGAGCTCCCGCGCGGTCGTCGTGATCTCCAACGTGTGCGGAGACGCCGACGCCTCGAGGGGCTCGACGCGGTGCAGCAGGTCCTTCGCCTGGTCGAGCTCCCACGCCTCGGCACGGAAGCACGCCACCATGGCCATCAGCCCGGCGACCGCGTCCACGTCGGCCGGCTCGGTCGCGTCCACCGACACGAGGAGTTCGTCCGCGTGCACGGCGTCGCCGCTGAGGTACTGCGCCGAGTACTGCAGGCGCAGCCGGCGGACCTCGTGCGCCGTCGTCCGGAACGGACGGAGCGCGGCGAGGTAGCGCGCGGCGAAGCCGAGCAGCCGGTTGCCGAGCAGGGCCTCAGCGACCCCGAGCAGCGCGACGAGCTCATCCTCGGTGCCGCCACCGACGTGCAGGGCACGCTCGGTGAGGGCGATCGCGGCGTGCACGTTGCCGTCCACCACGTAGGACCGTGCGGCGCTGAGCAGCGCGACCACGTCGGGGACGTCGTCGACGAAGCTCCGGTGCCACGCGGCTGCCCGCGGGTCGGACTCGGCGCTCGCCGTGGCCAGCGCGGCGTGCGCCGCGCGGCGGTCACGGGCGGGCATCCGCCAGTACAGCGCGGACCGGACCAGGGGGTCGCGGACCGTCACGCTCTGGCCCCGCACGGTGGCGAGGCCCGCTCCGACCAGGTCGTCCAACTCGTCGCGGTCCCAGGCCGTGGTCTTCGCGACCGGCACCAGGGCGAGTTTCGCGAGGACGTCCAGATCTCGTCCCGCGGCGGACCCGAGTGCGAGGGCTGCGAGGGCCTCGGTCGTCGGAGTGGGTCGGAGCGGGAGCACGATCGGCTCCGCGCCGGTGAGCTGCTCGCGGCTGAGCACCGCGAGTTGTTCGCGGAGCGCGCCGGGGTTGCCACCGGTCTCCGCGGCGAGGACGGCGAGGACGCCGTCGTTCGCTTCTTCCGGTGCCATGGTCCGGGCGAGGATGAGTGCCTCGTCGGACGGCAGCGGCTCGATGCGGAGCGCCGGCAGGGCCGCGAGCGGACCGTCCGACGGCACCGAACGGACCGTCGCCACGACGCGCAGGGCGGTGCCTGCGAGTCGGCCGGCGAGGAACGCGATGAGCTCCTGGCTCTCGACGTCCATGCGGTCGAGGTCGTCGATCAGCACGAGCGTCGGCGGCAGGGTGAGGGCGTGCACGGCGTCGAGGAAGTCGTGCGCCGCCGCCAGTCCGGCGGTCACGGGGACCGCCGTCTCACCCGTCTGCAGGAGATGGGCGATGTGGGCCGTCGCACGAGGGTCGTCGAGCGCGGTGAACAAGGAGGTCACGCCGGCCAGCGGCCAACGGGATTCACTCCCGTTGACACCGACCCGCACGACGGGGAGGGAAACGCGGTTCGAGACCGCGTCGAGGACGCTGCTGCGTCCGGAACCAGGGTCGCCGACCACGACCATCGCGGACTCCCGAGGGAGTACAGCGAGGGTCGCGATCCGGTCGACCTCGAGACGTCGACCGGTGAGTGCCATGACTCACCGGCCTCCGGGCCCGGAAGCGGATCCTGCGGAGAGGTCGTCGGCGAACGCTGCGAGCGCTGCGACGGGGCGCCGTGAGGCGGACCGGACTGCTGCACGGTGGGTGGCCGTGTCGGCGTGCGGACGGATGGCGGCGACTGCGCGCGCGCCGGAGCTGTCGTGGATTGAATGCGGTCGACGAGTGAGGGTGCACTCGGTTCCGCTCGGGAACGATGATGTCATCGTCTGTATCACCCCTCGGGTTAGGGTCTTCGGACGAACACGGGAGGCCTTGCACGTGCACTCGGATCTAGGGAATCCAGGTGCTTGCGTGACCTTCCGTACGAGCACGATAACTCAGGTCCTGACCATCTGAGCCGCCCCGCGCACCGCGTATCCGGCAACGGTGCCCCCAGTCCGGGGGGCCACGACGAGGGGGTGTCACCCACCCGGGGGGTGGGTCTCGCCCGCCCGGAGGCCGGTCGGTGTACGAACGATGGTGATGTCCAGCGCTGACCCGACCGACGCCCGCCTCGACGACCGCACGCGTTGGAGGGCCTTCGCCGTGTGCGTCGCGGTGGCCGCCCTGACGATCCTCGACCTGTCGAAGGTCAACGTCGGTCTGCCGTCGATCGAGAAGTCCCTCGGCGCCACCAGCTCGTCGCTGCAGCTCATCGTGGCGGGGTACGCGCTGGCGTTCGGCCTCGCCCTCGTGCCCGCCGGCCGGCTCGGCGACCTGAAGAGCCGCCGTGCCCTGTTCATCATCGGACTCGTGGCGTTCACCGTGTCGAGCCTGCTCTGCGCCGTGGCGCCGACCATCGAGGTGCTCATGGTCACGCGGATCCTGCAGGGCTTCGCCGCCGGCACCCAGATGCCGCAGGTGATCGGGCTCGTGCAGCAGTTGTTCCGGGGCCCGGAGCGCGGACGGGCCTTCGGGCTGTTCGGCGCCATGATCGGCATCTCGACGGCGCTCGGCCCGACGATCGGCGGTGGCCTCATCGCGATCGGCGGCGAGGAGAACGGGTGGCGGCTGCTGTTCTGGATGAACGTGCCGCTCGGACTCGTCGCGCTGTTCTTCGCGATGCGGCTGCTGCCCAAGGGGGCGCAGGGACAGGCGAAGGACCGCGAGCTGGACATCGTCGGCATCCTGCTGCTCGGCGCCGCCATCATCACGCTGATGCTGCCGTTCGTGCTCACCACGGGTGCCGGCGACTCCGGTGCCCGGTGGCTCTGGCTGATCGCCTTCGTCGTGTTCCTCGGTCTGTTCGTGCTCTGGGAGGTCCGGTACAAGCAGCAGGGCAAGTCACCGGTGGTGCACTTCGAGCTGTTCCGGCTGTCGTCGTACCGCAACGGGCTGTCGATCGTGGCCGTCTACTTCGCGGCGATCCCGGCGTCCTTCCTGATGGTGACGCTGTTCCTGCAGGAGGGGCTCGGGCTGTCACCGCTGTTCGCCGGCATGGTGAGCATCCCGTTCGCGGCCACGAGCGCCGTGGGGTCCTACATCGGCGGACGGATCGTCGACCGGGTCGGACGGGCCCTGGTGGTCTTCGGGCTGTTCATGGTCGTCGTCGGCTTCGTGCTCCTCATGCTCGCCGCGGTGCTGACCCCGCCGGAGGTCACGCCGTGGGCGATGGCCGGGGCGTTCCTGGTCGGCGGGCTCGGCGGCGGGTTCGTGGTGTCGCCGAACCAGACGCTCACCCTGGCCGAGATCCCCGTGGAGCAGTCCGGGGTCGCCGGGTCGATGCAGCAGCTCGGGCAGCGCGTCGGGACCGCGATCGGGACCGCGGTGGCGACGAGCATCTTTTACGGGATCGTGCGGGGTGCTGCTGCCGGCGACTCCGGCGGGAGTCGGCTCGATGCGTACCACGACGCGTTCCGGAGCGGCACGACGTTCACGGTCTCGCTGATGGCCCTCGCGCTCGTGCTGGCGGTCGGGGACCTTATGGTGCGGCGGCGTGCGGCTCGGCGTGAGGCGGCGGCTGCGGCCGCCTGATCGACTCGGAACGACACCCGCGACGTCATCCGACGTCGAGCGTGTCGTTCGGGGTCGTGCTAGCGGCGGATGACCTCGACGACGGCGTCGTGCACCAGGCCGTTCGTCGCGAGTGCACTGCCGTGCCAGGCCCCGGGGTCGCCGTCGAGCGAACTGAAGCGCCCGCCGGCTTCCTCCACGATGGGCACGAGGGCCGCGATGTCCCACGGCTTCAGGTCGGGTTCGCCCGCGATGTCGATGACCCCCTCGGCGACCAGCATGTACGACCACATGTCGCCGTAGGCGCGCGTCCGCCAGACCTTGCGGGACAGGTCGACGAGGGACTCGAGCCGGTCGTCGTCGTCCCACTGCTGGATGCTGTTGTAGCTCAGGCTCGCGTCGGACAGGTCCGCGACACCGGAGACGCGGAGGTCGCCGTCGAACGAGTGCGCGCCGAGGCCCTCGGCCGCCCACCAGCGCTTGCCGAGCGCGGGGGCGCTCACGACGCCGAGCACGGGGCGGCCGTCGACCGCCAGGGCGATGAGCGTCGCCCACACCGGCACGCCGCGCAGGTAGTTCGCGGTGCCGTCGATCGGGTCGATGACCCACTGACGGTGCCCCTCGCTGGTCGCCTCGGCACCGGTGTCCGCCGTGGTCTCCTCGCCGAGGAACGCGTCGTCGGGGCGTTCCGTCGCGATCCGCTCGCGCAGGGCGTGTTCGACGGCCTGGTCGGCGTCGGTCACGTGCGTGCTGTCGGCCTTCTTCGACACGTGCAGGTCGGCGGCGCGGAACCGCTCGAGGCTGATCGTGTCGGCGATGTCGGCGAGCGAGCGGGCGAAGTCCAGGTCGGCGCTGAGGTCCACGGGTCGAGCGTAGCGGGGCTACGCGGCGACGACCTCTTCCTCTTCGAGCCGGGTGACCTCACGCTCGCGGGCGATGCGGGTGCGGCGGGCGACGAGACCGTGCACGACCACGCAGAGCAGGACGGCTGCGGCGAGCCAGAGCGCGAGCACCAGGGACGACCGGCCGAGCGAGGCGTCCGGGAAGTACTGCAGGTCCTGTGCCGCCTGCAGCCACGCGGCGCCGCTCCAGAAGGAGTGGAGTGCCGAGAAGAACCCGGGCACGAACGACGCCTGGAAGATGCCGCCGGACGACGTGAAGTTGAGCATCACGAACAGCATCGTGAGCACGGGCGTCGTCCACCGCCCGAGGACCGGGTGCAGACCGACGCCGATCGCGACGATGATCGCGTCGTACAGCCAGGCGAACAGGAACACCTGCCAGTGGTGCGTGGTGGTGACGCCGTAGATCGGGCCGGCGACGATGATGCCGATGCCGGCGACGACCCCGGCGGTGGCGAGGCCGACCACCGCGGTCCACACCGCGCGGAGCTTCGTCGCGACGGACGCCACAGCGATGGCCGATGCGTAGCCGCCGACGCTCAGGGCGACGAGCAGGAAGAACAGCCCCTGCCCGGTGCTGTCCTGCTCGCCCGTGGGGACGACGTCGACGACCCGGAACGGCACGTGCTGTTCGTAGGCGATCGGCAGGAAGACCTTCTGCGCGGCGCTCGCGGTCGTCTCCGATGCCGCGGTCGAGACGTAGAGCGTCGCGCCCGTGGTGGTCGGGGCGTACACGGCGGCCAGGTCGCGGTCGCGGATCTGCCGCTCGGCGTCCTTGGTCGACGCGACGACGTGGGCGACGAGGGCGCCGTCGGACTCGTCGGTGACGGTCTGCGCGAACACCTGGGTGGCGGCGGCCTGCCCGACGATGCCGACCGGCAGTTCCTTCGGCGCGGGGGCGTGGAAGGCACCGAGGTACGCCAGGCCCATCCCGGCGGCGAGGAACAGCGGCACGAGGATGTGCGTGGCGAAGGTCAGGAGCACCCGTCCGAGGCCGGCCGGGCGTAGGGCGCTGTCGGTCCGCTGCGGTCGCGGTGCTCGGGAGGACTTGTGGGTGGGGGAGTGGTGCGCGTGCGACGTCGTTGTCGTGCTCGAGGACGGGGCGTCGACGGCGGGGGTCGGCGCAAAGTTGTACTTTGCAACTTCAGACACGAGGGTCCACTGTACAACACCGCTGCACACTTGTCGACGCGTGCTGGGTGGGGGTGCGGTCGGGCCGGGCGCGGTGGGACGAGGTGCCACGCCCGAGCGCTCTCCGCCGAGGTTCCACAACATGCCGCGCGCGGTTCGCCGAGGTTCCACGAACGGCCCGAACCACCGCCGAGATGTGCAGATTTCGGAACCTCGACGGGGCGGGTCGGGGCGCCGGAGTGGTCACGACGTGCCGTGCGTCGGAGCTCGAGCGGCCACGAACCGTTGAATGCAGCTCCGTCAGGCGACAGTTCGTGACCCATCGGCGCACGCCGACGGGCGCGGGCGCGACAGGGCGCGGGCGCGGGAGCGCGCCGCGGGCTACTCCAGGCCGGGGTCGGAGGCGCCCATGCCCGTCAGGAGCGCGCGGAACGAGTCGAGCCGTTCGACGCCGGTGGCACCGAGCTCGCCGTCCTGCACCCGGTCGACGATCTCCCAGTCGTGCGCCTGCGCCAGGGGGATGCCGTCCCGCGCGGGGCGCACCGGGATCGCGTGCGAGGCGAACGCGCGGAACACGTTCGCGGGATCGACGTGCCCGAGGCCGAACGACCGCACGCCGGGGGTGTCGATGATCCACCCGCCGTCACGGACCCGCAGCGCGATCGACGACGACGAGGTGTGCCGCCCGCGCCCGGTCACCGAGTTCACGACGCCGATCGCCCGGGTCGACCCGGTCAGGGCGTTCACGAGCGTCGACTTGCCGACACCGGAGTGCCCCACGGTCACGGTGACCTTGTCGTCGAGCAGGTCGTGCAGGGCCTCGAACGGGACGTCGTCGGACCGGCTCGTCACGATCCGCAAGGAGAGGCACGCGAAGTGCGCCAGGAACGGTGCCGGGTCGGCGAGGTCGGTCTTCGTGATGCAGAGGATCGGGTCGAGCCCGGCGTCGAACGCGGCGACCAGGTACCGGTCGATGAGCCGGGTGCGGGGCTCGGGGTCGGCGGCCGCCACGACGATGAGCATCTGGTCGGCGTTCGCCACGATGACGCGCTCGACCTCGTCGGAGTCGTCGGCACTGCGGCGGAGCAGCGTGGTGCGCTCGGCGACCTTCACGATGCGCGCCAGTGACCCGGGGTCACCCGAGACGTCGCCGACGAGTGACACGTGGTCGCCGGTGACGACCGACTTCTTGCCGAGCTCGCGGGCCTTCGTCGCCGTGATGACGTGCTCGGATCCGGAATCGGAGCCGGAGCCCGTCCCCACCAGCACGCCGAAGCGCCCACGGTCGACGTTCGTGACCCACCCCACAGGCGCGTCGTCGTACGTCGGCCGGGTCTTCGTGCGGGGCCGGTTGCCCTTCGGGTTCGGACGCACCCGCACGCTCGACTCGTCGTACTGTCCGTACGGTTCGTCCGCGTCGGAGTCGTCACCGTCGACGTCGTCCCACCAGCTCATGCGTCAGGCCCCCGCGTCCCCGGTCGAGACCAACGCCGCCCACAGCTCGGGGAACTGCGGCAGCGTCTTGGCCGTGCACCCGATGTCGTCGACGGCGACGCCGTCGACGACGAGGCCCACGACGGCGCCGGCCGTCGCCATCCGGTGGTCGTCGTACGCGGCCCAGTCGCCGCCGTGGAGCGCGGCAGGCTCGATGCGCAGGCCGTCGTCGAGTTCGTGCACCGCGCCTCCCGACCGGTTCACGTCCGCCGCGAGCGCGGCGAGACGATCCGTCTCGTGCCCACGCAGGTGGCCGATCCCGGTGATCTCGGTCGGCCCGCCGGCCAGCGCGGCCAGCGCGACGAGCGCCGGTGCGAGTTCACCGCCGCGGCTGAGGTCCAGGTCGAGACCCGGCAAGGAGGCCCCGCCCCGGATCCCGACGCCGCCGTCGACGACCAGGTCGTCGCCGTCTCGGGCCACGGTCGCGCCCCACAGGGGCAGGAGCGTCTCGAGGTCGGCGCCGACCTGCGTGGTCTCGCGCGGCCAGGTGCGGATGCGGACGGTGCCGCCGGCGACGAGCGCGGCGACCGCGAACGGCGCGGCGTTCGACAGGTCGGGCTCGATGGTGACGTCGCGCGCGGCGATCGGACCGGGGTGGACGACCCACTCGCCGACCGCGGGTTCGTCGACGGTCACGCCGCGGGCACGGAGCGCGGCGACGGTCATCTCGATGTGCGGCAGGCTCGGCAGGCGCTCCCCGACGTGGGTGAGGTGCAGGCCCTCGTCGAAGCGCGGCGCGGAGAGCAGCAGGCCCGACACGAACTGCGACGACGCCGATGCATCGATCGACAGGGCGCCACCGCGCACCGACCCGGTGCCGGTGAACGCGAACGGCATCGAGCCGTCGCCGTCGTCGGTGACGTCGACGCCCAGGTCGACGAGCGCCCCGATGATCGCGTGCATCGGACGCTTGCGGGCGTAGGGGTCGCCGTCGACGACGACCGGGCCGACCGCCAGGGCGGCCAGCGGCGGCAGGAACCGCATCACGGTGCCGGCGAGGCCGCAGTCGACGCGGACGTCGCCGTGCATCGGTGCCGGGGTGATCCGGAGGTCGGGCCCGTAGGGGTTCGGCTGCGTGCCCGGTACCGGCTCGACCTCGTCGATCCCGACGCCGAGCTGCCGGAGCGCCGCGATCATGAGCGCCGAGTCGCGCGAGTGCAGCGGCAGGCGGATGACGGAGGGGCCGTCGGCGAGGGCGGCGAGCACGAGCTCGCGGTTCGTCAGCGACTTCGAGCCGGGCAGCGCGACGTCGCCACGCAGGGGACCGCGCGCGAGCGGGGCGATCCAGGGGGCTGGGTCCGCGGCGGCCTGTGCACCGCTCTGGGAATGCGTCGTGTCTGCCATCGGTTCACAAGACTACTGAAACGATCGGGAGGACCCTTGGCGACAGCACTCGCACCCTCGCGGACGCGCCTGCCCGGCGTGTCCACGTCGCTCGCTCTAGACTGGCCCGCGATGACGACCGACGAGCCGCAGGCAGCACCGCACGACCTGGTCGAGGAGACCGAGGAGCAGCTCGACGCGGTCGAGGCGGAAGAAGCGGACGACGAGTCCTTCGTCGACGCCAAGACCGTGTCGGCCGACGAACTCCGCGCCCTCTTCGAGACCCAGGCACTGCCCTTCATGGACCAGCTGTACGGCGCGGCGATGCGGATGACCCGCAACCCGGCCGACGCCTCGGACCTGGTGCAGGAGACCTTCGTCAAGGCGTTCGCCGCGTTCCGCCAGTTCAAGCAGGGCACGAACCTGAAGGCCTGGCTGTACCGGATCCTGACGAACACGTTCATCAACACGTACCGCAAGAACCAGCGGAACCCGTACCAGGGCACCATCGACGAGCTCGAGGACTGGCAGCTCGGCGGCGCCGAGAGCGTCACCCAGTCGATCTCCGCACGGTCCGCCGAGGCCGACGCGATCGACCACCTGCCGTCGTCCGCCGTCAAGGACGCCCTGCAGGCCATCCCCGAGGACTTCCGGATGGCCGTGTACTTCGCCGATGTCGAGGGCTTCTCGTACCAGGAGATCGCCGACATCATGAAGACCCCCGTGGGGACGGTCATGAGCCGTCTGCACCGTGGTCGCCGGCTCCTCCGGGGGCTCTTGGCGGACCACGCCCGTGAGACCGGCATCGTCCCGGACGCAGCGTCGACGGCGACGATGCGCGGACGAGGTCGGAAGACTGCCGCGACCGAGGGTCGCGTCGATGGGAAGGAAGCACGATGAGCGGCTGCGACTGCTCCAAGGCGAAGGCCGAGCTCGAGGAGTTCCTGCACGGGGAGCTCTGCCGCGAGGACGCGGCGGACATCCGTGAGCACATGGACGACTGCGAGGACTGCACGACCGAACACCGCGTCGGCGTCGTCCTGATCGAGACCGTGCGCCGCGCGTGCAAGGAGACCGCTCCGGAAGAACTGCGCGGCGAGATCCTCGCGCGCATCCGGCTGGAGCAGTCGACCCACTGAGGTCCGCGGCTCCGTCGTCACACGGCGGGTCGGGTCGGTAGTGTCACGGACATGACCCTCCTCGTCGAGTCGATCACCACCTGGTCCGACACGGACGTCTCCGACGTCGCTGCCCTCGTCCGCCTGCTCGGCCACGAGGTCGACGACGCGGCGATGCGCGCACGCCTCGAGCGGCTCACGCCCGAGGCCGGACACCGCACCTGGGTGGTGCGTGGCGACGACGGTCGCGCGGTCGCCGTCGCCGGCGCGCAGGTCACCTGGGCGTACGCGAGCGACGAGCCGACGGCGCAGCTCCTGCTGCTGGTGGTCGACGACACGGCCAGGAGGCTCGGCACCGGTTCGGCGCTCATCGGCACCTTCGAAGCGTGGGCCGTCGAGCAGGGCGCGCGTCGCCTGAGCGCCGTCAGTGCGGCCGCGACGGACAGCGCGCACCGGTTCTACCAGAAGCGCGGGTACCACGACGCGGGTGTGCGCTACACGAAGATCGCGTAGCGCACCCCGGCGTGGGGTCTAGCCGAGCGCCTTCTCGATGACCTCGGTGGCTTCCTGCGCGGAGCGCTTCGACGACCCGGTGGCCGGCGCGGCACTCGCGGCACGGGCGGCGACCGACAGCGGTCGACCGTCGAGGTGCGGCGACAGGTTCATGCAGACGAACGGCCAGGCGCCCTGGTTCTCCGGCTCCTCCTGCGCCCACACGACGTCGGCGTCCGGGTAGCTCGCCAGCACCTCGAGGATGCGCTCGAGGGGGAGCGGCGCGAGCTGCTCGAGCCGGACGAGGGCGACGTCGGTGACCCCGCGCTTGTCCACCTCGGCGCGCAGGTCGTGGTGCACCTTGCCGGAGTGCAGGACCACGCGACGCACCGTCGCCTTGTCGGCCACGCGGTCGTCGTCGATCACTTCCTGGAAGGTGCCGTTCGTGAAGGCCTCGACCGCGCTCGTCGCCTGGCGCAGGCGGAGCATGGCCTTCGGGGAGAACACGATCAGCGGCTTCTGCGGACGCTCCCACGCCTGGCGGCGCAGCAGGTGGAAGTACGACGCCGGAGTGGACGGGCGGGCGACGACCATGTTGTCCTCGGCGCACAGCTGCAGGTAGCGCTCGATGCGGGCGGACGAGTGGTCCGGTCCCTGGCCCTCGTAGCCATGCGGCAGCAGCAGGACGAGGCCGGAGCGCTGTCCCCACTTCTGCTCGGCCGACGAGATGAATTCGTCGATGACGGTCTGGGCACCGTTCGCGAAGTCGCCGAACTGCGCCTCCCACAGCACGAGTGCCTCGGGCCGCTCGACCGAGTAGCCGTACTCGAACGCCATCGCCGCGTACTCGCTGAGCAGCGAGTCGTAGATGGTGAACCGGGCCTGGTCCTCGGTGAGGTTCGACAGCGGCAGCCACTCCTGGCCGTTCGACCGGTCGTGGAACACCGCCTGGCGCTGGACGAAGGTGCCGCGGCGGGCGTCCTGGCCGGCGAACCGGACGGGCTTGCCCTCCACCAGCAGCGACCCGATCGCCATGAGCTCGGCCATCGCCCAGTCCACACCGCCGTTGCGCGTCATGTCGGTGCGCTTCGACAGCAACTGCTGCAGCTTCGGGTGGATCGAGAAGCCGGCGGGCGGGTTGCTGTGCGCGTCACCGATGGAGCGGACGAGCTCTTCGGACACTGCGGTCTCGCGGACCTCGACCTCGGTGTCGTCCTGCTGCGCCGCCGGGCGTTCGAGCCCCTGCACGGCACCGTCGTCGTCGACCTGGATCACCGGGATGGTGCCGGTCTGCGCCTCGTGCGTCTCGGCGAAGGCCCGCTCCAGGCGGTCCTGGAAGTCGCGGTGGGCCTCGTCGTACTCTTCCTGCGTGATGTCACCGCGGCCGACGAGGGCCTCGGTGTACAGCGTGCGGACGGACCGCTTCGCCTCGATCAGGTTGTACATGAGCGGCTGGGTCATCGAGGGGTCGTCGCCCTCGTTGTGGCCACGGCGGCGGTAGCAGATGAGGTCGATGACGACGTCACGGTGGAACGCCTCGCGGTACGCGAACGCCAGGTCGGCGACGCGTGCGACGGCTTCGGGGTCGTCGCCGTTCACGTGGAAGATCGGCGCCTGGATCGTCTTGGCGACGTCGGTGGAGTACACCGAGCTGCGCGCCGACTCGGGCGGGGTGGTGAACCCGACCTGGTTGTTGATGACCAGGTGCACGGTGCCGCCCGTGCGGTAGCCGCGGAGCTGCGACATCTGCAGCGTCTCGACGACCACGCCCTGACCGGCCATCGCCGCGTCGCCGTGCACGAGCACCGGTAGGACGTTCGTCGAACCGGGGCCCTGCTTGTCCTGCTTGGCCCGGACGATGCCCTCGAGCACGCCGTCGACGGCCTCGAGGTGGGACGGGTTCGCCGCGATCGTCACGGGGATGCTCGAGCCGTCCGAGGTGCGGAACAGCCCCTCGGTGCCGACGTGGTACTTCACGTCGCCGGAACCCTGACCGGACACCGAGCCCGGCAGGGACGAGCCCTCGAACTCACGGAAGATCTGGCCGTAGGTCTTGCCGGCGATGTTCGTCAGGACGTTCAAGCGACCGCGGTGGGCCATGCCGATCGCGACCTCGGCAAGGCCGACACCGGCGGCGTGCTGGATGAGCGTGTCGAGGAAGGCGATGGTGGACTCGCCGCCCTCGAGCGAGAAGCGCTTCTGCCCGACGTACTTGGTCTGCAGGAAGGTCTCGAACGCCTCGGCCTCGTTGAGCTTGCCGAGGACGCGCAGCTGCTCGTCCTTCGACGGCTTCGAGTAGGGGACCTCGATGCGTTCCTGCACCCAGCGGCGCTGCTCCGGGTCCTGGATGTGCATGTACTCGATGCCGACGGTGCGGCAGTAGGCGTCGCGCAGGATCCCGAGGACGTCGCGCAGCGGAGCACTCGTCGTGCCGGCCAGCCCGCCCGTGACGAACTCGCGGTCGAGGTCCCAGAACGTCAGCCCGTGGCTCTCGATCTCGAGGTCGGGGTGCGTGCGCTGGCGGTACTCGAGCGGGTCGATGTCGGCCATCAGGTGCCCGCGGACGCGGTAGCTGTTGATGAGCTCCTGCACGCGTGCGGTCTTGTTGACCCGGTGTGCCAGGTCGACGTTGATGTCGTTCGCCCACTGGATCGGCTTGTACGGGATCCGGAGCGCCGCGAAGATGCCGTCGTAGAAGCCGTGCTCGCCGATGAGGCGTTCGTGCACGTGCTTGAGGTACTCGCCCGAGCCGGCGCCCTGGATCACCCGGTGGTCGTAGGTGCTCGTCAGGGTGATGGTCTTGCCGATGCCGAGCTCGACGAGGGTCTTCGAGGCCGAGCCCTGGAACTGCGCCGGGTACTCGAGGGCTCCGGCGCCGATGATCGCGCCCTGCCCCTTGGTCAGGCGGGGGACCGAGTGCACGGTGCCGATGCCGCCCGGGTTCGTGAGCGAGATCGTGGTGCCCTGGAAGTCGGCCGGCGTCAGCTTGTTGTCGCGGGCCCGCTTGACGAGGTCTTCGTAGGCCGACAGGAACTGGCCGAAGGTCAGGGTCTCCGCACGCTTGATGCTCGGCACGAGGAGCGACCGGGTGCCGTCCTTCTTCGGGACGTCGATCGCGATGCCGAGGCCCACGTGCGCCGGGGCGACGACGAACGGCTTGCCGTCGCGCTCCTCGTAGAACACGTTCTGGCTCGGGAAGTCCTTGAGCGCCTGCACCATCGCCCACCCGATGAGGTGGGTGAAGGAGATCTTGCCGCCGCGGGCACGGCGCAGGTGGTTGTTGATGACGATCCGGTTGTCGATCATCAGCTTCGCCGGGATCGTCCGGACGCTCGTGGCCGTCGGGACGGTCAGCGAGGCGTCCATGTTCGACGCCAGGGTCTTCGCCATGCCCCGGAGCGGGGTCGCCACGTCCTCGTGGGTCTCCTCGTGGTCGTCGGCGGCGTCGTTGGCCTCGGCCGGGATCGGCGGCGGGGTCGGCTGGCGCGACGTGGTCTTCGCCTGGATCGGACCACCCTGCGCCGACGCCTGCTGCGCTGCCGCCTGCTGCGGGGCCGTCGCGTCACCGGTCGCGGGCTGCTGCGTGGTCGACTGCGCGGGCGTCGAGGACTGCTGGTCAGCTGCCGGAGCGCCGCCGACCTGCGTGCGGTGGTAGCTCTCGAGGACCGGCCACCAGGACTTGTCGACCGACTCCTTGTCCGCGACGAACTGCTCGTAGAGCTCGTCGACGAGCCACTCGTTCGCCCCGAATTCGCCCGCGGTCTCGTCCGTTCCGGTCAGATGGCTCGACACAGCCGATCGCCCACTCTCCGTCGATAGATGCTCGTGTGTGTCGTGCGGTGCAACCCTGCCCCGCACAGGTGCCAAGCCTAGCCGCTCGCACATGTCCGTTCGGTGTCAGCCGTGGCGCGAGTCGGGGCCCGGTCCGGCCTCCGGGCGGAGCCGTACAGTGGGGCCCATGAGGTTCTACGAGACGCGGCCGACACACGACCTGACCTACTCCGACGTCTTCCTCGTCCCGAGCCGATCCGGCGTGACGAGCCGCTTCGACGTCGACCTCGCGTCGAACGACGGCAGCGGTGCGACGATCCCGATCGTGAGCGCCAACATGAACTCGGTCACGGGTCCGCGCCTCGCCGCGACCCTGGCCCGGCGCGGGGGCCTCGGCGTCCTGCCGCAGGACATGCACCTGCAGGACCTCGACGCCGCGATCCGCTGGGTGAAGGACCAGCCGGTCGACTACGACACCGCCTACGACATGGGCTCGTCCACCACCGTCGCCGAGGCGCTCGAGCAGCTGCTGCCCGTCGCCGGTCGGGGCGTGGTGGTCCGCGACGCCGCCGGGGAGTACCTCGGGTGCGTCCCCGCCAGCCGGCTCGGCGACGCCGGTCCCGACGCGACGCTCGGCGACCTGCTGCACGGCGCCTCGACCGCGATCGACGCCGAGGACGCCGGCACGCCCCGCCACGTCTACGACGTCCTGAGCGGCGCCGAGGTCGACTTCGCACCCGTCGTGCGGCACGGCAAGGTCGTCGGCACCACGAGCCGGACCAGCGCCATCCGCTCCGACATCTACACACCGGCCGTCGACGCCTCGGGACGTCTGCGCGTCGCGGCCGCGATCGGCATCAACGGCGACGTCGCATCCAAGGCGCAGGCTCTCGCCGCCGCCGGGGTCGACGTCCTCGTGCTCGACACGGCGCACGGCCACCAGGAGAGCATGCTCCGCGCGCTCCGCACCGTCGCGGGGCTCCGGCTCGGCATCCCGCTCGTCGCCGGCAACGTCGTCACCGCCGACGCCGTCGCCCACCTCGTCGACGCGGGCGCGGACATCATCAAGGTCGGTGTCGGACCCGGCGCCATGTGCACCACGCGCATGATGACCGCCGTCGGTCGGCCGCAGTTCTCCGCCGTCCTCGAGACCGCCGCCGCCGCACGGTCCCTCGGCGCGCACGTCTGGGCCGACGGCGGGGTCCGGTACCCCCGCGACGTCGCGCTCGCACTGGCGGCCGGCGCCTCGGCCGTGATGATCGGCTCGTGGTTCGCCGGCACCCTCGAAGCGCCGGGCGTGCTCCGTCGCGACGCCGCCGGCAAGGCCTACAAGGAGAGCTGGGGGATGGCGTCCGCGAAGGCCGTCCGCGAGCGCTTCGAGCGGCTCGACCCGTACGAGCGGGCCCGCAAGGAGCTCTTCGCCGAGGGGATCTCGTCGTCGACGATCTTCCTCGACCCGGAGCGTCCGAGCGTCGAGGACCTGATCGACATGATCACCACGGGCGTCCGGAGCTCCGCCACCTACGCGGGCGCCGCGTCGCTCGCCGAGTTCTCCGAGCGCGCTCTGGTCGGCATCCAGTCCGCCGCCGGCTACGAAGAGGGCAAGCCGCTCCCCGTCAGCTGGTAGCGCGCGCCGGCGGGCGCGGCCCTGGTCGCGACCACGAACGGACGGGAGGCCCGTGGCGAGACCGCCACGTGCCTCTCGTCCGCCATCGCGAAAGCGACAGATCCCTGCGGAACGTTCGCGGGAATCTGTCGCTTTGGCGGAACTGGCGGTGCGGAGTCTCGGGCTGGGCGACCGAATCTGTAGCGCCAACCGTGAGATCGGTCGCTCACGCCGGGTCTCGCGGCCGGCCGCGGGGCGGACGGGAGGCCCGTGGCGAGACCGCCACGGGCCTCCCGTCCGCCATCGCGAAAGCGACAGATCCCTGCGGAACGTTCGCGGGAATCTGTCGCTTCGGCGGAACTGGCGGTGCGGCTACCGGCGTCGGGTCGCGTCCTCGACCTCGCCGACGAGCTCCTCGAGGATGTCCTCGAGGAAGAGCACGCCGAGGGTCCGGCCATCGGCGTCGAACGCCCGCGCGACGTGGCGGCCCGCGGCCCGCATGGTGGCCAGGGCGTCCTCCAGGTCCATCTCCGTGTAGAGCGAGATGAGCTGGCGGATGCGCTTCGGCGGCACCGGGTCGTCGAACTCGTCCGGCCGCAGGTCGATGACGTCCTTCACGTGCACGTAGCCCGTGGGGGAGCCGTCCTCGCCGACGAGCACGTACCGCGAGAACCCGCGCTGCGCCACCGCACGCTCGACGTCCGCCGGGGTGGCGTCCTCGGGCAGGGTGACGAGCTCGGCCATCGGCACGGCGACGTCGCGGACCTTCTTCTCGGTGAACTCGAACGCCAGGGCGAGCTTGCCGTCGTCGGTCAGGGTGCCCTCGCGGCGGGACTGCTCCACGATGGTCTGCACCTCTTCCACCGTGAAGGCGCTGACGGCTTCGTCCTTGGGCTCGACGCGGAACAGGCGCAGCACGGCGTTCGCGACCTCGTTCAGGCCGACGATGACCCAGTGCAGGCCGTGGCCGATGTACCAGAGCGTCGGCACGAGCAGCAGCGCTGCGCGATCTGGCATCGAGAACGAGATGTTCTTCGGGACCATCTCGCCGAACACCACGTGCAGGAACGAGACGAGCAGCAGCGTGACCACGAACGCCACGGTGCCGATGACCTCGACGCTCCAGCCCGTCAGGTGCAGCGGGACCTCGAGCAGGTGGTGGATCGCCGGCTCGGAGACGTTCAGGATGAGCAGCGAGCAGACCGTGATGCCGAGCTGCGTGGTCGCGAGCATGCGGGTGGCGTGCTCCATGGCCCACAGGGTCATCTGCGCGGCCTTCGAGCCTTCTTCTGCGCGCGGTTCGATCTGGGAGCGGCGGGCGGAGATGACGGCGAACTCGGCGGCGACGAAGTACGCGTTGCCGAGCAGCAGCACGAAGAGCCAGAAGATCCCCCACCAGTCGGAGCTCATCGGGTGCTCTCCTTCGTCTCGGACCGCTTCGCGGTCTTGGTGCCGGTCTTCGTGGCCGGGATGATGATGGCGGTCGCCGCGGTGTCCGTCGGCGGGGGCGTCGGGGTCCAGCGGATGCGGTCGATCCGACGGCCGTCCAGACGTTCGACCCGGAAGACACCGCTGTCGAGCGGGACCTCGTCACCGACGACGGGCAGGCGGCCGAGCGTCGACATGAGGAAGCCGCCGACGGTCTCGTACGGGCCGTCCTCCGGCACCTTCACGCCGGCGCGGTCCTCGAGCTCGTCGGGACGCAGCAGGCCGGGGAAGGTCAGCCAGTCGCGGGAACGGACCACGTCGATGCGCGCGCGGTCGTGCTCGTCGGAGACCTCGCCGACGATCTCCTCGATGAGGTCCTCGAGCGTGACGACCCCGGCGGTGCCGCCGTACTCGTCGACCACGATGACCATCTGGTAGCCGCGGCCGCGGACCTCGGCGAGCAGGGTGTCGCCCGGCATCGTCTCGGGCACGCGTTCGGCGTCGGTCATGAGCGCTCCGACGGGGACCTCCGGGCGCTTCTCGCGGGGGACGGCGACGGCCTGCTTGACGTGCACGATGCCGACGACGTCGTCCGCGTCCTCCTCGATGACGGGGAAGCGGCTGAAGCCGGTCTTGCGGGCGAGGGCGATGACGTCCTGCGCGGACTCGGACACCCGGATGGTGGAGAGCCGCGGGCGCGGCGTCATCACGTCGCTGGCGCTGAGCTCCGAGAACGAGATCGTCCGCTGGAGCAGCGTCGCGGTGTCCTGCTCGAGCGACCCCTCGGACGCCGAACGGCGGAGCAGCGAGGTGAGCTCCTCGGCGCTGCGAGCACCGGACAGTTCCTCTTGCGGCTCGATGCCGATCGACCGCAGCACGGCGTTCGCGGTGCCGTTGAGCACCGCGACCGCCGGCTTGAACACGGTCGTGAAGGCGATCTGCAACGGCACGACGAGCTTCGCGGTCTGCAGCGGCAGCGCGAGCGCGAAGTTCTTCGGCACGAGCTCGCCGAGGATCATCGACAGCAGGGTCGCGATGACGAGCGCGATGATCGATCCGACGGTCTCGACGATGCCCTCGGGCAGGTTCATCGCCAGGAACGGCGCTTCGAGCAGCTTCGCGATGGACGGCTCGAGCAGGTAGCCGGTGAGCAGCGTGGTCAGCGTGATGCCGAGCTGCGCACTCGACAGGTGCGTCGAGGTGACCTTCAACGCCCCGATGACGGGTGCCAGGCCCGGCTCACCGCGGTCGCGACGGGCTTCGACGTCGGCGCGGTCGAGGTTGACCAGCGCGAACTCGGACGCGACGAAGACGCCGGTGCCGAGTGTCAGCAGGATGCCGCCGACGAGCATGACGATGTCGATCGGACTCATGATTCACCCCCGTCCGCGCACGGGGATGACGTGCAGCTCACCGAGTGAGCGGCGGATGAGTGAGGCGAAGAACTATTCGGGGGATCGTCCACAGTGCTGCCAATCGTACTGCCTGCCCGAGGGGCCGACCGAGGATCCGTTCAGGAAGGCCGCGCGTCTACGCCGTGACCCGCGCGCGGTGGTACTGCTGCGGCTCGTAGTCGACGGTCACGCCGAGCTCGACGGCCACGCGCAGCGGGAACCCCGGGTCGCGCAGGAACTCGCGGCCCACCATCACCACGTCGGCCTGTCCGGTCGCGACGATCTGCTCGGCCTGGAAGCCCTCGGAGATCATGCCGACCGCGATGGTGCCGATGCCGGCGTCGCGCTTGATCGCCGCGGCGTGCGGCACCTGGTAGCCGGGGCCGACCGGGATCGGCGCGCTCGCGACGTTGCCGCCGGACGAGACGTCAGCCAGGTCCGCGCCGTGCTCCGCAGCCCACCGAGCGACCTCCGTGGTCTCGTCGAGCGTGAGCCCGCCGTCCACCCAGTCGGTCGCCGAGAACCGCACGACGATCGGGAAGCCCTCGCCGACCTCGGCACGGACGGCGTCGAGGACCTCGAGCAGTGCCCGGGCGCGGTTCTCGAGCGACCCGCCGTACTGGTCCGCGCGGTGGTTGCTCAGCGGCGAGAGGAACTGGTGCAGCAGGTACCCGTGGGCGGCGTGGATCTCGACCAGGTCGAACCCGGCCTCGACGGCGCGGCGAGCGGACTGCGCGAACGCCAGCGCGACGACCCGGATGTCCTCGGCCTCGAGCTCGCGCGGGACCGCGTAGCCGTCGAAGGCCACGGCGGACGGGGCGACGGTGGACCAGCCGCCCTGGTCGGCGGGGACCGAACCGTGCGTGGACTCCCACGGGCGGAACGTCGACGCCTTGCGGCCCGCGTGTGCGAGCTGGACACCGGCGGCAGCACCCTGCGCGTGCAGGAAGTCGACGATCGGCTTGAAGGCGTCGCGCTGCTGGTCGTTCCAGAGCCCGAGGTCCTGCGGGCTGATCCGACCTTCCGGCACCACGCCGGTCGCCTCGACGACCACCGCACCGGCACCGCCCTTGGCGAAGCCGCCCAGGTGGACGAGGTGCCACGCGGTCGGCACGCCGTCCTGCTCCTCGGCCGAGTACTGGCACATCGGGGAGACCCAGATGCGGTTGCGGACCGTCAGGTCGCGGATGGTGATCGGCTCGAACAGGGCGTGCGTCACGCGGGACTCCTCAGGGGACGGGCGCCGGCTCGGCCGCGAGTTCCGTCAGGAACGACCGCAGTGACGCCGACGACGTGTAGTGGTGGCCGACCGCCCCGATCGCTTCCGCGCCGGTGGCGTTCTCGGCCCTGTTGTCCACGAACACCATCTGCTGCGGCTCGATTCCCAGACGCGCGCACGTGTCGCGGTAGATGGATGCGTCGGGCTTCAGGACGTGCTCCTCGGCGCTCACCACCACCGTCTCGAACAGCGAGCCCATCGGGGAGCGTCGGTACGGGTCACCGAAGTCGAAGCCGGCGTTCGACAGCAGCGCCACCCGGGTCCCCGCGTCGTGCAGCTCCTCGACGATCGCCAGGGTCTCCGGTTCGACCTCGAACCACCCGGTGAAGTCGACGGCCCAGAACCGGTGGATGTCCGTGATGCTCCAGTTCCGCCCGACGCGCTCGCCGATCGCCCGCCAGTACGCCACGACGGACAGGTCGCCGCGGTCGAGGTCGTGGCGGAGCTCCTGGTAGACGGGGAACAGCTCGTCGGCCGGCACCCCCGTCAGCTCGACGAGGGCATCGCGTGACGCGTGCGGCGTCCGGCTGATCACCTCGCCGTAGTCGAAGACCACCACGCGACCAGGCAGGAACAGGCTCATGCGCTCCACCGTAACGTGGGGCCGGTGAACGACTTCGTGCCCGTCCAGCCGTCCGATGCCGCCGCGTGGGTCACCGCGCCGACGGGGGAGTCCACCAAGTACCGCCGTGGGGTGCTCGGCATCGCGACCGGCTCCGACCAGTACCCGGGTGCCGCGGTGCTCGGGGTCGACGCCGCGGTCCACACCGGTGTCGGCATGGTCCGGTACGTCGGGCCGTCGCGGGCGTCGGACCGCGTCCTGGCGCGTCGCCCCGAGTCCGTCGCCGGCGTCGGTCGGGTGCAGGCCTGGCTCGTCGGCTCGGGCATCTCGGCGTCGTCGCTCGGTGACCTGGACGCCACGACCGCCTCGGGCTTCAGGCACGCCTCGGACGACGGTGTCCCGGTCGTGGTCGACGCGGGCGCGATCCCGCTCGTCGACCTCGGCCCGCTCGCCGTCCTGACCCCGCACGCGGGCGAACTCGCGTCGTTGCTCGGCGTCTCCCGCGAGTCGATCGAGCAGGATCCCGCCGCCGCAGCGCTCCGTGCCGCCGCGCAGACCGGCAGCGTCGTCCTGCTCAAGGGCGAGCGCACGCACGTGGTCACGCCCGACGGGTCGGTCCGGTTGGTGGCGTCGTCGGCGACGCCGTGGCTCGCCGCCGCCGGTGCCGGGGACGTGCTCGGCGGGGTGCTCGGCGCGGTCGTGGCCGCGCGGCAGGGCTCCGTCGAGGCTGCTGGTTCGTCGCTGACGCCGTCGGACCTCGCGCACCTGGCCGCGTCGGCCGCGGTGGTGCACGGGCTCGCGGCGCGGCGGGCGTCCGGTGGCGGGCCGTTCCCGATGACGGGGCTCATCGCCGAGCTGCCCGGGGTCGTGCGGGACCTGGTCGTCGACGGCGACGCGCGCGGGTAGGGGTCGGTGCGCGCGCACCTTCCGACGAACCACGAGGTGATCGACGCGTGTTCTGTCGCAGGATGCGCACGCAATGGGTTCGTGCGCATGTTCCGACGAAACACCGCGGGTTCGACAGGTGGAAGGTCGCAACATGCGCACGCATGCGCGAGGGGGCGCGGCCTGGAACGCGAGCGGGGACGGACGGGAGGCCCGGTGCCAGCTCGCACCGGTCCTCCCGTCCGTCTGTCGCGCACGTCACGGGCGTGACGCGCGTCGCGGACGTCAGCTCGCGGGGGTCGCGTGCACCAGGAACTCGACCGTGCCGGAGTCGTCGACCTTCACGAAGCCGAGGCTCGGCGCCTGCACGCCGTAGTCCGAGAAGGTGACCGGGATCGAGCCGGAGATGTCGACGCCATCGCCGTTCAGGCCGACCTGCAGGTCGGCGGTGACGTCCTTCGTGACGCCGTGCAGCGTGAGCTTGCCGGCAGCGGTGACCTTCGTCGTGTCCGAGCCGCTCGGGACCGCGTCGGCGATCGGCTCGGTGAGTTCGAACGTGGCCTCGGGGAAGGCGGAGGTGTCCATCGCGGAGTCGCGGAAGTAGGAGTCGCGCTGGTCCGAGTCGGTGGCGATGTCGGCGACCTGCACCGTGATCGTCGCCTTCGTGATGCTCGTGCCGTCGACGGTGGCGCTGCCGGAGACGCTGTCGGTGCGGCCGGTGACGGTGACGTCGGAGCCGTTCAGGACCTCGTGCAGGCGGTAGCCGGCCTCCGAGTCGCCGCCGACCGTCCACGCGCCGGACAGGTCGGAGTCGTCGAGGGTGGAGGCCTCGCGGCTGGCGGCCACGGACGGTGCCGCCGATGCCTTCGCGTTCTCGTTGCTCGTGTAGACGTTCGTCGCGACGATCGCCCCGATGACGCCGAGCACGACGACGGCGGCGATGACGGAGATCCAGATGACGGCCTTGCGGCGCCCGCGCGGGGTTTCGGTGGTCACGAGCAAGACGGTGACACGTCATGGTTGGGGGAGCCTGGGATTCTCAGCCGGTTCCGGTGTGCTCGCTGCCGGTACGCTCGTCCGGTGCGCAGGACCGGGAACCCGTGGATCGAACGCGTCGGGTTCGTCCTGGCGTTCGCCGCCGTGCACGCGGCGCTGTGGTGGCTGACCGCGATCTCGGCGAACCTGCCCCTCGGCGACGTCACCATCACCTACAGCCGGTGGATCGAGACCGGGCGGAGCGCGGACTTCTGGGTCGGCATCGACGGCGAGTGGGTCTACCCGATCCTGGCGATCGTGCCGATGGCCGCCGCAGCACTCGGTGGGATCGCGTCGATCGGCTCCGGGTGGCTGCTGCTGATGGTGCTGCTCGACGCCGTCGCGTGTGCCTTCCTGTGGCGGTTCCGGGCGCGCGGCGGGTTCGGCTCGCGTGCGGACGGCTCGTCGTCGCGTGGCGTGCGGGTCGTGTGGTGGTGGCTCGCCTTCCTGCTCGCACTCGGGCCGATCGCGCTCGGCCGCATCGACACGGTGGCGACGGTGTTCGCGCTGGTCGGGGTGGCCTTCGTCGCCTCGCGGCCGGCGGTCGCCTCGGCGCTGTTCACCGCCGGTGCGTGGACGAAGGTCTGGCCGGCCGCCCTCGTCGGCGTGCTGCTGCTCCTGCGGAAGGGGCACCGCCGCGGTGTGCTGGCGGGCGCCCTCGTGCTCAGTGCGCTCATCGTGCTCGTCGACGTGCTCTGGGGCGGAGCGCCGTACCTGCTGTCGTTCATCGGGGAGCAGACCGGTCGGGCGCTGCAGATCGAGTCACCGCTCGCGACGCCGTTCATGTGGTCGGCAGCGTTCGGGGCTCCTGGTGCGGCCGTGTTCTACAACCAGCAGATCCTGACGTTCGAGGTCTCCGGCGCCGGCACGCACGCCGCGGCCGCGGTCTCGACGCCGCTGATGGCCATCGTCGTCGTCGCCGGTGTCGTCCTCGCGCTGTGGGCCGCACGCCGTGGCGCCCGTCGGGCCGAGCTCGCGCCCGTGCTCGCGCTGCTGTTCGTCGCCACGCTCATCGCCACCAACAAGGTCGGGTCGCCGCAGTACATCGGATGGCTCGCCGTGCCGATCGTGTGGGGACTGGCCGCCGGGACGCCGAGTGTGCGCCGGTTCGTGCCGATCGCGATCGCCGCGCTCCCCACCGCCGTGTTGACGCAGCTGATCTACCCGGCCTACTACGACCAGGTGCTCACGCTGCAGCCGTGGATGCTCGTGGTGCTGACGCTGCGGAACGTGCTCGAGGTGGCGATCCTGGCGTGGACCGTGGTCGAGCTGGTGCGGATGGGCCGGGGCGCGGGCAGGATGGACGCATGATCGTCGCCTTCTCCGTTGCTCCGTCCGGTGGTCCCTCCGAACAGGCGGACGGCTCCGTGCACGACGCCGTCGCCGCAGCCGTGCGGGTGGTCCGTGAGAGCGGCCTGCCGAACCGCACGTCGTCGATGTTCACCGAGCTCGAGGGGGAGTGGGACGAGGTCATGGACGTCGTCAAGCGCGCCACCGAGGCCGTCGGCGTCTACGGCACGCGGGTGTCGCTCGTGCTCAAGGCCGACATCCGACCGGGGCACACCGGCGAGATCGACGGCAAGCTCGAGCGGCTCGAAGCGGCGCTCGGCGAGTAGCGCTCAGCGGCCGGCGCTGTTGCTCGGCGCTCGCCTTCGGCGCTGTCGTTCGGCGCTCGCGCTCGCGCTCAGCGCTCAGCGCTCAGCGCTCAGCGCTTGTCGCGTCGCCGCGCCCGGGTCCGACGGCGGGGGTCCGGTCCGAGCACCACGAACACCGTCAGCAGCGCGATGCCGGCGAGCACCGCGATGAGCACGATGACCATGCCCATCGGGTCGGTGGCGTCCTCGCAGTTCACGGGCGCGCCGGCGCGGCACGATGCGAGCACGGTGGTGGCGAGGGTCACGTGCTCATTGAACAACGAGGGCCCGCGCGACACGCCGACGCCCTCCCGCGGATGTCGGTGGTCGGGTGTCTCATGGCCCCTGTCGAGCCACATCCGGTGGCCCCGAGACGACGAGGAGCGCGTGATGACCCACGACGGCTGGTGCCCCGACTGCGACCTGCGAACGGTCGTCATCGACACGGACGAACAGGGCGAGAACGCCTGGGCCACGTGCGCCGAGTGCGGCTCCGGCTGGACGCACCGCGACGAGCTGCCCGATCTCGCACCCGCGTCGACGCGTCCCGCCCACACGGAGCGTCAGGCGGCCTGACCCGGTTCTCCTCGGGTACGACCGGGCCAGCCCGGTGCGACCCGTGCTGGCCGCGCACGGCGACTTCCGTTCGGCCTTTGGAGCGGTCTACACTGCTCGGACCGGATGGTCGTCGCCACCCGGACCGTCCCGTTCGCTGCTGAACCCGGACCGGCACCCCGCTCGGGCGTGGCCGCGTTGCCGATCGGCACGTGCGCCGCGACGACCGCGGGACGCCTCCGTCACCACCGTCGCCCAGGCGACACCGTCCAGCCGACACCCCGATCCGACGCCGCCCGTGCAGGACGTCGTCCGAGAACAGGCCCCATGTCACAGCTCACGCCTGCGCGTCGCACCGCCGCGCTCATCTCGCTCGCCCTCGGCGGCTTCGCCATCGGGTCGACCGAGTTCGTCGCGATGGGTCTGCTGCCGAACATCGCGCAGGCGCTGCTGCCGCAGCAGTACGGCCTCGACCCGGATGCCGGCATCGCGCACGCGGGCTGGCTCGTCAGCGCCTACGCCCTCGGGGTCGTCGTCGGTGCTCCCACCATCGCGGCCATGTCGGCGAAGTTCCCGCGCAAGGGCCTGATCCTCGTGCTGCTCATCGGGTTCGTCCTCGCGACGATCGCGAGCGCGCTCCTGCCGTCGTTCGGCCTGGTGCTCGTCGCCCGGTTCGTCGCCGGCCTGCCGCACGGCGCGTACTTCGGCATCGCCTCGATCGTCGCCGGCGACATGATGGGCCCGGGCAAGCGCGGCAAGGGCATCGCGATGGTGCTGCTCGGCCTGTCCGTCGCGAACGTCGTCGGTGTCCCCGCGATCACCTGGGTCGGCCAGCTCGCCGGCTGGCGGATCGCCTACGGCGTCGTCGCCGCACTGTTCGCGCTCACGTTCCTCGCCGTCGCGGCCTTCGTGCCGAAGAGCGCCCGTGACGAGCACGCGACGATCGGCCGGGAGCTCCGCGCCTTCCGCGTGCCACAGGTCTGGATCGTGATGGGCCTCGGCGCCGTCGGGTTCGGTGGGTTCTTCGCCGTCTACTCGTACATCTCCCCGCTCGTGCAGCACGTCACGGGCATGCCGGAGTCGTTCGTGCCGATCGTCCTGGTGGTCGTGGGCATCGGCATGGTCGTCGGCGGTGTGCTCGGTGGACACCTCGCCGACCACAGCGTGAAGCGCACGATCTACTTCGGCATGTTCTCGCTCATCGGCGCGCTGCTGCTCACGGTGCTGACCGCGCAGTGGCTCTGGGGGATGCTGCTCGGCGCGTTCCTGCTCGGTGCGACCTCGTCGGCGATCCCGCCGGCGGTGCAGTCCCGCCTGATGGACGTCGCCGGCGACGCCCGGACGATCGCCGCGGCGCTCAACCACTCCGCGTTCAACATCGGCAACTCGCTCGGCGCTGCACTCGGCGGTGCGGTCATCGCTGCCGGCTTCGGGTTCGTCGCACCGGGCTGGCTCGGCATCGTCCTCGCGCTGCTCGGTGTCCTCGTCACGATGTTCAGCTACTCGGTCGAGCGTCGCACCACGCGGCGTGCCGCGCTGCGCTCCCCGTCGCCGAGCACCGGCCCGATCACCGCGCCCGTCCCGATCCACTGACCGCGCGCGGGCGCCGCCAGCGCGGTTCGCGAAAGCGACAGTCTGCCGCGAACTTTTCGCGGCAGAGTGTCGCTTTCGTGGAACGGACCGCCGGCATCGGCGGCACCGTGTCGCTGTGGCGGGACAGACCGCAGGCCGGTCCCCATCCACTGACCGCGCGCGGTGGGCGTGCCCACGCACCGGACGGGAGGCCCGTGGCGACGCCGCCACGGGCCTCCCGTCCGATGTGAGTGCGGCAGACCGCCCATGGTGAGCAGAAATGGTCGGGTCCCGTGATGGGACCCGACCATTTGTGCTCACGAAGCGAGCAAGCGCCCACGTGCGCCGCGCGCTACAGGCCCAGCGGGCCGCCGTCCTGCACGATGATGCCGTCGGTGATCGCCCGCTTCCGGAGCGCCACCTTCGTGCCCACGTCGAAGCCTGCAACGCGGTACTTCTCGCGGATGCGCTTGAGGTAGCTCTTCGCCGTCTCCTCGGAGATGCCGAGCTGGTACGCGACGCTCTTCACGGGCTCGCCACCGCCGTACAGGGCCATCACGCGACGCTCCTGGGCGCTGAGCTTCGGGACGCCACCGACGTCGCCGCTGTTGATGGCCAGGTCGAGCTCGGCGGAGACGTACTGCTCGCCGCGCTGGGCGGAGCGGATCGCCTCGACGATCATGTCGGCGTCCTCGCTCTTCACCAGGTAGCCGAGTGCGCCGGCCGCCAGGGCCTCGCGCACGACGTTCGGCTCCGAGTAGGTGCTCATCACGACGGTCTTCACACCGGCGGTCTTGAGCGTCGAGATCTTCAGCGACACCGGGATGGAGTCCTTGAGGTCCAGGTCGAGCAGCACCACGTCCACCGGGAACGCCGGGCTCGTCAGGAGCTCGGGCCAGGTCGTGACCGCGGCCACCAGCGTGATGTCGTCGGCGGCGCTCCGGATCCACTCCGTGAGCGCGCCGAGGAGCATCCTGTGGTCGTCGACGAGTGCGAGTCGGATGGGTTCCTCTGGAGTCGCCATGCGGGCGTCCTTTCTCGGGGGCAGTTCGTGCCCGATCCTAGGAGGGAGGGGCACGTGGCACGGGCAGGCTGTCCGGGTGTCCGGCAGCTACATCGACGGATGTCGGTCCACGACGCAGTGGGCGACGATGTGGAGCGCGCCGTCGCGGACGGTCTCGGTGTACGGACCGATGCGTTGCAGGGCGCTCCAGGCGGTGGGGCCGAGGCGTCGGCGCTGGACGCCGCGGGACTCGATCACGACCGGCACGTCCATCCGCTCGTCGGTGACGGGGTGGCCGTCGGACCCGACCGGGCCGAGCGTGACCGAGACGACCGGCAGGCCAGGGGTGGCGGTGCGGCCGTCGCCGACCATCTGCCACAGGGCCTGCAGCAGTCCGTCGCGCTGGGCGGGCGAGAGGTGTCCGGCGAGGGCGCCCGGGTCGGCGACGCTCACCGAACGGCCGAGGTGGTCGGACTCCGTGATCGCGTGGTACAGCCAGGTCTCGCGCCGTCCCTCGATGAGGTGCAGGCGGAGCTCGGTCGCGAGCGAGGCGGCGACGGAGCTCGAGGCGTCCGACAGCGGCAGGGGATCGGTGCCGTTCGCGACGGCGTCGAGCAGCTTCTCGGCGGCCAGGTCGAGTCGGGCGAGCTCGTCCGAGGCGAGCATGCCGACGGCGAACTGCGGCGCCTGCACGTTGCTCTGCACGAGCACCCGGTCGAGTTCCCGCTGCACGAGCTGCCGGAACCGCTGCACGACGTACAGGGCGATCGACGGCGGCACGACGACGAGGGCCAGCAGGGACACGATGCCCGGCAGCGTGTCGTTGGTGATCGGGGTCGAGGCGACGCTCATGACGACGAACGCCAGGCCGAGCACCGCGATGGCGGCGGCGACCTCGCGGGCGGGTCGGAGCGTGGCGATCGGCAGGAGCGCGAAGCCCGCGGCGATCGAGGCCGACGCCGTGTGGGCGATGTCGTGCTCGGGCCAGATGCCGATGAAGTCCAGGGTCACGACGCACGCCAGCACGACGCAGATCAGCACGAAGGCCAGCCCGGTCAACCGCTCGCCGTAGGTCAGCACGCTCAGGCCGACACCGACCGCGGCGACGATGTAGAGCATCCAGGCGGCCGCGGGCAGCCACGGGTCGGAGAAGTCGGACCAGCGGACCAGGAAGTACACGATGCCGGAGACGGCCTCGATGGCGGTGAGCACCGCGGCGCCGAGGCCGAGGTACCCGGCTCCGAGCGAGGCGCCGGGCTTGGCCGCCTGGCGGAGCGACCGTGCGCCGGTCGAGGTCGAGGGGAGCCCGCGGGCCTGCCGACGCTCGCTGGTGCGGTAGCGCTCGCGCGCCTCGCGGCGGGTGCGGGGCGGCTGCTGGCCGGTCGACTCGCCGGGCAGGCCACGGCTGATGGTGTCCTCGGGGACCCGGGTCATCGCGGTGCCTCCAGGACGACGGTGGTGCCGGAGCCCGGCGCGGAGAACAGCTTGGCGTCGCCGCCGACCTCGCGCAGGCGGCTCACGACGCTCTCCTTGAAGCCGAGTCGTTCGGCGCTGACGGTGGTCAGGTCGAACCCGACGCCGGAGTCCGTGACCATGGCCCGCACCATGTCGTTGTCGTGGACGATCGTGACGTGTGCCTCGCCGACACCGGCGTGCCGGCGGACGTTCTCGAGGCACTCGCCGAGCGCGAGCAGGAAGGCGTCGAGCACGTGCGACGGCAGCAGCACCTGACCGGTGCCGTGCCAGCTGACCTCGAGGCCCATCCGCCCGAAGCGCTGCTTCACCGACTCGAGGGTCTGGCCGAGCGGCGACTCCTCTTCGCGGGTGAGCGAGTAGTCGCCCGACTGCGACGGCTGCGGGGTCGCGCCGAGTCGCAGGTGGCGCAGGAGTCTGGCGTCCTCGGCGGCCTGCTCGCGCATGGCCTGCTCGGAGACCCCGACGCCGGAGTGCGCGAGGAGCGTGAGCGTCGCGAGGACCGTGTCGTGCAGCAGCCGCGCACCCTGCCGCCGCTGCGCCTCGGTCTCGCTGGCCTGGCGTTCAGCGCGGTGCGCGGTGCCGATGCTGTAGATCCGTCGGGCGACGCGGGGGATGCTGCGCGAGATCCAGACGGCCACGACCGCGATGAGCACCCAGCCGAGCAGGGCGCCGCTGACGGGCGTCGACAGGAGCCCGCCGGTGGCCCACACCATCACGACGACGACGATCGCGCCGGTGCCGATCGTGAGTCCGAGGCCGAACGGCTGGCCGCGCTGCGCCATCAGCGGGGCGGACAGCGAGCCGCCCGCGAGCGGCATGACGGCGCTGGCGACGAGCGGGCGGACCGACTCGTCCACGCCGGAGAACAGCAGCGCGAGCGAGGCGAGCCCCGTGACGAGGATCGCGGCGGTCCACCACACGCTGCCACTGCGCCCGAAGAACACGAACGCGGCGACCATCGCGGCGATGCACAGCAGGGCGCCCACGAGCGGCAGGGCGGAGACCGCGGCGGCGGAGACCACGCCGACGACGCTGATGAGCGCGCAGACGATGCCCACGACACGGGTCGTCGCCCGCAGCAAGCGGTCGCGTTCCTGTGCGATGAATTCCATCGATGTCCTGGTTGGTGACGAGCTGGTGTGACGGGTCGTGCGGGGAAACCGAGCCTCGTTCAGTCCGGGCTCGCAGCCATCCAACCACGGGCGACACCCGTTGGGGGGTGTTCGGCGCGCCGTGCCGCGCGTGCCGTCACACCGGTGCGTGCCGCCGCCCCGGCGCTTGCCGCGGCCTCGGCGCGCGCCGTGTCGCGCTCAGCCGTCGAGCAACCGCCGCAGGTGCGCGCCGACCTGCTCGTGCTCGATGAGGAACCCGTCGTGCCCGAACTCGCTCTCGATCACCGCGGCCGTGTCCCCGTCGAGCGTGTCCGGCACCCCGGCGGCGATCCGGTGCTGGTCCTCGATCGGGAACAGCCGGTCGCTCGAGATCCCCACGACGAGCGCGCGGGCCGTCACGAGTTCGAGCGCGGCAGCGACACCGCCCCGCCCGGCCCCGACGTCGTGGGAGTCCATCGCGTGCGTGAGGGTGATGTACGACGACGCGTCGAAGCGCCGGGTGAACTTGTTGCCGTGGAAGTCGAGGTAGCTCTCGACCGAGAACCGCCCGTCGTCGCCGAGCGGGGACACGTCGCTCTGCCACGACCGGGCGAACCGGCCGTTCAGCTCGTCCGACGCCCGGTAGGTCATCAACGCCATCCGCCGCGCGAGCGCCAGCCCGCGGTGCGGGCCCTCGCCGGCGTCGGCCTCGTAGTAGTCGCCGCCCGCGAACGCCGGGTCCATCTGGATCGCCGAGCGCTGCAGGGAGTTCGCCGCGATCTGGTCCGCCGTGGTCTGCGCCGTCGAGGCCAGCACCGCCAGCCGCTGGACGCGTGCGGGGTGCGACACCGCGAACTCGAGGGCGTGCATCCCGCCCATCGACCCGCCGACGACGGCCGCGAACACGTCGATGCCGAGCCGGTCGGCGAGCTGGCGCTGCACCTCGACCTGGTCGCGCACGGTGACGAACGGGAAGCGCGAGCCCCACTCGACCCCGGTGGGTGCCACCGACGACGGCCCGGTGGTGCCCTGGCACCCGCCGAGCATGTTGGGTGCGATCACGAACCAGCGGTCGGTGTCGATCGCCAGGCCGGGTCCGACGACGTCGCCCCACCAGCCGGCGGTGCGGTGGCCCGGACCGGGTGCGCCCGCGACGTGCGAGTCGCCGGTCAGCGCGTGGAAGAGCAGGACGGCGTTGTCGCGCGCCGCGTTGAGCGTGCCCCACGACTCGTACGCCACCCGCACGGCCGGCAGTCGCCCGCCGCGCACCCACTGCTCGCCGAGGGATGCGAAGTGGCGCGCACCCGGGTGGTCGCCGGGGCGCCAGGCGCCGGTGACCGGCGGCTTGCCGATGGTGCCGAGTTCGGCGCCGGGCACCAGGGTGGACGGCACGGAGTCCTCGGGGGTCGTCTGCCAGTCCATGGTGCGTCCAGTCTGCCGGGAGGCGCGGGTCGCCGCCGCCGTGTTACGTCACGCCCGCCCCGTGGCCGGGTCGCAGGCCGCGCTCGCGTCGTCCTGGTCCGGGCGTCTGCGGTGGGTGCGCGGGTGGGTGCGCGGGCGGGTGCGACAACGTCGACGTCGTACGACATCGAGGAAGTCGCACCGCCGCGTCGGCAACTGTTGCACGGGTGGGGAGACGACAAGGTCGACGTCGTGCGACGTCGACCTTGTCGTTCCGAGTCGGTGCCCCGGGCGGGGAAACGCTAGGCGCGCTGCCCCTCCTGCGAGACCGCACGGGCCGCGGCGAGCCCGGCCTCGAGGTCGGCCTTCAGGTCCTCGATGTTCTCGATGCCGACCGACAGTCGCACCAGGCCCGGCGTGACCCCGGTGGTGAGCTGCTGCTCGGGCGTGAGCTGCGAGTGCGTGGTCGACGCCGGGTGGATCACGAGCGAGCGCACGTCGCCGATGTTCGCCAGGTGCGAGAACAGCTGCAGGTTGTCGACGAACGCCTTGCCCGCGGGCACCCCGCCCTTGAGCTCGAACGACAGCACGGCGCCGACGCCCTTCGGCGCGTACCGGTTCGCCGCGGCGTACCACGGCGACGTCGGCAGGCCGGCGTAGGCGACGGTCGCGACGTCCGGGTGCTGGTCGAGCCACTCGGCGATCTCCTGGGCGTTCGACACGTGGCGCTCGATGCGGAGCGACAGGGTCTCGATGCCCTGCAGGAGTGCGAACGCGGTGTCCGCCGAGTTCGACGCGCCGAGGTCGCGGAGCAGCTGCACGCGGGCCTTCACGATGTAGGCGAGCTCGTTGCCGACGGCCTCGGCGAAGACCGCGCCGTGGTACGACGGGTCGGGCGTGTTGAACTCCGGGAACTTGTCCGGGTGCTGGGACCAGGCGAACTTCCCGCCGTCGACGATGATGCCGCCGATGACGGTGCCGTGGCCGCCGAGGAACTTCGTCGCCGAGTGCACGACGATGTCGGCCCCGTGCTCGAACGGACGGATGAGGTACGGCGTCGCGATCGTGTTGTCGACGATCAGCGGGACGCCGGACTCGTGCGCGACGTCGCTGACGCCGGTGATGTCGAGGACGTTGATCCGCGGGTTGCCGATGGTCTCGGCGAAGAAGAGCTTCGTGTTCGGGCGGACGGCGCGTCGCCACTCCTCGAGGTCGTCCTGGTCCTCGACGAACGTGGTCTCGATGCCGAGCTTCGCCAGCGTGTACTTGAACAGGTTGTACGTGCCGCCGTAGATCGACGACGACGACACGATGTGGTCGCCCGCACCCGCGATGTTCAGCACGGCGTAGGTCTCCGCCGCCTGGCCGGACGCCACGAGGAGTGCGCCGCTGCCGCCCTCGAGTGCCGCGATGCGCTGCTCCACGACGTCGTTCGTCGGGTTCATGATGCGGGAGTAGATGTTGCCCGGCTTGGCGAGGGCGAACAGGTCGCGGGCCTCGTCCGAGTTCGCGAAGACGTACGAGGTCGTCTTGTAGATCGGGGTGGCGCGGGCGCCCGTGGTCGGGTCCGGCTGTGCGCCGGCGTGGACCTGCGTGGTCTCGAACCGCCACTGCGCGGCGTCGTGCTCGGTCATCTTGGTGCTCCTGTCCGGTGCGGCTGGTCGTCGGGTCGCCTTGCGCTCGGCCTGGAGGCGCGGCGCGTCTGTGCGTCGGGTGTCACGGTACGCAGGTGGTCGCGCTGGTACCAGCGCACCCGCCTCGGGACGTAACGCGCACGCCCGACGCGCCACGGGCCTCCCGGTCGAGCCTGCGCGCTCGTCTGACGGCGGCGACCACGGGGATCGGTCGCGGCCTGCCGCGACGTCGCGCGCTGCCGACTGAGCGCAGCGAAGACGACTGCTTGCGCGGAAATGTCAATTGTCGCGACGGAACAGCCAACCGACGTTCGGTTCGAGCAGCCAGCGCATCCCGCGCCGCACGAAGGGCTGCGCCAGGAAGAGGCTGACCGCGCAGGCGATCGCGACCATCAGGAGCACGAACGGCCACGCGGAGTGCGGACCGGCGAGCACGCCGGACTCGCGGATCGGGTAGAGCACGAACGTGTGCAGCAGGTACACGTACATCGTCGCCGCACCGAACTGCGTGAGCCAGATGTTCCGGCGGGGGATGAGCACCAGGAACGACGCGGTGAGCAGTGTCGCGAGCAGCATCAGGCCGAAGCGGACGGCGCCGGCCCACCACGCGTCCTCGCCGAGACCCGAGTACGAGTCGTCGTAGAAGAACCAGTGGTGCAGGTCGAACTCCTTGAACTGCGGGATCCACACCGCGCACGACACGGCCCACGCGGCGAACACGACGCCGGCGGCGACGCGCACCCGGACCACGGTGCGGCGCGAGGCCTCGTACCAGCGGTCGAAGAGCCCCCACTGCTTGACCTGCCACCCGAGCAGGAAGAACGGCAGCAGGCTGATCGCACGGGACAACGAGAGCGTGGAGTCGACGTTGTCGAAGTAGCCGACGCCGATGCTGAACACGACGGCCCAGAACAACGGCCACCGCAGCTGCGCCAGGTACGGCAGGATCAGCTTGAAGATGCCGAGGGCCAGCAGGAACCACAGGGTCCAGGTCGGCTGCGTCGGGTTGAAGTCCTTGCCGCCCTCGACGATGCCCTGCACCACCGTCCAGATCGTCTGCATGATGATGTACGGCACGACGATGTCGGTGATCGTCCGGCGCATGCGCTTCGCCGTCGGGGTGTCGGCCGACGAGAAGTATCCGCTGATCACACCGAACGCGGGCATGTGGAACGCGTAGATGAACGTGTAGAGCGCCAGGGCGTGCTCGCTCGCCGTCGTCTGGCGCTGGATCGCGTGGCCGATCACGACGAGGGTCACCGCGACGAACCGCGCGGTGTCCCACATCGGGATACGGCGCGGTGCCCGGCCGGGTTCGAGCTGCGTCGCCGGGGCCGAGGGTGCGGGAGGGGCGGCATCCGTCGTCATCGTCGGTCACGTTACCGGATCGTGACCTGGGAGGGTCGGTACGGTGGGGACCGGGGCGAGCAGTCGTCCCGACACCGGGGCGATCGTTGCCCCGACACCGACGGAGGAGGCAGATCACATGGCAGCACGGCGCGCAGTCGTCACCGGAGCGAGCTCGGGCATCGGGGCGGCCACCGTCCGACTGTTCCGCTCGCGGGGCTGGGACGTGCTCGCCGTCGCCCGCCGGGCGTCCAAGCTCGAGGCGCTCGCCGCGGAGACCGGGGCCGAGGTCCTGGTGGCGGACATCACGAGCGCTGCCGACGTCGAGGCGCTCGCCGCCCGCGTCGCCGTGCTCGGCGGCGCCGACGTCCTCGTCAACAACGCCGGTGGCGCGTTCGGCTCGGCCAGCGTCGAGGAGTCCGACGTCGACGACTGGCGGGCCATGTTCGAGGTGAACGTGATCGGCACGAAGCGCGTCGTCGCCGCGCTGCTGCCGCACCTGCGGGACCGTGCACGCGACACCGGGGGAGCGGACATCGTCACGGTGACGAGCACGGCCGGGTTCGTGGCGTACGAGAACGGCGGCGGCTACAACGCCGCGAAGTTCGCCGAGCACGCCCTGGTCGGCGCGCTCCGGCTCGAGCTGAACGGCGAACCGATCCGCGTCGTCGAGATCGCCCCCGGCCTGGTGAAGACCGACGAGTTCGCGCTCACCCGCTTCCGAGGCGACGAGCAGAAGGCCGCTGCGGTCTACGACGACGTGCCGGACCCGCTCGTGGCCGACGACGTCGCCGAGGCGATCGTGCACGCGGTGGAACTGCCGCCGCACGTGAACCTCGACCTCGTCACGATCCGACCGGTCGCGCAGTCGGCGCAGCACAAGCTCGCGCGCGGGACGCTCTCGCCGCGCTGATCGCCTGCGCAGCGCCCGGGCGGTGGCCACGGGTCGCGGGCGCGGGGTCCCTGCCGGTACCGTGGACGGATGCCGATCAGCAGCGAACCCGAGCCCACGGCCCCGGCTCAGTCGACCGTGACCGTGACGAGCGGGCCCGAGGTGCTCGGATGGCTGGAGTTCGGTGACGCCGCACGCCTGCTCGCGAAGGACGTGCTGTCCTCCGGCTTCGAGCCCGAGGTCGTCGTCGCCGTCGCCCGCGGCGGGCTGATCATCGCCGGTGCCGTGGCCTACGCGCTCGGCACCAAGGAGTGCGGCTCGATCAACGTCGAGTTCTACACCGACGTCGAGCAGCGCCTGGACGAGCCCGTCGTGCTCGCACCCGCGCTCGACGCCCCGAGCCTCGCCGGCAAGCGCGTGCTCGTCGTCGACGACGTGTCGGACTCCGGTCGGACCCTGCGCCTGGTGGTCGACATCATCCGGAACGCCGGTGCCGACGTCCGCAGCGCCTGCCTGTACTCGAAGCCCGGCACCGTCCTCGAGCCCGACCACGTGTGGCGCCGGGTCGACGGCTGGATCACGTTCCCGTGGAGCGCCCTCGCACCGGTGACGGCCGAGTCGTGAGCATCCACCTCGTCGGCGGCGGACTCTTCGCCGCCTCGGACGCCGCAGCGCCCTTCCTCGCCGAGGCCACCGCACGCTCGGCCGCCGTCGGCCGGACGGTCCCGCGCATCGCCCTGCTCTCCGTCGCCGGTCCGGACGGCGGCAGTCCGTCGTCGACCGCCGACATCGCCGAGGTGCTCGGTGGTGCCCGCGCGGCCGAGGTCGTCGTCACCGAGGTCGCGGCCGGCCAGGTGTTCGACACGACCGTCCTGAGCGACGTCGACGCGCTCGTCGTCGGCGGCGGCGTCACCCCCGACTACCTGGGCGCGATCGCCCCACTCGTCGACCAGCTCCGGTTGCTCGTCGCCGACGGCCTGCCCTACCTGGGCTACTCGGCCGGTGCGATGATCGCCGCCGACCGCGCGCTCGTGGGCGGCTGGCGCATCGGCGGCGTCGAGATCTGCCCCGAGGCAGCCTCTGAAGGCCTCGACGAGGTCGAACTCCGCGAAGGGCTCGGCCTGGTCGACCTGACCATCGACGTCCACGCGGTGCAGGCCGGCACCCTCGCTCGCCTGATCGCGAGCGCCGAGGCCGAGTTCGTCACCGCCGGCCTGGCGATCGACGAGGACACCGCCCTCGTCGTCGGCGAGGGCGCGCTCGAGGTCCGGGGCAGCGGCAGCGTCTGGCGGGTCATGGCCGGCGAGGAGTCGGTGGCCGTCGCCACGATGGGTGCGTAGCAGTCGTGGAACCACGACCGCTCGCCGACCTGGTCGACCCGGGCTGGGCGTCGGCGCTCGCTCCGGTGGAGGCCGACGTGCACCGCATGGGTGCCTGGCTGCGTGACGAGACAGCGGCCGGCCGCACCTACCTGCCGGCCGGCGCCGACGTGCTCCGGGCCTTCACCACGCCGTTCGACGCCGTGAAGGTGCTCGTGGTGGGGCAGGACCCCTACCCGACGCCGGGCAACCCGATCGGGCTGTCGTTCGCCGTCGACCCGGCAGTTCGTCCGGTGCCGCGCAGCCTGGCGAACATCTACAAGGAGCTCAGCGCCGACGTCGGCGTGGCCCCGCCGGCGCACGGTGACCTGCGCGCGTGGTCGGACCAGGGCGTGCTGCTGCTCAACCGCGTGCTCACGGTCCGTGCGGGCGACGCCGGCAGTCACCGCGGCAAGGGCTGGGAAGCCGTCACCGACCAGGCCGTCCGCGCACTCGTCGCCCGGGGGACCCCGCTCGTCGCCGTGTTGTGGGGCGCGCAGGCCGCGTCCGTCCGGCCGCTGCTCGCCGACACCCCGGTGGTGGCGTCGGCGCACCCGAGCCCGTTGAGTGCGTCGCGGGGCTTCTTCGGCAGCCGGCCGTTCTCGCAGGTCAACGCGCTGCTGCAGGAACAGGGCGCGGCACCGGTCGACTGGTCGCTGCCCGCTCAGTAGGCTCGGCACGTGCTCGAGGAGGAATACCAGCGACGGCGGGTCCTGCCGCGACACCTGCGTGCCCGGCCGGCGAGCGAGACCGCGTTCGAGTACCGGATCCGTGCCGCCGAGGCGAGCGACCTGCCCGACGTCCGTGAGATCCACACGCACTACGTCCGCAACTCGTCGGTGACCTTCGACCCGTCGGCGTTCACCTTCGCCCGGTGGAAGCAGCGCTACGACGACATCCGGAAGCGCAAGCTGCCCTTCCTGGTGGCCGAGAACCCCGCCGGGCAGATCCTCGGCTACGCGCTCGTGGACGCCTGGAACCCGCGCGACCGCTCGAACCGGGTGGTCGAGGACTCGATCTACCTCGGAGCGGCCTCGGGTGGCAAGGGTCTCGGCCGTGCGCTCATGGAGGCTCTGCTCGACGAGTGCCGGTCCGCCGGGGTCCGCGAGGTCGTCGCCGTGATCGCCGACCGGCAGGCCGAGGCCTCGATCCGCCTGCACGAGCGGCTCGGCTTCGAGGAGGTCGGCCGGATGGGCAAGGTCGGCTACAAGTACGACCGGTGGCTCGGCACGGTGACGATGCGCCTGCGGTTGCGCGGTCCCCGCCTCTTCGCGCGCAAGTAGTCGGGCCGTCGTCCGTTGTCCGTCGTCGTTCGGTCGCGGTGGGCCGCGCCGAGGTTCCGAGATCTGCGCATCTCGGCGTGCGATCGCGCGTGCTGTGGAACCTCGACGACCAGCGCACGGCGTGTTGTGGAACCCGGGCGGCTGTCGGACGGGAGGCCCGTGGGCGCGTCGCCACGGGCCTCCCGTCCGTCGTTCGGTCGCGGTGGGCCGCGCCGAGGTTCCGAGATCTGCGCATCTCGACGTGCGATTGCGCGCGTTGTGGAACTTCGACGACCAGCGCACGGCGCGTTGTGGAACCTCGGCGGTCAGCGCACGGCGTGCCGGCCCGCGCCCGCCCCCGCACCCCGCACACCCCGTCAGGGCCGCGGGGCCTCCGCGATGAACTCGTCGCGCGTGACGCCGACGAGCGCCGTCGTCGCGGCCGCCGCGGCGGCCCCGTCACCCGCGACGAGCGCGTGCCCGACGGCCTCGTGGCGGAGTGCTGCCTCGCGCGTCCAGCGCGTGATGGTGTCGCGCGACTCCGACGTGCGGGTGCGCAGCAGCGCCTCGACGGTGCCGGCGAAGTGCGCGAAGACGGCGTTGCCGGAGCCGGTGAGCAGGGCGCGGTGGAAGCGGACGTCGGCCTCGAGGTACGCGCGGCTGTCCTCGCGCGCGCAGGCGGCGAGCATGTCCTGCGCGGCGTCGAGGACGGCGGACGCCCCGGAGCCGCCGGCGGTGAGCGACGCTGCGACGGGTTCGACGCCGAGCCGCAGTTCGAGGAGTTCCCGCTGCTGCACGAAGTAGGCGGGCGAGGCGCCACGCCACCGGATGACCGTCGGGGCGAGCAGTTCCCACGACCCGATGCCGAGCACCTGCGTGCCGACGCGCTGCCGGGGCTCGACGAGTCCGAGCGACTGCAGGACGCGGAGCGCCTCGCGCACGACCGACCGGGACACGCCGAACTCGTCCGCCACGAGCTCGGGGCGGACCACCGTGCCGGGGTCGAGCGCACCGTCGACGATGCGCTGCCCGAGGGTGTCGAGCACGTGGGCGTGGAGTCCGCGGGCTGGGGGCATCGTTCCTCCGTGCAGTACGGGTCGCGCGGTCGGCGTGACGTCGGTCCCATCGAAACGGCAGACTGCGTCCGAGGGCGGATGGCGCGCGGCGGATCGTCGTATAGTCTGATTAATCAGATTATTGAGGGTCGGTGCGCGAAGCGCCAGCCGCCCCTCGACACGAAGGCGACGGAGCCGCGCGGCAGCGGCTCCAGGAAGGGGCACCGATGCCTCACGCTCCAGTCCACCTGCTCGCCCACCCCGTGGGCACGGTCCTCGCGGCCGAGGGCGGCGGCACCGAGACGGTCGACCCGTCCGGGCCGATCCCGCAGCTGATCATCGCGGCCCTCGTCGGCATCGTCGTGATCATCGCGCTCATCACCTGGCTCAAGGTGCACCCGTTCATCGCGCTCGTGATCGGAGCCCTGGGCGTCGGCATCGGTGCGGGGCTCGCGCCGGACAAGGCCGTCGTGAGCTTCGGCAACGGCTTCGGTGCGACGATGACGAGCGTCGGCATCCTGGTCGGGCTCGGGTCGATGTTCGGCAAGATGCTCGTCGACTCCGGCGCCGCCGACCGCGTGGTCGACACCCTGGTGCGCAGGTCGTCGAAGGCCGCGCTGCCGTGGACGATGGCCCTGATCGGTGCGCTGATCGGCCTGCCGATGTTCTTCGAGGTCGGCCTCGTGCTCCTCATCCCGATCATCGTGCTCGTCGCGAAGCGCAGCTCCGTGCCGATCATGAAGATCGCCGTGCCCGCCCTGGTCGGCCTGTCGACGATGCACGCGTTCGTCCCGCCGCACCCCGGCCCGCTCGTCGCGATCTCGACCGTCGGCGCGAACCTCGGCACCACGCTCGCCTTCGGCATCGTGCTGGCGATCCCGGTCATCATCCTGGCCGGTCCGGTGTTCGCCCAGTTCGCGGCCCGCTGGGTCGACATCCCCGCGCCCGACATGTTCGGGTCGCGTGGGTCGGACTCCGGGTCGGCGTCCGGTCCGCAGGACCCCGCTTCGGGCGGACGGGAGGCCCGGCGCGGCCCCGCCACGCAGGACACCGCGTCCCTTCCCAACGGCAAGAGCGACTTCACGCGCGTCATCAGCGAGCCCCGCAGCCCGTCGTTCACCGTCGCGCTCATCGGCATCCTGCTGCCCGTCGTCCTCATGCTCGCCCAGGCCGTCCGCGAGGCCACGATGCCCGACGCCGCTGGCTCGTGGGTGAGCCTGCTCGACTTCCTCGGGTCGCCGATGATCGCGATCGGCATCGCCGCGATCTACGCGATGGTCTTCTTCGCGATCGGCGGCGGCATGGACCGGTCCGCCGTGGCGAAGTCGCTCGAGAGCGCGGTGCCCCCGGTCGCCGGGGTACTGCTCATCGTCGGTGCCGGCGGTGGGTTCAAGCAGGTGCTCATCGACACGGGCATCGGCGGGGTGATCGCCGACGCCGTGAAGGACTCCGGCGTCTCGGTGCTCCTCGTCGCCTGGGTCGTGTCGGCCCTGGTGCGTGTCGCCACCGGGTCGGCCACGGTCGCCACCGTCACCGCGGCGGGCATCATGGCCCCGATCGCCGCCGACCTGTCCACGCCGATGACCTCGCTGCTCGTGCTGGCGATCGGTGCGGGCTCGGTGTTCCTGTCGCACGTCAACGACGCCGGGTTCTGGCTCGTCAAGGGCTACCTCAACACCACCGTGGGACAGACCTTCAAGACGTGGACGGTGCTCGAGTGCCTCATCTCGGTGCTCGGTCTGCTCGGGGTGCTGCTGGCCGGGGTGTTCATCCGATGAGCGGCGGCTCCGCTCTGGATGCGCGTGTCCTGGTCGTCATGGGGGTCTCCGGTTCCGGCAAGTCGACCGTCGCCGCGATGGTCGCCGAGCAGCTCGGGTGGGACTTCGCCGAGGGCGACGCCATGCACCCGCAGGCCAACGTCGACAAGATGCACGCCGGTACGCCACTGACGGACGAGGACCGCTGGCCGTGGCTCGACGTCGTCGCCAGCTGGATCCGCGGGCACCTCGACGCCGGCACGCACGGTGTCGTGACCTGCTCGGCGCTGAAGCGGTCGTACCGCGACGTGCTGCGGGCGCCCGGCGTGGTGTTCGTGCACGTGGCCGGTGACGGCGCGCTGATCGAACAGCGCATGTCGCAGCGGTCGGGCCACTTCATGCCGACGTCGCTGCTGCAGTCCCAGCTCGCGACGCTCGAGCCGCCGCAGGACGACGAGGCGCACCTGACGATCGCGGCCGACCGCACTCCGGAGGAGGAGAGCGCCGAGGTCGTCGAGCGGCTCGGGCTCGGCGGCGGCCGCTAGCTGAACCGGATCGGGGTGCCGACGGGCAGGGCGGCGAGGGTGCGGGTCATCTCCGCCGAGATCCGCACGCAGCCGTGCGAACTGCCGGTCGGGTCGGGGTAGTAGTGCAGCGCCGTCAGTGCCGCGTTGCCGCCGTACGACGGGATCCGCGACGAGTGCGCGCCGGTCAGGATGATCGGGTTGCCCTGCGTGTAGGTCACGCGGGTGTCCACGTACGCCGCTTCGACGTAGGTGGCGGTGTCGGACGGCGTGGGGTCCTCGGGGGTGCCGAGCCGAGCCGCCTCGGTCGCGGTGACCTGGCCGCTCCGGGTGACGACCGACACCGTGCTCCGGGCGACGTCGACGCGGATCATCCGGTCGGTGTCGGCGACCGTGAAGTCGGCGGCCCGTGCCCAGGCGAACGTGGCGCTCGGCGCCTCCGGCTCGCCGCCGACGCCCGGGGTGCGGTTCCGGGCCGGGGTCGAGACGAGGAGCATGCCGCCGTCGACGCCGGGCGACCGGCCCCAGACAGCGGTGGCGGCGGGCAGGTCGATCGTCGACACGAGGTGCGACAGCGTGGCCACCGGGCGGGCGCGGCTGGACGGGCTGGCGTACAGGGCCACGAGGTCGTGCCGCGGGGTGGCGATCTGCCAGGTGTCCGCGGGGCGGACGTCCCCGCCGTCGAGCAGTTCGGGGACGACGCCGTCGTGGAACGCCAACGGCAGGGCGGCGAGGGTGGCGGCCGACAGCGCTCGGGGGACGGCCGCGAGCGTCGGGGTGGGCGTCGGCGTCGGCGTCGGCGTCGCGGTGGGTGTGGCCCGTGCGACGTGGGTCGGGTCGGTGTCCGGACGGTCGGCTGTCACCCCGACGACGACGGCGGCCGCGACGGCGAGCGCCGCTGCACCCCCGACCACGGCGATCCAGCCCCTGCGTCGCATCGGCATCCCCCTGTGCTCCTGGTGTCGTCAGCGTTCGGTGACCCGGCCGGCGTCGACGTGCCACTGCCGGTCGAGGCGGACGGTCTCCAGCATGCGCCGGTCGTGCGTGACGAGCAGCAGGGTGCCGTCGTACGACTCCAGCGCCTGTTCGAGCTGCTCGATGGCCACCAGGTCGAGGTGGTTTGTCGGTTCGTCGAGCACGAGCACGTTCACCCCGCGGGCCTGCAGCAGCGCGAGTCCGGCGCGGGTCCGTTCGCCGGGGGAGAGCGCCGACGCGGGCCGTCCGACGTGGTCGGCCTTCAACCCGAACTTCGCGAGCAGCGTCCGGACGTCGGCGGTGGTGTACTCGGGCACGATCGCCTCGAACGCCGCGGCGAGCGACTGGTCGCCGGTGAAGGCCGCACGGGCCTGGTCGACCTCGCCGACGGCGACGCTCGACCCGAGCGAGGCGGTGCCGGTCGTCGGCGCCTGCTTGCCGAGCAGTGCCCGGAGCAATGTGGACTTGCCGGCGCCGTTCGGTCCGGTGATGCCGATGCGGTCGCCGCCGTCGACCTGCAACGACACCGGGCCGAGCGTGAAGTCGCCCTGCGTGAAGGTGGCGTCGGACAGGGTGGCCACGACGGCCGAGGACCGGGGCGCGCTGCCGATCGTGAACTCGAGCTGCCACTCCTTGCGGGGCTCCTCGACCTCGTCGAGCCGCGCGATGCGGGACTCCATCTGGCGGACCTTCTGCGCCTGCTTCTCGCTCGACTCCGAGGCGGCCTTGCGCCGGATCTTGTCGTTGTCCGGGGCCTTCTTCATGGCGTTGCGCACGCCCTGGCTCGACCACTCGCGCTGTGTTCGGGCGCGGGAGACCAGGTCGGCCTTGGTGGAGGCGTAGTCCTCGTACGCGTCGCGCTTGTGCTGCCGGGCGATCTCGCGCTCCTCGAGGAACGAGTCGTAGCCGCCGCCGAACAGCCGGTTGGACGACTGCGCCAGGTCGAGCTCGAGCACGCTCGTCACCGACCGTGCCAGGAACTCCCGGTCGTGGCTGACGAGCACGACCCCGCCGCGGAGGCCCCGGACGAACCCCTCGAGCCGGTCCAACCCGTCGAGGTCGAGGTCGTTGGTGGGCTCGTCGAGCAGGACGATGTCGAACCGCGACAGCAGGAGCGCCGCCAGCCCGACCCGAGCGGCCTGCCCACCGGACAGCGCGGTCATGAGCGAGTCCGGCCCGACGCCGTCGTCATCGGGTCCGGTCTCGAGGCCGAGGTCGGCCAGGACGGCGGGGATCCTGTCCTCCAGGTCGGCGGCGCCCGCGGCGAGCCAGCGGTCGAGCGCCGTCGAGTAGCGGTCCGCGGCAGCGTCGCCGGCGTCCGGGTCGCCGAGCGCGGCAGCCGCGGCGTCCATGGCCTCGGTCGCCTCGGCCGAGCCGGTCCGTCGGGCGATGTACGCGGCGACGGTCTCGCCCGCGATCCGTTCGTGCTCCTGGGGGAGCCAGCCGACGAACGCGTCGGTCGGTGCGAGCGACACCGTGCCCGCCAGGGGCTCGTCGACACCCGCCAGCAGTCGGAGCAGGGTGGACTTGCCGGCACCGTTCACGCCGACGACGCCGATCACGTCGCCCGGTGCCACCGTGAGGTCGAGGGAGTCGAACAGCGTGCGAGCGGCGTACCCGCCGGACAGGCCCTTGGCGACGAGCGTGGCGGTCATGCGCCAATCGTCCCACGCGGCGGCGCGCGCACGGCACCGCCCTCGGAGCGCCCGGTGCTCCGGGTGCAGCACACTGGACGGATGGCATCCTGCGTCTTCTGCGCGATCATCGCCGGCGACGAACCGGCCGTGTGGGTCGAGCGCGAGGACCACGCCGTCGCGTTCGCGCCGCTGCCCGGGTCGGCGCTCGCGCCCGGGCACACCCTCGTCGCACCGGTCGAGCACGCCGACGACCTGCTCGGTGCCGCCCCGGTGGCACTGGCCGCCACCGTCGCGCTCGCGCAGCGTGTCGCACGGGCGATGCGGGGCGCACTCGGCGCCACCGGCACCGTCGTGCTGCAGGCCTCCGGCGCCGACGCCGGGCAGAGCGTGCGGCACCTGCACTTCCACGTCGTGCCGTGCTGGCCGGACGACGGCACGACGCACTGGCCGGAGCCGCCCTCGGCACACGTCGTCGACGGTGACCCGCACGCACTCCTCGCCGAGATGTTCGAGTAGCCGATCCCGGGCAGTGGTGCGCGGAACGGAGTGGAGTGGGCGCTGCACCATCACCCGTCCCACCGACACCCGCAGGAGCACACCATGACCACGAAGATCACCCTGATCATCGACAACCCGGCCGACCCGTCCGCGTTCGAGCAGTCCTACGTGGAGCTCGAGGCACTCGCCGCGAAGCTGCCCGGCCTGCAGCGGCTCGAGGCGGCGAAGGTCTGGCCGAAGGAGGACGGCACGCCCACACCGGCGCACCGCACGCTCGACCTGTACTTCCCCTCGTACGGGGACGCCTCCGACGCGGTGGCGACCGCCGAGGCCGGCGCGTTCTTCCAGCAGCTCGGCGGGACCGGCGCCACGTTCACCGGCCTGTTCTCCGACATCGAGCACGAGTAGCACCGGCGCCAGCGCCGGCGCTGAGCTCGGCCTGGGGCCGAGCCCGGGTCTCGGCCTCAGCGACACTCCTCGGGTCCCGCGCCGCGTGGAGTGTCGCTCAGCGCGAATCTCGGCCCGGCAGGCCCGGCAGGCCCGGCACCGGCACCGGCGCCAACCGCCCCGCTCCGACGGGCAGCACACCCGCGCGGTACTCGAGCACCTCGGCATCGCCGACGGTCACCGTCGCCGTGCCGAAGCGCCATGCCCGGTTGAACAGGTACACCCCGATCACGGTCCGGCCGTCGTCGGCCACGGCCCACGTGCCGGTGCCCCACTGCGCCGGGTGCCCGACTCCGTCGATCGTGACGGTCGGGCGGGCGAACCAGGTGAGCAGGGGGCGAGCGAGCCGGAGCTCGATCCGGCGCTTCGTCGTGCCGGAGGGGAGAGTCGTGTCCACCTCCGCAGGATAGGGCCACAGAACCCGGCGCCAGCGCACCGGCGCCGCCGCCAGCGCACCTGTGCCCGCCGCACCCGCGCACCCGTAGCGTGGCGGCCATGACCACCACCGTCCTCGTCGCCGGCGCCACCGGAGACCTCGGCGGACGCATCGTCCGCGAGCTCCTGCAGCACGACACCCGCGTCCGCGTCCTCACCCGCCCGTCCAGCACCGGCGCCCAGCGGCAGTTCGCCGACGACGACCGCGTCGACGTCGTCACCGCGGACTACACGGACGCACCGGCGCTGGTCACGGCGCTCGCCGGGGTCGACGTCGTCGTCTCCACGGTCAGCGGTACCCGCGCGGTGATCGTGGACGCCCAGCGCGCCCTGCTCGACGCCGCGGTCCAGGCCGGCGTCCCGCGGTTCATCCCCTCGGACTACGCCGCCGACTACCGCTCGATCACGCCCGGCTCGAACCGGAACTTCGAGCTCCGCCGCGAGTTCGCCGCCGCCCTCGACGCCGCGCCGATCCGTGCGACCTCGGTGCTGAACGGGGCGTTCACGGACATGCTCACCGGTCAGGCGCCGCTGATCCTGTTCGACCGCCAGCGGGTGCTCTACTGGTCGTCGGCCGACCAGGTCCTCGACTTCACCACGAAGGACGACGTCGCGCGCGTGACGGCGCTCGTCGCAGTCGACGCGGACGCACCCCGTGTGGTCGAGGTCGCCGGTGACCGCGTGACGGCACGGTCGATCGCCGACACGATGTCCCGGCTGACCGGCACCCCGTTCCGGCTGCAGTGGGCGGGGACGACCGGCACGCTGTCGGCGATGGCACGGATCGGCCGTCGGCTGTCGAAGGACGACGCCGAACCGTTCCCGGCCTGGCAGGGCATGCAGTACTTCGTGAGCATGTTCAGCGGCGAGGCGGAGCTCCACCACGTCGACGACGACCGCTACGGTCCGCACGACTGGACGAGCGTCCGCGACGTGCTCGCCGCCCACCTGAGCGTCTGATGGTCTGACGGTCCGACCGGGAGGCCCGCCCCGCGTCGCGCAGGACGGCCGGCGGTCCGCCGCCGTGGCCGTCTCGGGCACGCGGCCGGGTCCTGCGCTGACCGTCAGGCTCTGCGGACGGCCGCGACGATCTCCTGCCGTGCTGCTCGTCCGCTGCGCGTCGGCAGCAGGGGGAACACGTGCAGGGCGCCGGGGCGCTCGCGCAGCGTGACGTCCACGCCCGCGGACCGGGCGGCCGCGACGAGCAGGTGCGCGTCGGGGTTCAGCACGTCGTGGGTCCCGGTGTGGACGAGCATCGGGCCGAGGCCGTGGAACGAACCGGCCAGGGGACTGACGACCGGGTCGTCGATCGACAGGCCGTCGGCCCACAGGTGACCGAGCACACGGCCCCCGTCGCGACCGAGCCACGGGTCGCTCGGTTGGACCTGGGGGATGCGCGGGTTCGAGAAGCCGAGGTCGAGCGCCGGTGACACCAGGACGGTCCGGAGCGTCCGGACGCCCTGGTCGCGCAAGGTCTGGGCGACGGAGAGCGCGATCTGCCCACCGGCGGAGTCGCCGGCGAGCTGCACCCGTCCGCGCCGGTCGATGACGCGGCGTGCGACGTCGAGGACCAGGTCGTGCGCCTGCCGTGCGTTGCCGTCCGGCAGGAGTCGGTAGATCGGGACGGTCACGGTGGCGCGCGCCTCGGCGGCGAGCTGGGCGATGAGCGCCCAGTGCTGCTGGGCGATCTCGTGGACCCACCCGCCGCCGTGCACGTACACGACGTCGCGGAGCGGTGGCTGGCGGCTCGGCGTCACGGTGTACACCGGGGCGCCACCCTGCCGGTGGACGTCGACGCGCACGTCGGGCCGGAGGCGCTTCGGTGGTCCGAACGGCTCGGGGCGGAGGGCCTGTCGGCGGACGGCTCGGTGCGCTCCCGCTTCGGTGACGAACGGCGCGTTCGCGTGCGTGGCCCGCAGGAACAGCGGGACCGCGGCTTCGGGGACGATCACGCTGTACCTCCTGTGTCGTCGGTGTCGTCGGCACCGTCGGGCTCGCGCGCCGGCTCGCTGAGTCCGAGGAGTGCGCCCCGCACCGCGGCGACGCGGATGGTCGCGGCGTCGTCGTAGAGCACCGTCTGGCTGACCGCGCCGACGTGCGCGGCGACGACCGCCCGGGTGAAGACGTCCGGGGCGACGGTCAGTCGCCGGCCCTGTGCCGTGACCGACTCGACGAGCAGCGGTTCGAGTGCCGCGTGGAAGGCGTCGGTGTGCGCTCGGAGCAGTGCCCGGAGCTCGGGTTCGTGTCGCGCCCGGGACAGCAGGACCGAGCGGATCGCGTACCACTTGCCCTCGGGGGGCAGGCCGCCGAGGACCGCGGAGACGATCGCGTCGACGGACTGCGGGTCGGTCGTGCCGAGCGCGGCCCGGAAGCCGTCTTCGAGCCGCTCGACGACCACGGCCTCCTGCGCTTCGTACACCGCGAAGAAGAGCTCGTCGGTCGTCGCGAAGTTCGAGTAGAAGGCGCCGCGCGTGAACCCCGCACGTGCGACGATCGCCTCGACGCTGGCCGAGGCCGAGCCGGTCTCGTCGAACAGCGCCTCGGCCGCGCGGACGAGCTCCGCGCGGGTGCTGCTGCGCCGCCGGGTGGGGCGGGCGGGTGCGGCGGTGTCGTCGCTCACTCGTGGGGACATCGGCTCATCCTAGGAGGCGTCGTCCGACCGGCGCGGGTCGGCCAGGTAGTCGTGCACGGACCGCACCGGCGCGAGCGTCAGGTCGGTCAGGACGTGCGAGGCGCTGATGACCTCGAGCACCGGCAGGTCGGCCATCGGCGCGAGGGCGTGCTCGAACAGCTGCAGGCGGGCAGGTCCGGTCCAGGCCCCCTTCACGACGATGTCGGTGATCTCGGTCCGCACGAGATCGGCGGCGCGCAGCCCCAGGGTCGTCACGTCGGGGACGAGCTTCACCATCCAGGTCGGCACCGTGATCTGCGCCGCGGCCTCGACCGGGTCCATCGGTTCCCACTGGTACGCCATGGTCGCCGTCGCCACGCGTTCGGCACCGCGGTCGAGCGTGCCGACGAGGGCGCCCTGGTCGACGCGCAACCCCGGGGTCCCGAGCACCTTCGGGTAGGCGCTCAGTTCGCGCCCGGCGAGCGTCGCCGCGGAGTTGTCGAGGTACATGGCGTGCAGGTACTCGCCGACCTCGCCGTCGTGGGTGACCTGGATCGCCTGACCGGACTCGACGTAGGGGCCGTAGCCGTCGACGTCACCCATCTTCATGACCTCGAACCGGACCAGCGGCGCGTCGACCTGCAGCGGCTCCGGCACGACGGCGCGGAGGGCGTCGGGGTCGGTCCGGTACACGACGTTGAAGTACTCGCGGTCGGTGAAGCGCGTCGGGCGCAGCGGGTAGACCGGCGCGGTGAGGGGTGTGGTGGCGTGGCGGAGGACGTCCGAGGCCTGCATGGGAACTCCTTGTCGAGTTGCAATACGTTCCGTACTGAGTACGTTGTGTATCGAACCTACACCCGAGAACGAAGGACACCATGGGCTTCTCCCTGCCGACCGACATCCGCAACCGACCCGTCACCGTGATCGGCGGTGGGACCCTCGGTCGTCGCATCGCCCTGGTGTTCGCCAGCGCCGGCGGCGAGTCCCGCGTGTACGACCTCGCCGAGCCGGTCCGCAGGGCCGCCGTCGAGTACGTCGAGCGCGAGCTCCCGGCGCTCGCCGCGGCGCGGGACGGGGGCGCGGTCGGCACCGTCCGCGCGTTCGACGACCTGGACGAGGCCGTCGCCGGTGCGTGGCTCGTCGTCGAGGCGATCCCGGAGCGCCTCGACCTCAAGACGACGGTGTTCGGACAGCTCGACCGCGCTGTCGGGGCGGACACGATCCTGGCGAGCAACTCGTCGTCGTACGCGAGCCGACTCGTGATCGACGAGGTCGAGCACCCCGAGCGCGTGCTGAACATGCACTTCTACATGCCGCCTACGCAGAACGCCGTCGACCTGATGAGTGACGGGGAGACCGACCCCGCGGTCATCGACCTGCTGCTCGAGGTCCTGCCGACCTACGGCGTCCGGCCGTTCGTCGCCCGCAAGGAGTCGACCGGGTTCATCTTCAACCGCATCTGGGCGGCCATCAAGCGCGAGTCCCTGGCCGTCGTCGCCGACGGGGTCTCCACGCCGGAGGACGTCGACGCGATGTTCGCGGTGAACACCGGTTCGCCCGCGGGGCCGTTCCGGATGATGGACCAGGTGGGGCTCGACGTCGTCCTGGACATCGAGGAGCACTACGCGGCGGAGGACCCGCATCTGCCCGAGGGTCCGCGGCAGCTGCTCCGGCAGTACGTCGACGCGGGGCACCTGGGCGTGAAGACCGGCCGCGGCTTCTACGCGTACGACCAGCACTGACGGTCGACCAGCACTGACGCACGACCGGCACCGTCGCCGCCTAGGCTCGGGAACCGTGTTCGAACTCCACCACCTCGCCGCGCAGGAACTCTGGGACTGGATCCGCCGGGGGGAGGCGACCGCGCTCGAGGTGACGGAGCACTACCTCGCCCGCATCGAGCGACTCGACCCGGCCCTCGGTGCGTTCGTGACGGTCACGGGGGACGCCGCGCGCACGAGAGCCGACCGTCTCGGGCACCTGGTGCCGACGTCCAGACCGTTGTGGGGCCTCCCGTCCGCCGACAAGGACCTGTACGACCGCGCCGGGGTCCCCACGCGCTCCGGCACCGCGAGTCTGCCGGAGCGCCCTGCCGGGGCCGACCACCCGCTCGTCGCGGCGCTCGACGCCGCCGGCACGGTGAGCCTCGGCAAGACGGCGTCGCCGGAGTTCGGGATGTCCTCGTCGTCGGAGACGCGGTTCGGCGTGACGCGGAACCCCTACGACACGACCCGCGCGCCCGGGGGGTCGTCGAGCGGGGCGGCGGTCGCCGTGGCGGCCGGGCTGCTGCCCGCGGCCGTCGGGTCCGACGGCGGGGGATCGGTCCGGATCCCGGCCGCCGCGACCGGACTCGTCGGCCTGAAGCCGAGCCGCGGGCGGGTGCCGTCGATGCCCGGTCGCTCCGGTGTCGGCGGGCTCTCCGTCGCCGGGCCGCTGACCCGGTCCGTCGCGGACGCGGGGATGCTGCTCGACGCCCTCGTCGCGCCGACCGGGCTGCCGGAACCGTCGCCGTACGCCCTGGTCACGCCGTCCCGCGGTGACGGCCCGTTCACCGCGGCGGCCGTCCGCGGTGAGGGACGCTTCGTCGTCGGGCTGCTCGACGGTTCACCGTGGGACGACACCGTCGACGTCGTGGTCGACCCCGCGGCGCGCGCTGCCGTCGAGACCGCTGTGCGGGTGCTCGGCGAACTGGGGCACGGCGTCGAGGACGTGCAGATGCCGCGGGCGCCGTACGCCGACGCGTTCCGGGTGGCGTGGGAGAGCTCCGCGGCGCGGCTGCCGATGGTCCCCGGCATCGACCTGACGGCGCTCACGCCGCTGGTGGCGTGGCTCGTGGAGCGGGGACAGCGGCTCACGGGCACGCAGGTGCTCGACGCGATGACCGTGCTGGACACGTTCTCGGCGACGCTGATCGGTGCGTTCGACCGGTTCGACGCCGTCCTGTCACCGACCCTCGCACTGACCCCGCGGCCGCTCGGCTGGTACGGCGACGACCCGGACGAGGACTTCCGCCGCCAGTGCGCGTACTCGCCGTGGACCTCGATGGCGAACGTGGCCGGGCTGCCCGCGATCACCCTGCCCGTCGGGGTCACCGCCGACGACCACCCGGACGGCGGCGGCCTGCCGATGGGCGTCCAGTTGATCGGGCGTCCCGGGGGCGAGCGGGTGCTGCTCGCGATCGGGGCCCAGCTCGAGCGGCGGCTGCGCTGGCAGCGGCGGCACCCGGCTGCCTGGACCGCCTGACCGGGGGTCGATGCGAGACGACATCATCGTCGTCGTACGACGTCGATGATGTCGATCCGAGTCGGCCAGACCCGCCGCCGCCCGGGCTAGCTCTGCTTCTCGATCGCCTCGGAGTACTCGCGGCGCATCTTGTCCCCGGCGGCCGACACCCACGTCGCCCGTGCGGCCTTCACCTTCGCCAGGTTCGTCCGCCCGAGCACGTAGTCGTTGCACACGCTGTTGAACGCGGTGCTCGCCGACGCCGTCGCCGCGGCCGAGGGGGAGTAGAAGCCGTCCACCGGGTTCTTCACGAGCATGTCCTGCGTCTTGGTCTGGTACTGGTGCGACTGCCGCAGCTGCTCGTCGATGCGGACCGCGGTGTTCAGCACCTGCGGGCCGGCGCCGAGTCGGTACAGCGCGCTGGCGTTGATGGTCTGCTCGCCGACCTTCGTCAGCGTCGCGTCCGGGCCGCTGCCGGTGTGGTGGACGCCCTTCTCGCCGTGGGTCAGCGTGAACGCCTCCTTCGACCCGAACGGCGCGGAGAGGTAGTCGATGAGCCGGAGCTGGGCCTTGATGCGTTCGGGCGTCGTCTTCTTCAGAGCGGCGAACGAGAAGCTCGACGTGCCCTGGTAGTTCGCACCGGGGCCGCCCGTCGCACCGAAGGGCACGATGCCGCCCGTGACGATGCCCTTCGGCATGGACACGTCGAGCAGGGCGGAGATGCCGTCGAGGTGCATGAGCACGGTGCCGTTGTTGATGTACGTCTTCGCCTTCGCGCTCTCGAGGCTCGGGGTGTCCGGGTGGAAGACGCCGAGGTTCCAGAGCTTCTTGATGTAGGCGAGGGTCTCGAGCCACGCGTCGGTCTCGTTCTTGTGGGTGAGTTCGCCGCCCTTCGACATCGCCCACTGGTTCGGCACGCCGAAGGTGGCACCGATGAAGTCGTACGCCCAGTCGACGCCGCTCGCCCCGCCCTGGCCGGCGATCGCGTACCGGCCGGCCTTGGCGTCGGTGACGGCCGTGCACAGCTCGGTGAACTCGTCCTTGTCCTTCGGGGCCGGTGCTGCGCCCGTCAGCTGCTCGATGAGGTCGGGGCGGCAGATCATCACCGACCCGAACGGCGGCCGGTGCTCGGGGACGCCGTAGATCTTCCCGTTGATGCGGGCGCTCCGCCACGACGCGGTGGGGATGTTCGCCAGGTTCGGGTAGTCCGTGACGGCGTCGCCGGAGAGGTGCTCCGACAGGTCCGCGAACTTCGCGTCGAGCAGCTGCGGGAACCGTGGTGGCATCGCGAACGTCAGGAACTCGACGATGCCCGGGATGTCGTTGCCGGCGGTCATCGTCGCGAACTTCGCGGCGAACGAGTCGCCGGGCACGAACGTCAGGTCGTACTCGGTGTCCGTCAGGCCGCCGACGTAGTCGAGGAACGAGTTCTGCGCCGGCGGCGGCGCCGCGTAGGTCACGACGAACCCGGTGGTCTTCTCGCCGTCGCCGACCTTGCCGGTGACCGAGGTGAAGAGCTCGCTGTCCTGCGGGTACGAGTAGTACACGGGCTGGACGACGCCGTTGCCGGGCAGGTCGGGCTTCGGCCCCTTGGTGATGGGGACGTAGGTCGGCAGCGCGGCCACCTGGTCCGAGATGGTCGCGGCGTTGCCGCCGGTGGAGCACCCGGTCAGGCTGCCGGCAGCGCCGAGGGCGACGAGGCCGAAGGCGGCGCCGGAGATGAGGGTCCGGCGGCTGAGGCCGCCGGTCGTGGTGTCGGTCATGGCTTCTCCCTTGAAGCGTCGGGTGGCAGTGAGGTGGTGGGGCCGTGTCAGCCCTTGACGGCGCCCGTCAGGACGCCCTTGGTGAGGTGGCGCTGCACCAGGGGGTAGGCGGCGAGGATCGGGATGATCGCGATCATCACGACGGCCATCTGGATCGACTCCGCCGGCGGCTGCATCGAGGCGTCGGACCCGGCACCGGACACCAGGCTGGAGCCCTGCAGGACGTAGGTGCGCAGCACCAGCTGCAGCGTCCACTTCGTCGAGTCCGACAGGTAGAGCAGTGCGTTGAAGAACGCGTTCCAGTAGCCGACGGCGTAGAACAGGCCGACGACGGCGATCACCGCGCGGGACAGCGGCAGGACGAGCTGCCACAGGATGCGGAACTCGCCGGCGCCGTCGATCTTCGCGCTGTCGATGAGCTCCTGCGGGATGCTCATCATGAAGCCGCGGACGACCACCATGTTGAACACGCTGAACGCGCTCGGCAGGATCAGCGCCCAGTAGTTGTCGAGGAGTCCGAGCTGCTTCACCATCAGGTACAGCGGGATCATCCCCGGCGCGAACAGGAACGTGATGAGCACGAAGGTCAGCAGCGGCCGCTGGAACAGCGAGCCCTGTCGGCTGAGCGCCCACGCGGCGAGCACCGTCGACGCCAGGCTGATGACGGTGCCCACGACCGTGACGAGCAGCGTGACCACCACGGCGCGGGTGACGACCCCGCCGGACAGGATCTGCACGTACGCGGACAGGTCGAACGACCGCGGCCACACGACGTAGCCGCCGGCAGCGGTGACGTCCGCCTGGCTCGACACGCTCGTCGAGAAGACGATGAGGAACGGGAACAGCACGACGGCGAGGATCAGGACGATCGCGACGGCCTTGAGTGCGAGGACGACGGGTGTGGGTTTTCCGGCCCAGACCGGACGGGCGATGGTGCTCATGACCGTGAATACACTCCCTGCTCACCGAGCATGTGGGCGGCCTTGTTCGCCGCCATGATGAGGACGAACCCGACCAGGCCCTTGACCAGACCGACCGCGATGCCCGTGGACCAGTTCCCGTCGACGACGCCGTGGTAGTAGACGTAGGTGTCGAGGACCTCGGCGGCATCGGCCCCCACGGCGTTTCGTTGCAGGATGATCTGCTCGAACCCGACGGACAGGGCCTCGCCGAGCCGCAGGATCAGCAGGAGCACGATGATGGGACGGATGCCTGGCAGCGTGACGTGCCAGAACCGGCTCCACGCTCCCGACCCGTCGATCGCCGCCGCCTCGTACAGGTTGTCGTCGATCGCCGCGAGCGCCGCCAGGAAGATGATCGTGCCCCAGCCGGCGTCCTTCCAGATCACCTGTGACGTCAGCAGCAGCTTGAACGTCTCCGGGTCGCTCATGATCCCGATCGTCCCCATGTCGAGCTGCCGCAGCGTGTGGTTGACCACACCGCCGGACCCCAGCGACTGCTGGAAGAAGCCCACGACGATCACCCACGACAGGAAGTGCGGCAGGTAGAGCACCGACTGCACGGTCGCCCGGAGCCACTGCCACACCAGCGAGTGGATGAGGATGGCCAACGCGATCGGCACCGGGAAGAACAGGATGAGCTGCAGGAACGTGATCTCCAGCGTGTTCACCGTCGCCCGCCAGAACTCCGGGTCGGCGAACATCAGCTGGAAGTTCGTGAACCCGACCCACGGGCTCTGGGCGATCGGGATGTACGGCTGGTAGTCCATGAACGCGATGACGTTGCCGATCATCGGCACGTACACGAACAGCAGCAGCAGGACCACCGCCGGCGCCACCATGAGCAGCAGCGGGTAGTCGCGCCGCAGCCGAGCGAGGAACGGGACCTTCCGCGGGGCCGGGGCGCCACCGGACCGGGTGGTCCGTGGCTCGGTGGTCGGATCGACCAGCGTCGCGCTCATGTGGCTCCTTTGCTCACGTGGCTGGGGGTTTCGTCATCCTGTGGCGTCCGTATGATGACGGTCAAGCCGCGGTATTCACCCGCACACGAATCGAACACTGGGAGCGACGATGCACCCGACCAGACGCCACGAACGGATCCTCGCCGAGCTCCGCGTGCACGGGACCCTGTCCGCCTCGGACTTCGCCGAGCGCGAGGGGATCTCGGCCATGACGGTCCGCCGCGACCTGTCCGAACTCGCCGACCGCGGCGTGCTCCGGCGCGTGCACGGCGGCGCCGTCTCCGTCGAGACCCTGCCCACCGCCGGCGCACCGCACCGACCCGCACCCCGCCCCGACCGGGACACCACCGACGGCAGCGGCGCGCTCTTCACCCTGGGGCTCGTCGTCCCCGACCCCGGCTACTACTTCCCGAAGATCGTCGCCGGCGTCGCCGAACGCACCGAGGCCCTGGGCGGCCGCGTCGTGCTCGGCGTCTCCCGCTACGAACCCGCCCGCGAACGCCAGCAGGTCGAACGCCTCATCGCCGCCGGCGTCGACGGGCTGCTCGTCACCACCACCGTCGCCGACGCCTTCACCACCCTCGAGCTCCTCGACCACGCACCGATGCCCGTCGTCGTGGTCGAACGCTCCGTGGTCGAGGCCCCCGTCGGCTCCGCGCTCGAGTCCGTCCGCAGCGACCACGAGTCCGGTGCCGGCATCGCGGTCCGCCACCTCGCCGAACTCGGGCACCGCCGCATCGGCATGGCCGTGTTCGACACCCCGACCACCCCGCAGCTCCGCACCGGGTACGACCGCGCCGTCCGGCAACTCGGCCTCGACCCCGACGCCCCGGTCCAGGTCATCCCGGACGACCGGGGTGTGGGTGCCACGACCAGGGCCTTCATCGAGCGCTGCCTCGCCACCGGCACCACCGCAGTCTTCGTGCACTCCGACCAGTACGCCGTCGAGTTCGTCGAGACCGTCACCGAGATGGGCCTGTCGATCCCGGACGACCTGTCCGTGGTCGCCTACGACGACGAGGTCGCGGCGCTCGCCGGGGTGCCGCTCACCGCGGTCGCGCCCCCGAAGAACGACGTCGGCCGGTTCGCGGCCACGATGTGCTTCGAGCGCATCTCGGCGACGGCGCAGGTCGGCTTCGCCCGTCGGCACATGACCCTGGCGCCCACGTTGAGCGTGCGGGCGTCGACGGCGGCGGTCGTCCCCGGTCGATGAGCGGACGGCGCACGATCCGCGCGATCCGCGCGCCCGTCGTGTTCACTTCGTGAGCGTTTGCGCCCCGCGGCTTGACTCCGCACACCGCCGAACGCTGGCATGGGGACGCCGTACCCCGGAGAGGAACCGTCCGACGATGACGTCACGCCCCGTCACGCCCCGAGCGCAGCCCGCGCCCCGAGCGCAGCCCGCGCCCCGAGCGCAGCCCGCGCCCCCGGCGGTGCCTGTGCCCCCCGCCCCACGCGGCCACGCGCACCGCTCGCCCGTCCCCGTCGCCTTCGTGATGCCCGAGGCGACCTTCACCCGGGTGTTCGACCCCGGCGACCTCGCCGCCCTGCACGCCTCCGAGGCCGTCCGGCTGATCGCCGACCGTCCGCTCGACCCGGACGACCCGTGCGACCTCCCGCTGCTCGCCGACGCCGAGCTGCTCGTCACCGGGTGGGGCAGCCCCGTGCTGTCCGCGGACCGTCTGGACCGGGTGCCGCGGCTCCGCGCTGTCGTGCACTCCGCCGGGTCGGTCAAGCCCGTCGTCGACACCGACGTGTGGGCGCGACGGATCGCCGTGGCGTCGAGCGCCGCCGCGAACGCCGTCCCGGTCGCCGAGTTCACGGTCGCGGTGATCGTGCTCGCCGCGAAGCGGGCCTTCGCCAGCGCCGCCGCGCTGCGTTCGGACGAGACCCCGGTCGACGTCGAGGGCTCGTGGCCGGTCGTCGGCATGCACGGCGTGACCGTCGGTGTCGTCGGCGCCTCGCGTGTCGGGCGGGCCGTCATCGAACGGCTCCGCGACTACGACGTCCGCGTGCTCGTGAGCGACCCGTACCTGGACGACGCCGAGGCCGCGCTGCTCGGCGTCACCGCCGTCGACCTCGGCACCCTCGCCGCCTCGAGCGACGTCGTCACCCTGCACGCGCCGCTGCTGCCGTCGACGCGGGGGCTCGTCGACCGTGCCGTGATCGGTCGGATGCGGCCGGGTACCACGCTCGTGAACACCGCGCGCGGGGCGATCGTCGACCAGGACGCCCTCGCCGACCGCCTGGACCGCGGCGACCTGGCCGCCGTCCTCGACGTCACCGAGCCGGAACGCCTGCCACCGGACGCCCGACTGCGGTCGACGCCGAACACCTTCATCACGCCGCACATCGCCGGGTCCCTGGGCAACGAGCTGCGTCGGCTCGCCGACAACGCGGTGCGCGAGACCATCGCGTTCGCGGCCACCGGCGCGTTCACCGACCCCATCGTCCCCGACGGCTTCGCCGTCCAGGCCTGAGGCCCGCCACCAGCCGCCGCGACCAGCCGCCACCACCCGTCCACCACCGTCACCACCCGGAGACCCACCCCATGACCGTCACCGTCGACGCCCCGTCCTTCACCGACCGGTTCACCCCGGCAGCGCGCGCGGCGCTCCGTCCGCGCTCGTGGCGACCCGCGCCTCCCGCCAGCGACCGCCCGGCGTGGGAGCACGTCGCGGACGCCGACCGGGAGGCCCTGCTCGCGGTCGCGCACGACCGTCGCGCCGCCGCGGCGGTCACCTTCCCGACCCTCGCCCTGTGGGCGACGTACAGTCGCGACGGGAACCGCCAGCCGTACGAGCGAGCCCAGCGGAACCTGCTCGAGTCCGCCGCGACCGCGGCCCTGGCACTCGGTGTGACCGGCGACGCCGAGTGGGCGGACGTGCTCGGCGACCAGGTCTGGCGGATCCTGGAGCTGCGCGCCTGGTGCCTGCCGTCGCACTACGCGCTGCCCGAGGACGGCAGCCGGCCGTTCCTGCCCGTGCCCGGTCGGGACGTGCTCGACCTGTCGGACGCCTACGTCGGCGGCATGCTCGCGGCGATCGACGCGATCGCGGGGGAGCGCCTCGAGCAGGACCGCCCCGGCATCCGCGCGCACGTCCACCACGAGATCCGCCGCCGCGTGCTCGACCCGTGGGAGCAGGAGGTGTACTTCTGGCACGGGGTCGACGGGCCGCCGAACAACTGGGCGCCGTGGATCGTGTCGAACGTGCTCGTGTGCGCCGCCGTGGTCGAGCCCGACCGCGATCGCCTCGCCGCGACGATCGACCGCGCGCTCGTGATCCTCGACCGGTTCCGCGCCGGCTACGACGCCGACGGCAGCTGCGACGAGGGTGCCACGTACTGGTGGTGGGCCGGCGCGACCCTGTTCGAGGCCCTGGACCTGGTCGAAGACCTCACCGGCGGCGCGTTCGACGGCTTCTCGGTCGAGCCGGTCGCCGCCATGGCCCGGTTCCCGATGGGCATGCAGATCGGTGCCGCGACGCAGGTCAACCACTCCGACGGCTCCCCGGCGCTGGCCGAGAACGCGAACTGGAACCTGCTCGCCCGTTTCGGGGAGCGCGTCGACGACGACCGGGTCGTGCGGCACGCCCGGTGGATGGGCCGGCAGCACGCGTTGCGGTTCGACGGGCAGCTCGCCGCGCTGTTCCGTCGGACGCTCGCCGAACTGCGGGACCCCTCGTGGACCGACGGGCCGGCCGAGCCCGGGATGCCCGCGTCGCTGTGGCTGCCCGGCACCGAGGTCGCCGTCGCCCGTGCCCACGACGGCGCGACCGACGGGTTCGTCCTCGCGGTCAAGGGCGGGCACAACGACGTCAGCCACAACCACAACGACGCCGGCGGGGTGATCGTCTCGCTCGACGGCGAACCGGTGCTCATCGACGTCGGGGTGGGCGTGTACCGCCGCGAGACGTTCATGCCGGAGCACCGCTACGGCATCTGGACGATGCGGAGTGCCTGGCACACCGTCCCGCTGCCGAACGGCGTCGAACAGCACGAGGGTGCCGCGTTCCGCGCGACCGGCACCGTGTTCGAGGACGACAGCGACGTCGCGTCGTGGTCCGCCGACCTGACCGCCGCGTACCCGGCGTCCAGCGGACTGCGATCGCTCCACCGCACCGCGACGCTCGACCGGGCGGTGCCCCGTGACCGCGCCACCGAGCGCGTGGTCGTCCGCGACACCTGGACGTTCGCGGAGCCCGGCACGATGACCCTGGTGCTCATGACCCGCGACGAACCCGTGCCCGTCGAGGGCGGGCTGCGCGTCGGCCCCGCCCACCTGTCCGTCGACACCGATCGGTTCGCGGTGCACGTCGAGCGGCGGGACGTCGACGACGCGAAGCTCGAGCGTGTCTGGGGCCCGGCGGTGCACCGTGTGCGGCTCGTCGCCCGGCAGGCGTCCACCGACGGCGAGCACGCGCTCACCGTGACCCGGGCGACACCGTGAGCGCGGTCCTGCTCGGCGGCTCCGGACGCTGGACCGACCCGTGGCACCCCTTCGCCGAGACGAACGCCGCGGTCACGGCGCTCGCCGCGTCGGCAGGCGTCGAGCTCGAGCAACCGGAGGACGTCGACACCGCCCTGGCCGCCCTCGCGACCGGACCCCTGCCGTCGCTCGTCGTCGTCGACGTCGGGCTGCCCCGGGACGACCGCCCCGTCCCGCTCACCGACGCCCGGGCCGGCTTCCACTGCCTGCTCGCAAGCGACGTGCCGCTGCTCGTGCTGCACGTCGCCGCGACGTCGTTCGCCGACGACCCGCACTGGGAGCGTGCCCTCGGCGGGGTGTGGGAGCGCGGCACGACGATGCACCCGCCGTTCGGGCCCGCGGCCGTCCGGGTGGTCGACGCGGCGCACCCGATCACCGCCGGCCTGCCGGACTTCACCCTGGAAGACGAGCGCTACTCGCACCTCCGGGTCTCGCCCTCGGTGCGGGTCCTGCTCGACCACGAGCACGAGGGGGAGCGGCACCCGCTCGCCTGGGTGCACGAACGACCCGGCGGCGGCACCACCGTCTACGACGCGCTCGGCCACTCCGCCGCGTCGTTCGCGTCGCCGGGGCACCGCGCGTTCCTGACGCGCGCCCTCGCGTTCCTCCTGCGCTGACGTTCCACTTGCGCTGACGGGGTGGGGGCGACCGCCTGGAGGCCCGGTGCCGGTCTCGTGGACCGGCACCGGGCCTCCAGGCAGGCGCGTCTCAGGCGATGGTGACGTCGCCGACGACCAGCCAGCCCGCCTGCTGCGTGCCCTGCGCACCGAGCTCGATGCCGGGGGCGTTGCCCGCGGTGGTGTCGACGATCGCGATGCCCCACCGGTACGCACCCGCCGCGACGCCGGCCAGCGACGGACGGAACGCGTACGACGTCGGGGAGCCCTTCAACCACGTCGACGGGTCGGACGCGGTGTCCACGAACGTCCCGGCCACGCTGCCGTCCGCATGGAGCAACGCGACCGCCGCCTTGTACTTGCCGTTCCACACCGGCAGGTTGTCGGGCAGGTAGCCCCAACCCGTGTTCGTCCACTCGTGCGTGACGTCGACCGTCGCGCCGGCGGACGCCGAACCGGGCACGACCACGCGCGACGGGTGCAGGCGGTAGCCGCCCTCGGCGTCGAACCGCTGCGTCAACGGGAAGGTCTGCGCCGCGAACCACGACAGGGCCTCGCCGTTCCGCAGGTCCATCATGTTCACGTGCGCCTCGACCGAGTCGTCGAACTCGCCCTGACGGACGTCGGCGGTCGTCACGTACCCGCGCGGGTCCTGCGTGACGTCGTGCTGGGCGGTGACCCACCCGCCCTCCATGATGATCGGCCGCCGGTACCGCCACTTCGCGGCCATCGACTTCTCCCAGTCCGCGTAGTACGTGGTCATGCCGAAGGCGTCGTGGCGCAGGACGTAGCCCTTCTCGTACGCACCGTCGAGCATCCGCTCGCTCTCGGGGTCCGGGGTGCCCCAGTCCTTCGGACCCCCGATCATCCGGTGGTAGTTCAACGCCAGCGGCACCCGGGTGAAGTGCTCCTGGTACAGGTCGATGATCCAGTCGAACACCGGCTCGCGGTTCGCGGCGTCCTGGTAGAGCATCGAGTGGCCCTCACCCCACTTGCCGAGCCCGTACCCGTCGATGAAGTCCGTCGTGGCCGGGTCGTCGTACTGCTTGCCGAAGGCCGCGACGAACGCGGCGTACTTCGCCTGGAACACCGGGTCGTCCGGGTACGGACTCCACACGGTCTTGCTGCCGGTCTGCGTCTCGTACCCGGCGGCCCCGGCGGCACGCACCCACGCGGGCGTGAAGTCCGACGACTTGTCGCGACTGTCCACCACGACGCGGAAGGCCAGCCGCAGCCCACGGCGACGGGCCTCGGCGAGGATGCCCGCGAACGCCGCGTTCGTGTCCCAGCCGTACACGCCCTCGGACGGCTCGAGGATCGTCCACGAGACCCGCATGTACATGACCGAGGCGTGGTCGGACACCGTGACCGTGGTGCCGTCGGGCAGTGGGACGTCGTCGTACTGCGTCCAGTAGTTCGCGGGCGGTGCCGACGAGCCGTACAGCGCCCAGCCGTTGAGCGGGTTCCGCAGGACCGTGGTGGTGTCGGCGGCGAACTCCCGCTCGACCGCTGCGGCGAGGTGCGGGCGACCGGGGTGGCCGGGGCCGGCGGGGCCTGTGCCGGGGTGGGCGCGGCCGTGGGCGCTCGCCGGTGTGCTGCCGAGCACCCCGCTCGCTGCCGATGCGGTGGCGACGATGCCGAGTCCGAGTGCCGTGCGCCTGGTGATGTCGTGCGACTTGCTCATGCGTTCTCCCCTTCGAGAAGCGATCGGTGCAGGTCGATCGTCCCGGCGTCCCGCTCAGTGGGCAAGGAGTCCCGCCCAGTCGAACAGGAGTCGCACACCCCTGGCGACGCGGAACGACACGCACGATGTCGTACGACGTCGATGTTGTCGTCGGTGCGCGCGTGCAACTGTTGCGGGCGACCTGGAACGACACACTCGATGTCGTACGACGGCGATGTTGTCGTTCCGAGTCAGAGCCGCCCGCCCCGCCCCGCCCCGCCGCTACGGCAGCGTCGGCGCAGCCTCCACCAGCGCCCGCGTCACCGGGTGCTCCGGCGCATCGAGCAGCGACACCGGCCCGTGTTCCACGATGCGTCCCGCCGACATCACGGCCACGGTGTCGCACAGCCGCTGGACCACACCGATGTCGTGCGACACCAGGACCATGGTCAGCCCGAGGTCGTCGGCGAGCGAGCGGAACAGCTCGATGACCCGTGCCCGCACCACCACGTCGAGGGCGCTCATCGGCTCGTCGCCGAACAGGATCCGCGGCCCGTGCACCACGGCCCGGGCGATCGCGATGCGCTGCCGCTGCCCACCGGAGAACTCGTGCGGGTACCGGTCGACAGCATCCGCCGGCAGGTCGACCCGATCCAGCACGTCGCGCACCAGCACCCGGTGGTCCCCGTCGATCCGGAGCGCCCGCAGCGGTTCACCGACGATCGCGCCGACGCGCATCCGCGGGTCGAGGGACGCGTACGGGTCCTGGAACACCACCCCGGTCTCGCGACGGAACCAGCGCATCGCGGCCGCGGAACCGGACGCCACCACCGGACGACCGGAGGCGGTCACGGAACCGGCGGAAGGTGCCTCCAGGCCGGCGAGCAGCCGCACCAGGGTGGACTTGCCGGATCCCGATTCGCCGACGATCCCGAGTCGCTGGCCGGGGGCGACCGTCAGGTCGACGCCGTCGACGGCGGTGCGGACGGGGCCCGGTTCGAAGGGCCCGCGGCGGGGGAGCCGGTAGGTGCGGTGCAGCCCGACCCCGTCGAGGATGGCGGTCATGCGGAGCCTCCGGACGGACGGGCACGACGGGCGGTGGCGCGCGCGGCGTCGACGAGCGCGACGGTCGCAGGGTGCTGCGGCGCGGCGAGCAGGGACGCGACCGAGCCCTGCTCGACGACCCGTCCGCCGTCGAGCACGACGGCGGTGTCGGCGATCCGCGCGAGCACGGCGAGGTCGTGCGTGACGAAGACCATGCCCGCCGGTAGCCCTTCGAAGAGGTCGAGGATCCGTGCCTCGGTCGTGACGTCGAGCGCCGTGGTCGGCTCGTCGGCGACGAGGTACGCGGGCTGCCCGGCCATCGCCATCGCGATGCAGATCCGCTGTCGCTGCCCGCCGGACAGCTGGTGCGGGTACTGCCGCAGCAGCGACTCCGGGTCCGGCAGTCCGACGTCCGCCGCCAGGGTGGTCGCCGCGACGCGTGCCGCCCGCCGGTCGAGTCCGCGGTGCAGGCGCAGCGGCTCCGCGATCTGCGCGCCGACGCGGCGCAGCGGGTCGAGGGCGGTGCCGGGCTCCTGGAACACCATGCCGATGCCGGATCCGCGGTGCTTCGCACGCTCCCGATCGGGCAGGCCGACGAGTTCGGTGCCGTCCAGGCGGATGCTGCCGGTGACGGTCGCGCCGGCGGGCTCCAGGCCCATCAGGGCGAGCGAGGTCATGGACTTGCCGGATCCGGATGCGCCGATCACGCCCACGCGTTCGCCGGGAGGCACGGTGAACGTCACGTCGTCGAGGATCGTCCGCCCCGCGATGCGGACGGAGAGCCCCACCACCGCGAGCCCGTCGGTGTCGCTGCGGCTGTGGCTGCGGTCGGTCATGCGGTCACCCCCGGGGTGGTCGGGGCCGGGTCGGTGCGGCGGTCGCCGCCCGCTGCGCGGTCGTTCGTCGTCAGCCGTGGGTCGGTGGCGTCGCGGATCGCGTCACCGAGCAGGGAGAGCGCCGCGACGACCAGCGCGATCGCGGCTCCCGGCCAGGTGGCGCTCCACGGGTGCACGCCGATGTAGGTCTGCAGGTCGGAGAGCAGGTTGCCCCACGACGCCGTGTCCGACCCGGCGCCGTAGCCCAGGTACGACAGACCGGCCTCGGCGAGGACCGCGGTGGCCATCGCGAGCGAGAGCTGCACGGTGAACAGCGGCGCGGCGTTCGGCACCAGGTGGCGGAACAGCACCCCGACACCACCGACACCGGAGGCCCGGGCCGCGGTGACGTAGTCGCTGCGGGCGATTCGGCGAATCTCGCCGCGGGCGACCCGAGCGATCGTGACGCCGAAGGACAGTCCGACGCTCACGATGACGACCCCGAGCGACCCGCCGAACACCGCGGTCAGCAGCATCGCGGTCAGCAGGGTCGGGAACGCCACCAGGATGTCGAGCAGGACGGCCGTGCCCTCGCGCACCCAGCGGGCGGTGAGCGACCCGATCGCGGTCAGGACGATGCCGACGACGCTGGCGATCACCCCGGCCCCGACGGCGACGAGCACGGTGGTGCGGGTGCCGGCGAGCAGGTAGCTCGCGATGTCGCGACCGGCGGCGTCGGTGCCGAACCAGTGCGCGGCGCTCGGGCCCTCCCACTGCTGGAACGGATCGGCGCGGAACGGGTCCTGCGGCGTCCACACGAGCGACACCGCGGCGAGCACCACGAGCAGGCCGAGCACGACGACGGCGAAGACCCCGGTGGGGCGGGAGAGCAGGCGGTGGATCATCCGGACACCTCGCGTTGGCGTGGGTCGAGGGCGCGGTGCACGACGTCGACGGCGAAGCCGACCAGCAGCACGAGCCCGGTGAGCACGAGCAGCTCGGACTGCACCTTGGTGACGTCGCGGCGACCGACGTCGGTCACGAGCATGCGACCGACCCCGGGCAGCGAGAACAGCTGCTCGACGACGACGGCCCCGACCAGCAGCCCGGCGATCTGCACCCCGAGCACGGCGAGCACGGTGAGCGCGACCGAGGGCAGCCCGTGCCGGAGCAACGCCTGCGTGCGCGTCAGCCCGATCGCGGCCGCGGTGCGGACGTGGTCGGCGTCGAGCACCGACAGCGTCGCGGACCGGGTGAAGCGCAGGATGACGGCACCCTCGACCGCGCCGATGGTCAGGGCGGGCAGCACGAGCGACGCGAACGCACGCCCCGGCTCGGACCAGCCGTCGAGCGGGAAGCCCTGCGTCGGCAGCCAGTGCAGCGTGACGGCGAACAGCGCGACGAGCAGCATGCCGGCCCAGACGACCGGGATCGCGGCGACGGCCTGCGCCACGAACCCGATCACGGCGCCGCCCGGTCGACGGCGGAGCACCGCGGCGACGACCCCGAGGGGGACGCCGACCACGAGCGCGGTGACGAGTGACATGCCCGCGAGCGGCAGCGTGATCGCCAGCTTCTGCGCGATCTCCGGCGCGACCTGCCCGTTGGTCACCAGGGACCGGCCGAGGTCGCCGCGGAACACCCCGCCGATCCAGTCGAGGTACTGCACCACGACGGGCCGGTCGAGGCCGAGCTGCTGCCGGAGCTGCTCGACCTGCGCCGGGGTCGACTGGGTGCCGGCGACGACCTGTGCGACGTCGCCGGGCAGCACCCGCAGGGTCGCGAAGATGATGACGCTCGCGACGAGCAGCCCGACGACGAACAGCAGCAGCCTGCCGACCAGGAACCGGGTCACGTGCTCGGAGCTCCGGGCGCGGGTCGTCTCACTTGACGGCGAGCTTCGACAGGTCGAGTCGTGAGTTGCCGCCGTCGACCGGGAAGCCCGTCACGCCGGTGCGCACGGCGGTGATCTCGGTGGCCGTGTAGAGCCACTCGCCGGCGGCGTCCTCGCTCACGATCTTCGCGGCCTTCCGCAGGGCGTCGACCTTGGCGTCCTCGTCGGTGGCCGCGATCGACTCGGCGTACAGCGACTGCACCTCGGCGTTGTCGTACCCGAAGTAGTAGTCGGGGTTCGCCCAGTTGCCGAAGTCCCGGGCCTCGACGTGGTCCACCATCGACAGGTCGAAGTCGCGCTCACCCGACTTCGGCGCCTGGAACACCGTCGACAGCCAGGTCGCGAAGTCGACGCGCTTGACGGTCAGGGTGATCCCGACGTCGGCGAGCTGCGACTTGAGCACGTCGCCGATGGTCGCCGGGTAGATGTTCGCGTACGTCAGCGTGAGCTTGAGGTTCTCCTGACCGGCGGCGGCGAGGAGCTGCTTCGCGTTGTCGGGGTCGTACGCGTCGATGTCGGTCAGGTCCTCGTACCCGGGGTCGAGCTCCGGGATCGGGCCGCCCTGCTCGACGCCCGTGCCACCGATGGCCTTGATGAGCGCCTTCGGGTCGATCGCCTGACGGATCGCCTGGCGCACCTTCTTGTCGGTGAACGGCGCCTTCTGGTCGTTGAACGCGAGCGTGTACTTGTCGGTCGTCTTGCCGGAGTGCAGCGCGATGTCCGAGTTGCCGTCGAGCTGGCTCTTGAGTGTTCCGTCGACCGGGTTGAGGACGTCGAGGTCGCCGTTCGCCATGGCGTTGACTGCCGTCGACGGGTCGGTGATGTACCGGAAGACGATCTTCGCGACCTTCGCCTTCGTGCCCCAGTAGTCGTCGTTGCGGTCGAAGGTGAGCGAGTCGCCCTGCTTCCAGCTCGCGACCTCGTACGGGCCGGTGCCGTTCGCGGTGTCCGACAGGTCGTTCGTCGCGGCCTTCTCGAGCACCAGGCCGGAGCGGCCGGTCAGGTTCCAGAGCAGGTCCGAGTCGGGCTTCGCCAGCTTGAGCTCGACCACGCCGGTCGACGGGGACGTGATCGAGGTGACGCCCGCGAGCTTGGCGGAGTCGACGTAGGTCTCGTTCGACTTGACCTGCTCGAGCGACCAGACGACGTCGGCCGCGGTGACGTCCTTGCCGTCCTGGAAGGTGATGCCGTCGCGCAACGTGAACGTGTACGTCAGGCCGTCGTCGGAGACCTCGTGCTCGGAGGCCAGCACGTCGCGGATGTCGCCGTCGGCGGTCCGGCCGACGAGCCCCTGGTACACGTTGTCGATGAGCACCTGGTCGAGCGCTGCACCGGACTGCGTGCGGATGTCGAGGCTGGTCGGTTCGAGCACCAGGCCGACGCGGACGGTGGCGTCGGCGCCGCCGTCCTCGTTCGACGAGCCGGAGCAGCCGGTCAGCGCGAGGGCGGAGACGACGGCGACCGCGGTGGCGGCGAGGGCAGCTCGTCCGAGGCGCGTGGTGCGCGCAGCCCGGGCGGTACGGCGGGACAGGAGCGGACTCATGGGGTGTGGGTTCCTTCCGGACGCGAGGGCGATGGTCACAGCTCGCGCTCGCACGAGGTTACCGGGGGCCGGTACGGTCCCGCGACGGTTCATCGATCCGGTGCAACAATCCGTGACGTGCGGCCCATGCCCGGATCGCCGAAGCCAGTTCGAGGGGCGCCTGGTTCTGCACCGCGTGCCGTGCGGTGACCGTCACGATCTCGGCGTCCGGCAGCCGCTCGGCGAACGCGGCGTGCAGCTTCGGGGACACGTACCCGCGGTCGCCCCGGACGAGCAGGATCGGTACGCGCAGGGCCTCGAGGTCGGGCCACGCATCGGCGAAGCGCCCCACCGACGACGTGCGGCCGGCGGGCAGGTGCGGGAAGTGGTGGCGCCGCACGAGCGCTCCGTCGTCACCGAGCCGCGTGGTGTGGCGCGCCTCACGCAGCAGCACGTGCCGGTCGTCGCCGACGCGTGCCTCGATCGCCCGGTCGACGACCTGGTCCAGGGTGGCGAACGGCTCCTCGGCCTCGAGCGCGCGGGCGATCCGGTCGACCGCCCGCTGCGCGAAGTCCGGCGACATGTCGACGAGCACGAGCCCGGTCACCCGCTCCGGTGCCGTGGCCGCGAGTCGTGCCGACAGGATCGCGCCGAGCGAGTGCCCGACGACGATCCCCGGCGGGACCTCCAGGGCGTCGAGCGCCGCGAGCACGGTCGGCGCCGTCACGGACGCCCCGTAGTCCGCGTCGTCCCGCCACGACGACCGCCCGTGGCCGGGCAGGTCGAGGGCGACCGCCGGCTCGCCGACGGCGAGCGCGGTCTGGTCGAAGCTGTGGGCGTCGATGCCGAGCCCGTGCAGGTAGGTGATCCGGGCCTCCCGGTCGCCCCACCGGATGGCGGACGTCTCCTGCCCGTCATCGGTGCGGACCACCTGCCTGGAGGCGCGGAGCGGCTCCGTCACGCCGCTCGCACGGGCGAGGGCGGCCAGGTCTGCGAATTCGTCGTCGGGGGCATCGGGCACGGAAGCGATCTTCGCACCGTCCGGGAGTCTGGAGACGTTAGGTAAGGCATGCCATACTCGGATCCGTGGCAACCCGGTACCGCGTCTTCTCCGTCCGTGTGGCAGCGGTCACGTCGCTCACCCCGCACTTCGTCCGGGTGACGCTGACGGGCGATGCCCTGGCGGACTTCTCCTCGGTCGGGCTCGACCAGCGGATCAAGGTCGTCCTGCCGCTCGACGGTGTGGGGTTCTCCGAACTGCCCGAGGACGACGACTGGTACGCCGCCTGGCGTGCGCTGCCGGACGCGGAACGCAACCCGCTGCGCACCTACACCGTCCGCTCGTTCCGGCCAGACGCCCGTGAGCTCGACATCGACTTCGTCGCACACGGTGACGCCGGACCCGCATCCCGGTGGGTGTCGTCCTGCCGTGTCGGCGACGAACTCCGGATCGTCGGACCCCGCGTGCCGGAGTCGCCCGAGGACCTGCCGACCGGTGCCGCCGAGTTCGCACCCGGGCACGCGAACCGCATCCTGCTCGCCGGGGACGAGACCGCCGCCCCGGCCATCTGCGCCATCCTCGAGGCGCTCGACGTCTCGACCGTCGGACACGTCTTCATCGAGGTGCCGACCGACGCCGACCGGCTGCCCGTGAGCGCGCCCGCCGGGGTCGAGGTCCGCTGGATCGCCCGGAACGGTGCGACCCACGGCGTCCGCATGACCGACCAGGTGCACGCGTGGGCGTCGACGGTCGTCGCCGGTGCTGCACCTGTCGCCGCGGGTCCCGCCTGTGGCGACGCCGTCGAGCTGGCGGACGTCGACGTCGACGAGCAGGTCCTCTGGGACGTGCCGGCCACCGAGGAGTCGCGCCCCGTCTACGCCTGGATCGCGGGCGAGGCCGGCTGCGTCAAGGAGCTCCGACGGCACCTGGTGCGCGGGGTCGGCATCGACCGCAAGCAGGTCGCGTTCATGGGGTACTGGCGGCACGGCAAGGCCGAGAACTGAACGCCGCAGCCGGACTGCCGACCAGCGCGGTCGGGGTCCCGACGACCGCGCTCGGCGTGCGTGGGCTGACGCTCGCCTACGACGACCGCATCGTGGTGGACGGGCTCGACGTGGACGTCCCCGACGGTGAACTGACCGTCATCGTCGGCCCGAACGCGTGCGGCAAGTCGACGCTGCTGAAGTCCTTCGCGCGCACCCTCAAGCCCCGAGCCGGCACGGTGTACCTCGACGGGGCGCCGATCGACTCCTACCGCCCGAAGGCCGTGGCCCGGCGGGTCGGCATGCTGCCCCAGACGCCGATCGCACCGGACGGCATCACCGTGCGCGACCTGGTCTCCCGCGGGCGGTTCCCGCACCAGGACCTGCTGCACCCGTCGTCCGGGTCCGACCGGCGCGCGGTGCAGGCAGCGCTCGAGCAGACGTCGACGGTGGAGCTGGCGGACCGGAGCGTCGACGAGCTCTCCGGCGGGCAGCGGCAGCGGGTGTGGATCGCGATGGTCCTGGCACAGGAGACCGACATCGTGCTGCTCGACGAGCCGACGACGTTCCTCGACATCGCACACCAGTACGACGTGCTCGAGCTGGCCTCCGCCCTGCACGCCGCGGGTCGGACGGTCGTCGCGGTGCTGCACGACCTGAACCAGGCGGCGCGGTACGCCACCCACGTCATCGCGATGCGCAGCGGGTCGATCGTCGCTGCCGGACCCCCGGCCGCGGTGCTGACGGCCGACCTCGTCGAGGACGTCTTCGGCCTGCCGTGCGTGGTCGTCCCCGACCCCGAGACCGGCACGCCCCTCATCGTCCCCCGTCGTCCCGCCGCCTGACCCGCCCGCCCGCGCCCGCGCCCGCGCACCCCGAGGTTCCGAGATCTCGGCATCTCGCGCCGCATCCGGGCCGTCCGTGGAACCTCGGCGCAACGCACGCGGCATGTCGTGGAACCTCGGCGGCAGGGGTGGAGGGCGTCTGAGCGGGCGCGTGCCGTCGGCCACGGCCGGTGCGACCGACGGTCAGCGACCGCTCGGCGCCGCCCCGGCGGAGTGTCGCGACCGATCAGCGCTCCTCAGCCGGGCAGGTAGGCCGGACCACGGCGGACGGGAGGCCCGTGGCGGCCGTGATCCGTGCCTCCCGTCCGCCGTTCGGTCACGTCTCGTCGCCCGCCGGCCCCCACCGAAGTCACGCCGCGCCGAGCGTTCCGCGCCGAGTGGTCGCAGACAGTCGGATGCGGCCGGAGCCGCCGACGGTCTGCGACCACTCGGCGCCGACCCGACGGGGTGTCGTGACCGATCGGCACACGGCGGCGCAGCACAGGGGAAAAGCGCCGCGCACGGGCACCCGTCAGCGGTAGCCGCCGTCCTCCAGCCCCGCCTCGACCTCGAAGCGGTTGCGGAGCGGGTCTCGGCCGGCGACGGCGTACAGCACGGGCATGAGCATGCCGTACCTCCGCCACTGCTCGACGTGCACCCGCTCGTGCCGCAGCACCCGGGGCCCGTCGTTGTCCCGGGTCAGGTACACCGAACCCACGCAGGTGCCACCACGACGGAACACCCACCGCGGCAGCCCCGAGCAGACGACGAGCCCATCGACCACGCGGACGCGGCCGGTCGACAGCGGCACGCCGATCGCCAGGCCCACCGCCGTGGCGAACAGCCAGCCCACCCGCGACACGGGGGAGTCGAGCAGCGCCCGGCGTGCCAGTCCGCGCATGCTCAGGCCGGGCGACCGTAGGTCTCGAGCAGCCGGAGCCAGATCTCGTTCATCGTCGGGTAGGCCGGCACCGCGTGCCAGAGGCGGTCGACGGGTACCTCGCCGACGACGGCGATCGTTGCCGCGTGCAGCATCTCGGCGACGTCCTGGCCGACGAAGGTGACGCCCACGACGACCCCGCGGTCCTCGTCGACGACCATCTTGGCGCGGCCGGTGTAGCCGTCGGCCTGCAGGGCGGAACCCGCGACGCCGCCGAGGTCGTACTCCACGGCACGGACGTTCAGCCCCTGCTCTCGTGCGGCCTTCTCGGTCAGGCCGACGCTCGCGACCTCGGGGTCGGTGAACGTGACCTGGGGGACCGCGGCGTGGTCGGCGGTCGCGACGTGTGCGCCCCACGGTTCGGTGTGCAGCGGCGTGCCCTGGTGCCGGGCGGCGATCGCCTCGCCGGCCGCGCGGGCCTGGTACTTGCCCTGGTGGGTGAGGAGGGCGCGGTGGTTGGCGTCGCCGACGGCGTACAGCCAGTCGGTGCCGTGCACGAGCATCGTGTCGTCGACCTCGAGCCAGTCGCCGGCGGTGAGCCCGACGGACTCGAGGCCGAGGTCGGCGGTGTGCGGGGTGCGGCCGGTGGCGGCCAGCACCTCGCTCGTGATGACGGTGGTGTCGTCGTCGAGTGTGGTGGTGACGAGCCCGTGCTCGTCGCGGTCGACCCGCACGGGGTTCACGCCGGTGCGGACGTCGACGCCGAGCTCGCGGAGGGCATCGGTGACGAGTTCGCCGGCGAACGGCTCCATGCCGCCGAGTAGTCCGTGCCGGGCGACGAGGGTGACCTTCGCGCCGAGCGATGCCCAGGCGGTGGCGAGCTCGGAGCCGGCGACACCGCCGCCGATCACGAGCAGGCTCTCCGGCACCTGCTGGGCGCTGGTGCCCTCGCGGGTGCCCCACGGCTTCGCCTCGGCGAGTCCCGGCACGTCGGGCAGCGCGTGCAGCGAACCGGTCACGACGGCGACGGCGGCACGGGCGGTGTGCGTCTCGCCGCCGACCTCGATCGTCTTCTCGCCGGTGATGCGGGCGTGGCCGCGGATCAGGGCGATGTCGGCGGACTCGAGCCAGGACACCTGGCCGTCGTCCTTCCAGTCCGAGGTGAACGAGTTGCGGCGCGCGAGCACGTGGGCGGCGTCGAGTTCGCCGGTGACGGCCTGCTTCGCGCCGTCGAGCCGCTTGGCCGCTGCCAGGGCGTGGCCGCTGCGCAGCAGTGCCTTCGACGGCATGCACGCCCAGTAGGAGCACTCGCCGCCGACCAGTTCGGACTCCACGATCGCGACCGCCAGGCCGCGCTTGTGGGCGTAGTCCGCCACGTTCTCGCCGACTGCGCCGGCGCCGATCACGATGAGGTCGTAGTCCGTCATGAGGCCGAGCGTACGCGGACCGGCATGGGGTGCGCCCGGCGCGCCGGGTCGGTTCTCAGGCCACCCGGGAGGCGCTGGTCAACGCCCCGACGACGCGCAGGATCACGCCGAGGTCGTCCACTGCACGCTCCGGGTCGACGGGAGCGAAGCCGGTGAGCGCGGCGCCGGCAAGGCGGCGGCCGCGGGTCGCGGCCTGGATCCGCTCGACCAGTCCCGCGCCGTCGAGTCCGAACGGCACCGGCTCGAGCAGGCCGTCGACCTCGGACGGGTCGAGGACGTCGAGGTCGACGTGCACGAACACCGAGGTCGCTCCGGTGGCGTCGACGGCGGCGGCGAGGGCGTCCGGGGTGGCGGCGTCGACGTCGAGTCGGGTGATCCCGGCACGGTCGAGTGCGGCGTCCTCGGCGTCGTCGAGCCCACGGACGCCCGCGACCACGACCGACGAGGCGGGGAGCACCGGCAGCGCGGGGAACAGCTCGTCGGCGCGGTCGACCAGGATCCGCAGGGCCGCGGTCTCGGCGGCGACGGGCTGGGCGCGGTTGAGTGCGCGGTACCCGCTGGACCCGGCGATGCGGACGAACGCGGTGTCCGGGCCGAGGCCGACGGTCGCACCGAGGACGCTCGCACCGTCCCCGCCGACGACGAGGACGGGTTCGCTCGCGACGCCGGTCTCCTCGGCCACGCGGTCGGCGACGGCGAGCACGGAGGTGTAGCGGGCGACGGCCGTCTCGAGCCGGTCGCCCGCGCCGGCGGGGACGTCGACCACGGTGGTGGACGCACGGGGGAGGTCGGCCGCGATCGCGGTCGCTCCGTCCCCGAGGCGCATCGCGCGCGACGACGCCGAACCCTGCCACTGACCGACCACGAGGAACTGCATCGTCTCAGTCTGTCAGCTGGGGTCCGGCGTCGTCCGGGAAGGTCGTCCGGGAACGTCAGAGGCTCGACGAGCCGCCGGACTTCAGCGCGGCGAGTCGTGCCTCGACCTCGGCGTCCTTGCCGACGTCCTCGAGGCTCTCGAACTGCGCGTCGAGGCTCGACGACTGCAGTTCCTGCTGCCCGAGGACCTTGGCCTCTTCACGACGGACCTTCTCCTCGAAGCGACCGAGGTCGCTCGTCGGGTCGAGCACGTCGATGTTGCCGAGGGCGTCGTTGACCTTGGACTGCGCCTCGGCCGTCTTCGAGCGGGCGACGAGGTTGTCGCGCTTCGCACGGAGCTCCTCGAGCTTCTGCTCCATGCCGGCGAGCCCGGTCTTGAGCTTCTCGACCGCTTCGTTCTGCGAGGCGAGGTTCGGCTCGGCGTCCTTGACCTCCTGCTCGGCCGCGATCTGCTTGCCGATCGCGATCTTGGCGAGGTTGTCGAACTTGTCCGCCTCGGCCGTCTTGCCCTCGGCGCGGTACTTGTCCGCGGCGGTGGAGGCGTTGGCGGCCTTCTGGCCCCACTCGGACGAGGCGCGCTTGTCCTCTTCGTGGTCCTGCTCGAGCAGCCGCACGTTGCCGATCGTCTGCGCGATCGCCGTCTTCGCGTCGGCGATGTTGTTCGTGTAGTCACGCACGAGCTGGTCCAGCATCTTCTGCGGGTCCTCGGCGTTGTCGATGAGCTGGTTGATGTTCGCCCGCACGAGGGTGGAGATGCGGCCGAAGATCGTCTGCTTTGCCATTGCTGTTCCCTTTCCTGGAAGGTCTGACGTGGTGTGTCTGGTCTGTCGGGTACTGGTCTGTCGGGTGTGTGGTCTGGTCGTCGGGTGGGTCGGGGTCAGAAGCGGCCGCCGCCGGAGAACCCGCCTCCGCCGCCGCCTCCGCCACCGCCGAAACCGCCCCCGCCGCCGAAGCCGCCGCCCCCGCCGCCGAAGCCGCCGCCTCCGCCGCCCCCGAAGGAGCCGCCGCCGAAGCTGCCACCGCGACCGCCGAGCAGGCCGCCGAGCACGATGCCGGTGACGAGGCCGCCGAGCTGGGCGCCGTTGCCGCCGCCACCACCGAAGCCGCCGCCACCGCCGCCCCAGCCGCCCATGTCGTCGTTCGCCGAGTCCATCGCCGCGGCGGCGTACTGCTCGGCCGCCCGTGCTGCCTGCAGTGCCTGTCCGGGGTCGGTGGTGGCGAGCTGCACGGCGTCGTCGAGGGCGCGTTCGGCCTCGGACAGGCGGGTGCGAGCGGTCGGTCCGATGCCGCCACGGTGCAGCGAGATGTACTCGCGCGCCTGGCTGATCCGGTTCCGGGCGTCGCGCAGGGCGTCGTCGAGGGCGCGGGACGCCCGGCGCTGCTGCTCTTCGGCACCCCGGGCGGCCGCGATGGCCTGGTCGATCTCGGTGTTCGCCTTCGTGAGGGCGTCGACCGCGGTGATCGGGTCCTTCGGGTCGAACCCCTGCCGCAGCACGGTCTGCGCCCGGGTCACGGCCGCGGCGAGGTCGGGCCCGCCCACGGTGAGGGTCCGGGCCGCGGCGACGTCGCCCTCGATGTCGATGCGCATCGCCTCGGCGCGTGCGGTGGCCTCGGTGAAGGTGCCCTCGGCCGCGACCGCGCTGTTCGTGAGTTGCTGCACCTGGGCCAGGGCGTGCTGGGCGTCGCGCACGGCGACCACCGCTTCGCCCTTGTCGCCGGCCGCGATCGCCGCGGTGGCCGCGTTCGAGCGCTCGGTGGCGTAGGCGAGCACCTGATGTGCCTGGTCGACGTTGTCGGCGACGGTCGCGAGGGTACGGCCGGTGTAGTTGGCTCGCACGCGGTCGAGCGCGGCTGCTGCAGCGCCGACCGACGCCGGTGCTTCCGCGACGGCCTGGGCCAGTGCGGCGGCTGCTTCCTCGACGCCGTCCTCGAGCGACCGGAGCTTGTCGAACGACTCGGTCTGTTCCTCGATCGAGGCGTGCGCCTGCTGGCAGATCGCGATGATCTGGTTCGCCCAGTCCGCACGCTGCTGGGGGGAGTCCGGGATCTCGTCGTCGAGCTGCTGCCGGAACGTGAAGGCCTTGCGCACGGCCTGCTGCGCAGCGGCGACGGCGTCGGCGAAGGGCTTCGCGGCGTCGGGACCGAACTGGGCCGTGGCGAACCCGACCTCTTGCTCGGCGGTGCGGAGCTCGTCGTCGATCGTCACGAGCGCGCCGCCGGCGGTGCGCTCGAGGTCGGCGAGGGACTCCTGCTGTGCCTGGGTGGCCGCGGCGGTCTTCCGCTTGTTGCGGGTGCGGATGACGAGCACGACGACGATCAGGCCGACGACGATGACGAGCAACAGGATCCAGAGCCAGGTCAGGTTCGGCGGCGCCTGGGTGTCCGTCAGGCCGTTCGCGAACGCCACGGCCGCGCCGGACCAGTCGCCCTGCTTCAGCGCGGGGAGCAGCGAGTCGTTCACGGCGCTCTGCACGTCGGACTCGGAGATGGCGGTCTCGTTCGTCTGCTGCACGTCGTAGTTGCGGTCGTCGACGGCGACCGACAGCAGGATGCCGTCGGTGTCGATCTGGTTCTGCTCCATGACCGCGGAGCCCCACGCGGTGTGGTCCGTCGGATCGGTGAACGTGGGCACGAACACGACGTACAGCTGCGTCTGGGTCTCGGCGTACAGGTCCTGCACCGCCTGTTCGACCTGCGCCTGCTGCGAGGAGCTGAGGGCGTCGGCTTCGTCGAGGACGTACGCCCCACCCAGGTCGACGGGTGCCGTGGCCTGCGCGGTCGCCGCCGGAGCCAGGACGATCAGCATCGCCACGGCCGCTGCCGTGACGCGACCCCAGAGCCGCGCTGTCCCCCGTTCCGTCCTCGACCCGCCTGTGCCCGATCCGCGCTGGACCGTTCGCATCCGTCCTCCGTCCGTCACCGGTCGGCGCCGTCGACGCCGTCCCGAACGGCACCCTGAGAGCGCCGTCGCCCGGAGTCTATCCACGGCGCGCGGGGCGACGGACGGACTCTCGGCGAACACTGTGGACAAGCCGATCCATGGGTGTCTTGTCCCCCGGACCGGGGTAGGCTGACGCCACTGTTCGACGACGAACGGAAGGGAACAGCAATGGAGCGAACCACGAGTACCGAGGTCGTCCCGCTCGAGGACGGCTACCACCGCGTCTCGACGCCGGCGACCGGCGTGATCGGCTTCGTGCGCGAGCACGACGGCCGCTACGAAGTGCTGCGCGGACGCGTCCGCCAGGCGACCCGATCCGAGGGTCTCTACAGCACGATGAACGTCGCACTGATCGCACTCACGCACGCGTAGCGACCACGGCCCTGGGCCGGCCATCCGCGCACCGTAGGCTGCGTGCGTGGGTGAGTCGAGCCTCCAGGCCGTCGTGGTGACGCTGTGCGCGACGGGTCCGGACCGCGCGGCCGACCGGGAGGCCCTGGTCGCCGCCGTCGCGTCGGCTGCGGCAGTCGAGACGTCCGCCGTGCGCGCGGGGCGCGTCTGCCCACACTGTGCCGGGACCGACCACGGTCGTCCCTGGGCCACGGTGTGCGGCACCGCGTTCGGCGTCAGTCTGTCGCGCACGACCGGCGTGCTCGCGCTCGCGGTCGCGCCGGGCACGATCGGCGTCGACCTCGAGCGGGTGTCCCGCGTCGGCGCAGCGCCCCTCGACGTCTTCACGCCCGGCGAACGCGAGCGCTCGGCCGGTGGTGCCGGCTTGCTCGCGGCCTGCTGGGCGGCGAAGGAGGCCGTGCTGAAGCGCGACGGTCGGGGCCTGCGCGTCGATCCACTGTCGGTCGACGTGGACCTCGCTGCCGGCGCCGCGCGGTTCGAGGGGCGAGACCACCCGGTGTCGGTCCACCGTCCGGCACCCGACCTGGTGCTCGTCGTCGCGGCCGGCGGGCTGCCCGTCGTGGTCGAGGGGACGCTCAGCGGGGGAGTGTGAGCACCTCGACGCCGTCCTCGGTGATCGCGATGGTGTGCTCGGTGTGGGCCGTCCGGGCTCCCGTGGCACTGCGGAGCGTCCAGCCGTCGGCATCGGTGACGAGCACGTCGGTGTCCGCCATCACCCACGGCTCGAGCGCGAGCAGGAGGCCGGGCCGGAGCGTGTAGCCGCGGCCCGCGCGGCCCGTGTTCGACACGTGCGGGTCCTGGTGCATGGTCGAGCCGATGCCGTGGCCGCCGAACTCGACGTTGACCGGGTAGCCCGCACCCTCGAGCACGGTCCCGATGGCGTGCGACAGGTCGCCGATGCGGGCGCCGGGGCCGGCGGCGGCGATCCCGGCGGCCAGGGCGCGCTCGGTCGCGTCGATGAGGGCGAGGTCCTCGTCGCGCGGGGTGCCGACGACGAAGCTCACGGCGGCGTCGGCGGCGATGCCGTCCAGCGACACCGCCAGGTCGAGGGTGAGCAGGTCGCCGTCCGCCAGGACCCGGTCGTGCGGCAGCCCGTGCAGCACGGCGTCGTTCACGGCGGTGCAGATGTGGTGTCCGAACGGGCCGCGACCGAACGAGGGTGCGTAGTCGACGTAGCAGGAGTCCGCGCCGGCGGCCTCGATCATCTGCTTCGCCCACCGGTCGATCTCGAGCAGGTTGGTGCCCACGCGGGTGCGTTCGCGCAGGGTCTGCAGGATGGTGCCGACGAGGGCTCCGGTGGCACGGGCCTTCTCGACCTCGGCGGGCGTCAGGATCTCGATCACGCGAATGATCATACCGGTATTACTATGTGGGGATGGTCCGTCTCCCGCTCCGCCCCGACGAGGTCGCGCGCGGCCGCCGTCTCGGTGCCCTGCTCCGCCGCGCACGTGGCCCACGGTCGATCGTCGACACCGCCCTCGCCGCCGGGATCTCGCCCGAGACCCTCCGCAAGATCGAGACCGGGCGGATCGCGACCCCGGCGTTCTCGACCATCGCGTCCGTCGCCGGCGTGGTCGGGCTGTCGCTCGACGCGGTCTGGTCCGAGGTCAGCTGCGACCCGGCCGACGGCGAGCTGGCTGGCTAGTCGACGCGCGGCGCGGGCAGCGCCGGTACCGACGCCTCGTCGATCCAGGGCCCGGTCACCGCCCGGACGTCCGCGACGGAACGGTCGGCGGCGTCGGCGAACGCACTGAGCACGTCGGGCACCGTCACCGAACCGTGCCGGTGCCGTTCGGTGATGCTGCGCAGTCCGGCGGTGAACGCGTCGTCGCCGAACGTGCGGCGGACGGCGTGCAGGGCGAGGGCCCCGCGCTTGTAGACCCGGTCGTCGAACATGTCCTTCGCGCCGGGGTCACCGACGACGAGGTCCTCGGGCTGGTCGAGGAGCCCCTGCCGGTACTGCGCCGCGAGCGTGTCGGCGGTGTCGCCGCCGTGGTGCTCGGACCACAACCACTCGGCGTAGCAGGCGAACCCCTCGTGCAGCCAGATGTCCTGCCACCGGGTGACCGTCACCGAGTTGCCGAACCACTGGTGCGCGAGCTCGTGCGCGATGAGCCGGTCGGTGCCGTGCTCGCCGTCGACGTGGTTCCGGCCGAACACCGCCAGCCCGTGGGCCTCGAGGGGGATCTCGAGCTCGTCGTCGGTGACCACGACGCCGTACGCCGCGAACGGGTACGGGCCGAAGCGGTCCGAGAACAGCGCGAGCATCTCCGGTACCTGCCCGAAGTCGGTCTTCGCGGCGGCAGCCAGGTCGGCGGGGTGGTGCAGGGTCACGGGGACGACGGCGCCGCGGAGCCTCGTCGTGCGGTACCGCCCGATCTGCACCGTCGCCAGGTACGTCGCCATCGGCTCGGTGGTGGCGTAGGTCCAGCGGGTGCCGATGCGGTCGCGTTCCTTGCCGAGCAGTTCACCGTTCGCCAGGACGTCGTACGCGGCCTCGGCGGCGATCTCGAACCGGTAGGTCGCCTTGTCGTCCGGTCGGTCGTTGCAGGGGAACCACGAGGGCGCCCCCGTCGGCTGGGCCGCGACGATGACGCCGTCGGTGAGTTCCTCCCACCCGACCTGGCCCCAGGCGCTGCGGACGGGGCGCGGGTTGCCGCGGTACCGCAGGTGCACGGTGAACGTGGTGTCGGCCGCGATCGGCGACGCCGGGGTCACGGTGACCTTGTGCACCGCCTTCGACACCTTCTTCGCGCGGGTGCCGTCGACGTCGGCGCGCTCGACGCTCAGGCCGTGTAGGTCGATGACGATCCGGTCGAGGGGTTCGTGGGCTCGGGCGGTGATCGTCGCCGTGCCGTCGAGACGGTTCGTGGCCACGCGGTAGTCGAGGCGGAGGTCGTAGTGCTCGGCGCTCCAGCGTCGGTCGCCGCTGTGCGGGGTGTACGGGTCGGCAGCGGGGGTGTTCGGCACGGTCCCAGTCAACCCCATGGCGCCGGTCAGTCCACCACGGTGGCCGGTTCGGCTGTCCACGGAGCGATGGGGTTGCCGGACCAGCGAGACCCGGTGGGCACCTGCTCGCCGCGCATCACGAGCGAGGCCGGACCCACCGTGGCGCCCGTGCCGATGCCGGCTGCGGGCAGGACGACGCTGTGCGGCCCGAGGGTCGCGCCGGCGTCGAGGCGCACGGTGTCGAGCTGCATCACCCGGTCGTGGAACAGGTGGGTCTGCACGACGGTCCCGCGCGCCACCGAGGCGCCGGCCCCGATGGTGACGAGGTCGGCCTCGGGCAGCCAGTAGGTCTCGAGCCAGGTGCCGCGGCCGATCGTCGCGCCGAGGCTCCGCAGCCACGCCGCCAGGGCCGGGGTGCCGGTGGCCTGCTCGGCGAACCAGGGCCGGGCGACCGTCTCGACGAAGGTGTCCTGCACCTCGTTGCGCCACACGAACGACGACCACAGCGGGTGCTCCCGGGCGATGATCCGGCCGACGAACGCCCACTTCGCGATCGTCGACACCACCGCGGCGACGGCCCCGGCGACGATGAGCACCGGTCCGGCGAGCAGCACCGTCCACCCGACGCCGACCGCCGACCACAGGGCGAGCAGGGTGCCCGCCACCCCGAGGGCGATCGCGGCGGACACCATCGGGGCCACGAGCCGCAGCAGCTCCCAGCAGCCGCGGGCGACCTTGAGCCGGACGGGCGGGCGGAAGGTGCGCTCCTCGTCGAACTGCGTCGCCGCACGGCGCAGCCGCACCGGGGGCGAGCCGAGCCACGACGACCCGCGCTTGGCCTTCTTCGGCACGGCGGACAGCACCGCCACCAGCGCCTCGCGGGGGACCGAGCGTCCGGCGCCCGTCATCCCGCTGTTGCCGAGGAACGCCCGCCGACCGACCTTCGACCGGCCGATCCGCACCCGGCCACCACCGAGCTCGTACGTGGCGACCATGGTGTCGTCGGCCAGGAAGGCACCGGACGCGATCTGCGTCAGCGCGGGGATGAGCAGGACCGTCGAGATCTCCGTGTTCCGGCCGACCTTCGCCCCGAGCAGCCGCAACCACACGGGCGTCACGAGCGAGGCGTACAGCGGGAACAGCAGCGTCCGCGCCGCGTCCAGCACCCGCTCCGTCGACCACGCCTGCCAGCCGATCCGCGAACGCACGGGGTGACGCCCCTCGTGCAGCCCGATGCCGAGCAACCGCACCGACCCCACCACGAGCAGCGCGTACACGGCCCCGGCGACGACGGTCACGAGCGGCACGGTCGCGAGGGCGCGCAGCAGCGCGTCGCCGAGCGTCGACGCGCGCCCGACCAGGGCGACGGCGACCAGCAGCCCGACCGCGACACCGATCACCGGCAACCCGGCCACGGCCACGGAGCCGGCCCCGTACGCCAGCAGCCAGCGTCGACGCGACGGGGGACGGGCCTCCCGGCCGTGCCTGGCCGACCCGACGCGTTCAGCGGGCGAACCCGCCCAGCGCTGACCGGCGGGCACCCGGCCGGCGACGGCGGAGCCGGCCTCGACCTCGGCACCCGCGCCCACGTGCGCACCGGGCAGCAGCGTGGTGCGGCTGTGCACGACGGCGTCGTCGTCGACACGGACCCGGCCGAGCCGGAACACGTCACCGTCCACCCAGTGCCCCGCGAGGTCCACCTCGGGCTCGATCGACGCACGCTTGCCGATCGTGAGCATCCCGGTGACCGGCGGGAGCGTGTGCAGGTCGACGTCCGTGCCGATCCGCGCCCCGAGCGCACGGGCGTAGTAGCTGATCCACGGCGCCCCGGCGGTCGAGGGACCGTCGACCGCCTCGGCGATCCGCTCCGCCAGCCAGACCCGCAGGTGCACCGAGCCACCCCGGGGGTGGTCGCCCGGCCGGACCCCGACGAGCAGCAGCCGAGCCAGCACGACCGTGAGTGCCATCTTGCCGATCGGCGTCACGAACACCAGCAGCGCGACCACGAGCGCCGGCCAGGGGAGCACCGGCAGGAACGGCAGCGTCGTCGCGTGCAGCACCGCCGCGACCAGCGCCGTCCACGTCAGGACCCGCAACCCGCGCAGCACCTGCACCGGCAAGCCCAGCAGCGTCATCGCGAGGCCCGTCGTCGGCGGGACCGGCGTCACGTCGCGTGATGCGGCCGCCACCGGACCGGACTCGTCCAACGCGGCCGCCAGCGCGCCGATGCGCGGGTGGTCGTAGACGTCGGCGACGGTCGTCGTCGGGAACCGCTCCCGGATCGCGGACACCAGCTGCGCCGCCGTCAGCGACCCGCCACCGTGCGCGAAGAAGTCGTCGTCGACGCTCGACACCGGCACCCCGAGGATCGCCGCCCAACGCTCCGCGATCCACGCCACCGTGTCCGGCAGCATCGCGGCGTCCGTCGCCCCGGGCAACGGCCACGGCAGCGCGGCACGGTCGACCTTGCCCGACGTCCGCGTCGGCAACGAGTCCACCACGGCGACGAGCGGGACGAGCGCCGCGGGCAGCTCCTGCCGCAACCGGGCGTTCGCAGCCGCGACGTCCACCGTGGCACCCGCCACCGGCGCCACGTACCCCACCAGCACCTGGTTGCCCGCCGGCGTCCGCTGCACCACGGCCGCACCACCGGCCACGTCGTCGAGCGCCTGCAGCGCCGCGTCGATCTCCCCGAGCTCGATGCGCCGACCACCGAGCTTCACCTGGTCGTCCGCACGCCCCTGGAACACGAGCCCCTCGGGGTCGTAGCGCACCAGGTCACCACTCCGGTACGCCCGCTCCCACCCGAGCTCCGGGAACGGCGCGTACTTCTCCGCGTCCTTCGCCGGGTCCAGGTACCGCCCCAACCCGACACCACCGATCACGAGCTCACCGACCCCGCCCGGCTCCACCCGCTGCCCGGCACCGTCCACGACCGCCAGGTCCCACCCGTCCAGCGGCAGCCCGATCCGGATCGGCTGGCTCCCGTCGAGCAGCGACCCGCACGCCACCACCGTCGCCTCCGTCGGACCGTACGTGTTCCACACCTCACGGTCCCGGCTCGCGATGCGCGCCGCCAGCTCCGGCGGGCACGCCTCACCACCGAAGATGACCAGCCGCACCTGCTCCAACGCATCGTCCGGCCACAGCGCCGCGAGCGTCGGCACCGTCGACACCACCGTGATCGTGTGCGCGATCAACCACGGCCCGAGGTCCACCCCCGTCCGCACCAACGACCGCGGCGCCGGCACCAACGCGGCACCGTGCCCCCACGCCAGCCACATCTCCTCGCACGAAGCATCGAACGCGACACTCAGCCCCGCGAGCACCCGGTCACCGGGTCCGATCGGCGCCGCCTGCAGGAACATCCGCGCCTCGGCGTCCACGAACGCCGCCGCAGAACGGTGCGTCACGGCCACGCCCTTCGGCACCCCGGTCGACCCCGAGGTGAAGATGATCCACGCGTCGTCGTCCAGGTGGGGGAGTTCGGCGCTCGCCGTGGGATCGGTCACGGGCAGCTCGCCGCCGTCGCGGTCGCGCAGGACGCCGCCGGCCCCGATCACGCCGACGACTCCGGCCTCACCGAACACGAGGGTCGCGCGTTCCTCGGGGTCGTCGGCGTCGACGGGCACGTACGCGGCTCCGGCGGCGAGGACCGCGAGGATCGACAAGTACAGGTCACGCCCGCCGGAGGGGATCCGCACCCCGACCCGGTCGCCCCGGCGGACGCCGCGACGGGCGAGGTCGTCGGCCTGCGCGCGCACCAGGTCGAGCAGGGCGGCGTAGTCGACGGTGCCGGCGGGGTCCTCGAGCGCGGTGGCGGTCGGGTGGGTGGCCGCGGTCGCCGCGAGGACGTCGAACAGGGTCCGTGGTGCGGGGGCGTGCCCGCCGCGGGCGAGTTCGAGCTGCGCGTCCCCGGTGCCGGTGGTCATCGGTTCCCTCTTCCCGGTCGCGTGCAGGACGACCGGCCCGTGATCCTAGGGGACCGAGGTGTCGCGCTCGGAAACACGGGGTAGCGCGGTGCGCGCGGGCGCTTCGTGAGCAGAAACTGTCGAGTCGCTTCCCCCGACCCGACCATTCCTGCTCATCATCCGCGCGAACGCCGACATCCGCCATGAGACTGGCGACGGACCGGAGAAGTCTCAACGGGGGAAGGTCGCCGCAGCTTGGCCGGCAATTTCCAGTGCCCCCAGGAGGATTCGAACCTCCGCCCCTGCCTCCGGAGGGCAGTGCTCTATCCCCTGAGCTATGGGGGCCAAGGGGTGGAATAACCGTAGCAGGTCCGGCGCGGGCTCCTGGACAGCGCGTGTCGCGCACGAGGCGCGGCCGCAGGGCGGACGGGAGGCACGGTGCGGGCCCGCCACGGGCCTCCCGTCCGCACCGTGCGTGCGTTTCGGGCCCGTGCGAGGTTGCGCGCTCCGTGCGGCGCTGCAAGCGCGCACCAGGCGCGCAACCTCGCACCGGGCGGCGGGCCCGGCGCCGTGCGTGGTCACCGCTGGACGGGAGGCGCGGTGCGGGGCCGCCACGGGCCTCCCGTCCGCACCGTGCGCGCGTCGCGGGCCCGTGCGGGCTTGCGCGCTCCGTGCGGCGCTGCAAGCGCGCACCAAGCGTGCAACCTCGCACCACGCGGCGGGCCCGGCACTGTGCGTGGTGGCCGTCGGACGGGAGGCACGGTGCGGGGCCGCCACGGGCCTCCCGTCCGCACCGTGCGTGCAACCTCGCACCGGGCGGCGGACCCGGCACCGTGCGCGGTCGCCGCTGGACGGGAGGCGCGGTGCGGGCCCGCCTCGGGCCTCCCGTCTGCACGGTGCGTGCGTCGCGGGCCGGTGCGAGGTTCCGTGTTCCGTGCGGCGCTGCAAGCGCGCACCAGGCGTGCAACCTCGCACCGGGCGGCGGACCCGGCGCCGTGCGTGGTCGCCGCTGGACGGGAGGCGCGGTGCCGGCCCGCCACGGGCCTCCCGTCCGCACGGTGCGTCCGTTTCGGGCCCGTGCGGCGTTGCGCGCTCCGTGCGGCGCTGCAAGCGCGCACCAGGCGTGCAACCTCGCACCGGATGGCGGACCCCGCACCGTGCCGGCGCGGGTGCGTCAGCCCGCGGGCGTCGCCGACGCCGACGCCGACGCCGACGGCTGCAGCGCTGCGCGCACCGCGTCGACGACGGGCTGTGCGCCGCCGGGCTCCGTGAACAGCGTCGACTGCGTGGTGATCCAGTACGGGTCGGCGAAGGCGTCCGCGCGGCCGATGCCGTCGTTCAGCGCGAAGTAGCCCTCGACGCGGTAGGTGGGGACCGATCCGCCCCGGTCGTACAGGGCGTCCTTCAGGTTCGTGAGCGACTTCTCAGGCAGGTCGGCGACGGCCAGGGTGATCGTCTCGGTGTCGTCGTCGGTGGCGACGAACTGGCAGACGCGGCCCCGCTGCTTCGCGATCGTGGCGGCGGGGGAGCCCTTCGCCGGCGTGAAGGAGTCGTCGAGCGCGAAGGTCGTCCCGTACACGGACAGGGCCTCGGTCGGCAGGAGCTCGGCGCAGGTCTGCGACACCGTCTTGCCGACCGGGGTCGGGCTGGGCGTCGGGTCGCTGTCCCCGCCGCCCGAGCAGGCCGACAGGGCGAGTGCTGCTGCGGCGGTGACGACGGCGACGGAGCACGCCCGGGCACGGCTTCGGGTGGTCATCCCGACATGATGGCCCATCGTCCGGCGTGCACCTGGGTGTCCCGGTAGACTCGTCCGCCGTGACTCCTGCCGAACTCTCCGCCGCGTACCTGTCGATCCTGACCGGGATCGTCGAGCGACGAGGCGCGTCCGAGACCGTGACGATCGGGGACTCCCACGTGGTGCTCGAGCGTCCGAAGAACCGTGCGCACGGCGACTGGGCCTCGAACGCCGCCATGCAGCTCGCGAAGCGCATCGGCACGAACCCGCGCGAGCTCGCCACGGAGATCGCCGGCGAGCTGACCGAGCTCGACGGCGTGGCCTCGGTCGACGTCGCCGGCCCGGGGTTCATCAACATCACGCTCGAGGCCGCAGCAGCCGGTGAGATCGCCCGCACGATCGTCGAGGGCGGTGACGCCTTCGGGCACGGCGACCTGTACGACGGCGTCCGGATCAACCTGGAGTTCGTCTCGGCGAACCCGACCGGCCCGATCCACATGGGCGGCGTGCGCTGGGCGGCGGTCGGCGACAGCCTGGCCCGCGTGTTCCAGGCGCAGGGCGGCCTCGTCACCCGCGAGTACTACTTCAACGACCACGGCGCGCAGATCGACCGCTTCGCCCGCTCGCTCGTCGCGTCGGCGCTCGGTGAGCCCACGCCGGAGGACGGCTACGGCGGTGCGTACATCGCCGAGATCGCGGCCCGCGTCATCGCGACACTCGACCCCTCGGTCGACGTGAAGGACCTGCCGCGCGACGAGGCGCAGGAACTCTTCCGGCGCGAGGGCGTCGACTTCATGTTCGCGGACATCAAGTCGTCGCTGCACGACTTCGGCGTGGACTTCGACGTCTACTTCCACGAGAACGCCCTGCACGAGTCGAAGGCCGTCGAGCGCGCCATCGCCCGGCTGCGTTCGGCGGGCGTGATGTACGAGGCCGAGGGCGCCGAGTGGCTCCGCACGACCGACTTCGGCGACGACCGCGACCGCGTGGTCATCAAGTCCGACGGCGAGCCCGCGTACATCGCCGGCGACCTGGCGTACTACCTCGACAAGCGCGAGCGCGGCTTCGAGCGCAACCTGATCATGCTCGGCGCGGACCACCACGGCTACGTCGGCCGGATGATGGCGATGTGCGCCGCGTTCGGCGACGAGCCGGGCACGAACCTCGAGATCCTGATCGGGCAGATGGTCAACCTGCTCAAGGACGGCGAGCCCATGCGCATGTCCAAGCGCGCCGGCACGATCGTCACGATGGAGGACCTCGTCGACGCGGTGGGCGTCGACGCCGGCCGGTACTCGCTCGTCCGGTTCGCCAGCGACACCGCGATCGACATCGACCTCGACCTGCTCGTCAAGCGCACCAACGACAACCCGGTCTTCTACGTGCAGTACGCCCACGCACGCACCCAGTCGGTGGCCCGCAACGCCGAGGCCGCCGGGGTCGACCGCTCCGTGTTCGACGCCTCGCTGTTGACGCACGACTCCGAGGGTGCGCTGCTCGGCGCCCTCGCCGAGTACCCGCGCGTGGTGCGCCACGCCGCAGAGCTCCGCGAGCCGCACCGCATCGCCCGGTACATCGAGCAGCTCGCGGGCCTGTACCACCGCTGGTACGACGCCTGCCGCGTGACCCCGCTCGGCGACGAGCCGGTCACCGACCTGCACCGCACGCGCCTGTGGCTGAACGACGCCACCGGCCAGGTCGTCCGCAACGGCCTCGGCCTGCTCGGCGTGAGCGCTCCGTCCCGGATGTAGCGGAGCGGCGCCCCCCCGGAACCAGGTTCCGGACACAGCACCGCGGAATCCCGCGGTGCTGTGTCCGTTCCACGGTGTGGAAGAAACCCATCGCCCCGCCGCGCCCGCCCACCGGACGCACCCCGCGCCTCCAGGCAGGCTGACGGGACCACCTGGCAGGGTGGGACGCATGTCCGCCGCCACCGAACGCCCCCGCAAGCGCCGCCGCTGGCCCGTCGTCCTGATCGTGGTCGTCGTCGTGCTCGCCGCCCTCGTCGTGATCGCCGAGTTCGTGCTCCGCGGGGTCGTCGACCGCATCATCGCCCAGCAGGTCGAGCAGTCGCTGCCCGACGGCACCACGGGCCAGGTCGAGGCGCACGCCGACGGCATCGTCATCCCGCAGCTGATCGGCGGCACCCTCGACCAGGTCGAGATCACGTCCGAGAAGCTCACCGTCGACGGCATCCCGCTCGCCGCCGACGTCACCGCGAAGGACGTCCCCGTGGACGGCAAGGGCGACGTGCACGACGTCGACGGCACGGTCACGCTGGCGTCGTCGAGCGTGAAGGACCTGTCGAAGTACAGCCCGCTGTTCGACCGGCTGACCCTGGTGGACGGCGGCGTCGAGCTGTCCGGTTCCACGGCGGTGCTCGGCTACGACATCACCTACGCGGCGAAGGGCGACGTGGTCGCGCAGGACGACGGCCGCGGCATCACGATCACCCCGAAGAGCGTGCGGATCACGAACTCCGACCTCGGCCTCAAGGTGGACTCGATCCCCGGCGTCACGAACGTGCCGGTGCAGGTGTGCACGGCGCAGTTCCTGCCCGAGGCGCTCCGCGTGCGCTCGCTCGACGTCTCGAAGGCCGACGCGACGGTCCGCGTCACCGCGGACGCGCTGCCGCTCAACGAGCAGGGCCTGCAGACGGTCGGCAGCTGCGGCTGATCCCGTGGCTGCGTCACACGGACGGGAGGCCCGCCCCGCGTCGGTAGGATCGGGTCCCGTGAGCGAGAACCCCCTTGCACCGCCGCGACTGCGGTTCCCGACGGACGCCTCCGAGCTGGTGGACCGGATCTGGCCCGCGTCCGCGACGCGGACCGACGACGGCGACCTGGCGGTCGGCGGTGTCACCGCGACGGACCTCGTCCGGCAGTACGGCACCCCGCTGTACGTCGTCGACGAGCGTGACGTGCAGTCCCGTGCGGTCCGGGTGCGGAACGCGTTCACCGAGGCGTTCGAGGGCATCGGCACCCGGGCGCACGTCTACTACGCCGGCAAGGCGTTCCTGACGACCCAGGTCGTGGCGTGGATGGCCGAGGCCGACCTGCGCGTGGACGTCTGCACCGGCGGGGAGCTCGCGGTCGCCCTGGCCGCCGGGATCGACCCGGCGATGCTCGGCTTCCACGGCAACGACAAGTCCGACGCCGAGATCGCCCGCGCGGTCGAGGTCGGCGTGGGCACGATCGTGCTCGACAGCCACGAGGAGGTCCAGCGCGTCGCTCGCGCCGCTGCCGACGCCGGGGTCGTGCAGCGCGTCCGGATCCGCATCAACAGCGGCGTCCACGCGTCCACCCACGAGTACCTGGCGACCGCGCGCGAGGACCAGAAGTTCGGCATCCCGCTCACCGAGGCCGTCGCCGCGGCCGAGGCGGTGCGCGCCGAGTCGTCGCTCGTGTTCGTCGGGCTGCACTCGCACATCGGATCGCAGATCTTCGACGAGTCCGGGTTCCGCGAAGCCGCTCGACGCCTGATGGACGTGCACGCCACCCTCGTCGAGTCGGGCCCGGTGCCCGAGCTGAACCTCGGCGGCGGCTGGGGCATCGACTACACCGAGGCCGACTCCGCGTTCGCACCCGAGGACGTCGCCGACGCCCTCGCCGCGATCATCGCCGAGGCCTGCGCCGAGCGGGACATCCCGGTGCCCGAGGTCGCGGTCGAGCCCGGTCGCTACATCGTCGGGCCGGCGGGCATCACGCTCTACCGCGTCGGCACGATCAAGCCCGTCACGCTCGAGACCGGCGACGCGGACACCGGCCACGCCACCCGCACCTACGTGTCCGTCGACGGCGGGATGAGCGACAACGCCCGTCCTGCCCTGTACGGCGCCGACTACACCGCGCGCCTCGCCCGGACGTCCGAGGCGCCGGCCGTCCTCACCCGCGTCGTCGGGAAGCACTGCGAGAGCGGGGACATCGTGGTCAACGACGAGTACCTGCCGGGTGACGTCCAGCGGGGGGACCTGCTCGCCGTCGCAGCCACCGGGGCGTACTGCTGGGCGCTGTCGAGCAACTACAACCACGTGGGCCGCCCGCCGGTCGTCGCCGTGGCGGACGGCACAACCCGTATCCTCGTGCGGGGCGAGTCGATCGACGACCTCCTCGCCCGCGACACCGGGGTCCGCCCCGTGCCCCACGCCGGCACCGGTCGCTGACCCGACGAACAGGAACCAACTCCAGATGATCGAATACCGCAACGTCCGCGTCGCGCTGCTCGGGGCCGGCTCGGTCGGGTCCCAGGTCGCGCGGCTCCTGCTCGAGCACGCCGACGAACTCGCCTCGCGCGCCGGTGCCGGCCTCGAACTCGTCGGGATCGCCGTGCGCGACGTCGACGCCGCGCGTGACGTCGACCTGCCGAAGGACCTCTACACCACCGACGCCGAGTCGCTCATCCTCGGTGCCGACATCGTCGTCGAGCTGATCGGCGGCATCGAGCCCGCGCGCACGCTCGTGCTGCAGGCGCTGCAGTCCGGCGCGGACGTCGTGACGGGCAACAAGGCGCTCCTCGCGACCCATGGTCCGGAGCTCTTCGCGGTGGCCGAGCAGGTCGGTGCGCAGCTGTACTACGAGGCCGCCGTCGCCGGTGCGATCCCGATCATCCGACCGCTGCACGACTCGCTCGCGGGTGACCGCATCGAGCGGATCATGGGCATCGTCAACGGCACCACGAACTTCATCCTCGACCTGATGGACCGCGAGGGCGCGACGTTCGAGGACGCCCTGGCGACCGCGACCGAGCTCGGGTACGCCGAGGCCGACCCGACCGCCGACATCGAGGGCTACGACGCCGCGCAGAAGGCCGCGATCCTGGCCTCGCTGGCGTTCCACACCTCAGTGCCGCTCGCTGCCGTGCACCGCGAGGGCATCACCTCGGTCACCATCGAGCAGGTCCGCGCCGCGCGCAAGGCCGGCTACGTCGTGAAGATCCTGGCGACCGCCGAGCGACTGACCGACGCGGACGGCCGCGAGGGCGTCAGCGCCCGCGTCTACCCGGCCCTCGTGCCGGAGTCGCACCCCCTGGCGAGCGTGCACGGCGCGAAGAACGCCGTGTTCGTCGAGGCCGAGGCTGCCGGCGACCTCATGTTCTACGGCGCCGGTGCCGGTGGTGTCGAGACCGCGTCCGCCGTCCTCGGCGACCTGGTGTCCGCCGCACGTCGGCACGTCATCGGCGGCCCGGGTGTCGCGGAGTCGACCCAGTCGGACCTGCCCGTCTTCCCGATCGGCACCGTGCGCACGCGCTACCAGATCACCCTGCACGTCACGGACGCCCCCGGCGTGCTGTCGACGGTCGCCGGCGTGCTCGCGAAGCACGGCGTGAGCGTCGAGACCGTCGAGCAGACCACCACGGGTGCCTCCGAGGGGACGGCAGCGCTCGTCATCGGCACGCACCTGGCGCGCGAAGCCGACCTGGCGGACACCGTCCGCACGCTCCGCGGCGAAGACGTGGTCCTGGATGTGACCAGCGTCCTGCGCTTCGTCGGCGCCTGACGCACCACGGGCCTCCAGGCCGACCGCGAACCACCACCAGACCGACCCACCGGACAGAGAGAGAAGCCTGATGGCCCACCAGTGGCAGGGAGTCCTGCGCGAGTACGCCGACCGACTCGACGTGACCGAGGCGACGCCGATCGTCACGCTCGGCGAGGGCGGCACGCCCCTCATCCCGGCTCGTCGGCTCTCCGAGCGCACCGGCGCCGAGGTCTACGTCAAGTTCGAGGGCATGAACCCGACCGGGTCCTTCAAGGACCGCGGCATGACGATGGCGATCTCGAAGGCCGTCGAGCACGGCGCGAAGGCCGTCATCTGTGCCTCGACCGGCAACACCAGCGCCTCGGCCGCCGCGTACGCCACGCACGCCGGCATCACCGCCGCGGTGCTCGTGCCGGAGGGCAAGATCGCCATGGGCAAGCTCAGCCAGGCCGTCGCGCACGACGCCCAGCTGCTGCAGGTCCAGGGCAACTTCGACGACTGCCTCGACATCGCCCGCGACCTGGCGGCGAACTACCCGGTGCACCTCGTCAACTCGGTCAACAACGACCGCATCGAGGGCCAGAAGACCGCTGCGTTCGAGGTCGTCGACGTCCTCGGCGACGCCCCGGACTTCCACTTCCTGCCGGTCGGCAACGCGGGCAACTACACCGCGTACTCCCGTGGCTACCGCGAGGACGTGGCCGCCGGTCGCACGACGAAGCTCCCGCGCATGTTCGGGTTCCAGGCCGCCGGTTCCGCACCGATCGTCCGTGGCGAGGTCGTCAAGAACCCCGACACCATCGCCTCCGCGATCCGCATCGGCAACCCGGCCTCGTGGCAGTTCGCCCTCGAGGCCCGCGACGAGACCGACGGCTACTTCGGCGCGATCTCGGACGAGGCGATCCTCGCCGCGCACCACATCCTGTCGGCCGAGGTCGGCGTCTTCGTCGAGCCCGCTTCGGCCATCGGTGTCGCCGGGCTGCTCGAGCGTGCCGACGCCGGCGTCGTGCCGAAGGGCGCGAAGGTCGTCATCACCGTCACCGGCCACGGCCTGAAGGACCCGCAGTGGGCCCTGCGCACCGAGGACGGCAGCGAGGTCACCCCGACGAGCGTGCCGGTCGACACCAAGTCGATCGCGGACGTGCTCGGACTGGTCGCGGCGCAGTGAGCCCCGACCGCTCGTCCGGACCGGGGGAGGGCGTCACCGCCCGCAGTGCTGTACCGGCCGGACGGGCGGTCCACGCTGTGCCCGCCGGGCGGGCGGCCCACGTGTTGCCCGCCGGACGGGCCGTGCGCGTCCGCGTGCCGGCGACGTCCGCGAACCTCGGCCCGGGGTTCGACTCGCTCGGTCTCGCGCTCTCGCTGTACGACGAGGTCGTCGTCCGGATCCGCCCGGAAGCCGGCGCCACCGTCACGGTGCAGGGCGTCGGTGCCGGCGAGGTCGCCACCGACGACACGAACCTGGTCGTGCGCGCCGTCCGCCGCGGCCTCGAGCACGCCGGCGTCGACCAGCCCGGCCTCGAGCTGCACGCCACGAACGCGATCCCGCACGGCCGCGGGCTCGGTTCCTCGGCGGCCGCGATCGTCGCCGGCCTGATGGCGGCCCGCGGGCTGCTCGAGGGCATCGTCGACCTGGACGCCTCGACCCTGCTCAGCCTGGCCACCGAGATGGAGGGGCACCCGGACAACGTCGCCCCCGCACTCTTCGGTGGGCTCACCATCGCGTGGATGACGGCCGAGGGACCCGCGTACAAGCGGCTCCTGGTGCACCGCGGCGTCGCCCCGGTCGTGTTCGTGCCGACGTCCACGCTGTCGACGAAGCTCGCCCGCTCCCTGCAGCCCGAGAACGTCCCGCACGCCGACGCCGCGTTCAACGTCTCCCGTTCCGCGCTGCTCGTCGCCGCGCTCATCCAGAGCCCCGAGCTCCTGCTCGCCGCGACCGAGGACCGCCTGCACCAGGCGTACCGGGCCAGCGCGATGCCGGAGACCGACGCGCTGATCGGACTGCTCCGGCAGCACGGCCTCGCGGCCGTCGTGTCGGGGGCGGGACCGAGCCTGCTCGTGCTCGGCAGCGACCCGGCACAACGGCTCACAGCCGCGGATCTCGTCGCCCGACACGGGGAATCCGACTGGCGCGCGCTCATGCTGGCCGTCGATCTCGGTGGTGCTACAGTGGTGGCGCACTCGGCGCTCGAAGCCGAACCCGCGTAACCGCACGGTATGCCCGTCCTCAAGGACAGCGCCTGCGACGTCGCAGGGTCCGGCGCGCGGGTGTGCATCTCTTTCTGATCACCGAATCCCGGTCCGTCGTCTGAACGGCGGTCGATGCATACCCGTGCATCCGGGACGGTGGAAACTCTCCGCGTTCTGCGGTTCGAAAGGAAACACCGACCTTGACCGACAACAACTCCACCCCGGTGGAGATCCCCAGCGACCTGCGCGCCCTCCGCCTGCCGGAACTCCAGCGCATCGCCTCCTCGCTCGGCATCACCGGGCTCTCCAAGCTCCGCAAGGGCGACCTCATCGCCTCCATCGAGGACAAGCGCCCCGTCACGGACGACGTCCCCGCCGCGGCAGCGCCCGCCACGACCCCCGCCGCGGCGCCGGTGACCGAGCAGCCGACGCTGCCGGAGCCCGCAGCCGAGGCACCGACCGCTCCGGTCGCCGACCCCGAGGCACCCGCCGTCGAGTCCGAGCCGGCCGCGCCGTCGCGTGCCCGCCGTTCGCGCCGCGCGTCGTCCGGTGGCACCGTGAACGCCGGCCCGACCTCGGCCGCCGAGCACACCAACGCCGGCCACACCGGCACCGAGGACCTGCTCGCGGGCCTCGACCAGGTGCGTGCCGAGAAGGACGCCCAGGAAGCCGCCCAGACGCAGACCGGTGGGCAGCGTCGCGGCCGCGGCCAGCGCGGTGCCGACCAGCAGGCCCAGCAGCCGAACGAGTCGGCCGACCAGCAGACGCCGACCTCGGCACCTGCCCAGACCGACCAGCAGGCCCGCACCGAGCAGCAGGCGCGGACCGAGCAGCAGAGCACCGACGGCGAGTCGCAGGACCAGTCCGGTGCCGCCGACTCCGGCGAGCAGCACGACCAGAACGACCAGAACGGCGAGGGCGGTTCGCGTCGCGGCCGTCGCAGCCGTGGTCGCGGTCGTGGCCGTGGGCAGAACGCCGAGAACGGCGAGCAGAACGGCGAGCAGCAGGACGGCCAGCAGCACCAGCAGGGCGGCCAGCAGAAGCAGAACGGCGGCGACCAGCAGAAGCAGGCCGACGCCAAGCAGGCCGACGCGAAGCAGGGCGACGCCAAGCAGCGCGACCAGAAGCAGGACGACCGCGCCGAGCAGAAGCAGCAGGCGGCGAACCAGCAGAAGCAGAACGGTCAGCAGAAGCAGGGCCAGCAGGCCCAGCAGAACGCCGACGACACCGAGGGCGGCCGCAGCCGTCGCCAGCGTGACCGCAAGCGCGGCCGTGGCGGCCAGAACGACGACTTCGAGCCCGAGGTCACCGAGGACGACGTCCTGATCCCGATCGCGGGCATCCTCGACGTCCTCGACAACTACGCGTTCGTCCGCACCACCGGCTACCTGCCCGGACCGAACGACGTCTACGTCTCCCTCGGCCAGGTGAAGAAGTACCACCTGCGCAAGGGCGACGCCGTCGTCGGTTCGATCAAGCAGCCCCGTGACAACGAGCAGCAGAGCCGTCAGAAGTACAACGCGCTCGTGACCGTCGACTCGGTCAACGGCCAGACCGCCGAAGAAGCAGCGGCCCGTGTCGACTTCTCGGACCTCACCCCGCTGTACCCGAACGAGCGCCTGCGTCTCGAGACGGAGCCGGGCAAGCTGAGCACCCGCATCATCGACCTCGTGTCGCCGATCGGCAAGGGCCAGCGCGGCCTCATCGTCTCGCCGCCCAAGGCCGGCAAGACCGTCGTGCTGCAGGCCATCGCGAACGCCGTCGCGAAGAACAACCCCGAGGCGCACCTCATGGTCGTCCTCGTCGACGAGCGGCCCGAAGAGGTCACCGACATGCAGCGCACGGTGAAGGGTGAGGTCATCGCCTCGACCTTCGACCGTCCGGCCGAGGACCACACCACGGTCGCCGAGCTCGCCATCGAGCGTGCGAAGCGCCTGGTGGAGCTGGGCCACGACGTCGTGCTGCTGCTCGACTCGATCACCCGTCTGGGCCGTGCCTACAACCTGTCGACCCCGGCGTCGGGCCGCGTGCTCTCCGGTGGCGTCGACTCGGCGGCGCTCTACCCGCCGAAGCGCTTCTTCGGTGCGGCGCGCAACATCGAGGACGGCGGCTCGCTGACCATCCTCGCCACCGCGCTCGTCGAGACCGGTTCCAAGATGGACGAGGTCATCTTCGAGGAGTTCAAGGGCACCGGCAACATGGAGCTCCGCCTGAACCGTCACCTGGCGGACAAGCGGATCTTCCCGGCCGTCGATGTCAACGCCTCCGGTACCCGTCGCGAGGAGCAGCTGCTCTCCGCCGACGAGGTCAAGATCACCTGGCGTCTGCGCCGAGCCCTCGCCGGGCTCGACCCGCAGCAGGCCCTCGAGATCGTGCTGCGGAACCTCAAGGAGACGCAGTCGAACGTCGAGTTCCTGGTGCAGGTGCAGAAGTCGGTCCCGACGACCGGCGGCGCTCACCACAACGGTCACCAGGAGTAACGCGTGTTCGAGTCGGTGGCAGGGCTGCTGGCGGAACACGAGGACCTGACGCAGCAGCTGTCGGACCCCGCGCTCCACGCCGATGCGGCCCGGGCGAAGAAGGTGAACCGGCGCTACGCCGAGCTCAACCAGATCAAGTCCGCGTACGAGTCCTGGCAGGCGGCGGGGGACGACCTCGCCGCCGCCCAGGAGCTCGCGCGTGAGGACTCGGCGTTCGCGGACGAGGTCCCCGGGCTCGAGGAGCAGTTGGCGGAGCGCCAGGAGCGTCTCCGCCGGCTGCTCATCCCGCGCGACCCCGACGACGGGCGCGACGTGATCATGGAGATCAAGGGCGGCGAGGGCGGCGAGGAATCGGCGCTGTTCGCGGCCGACCTCCTGCGCATGTACTCGCACTACGCCGAGACCAAGGGCTGGAAGGTCGAACTCCTCGAGCGCACCGAGTCCGACCTGGGTGGCTACAAGGACGTCCAGGTCGCGATCAAGTCGAACACGACCGACCCGTCGCAGGGCGTCTGGGCGCACCTGAAGTACGAGGGCGGCGTGCACCGTGTGCAGCGCGTGCCGCAGACCGAGTCGCAGGGGCGCATCCACACCTCGACGACCGGCGTGCTGGTGTTCCCCGAGGTCGACGAGCCCGAAGAGGTCGCGATCAACCAGAACGACCTGAAGATCGACGTGTACCGGTCCTCCGGTCCCGGCGGGCAGTCCGTCAACACGACGGACTCCGCGGTCCGCATCACCCACCTGCCCACGGGCATCACGGTGGCGATGCAGAACGAGAAGTCGCAGCTGCAGAACCGTGAGGCCGGCATGCGCGTGCTCCGCGCACGCATCCTCGCGCGGCAGCAGGAGGAGCTCGACGCGATCGCCTCGGACGCGCGCAAGTCGCAGATCCGCGGGATGGACCGTTCGGAGCGCATCCGGACGTACAACTTCCCGGAGAACCGGATCGCGGACCACCGCACCGGCTACAAGGCGTACGACCTGGACCGCGTCATGAACGGTGCGCTCGAGCCCGTCGTCCAATCCGCCATCCAGGCGGACGAAGAGGCACGTCTGGCCGCCATCGGCGACCAGGACGCGTAACCGCTCACCCCGCCTGGAGGCCCGGCTCGTGTCCGACACGCCCCTCACGTTCGCCGCGGATCGCCTGCTCGAGCAGGCGGCCGCGGCGCTCGTCGCGTCCGGCGTCCCGACGCCCCAGGTCGACGCCGAGCTGCTGCTCGCGTGGGCGACCGACACCTCGCGCGGTGCGGTACAGGCCCGCGCGATGACCGGCGGCGCGATCGCTCCGGAGCACGTCGAGCGCTTCCGGCACGCGATCGCCCGACGGAGCACCCGCGAGCCGCTGCAGCACATCACCGGGCAGGCGTACTTCCGAGCGCTGACCCTGGCGGTCGGACCCGGCGTGTTCGTGCCCCGTCCCGAGACCGAGGGCGTCGTGCAGTTCGGCATCGACGCGCTCCGAGCCGTCGCGGTGCCGGCGCCGATCGCTGTCGACCTCGGCTCCGGCAGCGGTGCGATCGCCATCGCCATGGACACCGAGGTGCCGAACGCCGTCGTGTACGCCGTCGAACGGTCGCCCGAGGCCCTGCCCTGGACCCGCCGGAACACCGACGCCCACGGCGGCACGGTGCGACTCGTCGAGGGCGACCTCGCCGACGCGCTGCCCGAACTCGACGGCACCGTGTCCGTCGTGGTGTCGAACCCGCCGTACGTGCCGGACGACGCGATCCCGATCGACCCCGAGGTCCGCGACCACGACCCCGCGATGGCGCTGTACGGCGGACCGGACGGCCTCGACGCCGTGCGCGCCCTGGCCGAGACGGCGTGGCGGTTGCTCGTGCCCGGCGGGGTGCTCGTCATCGAGCACGCCGAGCCGCAGGGCGCCGGCGTCCGCGAGGTCCTGGCGCGTCGGGGGTTCCGGACCCCGGAGACGCACGTCGACCTGACGGGTCGCGACCGCACGACCACCGCGACCCGGTAGGCGGACGCACCCCGGGCCTCCCGGTCGTGTGGCGTGCTTGGCGTTACCGAGCTGTCTGTCGTGCCGTGCGTTGCCGTAACGAGCGGAAACGGGCGTACCTGGCCGTTCAGAACGACCAGGTACGCCTGTTGCTTGTTGCCATCGCGAACGTGATGGGAAGGATCAGGCGACGGGGGAGGCCTCGCGCTGCTGCGCGACGAAGGCGCGGACGTGCTCGCGCAGGTCGGTGTCGCGCTCGACCAGGACCGCGTGGATGCCGACGCTCCGGGCACCCGCGATGTTCTCCGGCATGTCGTCGGCGAAGAACGTGCGTTCGGCGGGCACGCCGTGGTGCTCCATCGCGCGGAGGAAGACCTCGGGCTCGGGCTTGCGGGCGCCGAAGTTGCTCGACGTGTCCAGGTGCTCGCCGAACAGCCCCGGCAGTGACGGCGCCCACTGGTGGATCCACCGCCCCGCGAGCGGCCCGTTGTTGGTGAGCAGGCCGACACGCCCGTGCTCGCTCGCGATCCGGACGGCCTCGATGCGTTCCGGCAGCTCGGTCATCGCGGAACCGCGGATGCGCGCCCACTCGGACTCGGGGACATCGCACTCCATCGCCCGCTCGAACGCGGCGAGGTACTCGTCGCCGTCTGCGAAGTCGCCGGCCTCGGCACGCATCTCGTGGCCGCAGTCCCACCAGCGGCGTCGGAGCTCCTCGAACTCGTGTCCGGTGAACTCGGAGAGTGCGGCCATCCGCACCTGCCAGTCGTACCGGACCAGGACGTCGTCCATGTCGAAGAGGAACAGGAGGTGGGGCGCAGGGGTCTCGTTCACGATGTCCTCCATTGTGTCGCACTATCATCGTCGAGTCATGGCATCCCGATACGACTGCACCGACTCCGACGGGCTCCTGACCGGGATGCGGCTCGCACGTGCCGCCCTCGGGCGCGGAGACCTCGTCGTCGTCCCCACCGACACCGTCTACGGCCTCGCCGCGGACGCCTTCAACGCGGCCGCCGTCCAGCGGCTGCTCGACGCGAAGGGCCGGACGCGGCAGTCGCCGCCGCCGGTGTTGATCCCCGGCCCGCCGACGCTCGACGCGCTCGCGAGCGACGTGCCGCAGCAGGTGCGCGACCTCGTCGCCGAGTTCTGGCCCGGCGGCCTGACCGTGATCCTGCGCGCGCAGCCGTCGCTCGACTGGGACCTCGGCGAGACGCGGGGCACGGTCGCCCTGCGGATGCCGGACTCGCGGATCGCGCTCGAGCTCCTGCAAGAGGTCGGTCCGCTCGCGGTCTCGTCCGCGAACTCGACCGGCGACCCGGCCGCGATGGACGTCGACGCCGCGGAGCGGATGCTCGGCGACAGCGTCGCCGTGTACCTGGACGGCGGCGCGATCGGGGAGCACGAGGGCTTCGAGGCCTCCACCGGGTCGACGATCGTCGACGCGACGGGGCTGTCGGACGGCGGGAAGCTCCGCATCGTCCGGCACGGGGTGATCTCCGACGACGAGATCACCCGGGTCGTCGGAGCCGACCTCGTCGGATGAAGTACTACCTGCTGGCGGGGGCGATCGCCGCGGTCGTGAGCTTCCTGGTCAGCGTGCTGGTGTGGAAACTCGGGCTGAAGTACAAGTGGTACCCCCAGGTCCGCGAGCGCGACGTGCACCGCACGCCGACTCCGCGCCTCGGCGGGATCGCGATGTACATCGGCGTCATCGTGTCGCTGTTGGCGGCGTGGTTCCTGTTCCCGTCGATCGCGGGGACCGACTACTTCCGGCTCGTGTTCTCCGAACCCGGGCGCGTGCTGGCGGTGCTCGGGGGCGCGACGATCATCGTGGTCCTGGGCGTCGCGGACGACATCTGGGACCTCGACTGGATGACGAAGCTCGCGGGGCAGATCATCGCCGCGGGCATCCTCGCCTGGCAGGGCGTCGCGATCGTGTCGCTGCCGATCGGCAACACGCTGGGGGTCGGCTCGTCCTACATGAGCCTGATCTTCACGGTGCTGGCGGTGGTGCTCGTGATGAACGCGGTGAACTTCATCGACGGACTCGACGGCCTGGTCGCCGGGGTCGCGATCATCGCCGGCGGGGTGTTCTTCCTCTACACGTTCTTCATCAACCGCGTGGTCGTGCAGACCGAGTTCTTCTTCAACCTGCCATCACTGCTGACCGCGGTGCTCGTCGGCTCCTGCTTCGGGTTCCTCATCCTGAACTGGCACCCCGCGAAGCTGTTCATGGGCGACGCAGGAGCGCTGCTCGTCGGCTTCCTGATGGCCACCAGCGCCGTGTCGGTCACGGGCAACATCGACCCCGCAGCGGTGCAGACACGCCAGGCGCTGCTGCCGGCGTTCATCCCGATCCTGCTGCCCTTCGCGATCCTGATCGTGCCGATCCTGGACTTCGGCCTGGCGGTCACCCGGCGGCTCAGCGCTGGCAAGTCACCGTTCTCGGCCGACCGCAAGCACCTGCACCACCGTCTGCTCGACATGGGGCACTCGCACTTCCACGCCGTCCTGATCTTCTACGCGTGGACCGCCACCGTCGCGGTCGGGTGCCTGCTGTTCCTGTTCGTGGACTGGTACTGGGTGGTCGCCTTCGTCGCGGTCGGCTTCACCGTGTGCGCCGTCGCCACGTTCGCGCCGCTCGGCCGGAAGCGCACCGAGATCGCCGCCCAGACCGCCAACCGTTCCGCCGCCGTGGTGGACGCCAGCCTCGACCCGCTCGACCGGGCCGCCAACGACCGCACGATCCCAGGAGACATCACGTGACCGCACCGAACGCGCTCGACCACGTCCGGCCGGTGTTCCGCCGCATCATCACGTGGGGCGCCGTGCTCGCGGTCGCCCTGGCGATCGTCGGGGGAGTCGTGGGGCTGCTCGTCGCCGACACTCCCGGGCTCGTCGGCGGCCTGCTCGGAGCCGTGCTCAGCGTGGTGTTCCTCGGCCTCACCGCGGTCAGTGTCCTCGTCGCGCTGCGCGTGTCCAAGGGGCAGATGATCTCCGGGGCCTTCTTCGGCATCGTGATGGGCACCTGGCTGCTCAAGTTCATCGTGTTCATCGTGCTGCTGGTGGCGCTGAAGGACCGCACCTGGGTGGACTTCCCGGTGCTCGCGATCGTGATCATCGCGGGGGTCGTCGGGTCCCTGGTCATCGACGTCGTCGCGGTGGCGAAAGCGCGCATCCCGATCGGCGTGCAGCTGCCCGGCGACGGGTCCGGTGGCTCCGCGGACGCTGAGAACCCGACCCCCCGCAACTGAGAAGCCGGGAAGCCTCTCGCACCTGATAGGCTTCTCGGAGTCCGCCACCGGAGCCTTTCGCTCGGAGCGGGCAAGCCTCCACAACGTCCACCATCGCGTGCCATGATGTGCGCGCGCCGACACAGGAGACAGCGCTGCTATCCCACGCTCTTCCCCTGTCCCTCTCTGCTGCGGTTGACACCGTTGCGGCGGGGAGCAGCAAGGCCGCCGAGTTCCATGGTCCGTCGATCAACGAGTTCTTCCCGGATGCGATCTTCTTCGCAGGGACGCCGTTCGAGATCGATCGGGTCGTCCTCATCCGCTTCTTCGCCGTCGCCGTGCTCCTGGTGTTCGCCTTCGTGGGAACCCGCGCGCTGAAGCTCGTCCCGAACCGCGGTCAGGCGTTCATCGAGTACGCGTTCGACGTCGTTCGTCGCAACACCTTCGACAACCTCGGAGAGAAGGACGGCAAGCGATTCCTGCCGCTCCTGGCGACGATCTTCTTCGGCGTGCTGTTCATGAACCTGACCGGTCTGATCCCGGGCATGAACCTCGCCGGCACCAGTCGCATCGCGATGCCGATGATCCTCGCGATCGTCGCCTACGTCGCGTTCATCTACGCCGGCCTCCGCAAGCACCCGGGCACGTTCCTCCGGAACTCGCTCTTCCCGCCCGGGGTGCCGTGGTTCCTCTACATCATCGTGACGCCGATCGAGCTCGTCTCGACCTTCGTGCTCCGTCCGGTGACGCTCACCCTGCGACTCCTGATGAACATGGTCGTCGGGCACCTGCTGCTCGTCCTGTTCTTCTCGGCGACGCAGTTCTTCTTCTTCGACGCTTCGCTCGGCTTCAAGGCCTTCGGTGTCGGGACCCTCGCGTTCGGCATCGCGTTCAGCTTCTTCGAGATCCTCGTCGCGCTGCTGCAGGCCTACGTCTTCATGCTCCTCACCGCCGTCTACATCCAGCTGGCGCTGGCTGACGAGCACTGATTCCTCACTGACCCCCTACGGGACCGGCAACCGTCGGACCCGCACCTCGAAAGGAAAACACGTGGACGCAACGACCGTTCTCGCGGAGATCAACGGCAACATCGCGACGGTTGGCTACGGCCTCGCTGCGATCGGCCCGGCCATCGGTGTCGGCATCGTCGTCGGCAAGACGATCGAGTCCGTCGCCCGCCAGCCCGAGCTCCAGGGCCGCCTGACGACCCTCATGTACATCGGTATCGCCTTCACCGAGGCCCTGGCCTTCATCGGCATCGCCACGTACTTCATCTTCACCAACTAAGGTTCCTCGATGCACAACGCACTCATCATCGCGGCGGAGGAGACGCACAACCCCCTCATTCCGCCGGTGTACGACATCGTGTGGTCCGCGGTGGCCTTCCTCATCATCCTCGTGGTGATGTGGCGTGTCGTCACGCCGCGCATCACGAAGATGCTCGATGAGCGCACTGAGGCCATCGAGGGTGGCATCAAGAAGGCAGAGGCTGCTCAGGAGCAGGCCGCTGCTGCGCTCGACGAGTACAACAAGCAGCTCGCCGACGCCCGCTCCGAGGCGTCCCGCATCCGTGAGCAGGCCCGCGCCGACGCCACGGCGATCGGCAACGAGGTCCGCGAGCAGGCAGCGGCCGATGCAGCACGCATCACGGCCAACGCCCAGGCGCAGATCGAAGCCGAGCGTCAGAGCGCCGTCCAGTCGCTCCGGTCCGAGGTGGGCACCCTTGCCCTCGACCTCGCGTCCGGTGTGATCGGCGAATCGCTCAAGGACGACGCCAAGTCGTCGGCAGTCGTCGACCGCTTCCTCGCCGACCTCGAGGCCTCGCAGGCCACGAAGACGGGGGAGCACTGAGCATGCGCAGCGCTACCAGAGAAGCACTCGCGTCCACCAGGGCGGTGCTCTCGGACCTCGGTTCGAGCGCCGACCTGGCCGTGGGTGCCGAGATCCTCGCCTCCGGGCGTGCGATCGCCGGTGCGCCGCAGCTGCTCGGGCTGCTGTCCGACCCGACCGCCGACCCGGCCGGCAAGAAGGTCCTCATCGACCGCGTCTTCGCCGGTCAGTCGCACGCGACTCGTGCGGTCCTGACCGCGGTGGCCGGCTCGCGCTGGTCCTCGCACCAGGACCTGCTCGCCGGCATCGAGGACGCGGGCATCCGCGCCGTCGCCGCCACCGCGGGTACCGACTCGCCGATCGAGTCCGAGCTGTTCGCCTTCGAGACCGCTGTCCGTTCGGACGCCGGCCTCGAGCTGGCACTCGGCACGAAGCTCGGCAGCGCGGCGCAGAAGGGCGCGCTCGTCGAGCGGCTCCTCGGCCCCAAGGCGTCGCAGCAGACCGTGACGATCGTCTCCGCGCTCGTGCAGCAGCCTCGCGGCCGCCGCATCGGTGAACTCGTCCGCGATGCCTCGCGCATCGTGGCCGAACAGGACGGCAAGCTCGTCGCGACCGTGGTCACCGCCACGGCACTCACGACCGCCCAGTCGGCACGCGTTGCACGCGGGCTGGCCGAGCGTTACGGCAAGGACATCAGCATCAACCAGGTCGTCGACCCCACGGTCGTCGGCGGGGTCCGGGTGCAGATCGGCGGCGACGTCATCGACGGCACCGTGTCCACGCGGCTCTCGGAGCTCCGGCTCCAGCTCGCCGGCTAGGCGTACGGTCGAAGCCGCTCCTCCCAAGTCCACAACGGGAACTGCCGAGTCCGGCAGCGTCACCCTCTCGGAGCCGAAGGGCCCCGGAAAACCACAAGGAAAATCCCATGGCAGACATCACCATCAGCCCCGATGAGATCCGTGATGCCCTGAAGGACTTCGTCTCGAACTACGAGCCGACGAAGGCCTCCACGGCCGAGGTCGGGCACGTCACCGACGCCGGCGACGGCATCGCGCACGTCGAGGGCCTCCCCGGCGTCATGGCCAACGAGCTCATCCGCTTCGCGGACGGCACGCTCGGCCTCGCGCAGAACCTCGATGAAGACTCGATCGGCGCCATCGTGCTCGGCGAGTTCGCCGGCATCGAAGAGGGCATGGAGGTCACCCGCACGGGTGAGGTCCTCTCCGCCCCCGTCGGCGACGCCTTCCTCGGTCGCGTCGTCGACCCGCTCGGCGCCCCGATCGACGGTCTCGGCGAGATCGCTGCCGAGGGCCGTCGCGCCCTCGAGCTCCAGGCTCCCGGCGTCATGGCCCGCAAGTCGGTCCACCAGCCGCTGCAGACCGGCATCAAGGCCATCGACGCGATGATCCCCGTCGGCCGTGGTCAGCGTCAGCTGATCATCGGCGACCGCCAGACCGGCAAGACGGCCATCGCGATCGACACGATCATCAACCAGAAGGCCAACTGGGAGTCCGGCGACGAGGACAAGCAGGTCCGCTGCATCTACGTCGCCATCGGTCAGAAGGGTTCCACGATCGCCTCCGTCAAGGGAGCGCTCGAGGACGCCGGCGCGATGGAGTACACCACCATCGTCGCCGCCCCCGCGTCCGACCCGGCCGGCTTCAAGTACCTCGCCCCGTACACCGGCTCGGCCATCGGCCAGCACTGGATGTACTCCGGCAAGCACGTCCTCATCATCTTCGACGACCTGTCGAAGCAGGCCGAGGCCTACCGTGCCGTGTCGCTCCTCCTGCGTCGTCCGCCGGGGCGCGAGGCGTACCCGGGTGACGTCTTCTACCTGCACTCCCGTCTGCTGGAGCGTTGCGCGAAGCTGTCCGACGAGCTCGGCGCCGGTTCGATGACGGGTCTCCCGATCATCGAGACCAAGGCGAACGACGTCTCGGCGTACATCCCGACCAACGTCATCTCCATCACCGACGGCCAGATCTTCCTGCAGTCGGACCTCTTCAACGCGAACCAGCGTCCGGCCGTCGACGTGGGCATCTCGGTGTCCCGCGTCGGTGGTGACGCCCAGGTGAAGTCGATCAAGAAGGTCTCCGGCACGCTGAAGCTCGAGCTGGCGCAGTACCGCTCCCTCGAGGCGTTCGCGATGTTCGCGTCCGACCTCGACCAGGCGTCGCGTCGTCAGCTGGACCGCGGTGCCCGCCTGACCGAGCTCCTCAAGCAGCCGCAGTACTCGCCGTACCCGGTCGAGGAGCAGGTCGTCTCGATCTGGGCCGGCACCAACGGCAAGCTCGACACCGTCCCGGTGCCCGACGTGCTGCGCTTCGAGTCCGAACTGCTCGACCACCTGCGTCGCAACTCCGAGGTCCTCACGACCCTGCGCGAGACGAACCAGCTCAGCGACGAGACCGTCGCCGAGATGTCGAAGCAGATCGACGAGTTCACGAAGAGCTTCCAGACGAGCGACGGCAAGACCCTCGGCTCCGAGCAGTTCGACGCGGCAGACTCCGAGGACGTCGACCAGGAGCAGATCGTCAAGGGTCGTCGCTAGATGGCAGCGCAGGTCCGGGTCTACCGACAGCGAATCAAGTCCGCGAAGACCACGAAGAAGGTCACTCGCGCGATGGAACTGATCTCGGCGTCGCGGATCCAGAAGGCGCAGGCCCGCATGGCTGCGTCCGGCCCGTACTCGCGAGCCGTGACGCGTGCGGTGTCGGCCGTGGCGACGTTCTCGAACGTCGACCACGTGCTGACCACCGAGCCGGAGTCCTCGACCCGTGCGGCCGTGGTGCTCTTCACCTCGGACCGCGGCCTGAACGGCGCGTTCAGCACGAACGTCCTCAAGCAGGGCGAGGAGCTCGCCTCCCTGCTCCGCAGCGAGGGCAAGGACGTCGTCTACTACCTGGTCGGCCGCAAGTCCGTCGGGTACTTCGCGTTCCGTGAGCGCGCGTCGGAGCAGCAGTGGGTCGGCAACACCGACCAGCCCGAGTTCTCGACGGCCAAGGAGATCGGCGACGCCGTCGTGGCGAAGTTCCTCCAGGACACCGCAGAGGGCGGCGTGGACGAGATCCACATCGTGTTCAACCGGTTCCTCAGCATGGCGACGCAGGAGCCGCAGGTCGTTCGCCTGCTGCCCCTCGAGGTCGTCGAAGGGGTCGAGGAGCCCGAGGGCAACGAGCCCCTGCCGCTCTACGAGTTCGAGCCGGACGCCGATGCGGTGCTCGACTCGCTGCTCCCGGTCTACATCGAGAGCCGCATCTTCAACGCCATGCTGCAGTCGGCTGCTTCCGAGCACGCCGCGCGTCAGAAGGCGATGAAGGCGGCCAGCGACAACGCGGACTCGCTGATCCGTGACTTCACCCGACTCGCGAACAACGCGCGTCAGGCGGAGATCACGCAGCAGATCTCCGAGATCGTCGGCGGCGCCGACGCCCTCTCGTCGAAGAAGAAGTAGTCCGCGTCGTTCGCGGACAGATACCCACCCTCAGGAAGGCACCAGCCATGACCGACACCGCAACCACCGCGGTCGAGACGTCGTCGGCGCCCGGTGTCGGCCGGATCGCCCGTGTCACGGGTCCCGTCGTCGACATCGAGTTCCCCCACGACGCAATCCCGGAGATGTACAACCTCCTGTTCACGACCATCACCATCGGTGACTCGTCGCAGGAGATCGGCCTCGAGGTCGCCCAGCACCTGGGCGACGACCTGGTCCGTGCCATCTCCCTGAAGCCGACCGACGGCCTGGTCCGTGGCCAGGAGGTCCGTGACTCGGGCGCTCCGATCTCGGTCCCCGTCGGCGACGTCACCAAGGGCAAGGTCTTCGACGTCCTCGGGAACGTGCTCAACACGGACGAGAAGCTCGAGATCACCGAGCGCTGGCCGATCCACCGCAAGGCCCCGGCCTTCGACCAGCTCGAGTCGAAGACCTCGATGTTCGAGACCGGCATCAAGTCCATCGACCTCCTCACCCCGTACGTGCAGGGTGGCAAGATCGGCCTCTTCGGTGGTGCGGGCGTCGGCAAGACGGTCCTCATCCAGGAGATGATCCAGCGCGTTGCGCAGGACCACGGCGGTGTGTCGGTGTTCGCCGGTGTCGGTGAGCGCACCCGTGAGGGCAACGACCTCATCGGTGAGATGGAAGAGGCGGGGGTCTTCGACAAGACGGCCCTCGTGTTCGGCCAGATGGACGAGCCGCCGGGAACGCGTCTCCGCGTGGCCCTGTCGGCGCTGACGATGGCGGAGTACTTCCGCGACGTCCAGAAGCAGGACGTGCTCCTCTTCATCGACAACATCTTCCGCTTCACGCAGGCCGGCTCCGAGGTCTCGACGCTGCTCGGTCGCATGCCGTCCGCCGTGGGCTACCAGCCCAACCTCGCCGACGAGATGGGTGTGCTCCAGGAGCGCATCACCTCGACGCGTGGTCACTCGATCACCTCGCTGCAGGCGATCTACGTGCCGGCTGACGACTACACCGACCCGGCTCCGGCCACCACGTTCGCGCACCTCGACGCGACCACCGAGCTCTCGCGTGAGATCGCGTCGCAGGGTCTGTACCCCGCGATCGACCCGCTGACCTCGACGTCGCGGATCATGGACCCGCGGTACCTGGGCGCCGACCACTACGAGACGGCCACGCGCGTCAAGCAGATCCTCCAGAAGAACAAGGAACTGCAGGAGATCATCGCCATCCTCGGTGTCGACGAGCTCTCCGAAGAGGACAAGATCACGGTCGAGCGCGCTCGTCGTATCCAGCAGTTCCTCTCGCAGAACACGTACATGGCGAAGAAGTTCACGGGCGTCGAGGGCTCCACGGTGCCGCTCAAGGACACCATCGAGTCCTTCCGCGCCATCGCCGACGGCGAGTTCGACCACGTTGCGACGCAGGCGTTCTTCAACGTCGGTGGCATCAACGACGTGGAAGAGAAGTGGGCACAGATCCAGAAGGAGAACCGCTGACATGGCGGGTCTCAACGTGAGCGTCGTCTCGGCCGACCGTGAGGTCTGGTCGGGCGACACCACCATGGTCGTCGCACGCACGACAGAGGGCCAGATCGGCATCCTCGCGGGACACGAGCCGATGCTCGCGATCCTCGCGCAGGGTCAGGTCCGCATCACGCGGGCCGATGGGTCGACCGTCGCGGTCGATGCCGAAGACGGCTTCCTGTCGGTGGAGCACGACACGGTGACGATCGTCGCGCGGCAGGCCGCGCTGGCGTCCTGACCGGACTGACCGTCCTCCTCCCGCCTTCGGAGACGAAGCGGGAGGGTGGGGACACGAGCCGCACGCTCGATCTGCGTGCACTCTCGTTCCCGGAACTGGCCGAAGAGCGGGCCGCGGTGATCACCGCGGCCCGCTCTGTCAGTTCCGGGGAGTCCTCGGCCAGGACGGCTCTGAAGCTCGGCCCGAAGTCGATCGCCGAACGGTTCCGCAATCTCGAACTCGACACGTCGGGCACGATGCCGGCGATCGAGCGCTACACGGGGGTGCTCTACGACCCCCTCGGCGCGCAGACCGCCGACGCGTCGACGCGGGCGTGGTGGCACGACCACGTGGTCGTGCAGTCGGCCATGTTCGGACCGATCGGTGCTGGTGACCCGATCCCGGCGTACCGCCTGTCGCACGACTCCCGGCTCGGGACGGTCCGATTGGCGTCGCACTGGCCTGCGGCCTCGTCCCGGGTCCTGGCCGATCGGGCGGACGGCCTGGTGCTCGACCTCCGGTCCGAGGGCTACCGCCAGCTCGGTCCCGTCCCGGAGGCGGTCGCCCCGCGCGTCGTGAGCATCGACGGCTCCGGTCGGCGGCGGGCGTTGAACCACTGGAACAAGACGGCGAAGGGCCGACTCGTCGCGCTGCTCGCGCGCACCGGAGCGGTCGTCGCGACCATGGACGACCTGGTCGACTGGGCCGCCGCGAACGGCGTCGTGGTCGAACGCAGCGACTCCGGCTGGGACCTGGTCGCCGAGAGCCTGGAGCCCGTCACCGTCTGACCATCGCCCCGGTCCGTCCTCCACAGGTCGGGCCGGGGCGCTGCTGTCCACAGGTGGTCGGTTCGTGCCTGACTGGAGGCCCGGATCACGCTTCGATGGCGTGCATGATCCCCTTGACGGCACACACCCCCGACCACACCGCAGTCCGGTTCCCTCGCGAGATCGCGGCGGCGGTCACCCTCCCGGCAGCGGCCGCAGCGCTGGTCACGTCCGGCGTCGGCGCTGGCTCCCGCGTCGGCGCGATCGCGATCGTCACCGCCTGCGGTGCGCTGTCGACCCGCATGGCGCTCATCCCGTTCCTGGCCGCCCGGGACCAGCCGGATCCGCGGGCCATCCGGGGGTTCGACCCGTTCGACGACCCGACGCCGCCGGCGTTGCACGGCCTCGGGCCGGAACCGGACCGTGCTCGTCTGCGTACGGCCGGCGACCGGTGTGCCGAGGCTTGGCGGGTCTGGCGCGCCGAGGGTGGTCAGGCGGACAGTACGGCCGGAGCCGCCGGTGCGCTCGCACTCGGGGCCTGGTGTGCGTGGGCGCTCGGGTCGTCGGCCCGCGCCGAGACACGGGCGCGCTACGCCCTCGAGACCCGTGCCGACGACCCGCTCGCCGGGCTGGTCCTGCGGTCGGTCCTGGCCGGCAGCGCGCCGACGTGGGCCGGACCCCGTCGAGACCGGCACCGATCGTGACCGGTGCGGGCGGCCGTCGGTACGGTGCGACGGGTCGACCGGATCGTCTACGGTGGAGGACACCACATCCGAAGGGCTCCGGTTGCGCGACGACGACATCGAGGACACCGTCATCCGGCGACCCCGCGGTGCCGGTGACGGCGATCGCTTCGACGACGTGCTCGGTGACACCGTCATCCGGCCGCGCACGGAACCGTCCGAACCGGTCGGTGGCCGTACCGACGACGGAGCCGACGACCCTGCCGACGACGGAGCCGACCCGGAGGACACGGTCGTCCGCGCCCGTGTCCGGAGCGCCGCCGGACCGAGCGTGCCCGCCGGAGCCGCCACGGGCCTCCCGTCCGTCCCTGCCGCGCCCGCGGCGCGCGTGCCGTCGATCCGCATCGGCGACCGCACCTTCCGACTGGACCACCCGGTCGTCATCGGACGGCGTCCGTCGCTGCCGCGGATCACCAGTGGCCCCGAACCGGAGCTCGTGACGGTGCGGTCCGCCAACGGGCAGGTGTCGTCCTCGCACGTCCGCATCCACGCCGAGGGCGAAGCCGTCGTGGTGCAGGACCTGCGGTCCACGAACGGAACCGTCGTCCGACCGGCCGGCGCGCCGGTGTACCGCATGGCATCGGGTGCGTCGATCGTCGCGCTGACGGGTACGGTAGTCGAGGTCGGTGACGGCAACGCCATCGAGGTCCTCTCGCCGTACCTCCGGGTCGCACCGACGGCGGACGGGTTCCCACCGGTTCCCCCGTGGCCCACCGACCAGACAGCACACGGCACGCCCCGACCCCCCAGAGAGCGATCCTGAAACGTGACCGAACTCGGCCGAGCAGCGACTGCGCACGCCATCGACGTCCCCGGTGCCGACGGCGCCACCCTGACGCTCTCGTGGGGAGCCGCGACCGACGTCGGTCGTCGCCGTGACCACAACGAGGACAGCTACATCGTCGGGGCGCCGTTCTTCGTCGTCGCCGACGGCATGGGCGGACACCTCGCCGGCGACCGCGCGAGCGACGCCGTCGTGCGTCGACTCGAGCAGGTGACGCAGGAGCCCTTCACCACGCGGCAGGGCATCCAGCGGGCGCTGCTCCTCGCCACGGCCGACATCGAGCGCGCAGCCGGCGGCAACGCGATCGGAGCGGGCACGACCGTGACCGGCATCGCCCTGGTCGCGTCGCTCGGGCAGCCGGCGGCCCTCGTGTTCAACGTCGGCGACTCGCGGACCTACCGGATCGAGGACGGCGTGCTTCGCCGCGTCACCGTGGACCACTCCGTGGTGCAGGAGATGGTCGACGCCGGGCTGCTGCGGGCCGAGGACGCCGAACAGCACCCGGACAGCAACGTCATCACCCGCGCGGTCGGGTTCGGCGAACCGCCGGCGCCCGACTGGTGGACCCTGCCGCTCCGCGCGGGCGACCGGTACATCGTCTGCTCCGACGGCCTGACGAAGGAGCTCGGCGACGCCGGCATCGCGCGCATCGCGGCACGGGAAGCCGGTGCGCAGGGACTCGCCGAACGCCTCGTCGGCGACGCGGTCGTCGCCGGGGGCCGCGACAACGTCACCGTCGTGGTGCTCCAGGTCGACGCCGCCCCGGACGACGGCGACCTCGAGGACACCCTGCCGCGGCACTGACCGTCGGCACAGGACCCCCCGAACTGGGGGAGTGCGCCCGTCCACAGGTGGTCGGTGTGCGGATCGACGGTCACCGGCGCTTCGTACAATGACTGTGCCACGACGAGAGAGTTGGCCGCTCGGCCGGGGAGGAGATGTCGATGGCGCGTCGCCTGCCGTCCAACCCGCCCGTGATCGGCGGCTTCAGCCCCGTGCACGTCCTCGGTTCCGGTGGCTTCGCCGATGTCTTCCTCTACGAGCAGGACATGCCGCGTCGTCAGGTCGCGGTGAAGGTCCTGCTCGACGAGGTCGTCGACGACCGCGTCCGGCAGATGTTCCAGGCCGAGGCCAACCTGATGGCGCGGCTCAGCACCCACCCGTCGATCCTGACGGTGTTCCAGGCGAGCGTCGCGGCCGACGGACGTCCGTACTTGGTGATGGAGCTGTGCTCCTCATCGCTCAGCGAGCGGTACCGGCGGGAGCCGATCCCGGTGTCCGAGGTGCTCTCGATCGGCGTGCGGATCGGGTCCGCCCTCGAGACCGCCCACCGCGAAGGCGTGCTCCACCGTGACATCAAGCCGTCGAACATCCTGCTCACGGCGTACGGCAACCCCGTGCTGTCCGACTTCGGCATCGCGGCCACCATCGGCGGGACCGACCCGGACGAGCCCATCGGCATGTCGATCCCGTGGTCGGCGCCCGAGGTCCTGATCGACGAGTCCCGGGGCACGATCCAGTCCGAGGTGTACTCGCTCGCCGCCACCGTGTACTCCCTGCTCGCCGGTCGCAGCCCGTTCGAGGTCCGGGGCGGCAAGAACGGTGCGAGCGACCTGATGAGCCGGATCGACAAGGGGGGCGTCAAGCCCACCGGTCGGACCGACGTCCCACCGTCGCTCGAGCGCCTGCTCGCCACCGCGCTGTCCCGCAAGGTGCCGTCGCGCCCGACGACCGTGCTCGAACTCGTGCGCGGGTTCCAGCAGGTCGAGGCCGAGCTCGGGATCGCGCAGACCGCGGCCGACGTCGCGGTCGAGGCGTGGGCCATCGCGACCCCGACCCCGGAGGGCGACCGGACCATGATCCGCGAGCTCCAGCCGCCGTCGCGGGTCGGCGCCCGCCGCCGCACCCGTCGCGCGGTCCAGGGCGGCGTCGTCGCCGGCGGTTCGCAGAGCGTCGGCACCGTCCATCGCACCGGATCGGTCACACGTGCTCGTCGACGCACCCGGTCGACGCTCGTCTGGGCGACGTCCCTCGCCGTCGTCGTGGTCGCTGCCCTCGCCATCGCGACCGTGGTCGTCGTCGGGCGGCTCGGCGCCGGGGCGATCCCCGTGGTGGCGGACGTCCGCGCACAGCCTTCGGCGCAGTCGGTGTCGTTCTCGTGGGCGGACCCGGGCCTGAAGAGCGGCGACACCTACGTCATCTCGTCGAACGGCGCGTCCAGCCAGCAGACCGGCACCACGTTCGTCGTCTCCGGGCAGCGCGGCGACGAGGAGTGCATCGCGGTCGCCGTCAACCGCGACGGCAAGACCGGTGCAGCGAGCGCGCAGAAGTGCGCGACCGTCGGGAGCGCCGGGTGATCCGCGCGCTCCTCGCGAAGCACCGATCCGCCGCCGTCACCACCGGGGTCTCCGTCCTGGTCGCCGCGGTCGTCGCGACGACCGCGATCGTCTCGACCGGGTACCACACGCAACGAGTCGACCTCGGGGACGGCACCGTCTGGGTGCCCTCCGCCGAGTACGGAGCGGTCGGCCGGGCCAACACCGGGGTCCTCCAGCTGAACACCGCCGTCGAGACCGCGAGCGACGACCTGGCCGTGCTGCAGCGCGGGTCCATGGTCTACAGCGTCGACCAGACCAAGGGGACCGTGGCCAAGGTCGACGTCGCCGACGCCACCGTCGGCGACGCCGTGACCCTGCCCGCGGGGACACCCCAGGTCTTCTTCGCGGGGGACACCGCGGTGATCGGCAACCAGGACACCGGCGAGCTGTGGGCGACGCCCGCTGCCGACCTCGCCGAGTTCGACGCCTCGACCAAGGCCGACCTGACGCTCGGGGCGGACACCGTCTTCGACGCCTCGGGCGGACACGTCGCGGTGTACTCGGCGAAGACCGGCACGGCATCGCTCGTCGACGTCGGGTCGACGTTGTCCGTCGACCAGCGGTGGAAGGTCGACATGGACCGCACCGACGACTTCCAGGTCGCGACCTTCGACGGCCACCTGGCCGTGCTCGACCGCACCAGCGGCGCCCTGTCGATCGACAGCCGCACCGTGGAGCTCGGCGACCGGGTCGGCGCGTCACCCGCGCTCCAGCGATCGTCGGACACCTCGTCCGACGTCACCGTCGCGGGTACCGCCGGACTCGTTCGGGTCAGCGCCTCGGGGTCCGTCGACGCCACCGCGCTCCAGGTGTCCGGACGTGCGGCGCGCCCCTACGTCGACGGGTCCTGCACCTACGCGGCGTGGGCCGGTGGCCAGGCGATCGACACCTGCGACGGCAACGCGCTCCAGCGGCTCGCGAGCACCGGCGGGACCAGCACGATGCAGATCCTGCACAACGGGCAGACCGTCGTCGCCAACGACCCGTCGAGCGGTCGTTCCTGGGCGATCGACCGCAGCGGCCAGCTCATCGACAACTGGGCCGACCTCATCAAGCAGGACGACGAGCAGCAGCAGGAGCAGGTCTCCGACGACGACCCCGAGGTCGACAAGGACCAGAAGCCGCCGGTGGCGGTGGACGACGACCTGGGCGCTCGTCCGGGACGCACCACGAGCCTCCCGGTCCTGCTCAACGACTACGACCCGAACGGTGACCCGATCATCGTGAGCGAGGTCGGGTCCATCTCGGAGTCCGCCGGCCGCGTCGCCATCGTCGCCGACGGCCAACGGCTGCAGGTCACGCTGTCGTCGCGCGCAACCGGCACCGTGACCTTCCCGTACACGATCACCGACGGCAACGGCGGATCCGACACCGCGACCGTCCGCGTCACGGTGCGGCCGGACTCGCAGAACGAGGCCCCGCGGCAGGTGCGCGACACCTCGGCGGACGTGGTGCAGAACGGACACGTCGTCAGCAGCGTGCTCGGCGACTGGGTCGACCCCGACGGCGACCCGGTGTACCTGAAGTCCGCGACCGCCTCGGACGGCGACCGGGTGTCGACCACCCCGGACGGCCTGCTCGACTTCCGTGCGGACAGCGGCCGCACGGGCGACCGTGCCGTCCAGCTCGTCGTGAGCGACGGACGCGCCGACGGCCGTGGCTCGGTGACCGTGCGCGTGGCGAAGCAGGGGAGTGTGCCGCTGCGTGCCGACCCGTTCCCGGTGCAGGGCTACGCCGGCAAGGCCTTCACGGTGGAGCCGCTCGACCACGTCCGCGGCGGCAACGGCACCGTGACCCTCACGAGCGTGTCGTCGTCGGCGGGGCTGACGGTCACCCCGAGCTACGACGCGGGCACGTTCCGGGTGCAGGGGGCGAGTGCCGGCGACCACCAGCTCGAGTACACCGTGACCGACGGTGTGAAGACGTCGAGCGGCATCGTCCGGGTCACGATCCTCGCGCCGCCGGACGCCTCGACCGCGCCCATCACGACCCCGAAGACGGTCTTCGTCAACACGCTGTCGAGCAAGGACACCGACGTCACCGCGACCGACATCGACCCGGCGGGCGGGGTGTTGCTCGTCACCGCCCTCGACGGACCGGTGCGGGGCAGCGGAGTCCAGGCGAGCATCCTCGACCAGCACACCGTTCGCGTCACGCTGACCGCACCGCTCGACGGGCCGGTGTCGTTCGGGTACACCGAGACGAACGGCCTGGCGTCGTCCACCGGCACGATCACCGTCGTCGAGATCCCCAAGCCCGACCGGATCCAGCCGCCCGTCGCCCAGCCCGACAGCGCGACCGTCCGGGTCGGCGACGTCGCGAACATCGACGTGCTCGACAACGACACCCAGCCCGAGGGCGAGCCCCTGATCCTCGAGCCCGAGCTCGTGCAGAACGTGCCCGGCGACGGCGGTCTGCTGTTCGCCTCGGGCGACCACCTGCGCTACCTCGCGCCGAAGACCCCCGGCAACTACACCGCCGTCTACCGGGTCGCCGGTCCGGACGGCCAGTACGCCGACGCCGCCGTCTCGATCTCGGTGCGCGAACGGGACGCGGCGACGAACAACCCGCCGGTTCCGCAGACCGTGACCGCCCGGGTCGTGGCCGGTTCGTCGGTGCGGATCTCGGTGCCGTTGAACGGGATCGACCCGGACGGCGACTCGGTGCAGCTCGTCGGCGTCGGGTCGAACCCGGACAAGGGCTCCGTCACCGACGTCGCGTCCGACGCGCTGACCTACGAGGCCGGCGACTACTCGGCCGGCACCGACGAGTTCACCTACACGGTGGTCGACGCCCTGGGCGCACGTGCCACCGGCACCGTCCGCGTGGGCATCGCCCCCCGTGCCGAACAGGCGTCGAACCCCGTCGCCGAGGCCGACCACGTGACCATCCGGCCCGGCGGTTCGGTGACCGTGCGGGTGCTGCAGAACGACTCCGACCCCGAGGGCGGCCAGCTCACCGTGTCGGCGGCCGAGCCCACCGCGGACGACGTGTCGGCGAAGATCCTGCGGAAGCAGCAGATCCGGGTCACACCCCCGAAGACCGCGAAGTCGGGCGACTACGCCGTGCTCTACACGGTGGCGAACGCCAGCGGGGGATCGAGCACCGCGTTCCTCACCGTCACGGTCGACCCGGACGCGCAACCCCTCCGCCCCGAGGTCGACGACACGACCCTCGACCTGCAGGACATCCTGCGGCGCGAGAGCGTGACCGTCGACGTGCTCGAGAACGTCTTCTTCGCCGAGGGCACCGCTGCCGACCTGCAGGTCGGGATCGTCGACGGCTACGGCGACACCGCACGGCTCACCGACGACGGACGGATCACGGTCCGGCTCACCGACGAGTCCCAGGTCATCCCGTTCTCGGTCGCACGGGTCGACCACCCCGACATCGTGTCCTACGGCTTCATCAACGTCCCCGGGTTCGACGACGCCCTGCCGCAGATCAACCGCTCGGCCGGTGCCGTCACCGTGAAGAGCGAGGCGACGGTCCGGATCCCGCTCGAGGACTACGTCGTGACCGCGAACGGCCAGACGGCGACGATCACGGACCGCGGCACGGTGAAGGCGACGCACGCGAACGGCCAGAGCCTGGTCGTGGACTCGTCGACGCTGCAGTTCACCTCGTCGAAGCTGTACTACGGCAACGCGTCCATCTCGTTCGAGGTCACGGACGGTTCTGCGGCCAACGGCGGGAAGGGTCGGGTCGCGACGCTCGTGCTCCCGGTCACCGTGACGCCGCGGTCGAACCAGCCGCCGGCGTTCACCGGCTCGGCGGTCGAGATGCAGCCTGGTGAGACGCGCACCGTCGACCTGACGAAGCTCACCGACTACCCGTACCCGAAGGACCTGCCGGAGCTGCGCTACTCCGTCGTCGGCCGTCCAGCGGCCGGCACCACCGCCACGATCTCCAGGCAGCAACTGACCATCGCGGTCGCCGACACCGCGAAGAAGAACACCACGGCGTCGATCGGCATCGGTGTGCAGGACGACGCGAACGCCGGACGTGCCGGCACCGTGACCGTGGGCATCGTGGCCTCGACGCGTCCGCTCGTGCAACCCGGCGCCGACCGGTCGATCACCAAGCGCGGTGCGACGACCACCATCGACGTCCTGACGAACGACCAGCCGACGAACCCGTTCCCCGGACAGCGGCTGCGCGTCGTGAACATCCGTGGTCTGTCCGGCGGGCTGCCGAGCGGCGTCTCCGTGACCCCGAGCGGCGACCGCACCCGTCTGCAGGTCCGCGTCTCCGACAGCGCCAAGCCGGTGGACGCCCACCTGCAGTACCAGGTCGCCGACGCCACGAACGACCCGGACCGCTACGTGTGGGGCGACGTGACGATCTCGGTGCAGGACGTCCCCGACGCCCCCGGCACGCCCACCCGGACCGGGTCCTACGACGGTGGCCAGGCCACGCTGACCTGGTCGACCCCGCAGGGCAACAACTCGCCGATCACCGGGTACCGCGTCACCGGCACGAACGGCGTCGCGAAGAACTGCGGCACCGCCACGGTCTGCACCCTGACGGGCCTCGACCCGAAGGCGTCGTACCGCTTCCAGGTCACCGCCACCAACGCGATCGGCGACTCGAAGCCGTCGGGCAGCTCGGCCCCGATCAGCGCCGACTACGTGCCGGCGCCGCCGAAGGGCATCACCGTCACACCGAACGGGTCGACCCCGAACCAGCTCGACGTCGCGTGGAAGGCCGTGCCCGCTCCGAACCGCGGCAGCGCGGTCGACGACTACATCGTCACCATCGAGGGACCGGGGCTGTCCGGTACCCGGCACACCGGCACGGCGACGAGCACCTCGTTCACCGGAGCCCAGAGCGCCGCGCAGTACAAGGTGACGATCTCGGCCCGGAACGACGCGGACCGCAACGGCACGGTCGTGCAGTGGAACTCGGCATCGGCCACGGGCACGGCCGTCGGGACGCCCGGCAAGCCGACGAACGTCCGAGCCGTCGCCGGTGAGCAGGCGGACTCTTCGGGGAAGTCGACCGTGACCGTGACCTGGGGTGCTCCCGACGCGGCAGGCGGGTCCGGACTGCGGTACGGGGTGTTCCGCTCGGGCAACGTCGACTGCGCTGCCACCCCGTCCGGCTCGATCGGTTCGTCGAGCCCGACGCGCGACGACGGCGTCGGCGGCGGGTCGACGCGGTACGCCGTGACCGTGTCGAACGGCTACTTCTGCAACGTCGAGTACACGGACGCGGTGACGTACGAACGTCCCACGGGGACCGGACGACCCTCCGTCGACGTCGTGCAGGTCGGGACGAACCTCTGGAACGTCAGCGTCACGGCTCCCTCGCGGAACGCGCACCACTACCAGCTCGAGACCGGCGGGCAGCCGATCACGCTGCAGCCGGGCCAGACCTGGACAGGCGTGCCGGGGTCCGGAGCGCGCAACGTGTCCGCGCAGATGCTCCTGCGTGCCTGCGGCGGACCGGGCAGCACGTTCTGCACGTCCGACGACCAATCGTGGACGGGCAACGCCACGGCCCTCGACTCGAACCTCTCGGTGACCGCCGCCCAGCAGGGACAGCCGATCGCGGTGACGGGGCCGAGCGGCTCCGGGATCTCGGTGCGCTACACCGCGTACTGGTACTTCGACGAGGACGGCAACATCTTCCGCGGGACCGACAGCTGGAACGCCGGGGAACCCGCGCCGACTCCGCCACTCGGCGCGAGCTCCGTCAAGGTCCGAGCGACGGTCACCGCGACGGACGGCTCGAGCTCGCAGAAGTCCGACGCCACGACCGATGCGTTCCCGATCGCAGCAGCGCCGGTGCCGGACCCCGAGCCGGAGCCGTCCGATCCGGGCGAGCCCGATCCGGAACCCGCGCCCGGCTGACCCGGTTCCGCCGCCCGCTGACCGTACGCTGCACACACCGCCATCCCCGAGAACGAGGAACGACCACGCATGAGCATGACCCCGGAGCAGGCCACCTGGTTCGCCGACGTCGCAGGCCGCATCGTGACCAACGTCGAGCAGGTGCTCCTCGGGAAGACGTTCGTGATCCGCCTCGCGGTGACGGCGATGCTCAGTGAGGGGCACCTGCTCCTCGAGGACGTCCCCGGCACGGGCAAGACGAGCCTGGCGCGGGCGATGGCGCAGAGCGTGCAGGGGACGACGAACCGCATCCAGTTCACCCCCGACCTGCTGCCCGGCGACATCACCGGCATCAGTGTCTACGACCAGCGCACGCAGGAGTTCGACTTCCACCGCGGCCCGGTCTTCGCGAACATCGTGCTCGCCGACGAGATCAACCGTGCGAGCCCGAAGACGCAGTCGGCCCTGCTCGAGGCGATGGAGGAGTCGGCGATCACGGTCGACGGCGTGAACCACCGTCTGGCGGCTCCGTTCATGGTCATCGCGACGCAGAACCCCATCGAGCAGGCCGGCACGTACCGTCTGCCCGAGGCGCAGCTCGACCGGTTCCTCATGAAGACCTCGATCGGCTACCCCGACCACGCCGCCACCGTGAAGATCCTCGAGACCTCGTCGGCTCCGTCGGCATCGGTTCCGCTCGCGAGTGTCGTGCCCGCGGCGACGATCACCGAGATGGCCGCGCTGGCCCGCACGGTGCACGTCGACGCCGTGATCGCCGACTACGTCGCACGGTTGGTCGACGCGACACGTTCGGCCAGCGAGGTCCGCCTGGGCGTCAGCGTCCGCGGCGCGATGGGCCTCATCCGTTCGGCACGCGTGCTCGCGGCGCTGAGCGGCCGCCACTACGTCACGCCGGACGACGTCAAGGCCCTCGCCGTCCCGGTGCTCGCGCACCGCCTGGTGCTCGACGCCGAGGCGGAGTTCGACGGTGTCAGTGCGCCGAGCGTCATCGCGCAGCTGCTGGTGGAGACGCCGCCGCCGGCCGACCGAGTCACGACGTGACGGACCGCCGGCCCGTCTCCACGCGCTCACGCCGTCCGTCCTCGACGCGGTCGCGTCGCGGGACGACGGCGTACGAGCGCACGGGGACGGTCGCCGGCCTGACCAACGTCCGCTCACGGATCGTCGGTGACCGCGACGGCGTTGCAGCGGATGCGGTCGTCGGGATCGTCCGGGTCTGGGCAACGGCCTGGAGGCTCGTCAAGCGTTCCTGGGGCGAGGTCTCCTCCGTCGTCACCGGGCTCGGGTGGACGGTCGCGGCCCTCACGCTCGTCGCGTTCGTGGCCGGCTACCGGTTCGGCCTGCGCGAGATCGTCGTCGTCGGGTTCGCGGGAGCGGTGCTCGTCGTCGTCGCCGCCATCGCGCTCATCGGCCGCACGCGGCTGGTGATCCGGATGCGCCTGCCGCAGCACCGTGTGGCGGTCGGCGACGAGGCCGGTGTGGTGGTCACGGCGGAGAACCCGACACGTCTGCCCTCGGTGCCGACGACGGTCGAGGTGCCGGTCGGCCCGGGTCTCGTCGACGTCGCGATCCCGGCGATCGGCGCGCACGGCACGTTCGAGCAGCTGGTGCCCGTGCCGACCGTGCGCCGCGGCGTGCTCGACGTGGGGCCGGTCACCGGTGTCCGCGCCGACCCCGTCGGTCTCGTCCGCCGCGAGGTCGTCTGGACCGCACGCGAACAGGTCATCGTGCACCCGCGCACGATCGCGATCCCGTCGACGAGCACCGGGCTGGTGCGCGACCTCGAGGGGCAGGCGACCACCGACCTGTCGCCGGCCGACATCGCGTTCCACGCCATCCGCGAGTACATGCCGGGTGACGACCCCCGCACCATCCACTGGAAGTCGACGGCGAAGTCGGGCGCGCTGATGGTGCGCCAGTTCGAGGACACGCGCCGCTCGCACCTGGTAGTGGCACTCGGCATCGCCCGGTCGGAGTTCGGGGACGACGAGGAGTTCGAGCTCGCGGTGAGCGCTGCGGCCTCGCTCGGTGCCCGTGCGATCCGCGACGGCCGAGAGGTCTCGGTCGTGGTGTCGGAACGCACCCCGGAGTTCGCGAAGCGTGCCGTCTACGCGGTGCGGACCCTGCCGACGGTCACCCCGACGCGACTGCTCGACGACTTCGCCTCGGTCGGACTCGCCGATGCCTGCCTGCCCATCGCCGAGGTCTCCCGGATCGTCGGCAGCGACACCGAGGGCATCTCGGTGGCGTTCCTGGTCGTCGGTTCGACGATCGGACTGCCGGCGCTCCGGCTCGCGGCGACGCGCTTCCCCGTCGGGGTCGAGGTCGTCGCGGTGATCTGTGAGCCCGAAGCACAGCCACGGTTCCTGCGGGTCGCGGGCCTGACCGTGATGACCATCGGCTACCTGGACGACCTCCGGCACGCCCTGCACCGATCGGCCGCCGCGTGAGCGCCCCTCCGGTGGCCACGCCGACGCCGCCCGCGGAGCGTGCCCGTCGGTCGACCCGGCGTTCCGATCGACGCGATGCCCGGCGGCTCGTGCCGTTCCGTCTTGCCGGCGGGACCCTCGTCGTGTGGCTCCTGCTCGCGATCGCGAGTGTGTCGTGGTGGCCGGTCTACCGCGACGACTCGATGATCGTCGCGGCGGTGACCGCGATCGCGTTCGGCACCCTCGTCGCCCTCGTCGGCGCGGTCCTGCGGCTGCCGCTGGTCGTGGTGGCGATCGCGACGGTGGCGGCGTTCACGCTCGCCGGTGTACCCGCCGCCGTGCCCGGTCAGGCCAACGGGGTCCTGCCGACGGGCCCGGGCCTGCTCGCGCTGTTCGCCGGCGTCGCGCTTGGGTGGAAGCAGCTGGTGACCATCAGCCTGCCGGTCGGCTCGTACGAGGCGCTCCTCGTGCCGTACTTCGTGACGCTCCTCGTCGCCACGGTGACGGCCGTGAGCGTGGCGACCCGTGCCTCCAGGCAGGAACTCGCGAGCATCCCGGCACTGGTGCTGTTCGCGATCGGGGTGGTCGTCGGACCGAGCCGGCTGGACACGTCGATCGTGACGGCCGTCGTGCTCGTCGCCGTCGCGCTCGTGTGGGTGCTGACGGTGCGGCACGCACGTCGCGCGGTCGCCGTGGCGACCACGATCGGGTCGCCGGTGCCGATCGCTCGGTCCGTCGTGCGCCCCGCGCTCGTCGGCACGGGGACGATCGTCGCGGCGGCCGTCGTCGCCACGGGTCTCGGGCTGGTCGCGCCACCGGCCAACGAGCGCACCGTCGCCCGCACGGACGTCGTGAAGCCGTTCGACCCCCGCGACTACGTCAGCCCGCTGAGCGGCTTCCGCGCGTACGAGGAACAGAGCGCGGCGGACACCGCACAGCTCCGGGTCACCGGACTGCCGGAGAACGGGTTCGTGCGCATCGCGACGCTCGACACCTACGACGGCGTGGTCTACCGCGTCGGCGGGTCGGACGGCTCCTCGTCGTCGGGCACGTTCGAGCGCGTGCCGACGTCGGTCGACGTCCGTGGCGTGGACGGCACCACGGTGCGCGTCGGGGTGACCGTCGACGGCTACAGCGGGGTCTGGCTGCCGACGGTGGGGGACCTGGAGCGCGTCGACTTCACCGGGACCGACGCCGACGACGAGCGCGGTTCCTTCTTCTACAACGGCTCGACGCAGACGGGCGCCGTGGTCGGCGGTGTCCGCGAAGGCACTTCCTACGACCTGACCGCCGTGGTCCCCGACCAGCCGACGGACGAGCAGCTCGCGGCCGCCCGCCCTGGCAGTGCCGCGGTCCCGACGGCGCGCGACGTGCCGGACGCCGTCCGCGAGACGGTCGAGGCGACGACCGACGCCGATGCGACTTCTGGTGCGAAGCTCGTCGCGGTGATCCAGGCGCTCAAGCGCAACGGGTACGTCAGCCACGGCGTCGGTGACGACCGGATGAGCCGTTCGGGGCACGGCGCCGACCGCATCCAGGAGCTCCTGACGTCGCCGCTGATGATCGGCGACCAGGAGCAGTACGCCGCCGCAGCAGCGCTGATGGCCGACGAGCTCGGGTTCCCGGCACGGGTGGTCATGGGCTTCACCGCAGGCGGCGACTCGGGGTCCGGCGGGGCGTCGGCGAGCGGCGGCACCACGACGTTCCGCGGCTCGGACGTCACCGCGCGCATCGAGGTCGACACCGCGCAGTGGGGGTGGGTGATGCTCAACCCCAACCCGAGTGTCCGCGAGATCCCGAACGAGCAGCAGCAGACGCCGCAGCCGGTGACCCGTCCCGAGACCGTCGTGCCGCCGCCTCCGGTCGACCAGCAGGACCAGGACCAGCAGGCGCCGCCGCAGAGCGACCGGAGCACGCCGCCCGTGCAGCCGCTGTGGTTGCAGATCCTGCTCGCAGCGCTGCCGTGGGTGCTCGGCGCACTGGGGCTGATCGCCCTCGTGCTCCTGCCGTTCGGGGTGGTCGTCCTGCTGAAGCGGGTCCGGCGCCGACGGCGCCGTCGTGCTCCGACGCCGCGCGGTCGCATCGTCGGGGCCTGGGACGAGTACCGCGATGCGCTCCTCGACCGTGGGCACGACGTGGCCGGATCGGCCACACGACGCGAGACCGTGACCGGTGCTCCGGGTGAGGGCGGGACCGGACTGGCCGCCCTCGCCGACCGGGCGGTGTTCGGACCGAGCGATGTCGACCAGGCCGCCGCCGACCGGATGTGGTCGGCGACGGACGACGCGGTGGGGACCCTGCGCGCCGGTCGGACGCGCCGTGAGCGGTTCCGCACCGCCGTGTCGCTCCGGTCCCTGCGCGGACCCGGACGGCCGCGCGCCACCACCGGTCAGGGCTCGGCGAGACGCGGTGACTACGATGGCCGGAGGCCTGACGAGCGTCGTGGACGGCCGAGTGAGGACAGAGGCAGACCGTGATCAGATGCGAACACTGTGGATCGATGCTCCCGGAGGGGGCGATCTTCTGCGGTGAGTGCGGACGCGCGGTGACCGCCGGAGCGAGCCGCCGGCCGGTCGCTCCGACCCCCGTCGAGCAGGCGCCACCACCGCCCCTCCAGCAGCCCGACTCCCACGGACGTCGCTCCGACCCTGCGGCCGACGCGTGGTTGCCCGAGTCGACCCTCGACCCCGCCACCCGCGCCTGGCTGACCGGTGCCGACCGCCGCAGCACCGAACCCCCGACCGCGGTGCCCGTACAACGCCCCGGCGACCTCGCCCCGCGCGAGGCACCGTCGCACGTGCACGGAGCGGGCTCCGGCCTCGGCGGCTGGTCGACCGCGGCCGCGCAGCCCGACGCCGTCCCCGCCCAGGACGAACCGCCACTGGACCCGGACGCCTACCGCTCCGAGCCCGCCGACGCCCTCGCCGACGACCCCGAGCGGACCCGGTTGGCTCCCGTCGAGGACCGTCCCGTGACCCCGCCGGCCGCTGACGAGGCGCCGGCACCCGTGTGGGCGCCGCCGGTCGCTCCGGCCCCGTCCGCGGCTCCGGCAGGCCCGTCCTGGTGGGTCGGTCGCGGCGCCACCACCGATGCCGCGCAGCCCGCGTCCGGAGCTGATCCGGCTCCCGTCGTGCCGCCGGTCCCGAGTGCACCGACCGTCGCTGACGACACGCCCCGTGACACGTCCCACGACACGCCAGACGACACCGCGGCGTCCCCGCACGCGACGGATGACGCAGCCGTGCACGCCGACACCGACGGTGCTGACGACACGACGTCCACCCGCTCCGGCGAGCCCGTGCAGGACGGTGCGCTCGGACAACCGACCGCAGCCGTCCCCGTCGTCTCGCCGCCGCAGCCGGGGGACACCGCCGTCGTCGAGCCCCTGATCGACCGCCGACCGCCGCGGCCCGCGCCGCTCGTGACGCCGGGCATGCACGCCACGACCATCTGCCACGTCTGCGGCAACCGCCTCGAGCCCGACGACATCTTCTGCGGCGAGTGCGGAGCAGTCCGCCCCGCCGTGACCGCCGCGTTCACCGGACCGGTCGTACCGTTGCCGATGGCGCGTCCGGACTGGGCGACCGAGCACTCCGGCGTGGAGTCGGCCGGAGCCGGCGGGTCGTCGTCGACCGACGTGCCGGACGACGAGATCCCGGTCGATGCGCCTGCGGACGATCAGGCCTCGAGCGACGAGACCGGGTCCGGTGAGACCAGGTCCGACGAGAACGGGTCCGTCGAGGACGTGGCCGACGAGACCGCCGCCGACGACGAGTCTGCCCTGCCGGACAGCGAGGCCTCGCGCCCGGGTGGCCGTCCCCGCGGCGCACACGCGGCGCCGGTGACCGAGCCGACCGAGCCCGGGGACGCGGCACCGCACGGAGAACCGCAGGACTCCGAACGGTCCTGGGCCCCGCCGGCGCAGGCCCCGCTCGCCGCGCCGCTGCCTCCGCTCCCCGGGGCGACGGCACCCGAGCTCCCGCTCCCGCCGTCGGACCGTCCCGAGGCCAGTGCGGATGCCGACGAGCTCGACGAGGACGTCGACGAGACCCGCATCGTCTCGAAGACCCCGACGCGCGCGCCGTTCCTGCTGCACTTCAGCACGGGCGAGCGGTTCGGGGTGCACGGCACGGGCCTGCTCGGTCGTCTGCCTCGTCCGCAGCCGGGGGAGCGCTACGACGACCTGCTGACCGTCCACGATCCGGGCAAGTCGGTGTCGAAGACCCACCTCGAGCTCGGCCGCGACGGTGACGACCTGTGGGTGTCCGACCGGTTCTCCGGCAACGGCACCGTCGTCCGCCACATCGACGGTTCGATCCGTCGCTGCGAGCCCGGCCGTCGGTACCGCGTGGAGCGCGGGGCTCGGGTGGACATCGGCGAGCAGTTCTTCCTCGTGCAGTAGCGCTCGGAGTTCTCCACAGATCGGTCCTCGGCGCCCCGGAGACGCCGCCGTCCTGCTGCGATGGAGGCATGACCCCGTTCGCTGCTCGGTGCGTCCTGGTCGGGACCGCCGTCGTGCTCGTCCTCGCCGGGGTGTTCGCGCCCCTCGACGGCGCTTCCCGTGCGGTGGTGTTCGCAGCCGCCGGGTGCTGCGCGGTGCTCGACGTCCTGCTGCACCGGTCCGGCGCAGGCGGGCCCCGCGAACCGGAGTCGCTGGCCGGCGACGACTCCGCCGCGGCGATCGAGTCCCACTGTCCGAGCGCGCCCGGACGGCTCCTGCTCGGCCACGGCCCGGACGGTGACCCGTGGGAGACCGACACGACCGGTCACGTCGTGGTCGTCGGCACCGGGGCACTCGCCGCCGCGGTGTTCCGGGCGATCGCCGAACAGCTCCGCGCCACCGCCGATCCGTGGGACGACCTCCGCGCAGCCGGCAGACCCGGAAGCCCCGCTGGCGACGGTCCGGCGCTGCCCGACGGCGCGACCCTGCCCGACGGTACGACGCTGCCCGACGGCACGGCGGTGCTCGCTCGCCTCGACCGCTCCGGACGTCCGAGCGGCACGGTCGTGCTCGTCCCGGGACTCGGCGCGATGCCACGGCTGTGGGACGCCGCGGTCGAGGTCACCCGCTACGGCTGCACCGTCCGTCGCCCACCCGACCGACGCGGTGTGACGCTCAAACCGGTGCTCCCGGTGCTCCCGGTGCTCCCGGTGCTCCCGGTGCTCCCGATACTGCCGGAGCTCGTCGGATGACGGCCTCAGCGCAGGCCGGCGCCGACCCGGACCGCGCCGACCGGCACACCACCGCCGAGCACCTGTTCACCCGTCGCCGCCAGGACATCGGCCACGCCGTCGGCGCCCACCAGCCCGTTCCGCTGCAGCAGGGCGAGCGCTGCGAGGGTGCCCGCGCGCTGTGACCCGTCCAGCACCTTCACCGCGACCGCGGCACCACCGGGCAGCCCCATCACCATGACGCCCTCGGCCCCGAGCTTCGCCAGGACCTGCAGCCGCTCGATCGTGACGGTGTTGGCCCGCCCGACCCCGTCGATCGCCCACGGGTGCGCCAGGACGGCGTCGGTCAGCGCCGCGGAGTCGTCGTCGGCCCGGGCGACGACGCCGGCGAACCCGCGTGCCAGTCCGGTCATCGTGAGCGGGAAGACGGGAGCGCCGCAGCCGTCGGTGCCGACCAGGTCGACCGTCTCGTGCGTGTACTCCTCGACCACCGAGCGGACGCGCTGCTGCATCGGGTGCTCGATGTCCAGGTACGTCGCCTCGTCCCACCCGTTGACGCGGCAGGCGGCGAGCATGCCAGCGTGCTTGCCCGAACAGTTCATCGCCAGGCGCCGGGGGCCGTCCATCGTCCGGCCGGTCGCTCGGTCGAAGGGCATGTCCGGCGGGCACCCGAGGTCGGCCTCGACGTGGTCGAACGACTCGAGCATGTGCAGCGCGAGGGCCTGGTGTGCGACGGTACCGGCGTGGCTCGCGGTGGTGAGGACGAGTTCCTCGTCGGAGAACCGGGCACCGGCGCCGCGGACGGCGAGGGCCTGGAACGGCTTCATCGTCGAGCGCGGGTAGATGCTGGCGGTGACGTCGCCGACAGAGTCGACGACGGCACCCGAGGAGTCGACCACGACCCCGGCGCCGATGTGCCGGCTCTCGTCGAACCCCGACCGGTCGAGGACCGCGAGTTCGACCGACCCGTCGGCGGTGAGAGGATGGCGATCAGTGCGGACTTCGTGGCTCACCGTCATGCCGCCATGCTAGCCAGGGCGGACGACCGCCAGTGACGCCGACGAAGGGGCAGCACCCGTGCAGGACCACACCTACGAGGTCTCCGTCAGCTGGACGGGAGACCGCGGCACCGGCACGTCCGGCTACCGCGACTACGGGCGCGACCACGTCGTCTCGGCGGTCGGCAAGCCCGACGTGGCCGGCTCGGCCGACCCCACGTTCCGCGGTGACCGCGACCGCTGGAACCCGGAGGAACTCGTCGTCGCCGCGTTGGCCCAGTGCCACATGCTCAGCTACCTGCACGTCGCGGTGACCCAGGGCTTCACCGTCGTCGACTACCGCGACACGGCCACTGCGTCGCTGAACCTGAACCGCGACGGCTCGGGCGAGCTCACCGGTGCGACGCTGCACCCGGTCGTGACGATCCTCGAGGCAGACCGGGTGGCCGATGCCGAAGCCGCGCACGCCACGGCGAACCAGCTCTGCTTCATCGCCCGGTCGGTGTCGTTCCCGGTGCACCACGAGGCCCAGACCGTCGTCCGTGCTGCGACATTGGCAGGGGACTCTTCAGCAGGTGGGGCAGACTAGGGTCCCGTGAAGCGTCTGCGCCTGCTCCCGATTGCCCTCATCCCCGCCGTCGTGCTGGGCCTCGCCGCATGCTCCGGCTCCGGTTCGGACGGGTCCACGGCCTCGCCGACCCCGACCGCCAGTGCGACCGCCTCGGCGATCACGTCCTGCCCGGACCCCGGCAAGTCCTCTGACTCGATCCGGGCGACCGGCTCGTTCGGCGGCGCGAAGGCCCCGACGGTCAAGTTCGCGGCCGGTCTGTCGGCGAAGACGCCGCAGGCCACCAAGCTCGTCTCGGGCAAGGGCGCGTCGTTGGACGAGGGCGACTACGCCCAGGTGTCGTACACGGTCTACGAGGCCAAGGACGCCAAGAAGCTCGGCACGGTCGGCTTCGACGAGGGCAACCCGCAGGTCCTGTCCGTCGGCGGCTCGGGCTTCGGTGCCCTCCTCGCCTGCTCGAAGGTCGGCGACCGGGTGGCAGCGGTCGGTCAGTCCGCGGCACTCGGCTTCAACACCGGCGGCGAGATCGTCGTGGTCGCGGACGTCGTCGCGCAGACCCCCACCAAGGCGAACGGCACCCCGCAGGACCAGGACCCCGGCCTGCCGACGGTCAAGGACAAGGCGTCCGGCGAGCCGGAGATCACGATCCCCGACGGTGTGAAGGCCCCGACCAAGACGACCGTCGAGGTCCTCAAGCAGGGCGACGGCGCGTCCATCGCCGACGGCGACACCGCCCTCGTGCAGTACAAGGGCGTCGTCTACGACACCGGCAAGGAGTTCGACTCCTCGTGGTCGAAGGGCGCCCCGACGACCTTCACGGTCTCCGAGAGCGCACTCATCAAGGGCTTCGTCACGGGGCTCGTCGGCCAGAAGGTCGGCTCGCAGGTGCTGATCGTCGCCACGCCGGAGGACGCCTACGGCGCGACTCCTCGCGAAGGCTCGGGCATCCCGAAGAACGCCACGCTCGTCTTCGTCGTCGACATCCTCGCGAAGGGCTGAGCGCCGAAGTCGACACGACCTGAAGAGGCCGACCACTGACAACAGTGGTCGGCCTCTTCCGTCCTACGACAGCAGTCAGCGGCTCACCTTGGTGACCGTGACAGCTTTCGTCCACGTCACCGAGGCACCTGCTCGATACTCGTAGGCCATCCCGTTCGATGCCCAGAAACTCGTCCGTCGATCTCCGGACTTCACGCCGGTGACCCCTCTCCACGTGCCGGTCTTCGTTCCGGTACCGGTCAAACCGTACGGCCCGCCCGACGAACGGAGCATGCATGCGCTGGTGCTGGTGCATCCGGGTCCCACCGGCGTGAGCGCACGTGATCGAACGCTCATTGCCGCGAGGATGTCTCCGGTGTCTGGATCGGCCAGGGCCTCGACGGGAGCTGCGCCCTGCATCACGGCATCGATCTCCGCATGCGACTGGGCCCCCCGCAGATCGGTCAGTACCGCGAGTGTGGTCGGCGCGGGAGTTGTTGCGTTCGCTGCCGTCGGCAGCGCTCCGATCCCCAACACCACGATCACGGCAGCGGCAACTGTGTTCTTCATCGACATCGTTCATCCCCTCCTGAGGTTGCGTCGTCACCATAGTGGCCGTGAAGTGCGGTGTGCAACATACTGCACGCGTCGAGCCCGCAGATAGGGTTGGCGCCGTGGACACCCTTGAAAGGCGACGCATCGTCGTCCTCGGCAGCACCGGCTCGATCGGCACGCAGGCGCTCGACGTCGTCGCCCGCAACCCCGACCGGTTCGAGGTCGTCGGTCTGACCGCCGGCAGCAACCGCACCTTGGTCGCCGAGCAGGCCGAGCGGTTCGGCGTGCGCGACACGGCGTTCGGGGCGGAGGACTCCGAGCGGCTCGTCCGCAGCGTCGAGGCCGACGTCGTCCTGAACGGCATCACGGGGTCGGTCGGCCTCGGGCCGACGCTCGCGGTGCTCGAGACCGGTGCGACCCTGGCGCTCGCCAACAAGGAGAGCCTCATCGTGGGCGGTTCCCTGGTGCAGCAGGCTGCAGCGCCGGGCCAGATCGTCCCCGTGGACAGTGAGCACTCGGCGATCGCGCAGGCGCTCCGCTCCGGTGCCGACACCGAGGTGCAGCGGCTCGTCCTGACGGCGAGCGGCGGTCCGTTCCGCGGCCGCACCCGCGAGCAGCTCCGCGACGTCACCCCGGCGCAGGCGCTGGCGCACCCCACGTGGGACATGGGACTCGTCGTCACGACGAACTCCGCCACGCTCGTCAACAAGGGGCTCGAGGTCATCGAGGCGCACCTGCTCTTCGGCGTGCCGTACGACCGCATCGAGGTCACGGTGCACGCGCAGTCGATCGTGCACTCGATGGTCGAGTTCGTCGACGGCTCCACCATCGCGCAGGCCTCGCCGCCGGACATGCGTCTGCCGATCGCGCTCGGCCTGGCGTGGCCGGACCGCGTGCCCGGGGTCGGTGTGCCGCTCGACTGGACGACGGCGAGCACCTGGACCTTCGAGCCGCTCGACGCCGACGCGTTCGGCGCCGTCGCCCTCGCGAAGCATGTCGGTGAACTCGGCGGGACCTTCCCGGCCGTGTTCAACGCGGCGAACGAGCAGGCCGTGGCCGCGTTCCACGCGGGCGCCATCGGCTTCCTCGACATCGTCGACACGGTCGAGCGCGTCGTCGAGGAGCACACCGCGGGGGAGTCGTCACTCGACGGCGTGCTCGCTGCGGAGCACTGGGCCCGCGCCGCGGCGGACCGCGCGCTGACCCGCTGACGCGATCCGCGCCTCCCGTCCGTCGCCTGGTCACCACGTGACGGACTGGGCCCACACCGCCGGTTCCGGCGCGACGCGCCAGCGGCGGGACGGCCGTGCCGGTGGGGAGAGGCTCAGATCACCTCTCAGACGGCGCTCGGCTCCGTCATGGCAAGCGTCCCGTACCCTTTCCCGGTGACCGTCGAATCCGTCCTGCTCTTCGTCCTCGGCGTGGTCGTCTTCATCATCGGCCTGCTGGTCTCGATCGGACTCCACGAGCTGGGGCACCTGTCCTTCGCGAAGCTGTTCAACGTCAAGGTGACGCAGTACTCGCTGGGCTTCGGCAAGGCCATGTGGTCGTTCAAGCGGGGTGAGACCGAGTACGGTATCCGCCCGATCCTGCTCGGCGGATACATCTCGATGGTCGGCATGCTCAAGCCGCGTGCCTCCGGCCGCCCGAGTGCGATCACGAACACCGGCATGTACGGCGCGTTCGTGCAGGACGCCCGCCAGGCCAGCGCGGAGCAGATCGCGGGCTCCGGCGGCGACGACTCCCGCGCCTTCTACCGACTCACCCCGTGGAAGCGCATCATCGTGATGGTCGCTGGACCCGCGATGAACCTGGTGATCGGGATCGTGCTGTTCGGCGTGCTGCTGTGCGGCTTCGGGTCGCCGACCACGACGTTCACCTCGAGCGTCGACTGTGTCCTGCCGACCAGCCAGACGACCGAGTGCACCTCGGGCGATGCGGAGTCGCCGGCGAAGCAGGCCGGCATCGCGTCGGGCGACGTCGTGCTCTCGGTGAACGGTGAGCAGGACCCGACCATCGCGCGCGTCTCCGAGGTCTTCCAGAAGTCGGCCGGCGAGCAGGTGACGGTCGTCGTCGAGCGTGACGGTGCCCGGAAGACGCTCGAGATCACCCCGACGACCGCCACCCGCGACGTCTACGACGCCGAGGGCAAGGTCGTCACGAACGACGACGGCACGACGAAGACCCAGCGGGTCGGTGTCGTCGGCGTCAGCATCGGGCAGTCGCTCGTGCGGCAGTCGCCGGCCGAGGTCCTGCCCGCGACGGGTGCGCAGATCGCCGCGTCGGCGCACCTCATCATCGACCTGCCGCAGCGCCTGGTCGCCGTCTGGAACGCGGCGTTCGGCGCGCAGGAGCGGTCGCAGGACAGCCCCGTGTCGGTCGTCGGTGTCGGCCGCGCGATCGGCGAGGTCTCGTCGATGAGCGGCGTGCCGGTGGTCGACAAGGCGTACACGATCCTCGGGCTGCTGGCCTCGCTGAACATCGGCCTGTTCGTGCTGAACATGGTGCCGCTGCTGCCGCTCGACGGCGGGCACATCGCCGGCGCCTTGTGGGAGGCGATCAAGCGACGGTCCTTCAAACTCGTCGGCAAGGCGGACCCGGGCCCCATCGACCTGGCGAAGACGATGCCGCTCACGATGGTCGTCGTGGTGCTGCTGGCGGGGATGAGCGCGCTGCTGATCTACGCCGACATCGTGCGGCCCGTGAACCTGTTCGGGTAGTCGCTGCGGCGCTACGCTCAGCGGATGAGCACAGCGCCCACGAACTCCGGGCTCACCACTGCCGCGCCCGAGGTCCGCACCGTTGAACGGCAGGGCCTCGACGTCATCGCCGAGTCTGACCGCAAGGGCACCCCGCGGGGACTCTTCTGGCCGTGGTTCGCGGCGAACATCTCCGTCCTCGGCATCGCCTACGGGTCGTTCGTGGTCGGCTTCGGCATCTCGTTCTGGCAGGCCACCGTCGTCTCGGTCATCGGGGTGGTGTTCTCGTTCCTGCTGTGCGGCGTCGTCGCGATCGCCGGCAAGCGGGGGTCGGCGCCGACGATGGTGCTGAGCCGCGCGGCCTTCGGGGTCCGCGGCAACCGGGTGCCCTCGTTCCTGAGCTGGATCCTCACCGTCGGGTGGGAGACCGCCCTCGCCGCACTGGCGGTCCTCGCGACCTCGACGGTGTTCACCGAGCTCGGCTGGGACGGCGGGGTGCTGACGAAGGTCGTCGCCCTCGTCGTGGTCGCCGCGCTCGTGGTCGGGGCCGGCGTCGCGGGCTTCGACGTCATCATGCGCCTGCAGACCTGGATCACGGTCATCACCGCTGTGCTCACGGTCGTCTACGTCGTGCTCGCGGTGCCGTCCATCGACTTCGCCGCGATCGCCGCGATGCCGACGGGCAGTGCCCAGCAGTTCATCGGTGCGCTCGTGCTCGTGATGACCGGGTTCGGCCTCGGCTGGGTGAACGCCGCTGCCGACTACTCGCGGTACCTGCCGCGGTCGTCGTCCACCGGGGGAGTCGTCGGGTGGACGACCTTCGGCGGTGCCCTCGCACCGGCGATCCTCGTGGTCTTCGGTGTCCTGCTCGCCGGGTCCTCGCCGGACCTGAGCGCGGCGATCGGTGCCGACCCGATCGGCGCGCTCACCACGATCCTGCCGGTGTGGTTCCTCATCCCGTTCGCCCTCGTCGCGATCCTCGGGCTCGTCGGCGGCGCGGTGCTCGACATCTACTCGTCGGGCCTCGCGCTGCTGAGCGTCGGCGTGAAGATCCCACGGCCGGTCGCCGCCGGGGTGGACGGCGTGTTCATGGTGGCGGGGGCGATCTACATCGCCTTCTTCGCGACGGACTTCGTCGGCCCGTTCCAGGCGTTCCTCATCACCCTCGGCGTCCCGATCGCTGCCTGGGCCGGCATCTTCGTCGCCGACGTCCTGCTGCGGCGCACGGCCTACGCCGAAGGCGAGCTCGACGACCGTCGCGGCCGCTACGGCGACGTCCGGTGGGGTGCGATCGCCCTGGTCGCGGTCGGCACGGCGCTCGGGTGGGGCCTCGTCACGCTGGCGTCACCGGCGTGGCTGTCGTGGCAGGGCTACCTGCTCGGGCCGTTCGGGCTCGGCGGACGCGACGGCGCCTGGGCCTACGCGAACCTCGGTGTGCTGGTCGCGCTCGTCGTCGGGTTCCTCGGCACCCTGTTGTTCGCCCGGGGCTCCGTCCGGCGCCAGGAAGCACAGCGGTGAGCACGGGCGTCCCCGACGACGCCTGGCTCGTCGTCATCGACATGCAGCAGGTCTTCACGGGGGAGTCACCGTGGGCCGCGCCGCGGTACGACCACGCCGGAGTGGGCATCGAGCGTCTGCTGCCCCGGTTCACCGGACGCACGGTGTTCACCCGGTTCGTCGCGCCCCAGCGCCCGCAGGGCGCCTGGGTGCCGTACTACCGCGAGTGGCCCTTCGCCCTCGTGCCGGACGCCGACGCGCTGTACGCGCTGACCGAGCCCTTCGCGAGTGCGGCAGGGGACCGGAACGACCCCGTCGTGACCGAGCCGACGTTCGGCAAGTGGGGGACGGGCCTCCAGGCAGTCGTCGGCGACCACCCGCACCTGGTGCTCACGGGGGTGTCGACCGACTGCTGCGTGCTGTCGACCGCCCTGGCGGCGGCGGACGCCGGAGCGACCGTGACGGTCGTCGCGGACGCCTGCGCCGGGGCGAGCGACGCGGACCACGAGCGGGCGCTCGACGCGATGCGGCTGTACGCGCCGCTCATCACCGTGGTGGACAGCGCCACCCGGCTCTGAGCGTCCGGTGTGACCGGGCCGGGACGCTCGGAGCGAGCGCGTAGAGTGCTCACGTGCCCGCTGTGAACCTCGGTATGCCCAAGTCGCCCGAAACCCTCGCCCCCCGACGCAAGTCGCGCCAGATCCGGGTCGGCAAGGTGCTCGTGGGCGGCGATGCTCCGGTGTCCGTCCAGTCGATGACCACGACCCCGACGACGAACATCAACGCGACGCTGCAGCAGATCGCCGAGCTCACGGCCTCGGGCTGCGACATCGTCCGGGTCGCCGTGCCGACGCAGGAAGACGCCGACGCGCTGCCGATCATCGCGAAGAAGTCGCAGATCCCGGTCATCGCCGACATCCACTTCCAGCCGAAGTACGTGTTCCAGGCGATCGACGCCGGCTGTGCCGCGGTCCGCGTGAACCCGGGCAACATCCGCAAGTTCGACGACCAGGTCGGTGCGATCGCCGCCGCGGCGAAGGCCGCAGGCGTGTCGCTCCGCATCGGCGTCAACGCCGGGTCGCTCGAGCCGAGCCTGCTGCAGAAGTACGGCAAGGCCACACCCGAGGCGCTCGTCGAGTCCGCCGTGTGGGAAGCCAGCCTGTTCGAGGAGCACGACTTCCACGACTTCAAGATCTCGGTCAAGCACAACGACCCGATCGTCATGGTCAAGGCCTACCGACAGCTCGCCGCCGCCGGTGACTGGCCGCTGCACCTCGGTGTGACCGAGGCCGGCCCCGAGTTCCAGGGCACCATCAAGAGCGCCACCGCGTTCGGCATCCTGCTGGCCGAGGGGATCGGCGACACCATCCGCGTGTCCCTGTCCGCGCCGCCCGCGCAAGAGGTCAAGGTCGGCCTGCAGATCCTGCAGTCGCTCAACCTGCGCGAACGCAAGCTCGAGATCGTCTCGTGCCCGAGCTGCGGCCGGGCCCAGGTCGACGTCTACCAGCTGGCGAACGACGTCACCAAGGGGCTCGAGGGCATGTCCGTCCCCCTGCGCGTCGCCGTCATGGGCTGCGTCGTGAACGGCCCGGGCGAGGCGCGCGAGGCCGACCTCGGCGTGGCGTCGGGCAACGGCAAGGGCCAGATCTTCGTGAAGGGCAAGGTCGTCAAGACGGTGCCGGAGCACGAGATCGTGCAGACCCTCATCGCCGAGGCGAACCGCATCGCCGACGAGATGGGGCCGGAGGCCGCGCTCGGCAGCCCCGAGGTCATCACCATCCCGTAGCGCGAGTACACCCCTCGCACCGTGCGAGGCGGTCTCGGCGCGCTGCGCTCCCGTGCGAGGTTCCGTACTCGGTGCGAGTCTCCCTGCCCCGCACCGAGTACGCAACCTCGCACCGTTCGCCAGGGACCTCGCACCGTTCGCCCGGACCTCGCACGGTGCGAGCGCCCGCGGTGCGCGCACGCCGCTAGGCTGGGCCCGTGGTCACACGGCTTTCGCATCTGTTCCTCCGTACGCTCCGCGACGACCCCTCCGACGCCGAGGTGACGAGCCACAAGCTGCTCGTCCGCGCCGGGTACGTCCGTCGCCAGTCCCCGGGGATCTTCGCCTGGCTGCCGCTCGGTCTCCGGGTGCGCGCCAAGATCGAGGGGATCATCCGCGACGAGATGGTCGCTGCCGGTGCGCAGGAAGTGCTCCTGCCGGCGCTGCTGCCGCGCGAGCCGTACGAGGCGACGAACCGCTGGACCGAGTACGGCGACGGCATGTTCCGCCTGCAGGACCGCAAGGGGTCCGACTACCTGCTCGCCCCCACGCACGAAGAGATGTTCGCGCTGCTGGTGAAGGACCTGTACTCGTCGTACAAGGACCTCCCCGTCACGCTGTTCCAGATCCAGGACAAGTACCGCGACGAAGCACGCCCGCGCGCGGGTCTGCTGCGCGGTCGCGAGTTCACCATGAAGGACGCGTACTCGTTCGACCTCACCGACGAGGGCCTCGAGCGCAGCTACCAGGTCATGCGCGACGCGTACGAGAAGATCTTCGCGCGCCTCGGCCTCGAGTACGTCATCGTCAAGGCGGATGCCGGCGCGATGGGGGGCTCCAAGTCGGAGGAGTTCCTGCACCCGATCGCCGTGGGCGAGGACACCTTCGTCCGCAGTGCGAACGGCTACGCGGCGAACGTCGAGGCCTACGTCACGCCCGTGCCCGCGTCGCTGCCGATCGAGGGCCAGCCCGACGCGGTGCTCCTGCCGTCGTCGGACACCCCGACGATCGACACGCTCGTCGCCCACGCGAACGAGGTCGCCCCGCGCGACGGCGCGCCGTGGACCGCTGCGGACACGCTGAAGAACGTCGTCCTCGCCCTCACCCACCTGGACGGCACACGCGAGGTCGTGATCGTCGGGCTCCCCGGTGACCGCGACGTCGACCTGAAGCGCGCCGAGGTGGCGTTCGCTCCGGCCGAGGTCGAAGCCGCAGGCGACGACGACTTCAAGAAGCACAAGGGCCTGGTCAAGGGCTACATCGGCCCGCAGGTCCTCGGCGCAGAGAGCGCCACGGGCATCCGGTACTTCGTCGACCCGCGCGTGGTCGACGGCACCGCCTGGGTCACCGGCGCCAACGAGCGCGGCGTGCACGTCTCCGGCCTGGTCGCCGGCCGTGACTTCGTGGCCGACGGTGTCGCCGAGGTCTCGGACGTCCGCGCGGGGGACCCATCGCCCGACGGCTCGGGTCCGCTCGAGACCGCCCGCGGCATGGAGATCGGGCACGTCTTCCAGCTCGGCCGCAAGTACGCCGAGGCCCTGGGCCTCAAGGTGCAGGACGAGAACGGCAAGCTCGCGACCGTCACGATGGGCTCGTACGGCATCGGCGTGACGCGTATCCTGGCGATCCTGGCCGAGGCGCACAACGACGACAAGGGCCTGGCCTGGCCGAAGAACGTCGCACCGTTCGACGTGCACATCGTCGCCACCGGCCGTGACCAGGTCGCCTACGAGCTGGCGACGTCGATCGTCGCCGAGCTCGAGGGTGAGCGGTTCGACGTGCTCTACGACGACCGTCCGAAGGTGTCGCCCGGCGTCAAGCTCCGCGACGCCGAGCTGCTCGGCATGCCGATCGTGGTCGTCGCCGGCCGCGGCGCCGCCGACGGCGTCGTCGAGCTGTGGAACCGTGCCAGCGGCGAACGCCGCGACGTGCCGGTCGCCGAGCTGCTCGACGCGGTCCGCGCGATCTAGCGGGTCGCGTCCTGGACGCGACCACCCGACGGACGGGAGGCCCGTGGCGACGCCGCCACGGGCCTCCCGTGCATCCGTGCTCGGGTCCGCGAGCCGCAGTGCGGTACGCTTGTGGCCGACTTCTGCGACGGTTCCATCCGCAGGAGCGACTCATCTGAATACGGAGGCACCTCGGTGAAGATCGATCTCGCAGTCCTGCGACTCATGGAGCGCGAGCGGGAGATCCCGTTCGACGAACTGGTCCAGATCATCGAATCTGCCATCCTGACCGCCTACCAGAAGCACGCCGAAGAGAACGGCGAGCCGGCCCACGCGCAGTCGCGTGTCGAGCTCGACCGCAAGTCCGGCGAGGTCAGTGTCTACGTCCCCGAGCTCGACGACGAGGGCACCGTCATCGGTGAAGCCGTCGACCAGCCGAGCGACTTCGGTCGCATCGCGGCCTTCGCGGCGAAGCAGGTCATCAACCAGCGCCTGCGCGACATCGGTGACGACAAGATCCTCGGCGAGTTCCGCGGCAAGGAAGGCGACATCGTCGCCGGGGTGGTCCAGCAGGGCCCGAACCCGCGCATGGTGATGGTCGACCTCGGCACGGTCGAGGCGATCCTGCCGCCCGAAGAGCAGGTGCCGGGCGAGTCCTACGCGCACGGTTCGCGCATCCGCGTGTACGTGACGAGCGTCGCCCGCGGCAACAAGGGTCCGCAGATCACGGTGTCGCGCACGCACCCGGGCCTGGTCCGGAAGCTCTTCGCCCTCGAGGTGCCGGAGATCGCCTCAGGCGTCGTCGAGATCACGTCGCTCGCGCGCGAAGCCGGTCACCGCACGAAGATCGCGGTCAAGGCGAACGAGCCCGGCGTCAACGCGAAGGGTGCCTGCATCGGCGAGCTCGGTGCGCGCGTGCGTGCGGTCACCAACGAGCTCGGTGCCGAGAAGGTCGACATCGTGGACTGGTCCCCGGACCTGTCGGCGTTCGTCGCGAGCGCCCTGTCGCCGGCCAAGGTGACCAGCGCCTTCGTGCTCGACGCGTCGACCAAGGCCGTCCGCGCACTCGTCCCGGACTACCAGCTGTCGCTCGCGATCGGCAAGGAAGGGCAGAACGCCCGCCTGGCTGCCAAGCTCACGGGGGCCCGGATCGACATCCAGCCGGACTCCATCCTGGACGGCGACGACTAGGCGATTTCGCCGCCGGCGTGCCCAGAAGGGCGCGCCGGATCGCGGACGTCCGAGGCAAGGAGTAGAGTGGTTCCCGTCAGAACGTGCATCGGCAGTCGTCGTCGCGCTTCCCGATCCTCACTCCTCCGAGTCGTCGCCCTGAGCGATGGCCGCGTCGTGGCGGATCCGAAGGCAGTCATGCCGGGCCGGGGAGCATGGCTCACACCGACCGTCGATGCCTACGATCTGGCCGTCAAGCGCAGGGCTTTCCGCCGTGCGCTCCGGTTGGATCGCGATCCCGACACGTCCGCGGTGCTCGACCACATCGTCGGCCTCTCACGAGCGTCGACCGAGCGCCCGGACATGACAGAACAGGCTGAACGGCTTATGGACAACTGATGAGCGGCTCGAAATGAGACCCGTCATCCATTGAGTCCTGCCCTTTACGGGGTGGGACCCGTGAAGGAGAACAGTGGCTAAACCACGCGTACACGAGATCGCAAGCGAACTCGGCGTCGACAGCAAGACCGCACTCGAGAAGCTCAAGGAGCTCGGCGAGTTCGTCCGGGGTGCCAGCTCGAGCATCGAGCCCCCCGTTGCCCGGAAGCTCCGTGCCGCCCTGCAGGCGGACGGTGTCCCGGCATCCAAGCCCGCAGCCTCGGCCCCCGCGCCGAGCACGCCGGCCAAGAGCAGCACGCCCGCGTCCGGCGCGCCGAAGCCCGGTGGCCCGCGCCCCGGCCCGGTCCGTCCGGCACCCGCACCGGAGCCCGAGGTCCAGGCAGCACCTGCTGCCGAGGACGTCCCGACCCCGGCCGCACCGAAGTCCGTCGCCCAGCGACAGGCCGAGGCCGAGGCCGCACAGAAGGCCCGTGCCGAGAAGGCCGCCGCCGAGCAGCAGGCTGCCACGCAGCCGGCCGACTCGACCGGTGACGAGCCGAAGACCGACGCGGTGAAGCCCGGCTCCAGTGCCAAGCCCGCCGCTGCCGGCCCGAAGCCCGGTGGCCCGAAGCCCGGCGCACGTCCGGGCAACAACCCCTACGCGTCGAACCAGGGCATGGGCTCGCGCCCGCCGCGCCCCGGCAACAACCCCTTCGCCTCGAACCAGGGCATGGGCCAGCGCCCCGCCGCTGGTGCCGGTGGAGCGGGCATCCCGCGTCCGCAGCCCCCGCGTCCCGGCGTCCCGCGTCCGGGTGCACCGCGTCCGGGTGGACCCGGTCAGGCGAACCGTCCCAACGGCTTCGGGCAGCGCCCGGGCCAGGGTGGCGGTCGTGGCGGCCCCGGTGGCGCCCGTCCGGGTGCCGGCGGCGGTGCCGGTGGCGGCTTCCCGCGTCCGGCCTTCAGCGGCCCGCGTCCCGCCGGTGGCGGTGGCCGTGGTCGTGGCCCCGGTGGTGGTACCGCCGGTGCGTTCGGTCGCGGTGGCGGCAAGAGCCGTGCCCGCAAGTCGAAGCGGACGAAGCGCGCCGAGTACGAGATGCGTCAGGCCCCGTCGCTCGGCGGTGTGCAGGTCCCTCGTGGCGACGGCAACACGGTCGTCCGACTCCGTCGTGGTGCGAGCATCTCGGACTTCGCGGACAAGATCGACGCCATGCCCGGCAACCTGGTCACGGTGCTGTTCCACCTCGGTGAGATGGCGACCGCGACCGAGTCGCTGGACGAGGCGACGTTCGAGGTCCTCGGTGACGAGCTGGGCTACAAGATCCAGATCGTCTCGCCCGAGGACGAGGACAAGGAGCTCCTCGAGGGCTTCGACATCGACATCGATGCCGAGTACGCCGACGAGGACGACTCCGTCCTGCAGGTCCGTCCCCCCGTCGTGACCGTCATGGGTCACGTCGACCACGGTAAGACGCGACTGCTCGACGCGATCCGGAACTCGAAGGTCGTCGAGGGTGAAGCCGGTGGCATCACCCAGCACATCGGTGCGTACCAGATCGTCACCGAGCACGAGGGCATCGAGCGTCCGATCACGTTCATCGACACCCCGGGTCACGAGGCCTTCACGGCCATGCGTGCTCGTGGTGCGCAGGTCACCGACATCGCGATCCTCGTGGTCGCGGCGGACGACGGCATCATGCCCCAGACGATCGAGGCGCTGAACCACGCGCAGTCGGCCAACGTGCCGATCGTGGTCGCGGTGAACAAGATTGACAAGGAAGGCGCGAACCCGGCCAAGGTCCGCCAGCAGCTCACCGAGTACAACCTGGTGGCGGAGGAGTACGGCGGAGACGTCATGTTCGTCGACGTCTCGGCTCGGCAGAACATCGGCATCCAGGACCTCCTGGACGCCGTGCTGCTCACCGCTGACGCCGGGCTCGACCTGCGTGCGAACCCCGACAAGGACGCCCGCGGCGTCGCGATCGAAGCGCGGCTCGACAAGGGCCGTGGTGCGGTGGCGACCGTCCTCATCCAGTCCGGAACGCTGCACGTCGGCGACGCCATCGTGGCGGGCACGGCCTACGGCCGCGTCCGTGCGATGACCGACGAGAACGGTGTCGCGGTCAAGGCCGCCACGCCGAGCCGCCCGGTCCAGGTGCAGGGTCTGTCCTCGGTGCCCCGCGCCGGTGACACGTTCCTCGTCACCGAAGAGGACCGCACGGCACGTCAGATCGCCGAGAAGCGTGAAGCCGCCGAGCGCAACGCCCAGCTGGCCAAGGCCCGCAAGCGCATCTCGCTCGAGGACTTCACCCGTGCACTCGAAGAGGGCAAGGTCGACTCGCTCAACCTCATCATCAAGGGTGACGTCTCCGGTGCCGTCGAGGCACTCGAGCAGTCGCTCCTGGACATCGAGGTCGACGACAGCGTCCAGCTCCGCATCCTCCACCGCGGTGTCGGTGCGATCACGGAGTCGGACATCGACCTCGCCACGATCGACAACGCCATCGTGGTCGGCTTCAACGTCCGTCCGGACGTCAAGGCCCGCGAGCGTGCGGCGCGCGAAGGCATCGACGTGCGCTTCTACTCGGTCATCTACAACGCACTCGACGACATCGAGCAGTCCCTCAAGGGCATGCTCAAGCCCGAGTACGAAGAGGTCCAGTCCGGTGTCGCCGAGATCCGCGAGGTCTTCAGCTCCTCGAAGTTCGGCAACATCGCGGGTGTCATCGTCCGCTCCGGCACGATCACGCGCAACGCCAAGGCGCGCGTCATCCGTGACGGTGTGGTCCTGGCCGACGGACTGGCGATCGAGTCGCTCCGTCGCTTCAAGGACGACGTCACCGAGGTCCGCACGGACTTCGAGGCCGGTATCGGTCTCGGCAAGTTCAACGATCTCCAGATCGGTGACGAGATCGAGACCACCGAGCTCGTCGAGAAGCCGCGCGACTGATCGTGTGACTACCCTGGGCCCCGGCCTCCCTTCGCGGGAGGTCGGGGCCCGACCCCTTTCCACGCAGAACCACCGGCGGGAAACGTCCCGCCACTGCCTCAGGAGGCACCCATGGCCGATCCGCAGCGCGCACGCAAGATGGCGGACCGCATCAAGGAAGTCGTCGCACGCCGTCTCGACAAGGGTCTGCGCGACCCGCGTCTCGGGTTCGTGACGATCACCGACGTCCGCGTGACCGGAGACCTGCAGCACGCATCGGTCTTCTACACCGTGTACGGCACCGACGAGGAGCGCGCCGACTCCGCCGCGGCACTCAAGGCCGCGACCGGCATGCTCCGCTCCGAGGTCGGCAAGAACATCACGGCGCGGCTCACCCCGTCGCTCGAGTTCATCGCCGACGCACTGCCGGAGACCTCGGCGCACATGGAGGACCTGCTCGTGCAGGCCCAGGTGCGTGACGAGCAGGTGCGAGCTGCGTCGGTCGGTGCGACGTTCGCCGGCGACGCCGACCCGTACAAGCACGACGAGGACGAGGACGACGAGTCCGACGACGAGCAGGACGTGGCGCGGGCGTAGCCCGACGAGCGTCCGAGCGCCCCGCTGCACCGTGTGCGGCGGGGCGCTCGTTCGTCGTGCCCGGCGGAAACGTCAGGCGTCCGGCAGCCGGTACCCGATGGCGTCGTCGCCGACCGCCAGTCCGTCGCGCAGCAGCGACGCGAGCGCTCGGTCCCGCTGCTCGGCGTCCGGCCAGACCGGTTCGATCTCCGACCGGGTGACCGGCACGTCGCTCGCGCGCAGCTCGGCCATGATCAGCCCGCGCACCTGCCGGTCGCTGCCGGCGAACTTCGCCTGCTTCGGGGCGCGTGGCCCGTCGTGTTCGGGGTACCCGGCCGCACGCCAGGCGCAGCGGTCCGCGATCGGGCACGCGTCGCACGCGGGGGAGCGGGCGACGCACACGAGCGCTCCGAGCTCCATCACCGCCGCGTTCGTCGCAGCGGCGTCGTCGCGGTCGGCTGGCAGCACGGACTCCATCAGGGGCAGGTCGTCCTTGGCCTTCGCCGGCCCGGGCTCGCCCTGGCCGAGGAGCGCGCGCTTCAGGACCCGCCGCACGTTGACGTCGACGACCGGGTGCCGGTCGCCGTACGCGAACACGGCGACGGCCCGTGCCGTGTAGTCGCCGATCCCCGGCAGCGCGAGCAGCGCCTCGACGTCCCGGGGGACGACGTTGCCGTGCTCGGTGGCGATCACCGTGGCCGCCGCGTGCAGCGCGAGCGCGCGTCTCGGGTAGCCGAGCCGGTCCCAGGCACGCACCGCGTCCGCCGGGGGCGACGCCGCGAGGTCCGCAGGCGTCGGCCACCGGGTGAGCCACGCCTCCAGTCGGGGGATCACGCGCGCGACCTGCGTCTGCTGCAGCATGATCTCGCTGACCAGGGTGCCCCACGCGGGGAAGCCGGGGCGACGCCACGGCAGGTCGCGGGCCTCCTGTCGGAACCAGGTGGTCAACGGGGTCGCGATGTCGGGGACGCTCGCGTTCTCCACATCCGGCTGGGAGGCCCTGCTCGCGTTCACCACGACAGCCTACGGTGGACGCATGGCACGCTGGGCACCCGAAGAGACCGACACGATGGCCGCGATCGTTGCTGAGGTGATCGCGCAGGTCGGCACGAACCGGACCGTGATCGGCATCGACGGGCAGGACGGCACCGATCTCGAACACGTCGCCGCCACGCTGGTGGCCGGCTTCGAGCACCACGGGGTGTCCGCGATGGCCGCGACGGCGCCGTCCACCGATCCCGACACGCTGCGCGACGAGGTGGTCGCCCCGTTCCGCACCACCGGCGCCGGTGACGGCGTGCTGGTCGTGCACGGGCACGGGCTGCTGGCCCCGGGTGTCCGCGGGCTCTGGCGCTGGTCGCTGTGGGTCGAGCAGGAAGCCGGCCGGCTCGAACGTCGGGCGGACGTCAAGATCGCCGCCTCCGCCGTCCTCGACGTCACCGATCCCGAGCACCCTCGTCGCGAGTGGAACGACGCCTGCTGACCGGCGCTGGTAATCTCCTCTGGTGCTCGAAACCGTGCCGGACGGCATCCTCCTCGTCGACAAACCGCAGGGGATCTCCAGCCACCGCGTCGTGTCGATCGCCCGCCGCCGCCTCGGTCTGAAGAAGGTCGGCCACGCGGGGACCCTCGACCCGATGGCGACCGGGCTGCTGCTCCTGGGGATCGGGCACTCCACCCGGTTGCTCACCCACCTGGTGGGCCTCGGCAAGACCTACACCGCCACCATCCGGCTCGGCGTGTCCACGGACTCCGACGACGCCGACGGCACCCCGACCGCCGCGACCGGCATCGCCGCAGCGGACGTCTCGGACGAGTCCGTCGAACGCGCCGTCGCCCTGCAGCGCGGCACGATCGACCAGGTCCCGTCCACCGTCAGCGCGATCAAGGTCGACGGGCGCCGCGCGTACGACCTGGCGCGCAAGGGCGAGACCGTCGAGCTGAAGTCCCGCACGGTCACCGTCTCGCGGTTCGACGTCACCGGGCGGAACGACCGCACCGTCACGGTCGACGGTGCCGAGGTGGCGGTCGTCGACCTCGACGTCGTCGTGACGTGCTCGTCCGGCACGTACGTCCGGGCCCTCGCACGCGACGTCGGCGCCACCCTCGGCACCGGCGCGCACCTCACCGCGCTCCGCCGCACCCAGGTCGGTCCGTTCGACGTGGCCGACGCGATCGACCTCGAGGACGACGCCGTCGACGTCCGCGCGGCGCTCGCTCGTCCGGCCGACGTGGCACGCCGGTTGTTCTCGTCGGTGTCGCTCGACGCGGCCGCGGCGAAGGACCTGACCGACGGCAAGCGCGTCGCAGCCGACCACCCCGACTCGGACGAGCCGGTGGCTGCCGTGGCCGTCGACGACGACCGCCTCGTCGGACTGGTCTCGGTCCGGCGCGGACTGCTCCGGGTCATCACGAACTTCCCGGCGCCGGCTGCTCCGGCGTCGCAGAACGGGGCGCACGCGTGATCGAGTGGTTCATGTGGGTCCAGCTCGTCGTCGCGGTCCTGGCCGGGCTGTTCGCCGTCGTGGTCGGGTTCATCGGCTGGAAGCCGAACGACTACACCGTGGGGTCCCTCGCGCTCATCGAGGTCCTGCTCCTGGTGCAGGGCGTCATCTCCATCGTGCTGCCCGCGACGGGCAGCCCGCCGGACGGCAACGCCCTCGAGTTCGGGGTCTACGCCGTGTCGGTGCTCCTGGTGCCGCCGGCGGCCATCGTCTGGGCGCTCGTGGACCGCACGAAGTGGAGCACCGTCGTCCTCGGCGCCGGCGCCTTCACCGTCGCGGTCATGATCTACCGGATGTACCAGATCTGGTTCGCCCTGAACTGACGCCGAGCGTCATGGTGGTCCGCGCACGTCGGTAGAATCGGTGCAATGGCGACCAGATCCTCACTCGCGACCGGCATCGGCCGCGTCCTCATCGCCGTGTACGGCATCCTCGCCCTGGCGGCGACGGGCCGGAGCGTCGTGCAGATCATCGAGAAGTTCTCCTTCGCGCCGTTCGCGTACACGGTGAGCGCCATCGCCGCCGTCGTGTACATCGTGGCGATGATCGCCCTGATCGTTCCCGGACGCTTCTGGTACCGCGTCGCGTGCGTCACGATCGTGTTCGAGATGACCGGTGTGCTCGTCATCGGCACGCTCTCGCTGTTCGACCGGCAGCTCTTCCCCGACGACACGATCTGGTCGTACTACGGCATGGGGTACGCCTTCGCGCCGCTGGTGCTGCCGATCGCCGGACTCTGGTGGCTCCGCAAGCACCACCGCACCGCGACGGTCGAACCGGTGCCCGCATCGACCACCGCCCCCGTGGGCGAGTAGGAGCAGCCGTGCAGTTCTACGACGACATCGCCGACGTGGCCGAGGGCTTCGGTCCGAGCGCCGTCACGATCGGCAAGTTCGACGGCGTGCACGTCGGACACCGCGCGGTGATCGCGCACCTGGAGCGCGCCGCCCACGAACAGGGCCTGGTCGCCACCGTGGTGACGTTCGACCGGCACCCCCTCAACGTCATCGACCCGCAGCACGTCCCGCCGGCACTCACGAGCACGGCGCAGCGGCGCGAGCTCCTCGACGACGCCGGGGTCGACGCCACCCTGCTGCTCCGCTTCGACGAGGAACTGCAGTCGAAGTCGCCCGAGGCGTTCGTGTCCGAGATCCTCGTCGACACCCTGCACGCCCGGCTCGTCTTCGTCGGCAGCGACTTCCGCTTCGGGGCGAAGGGTGCCGGCGACGTCGCCCTGCTCCGCACCCTGGGGGAGCAGCACGGCTTCACGGTCGAGCTCATCGACGACGTCGACCTGGTGGACGACGTCCGCCCCGACGGCGAGCGACGCGTCTCGTCGACCTGGATCCGCGAACTGCTCGGCGACGGGCGGGTGGCCGAGGCCGCCCGGCTGCTCGGCCGTGAGCACGCGGTCCGCAGCACGGTCGTGCACGGCAACCAGCGCGGGCGCGCCATGGGGTACCCGACGGCGAACCTCGACCCGGCGTTCGAGGGGTTCGCACCGGCCGACGGCGTCTACGCCGCGCGCGTGCTGCACGACGGCACGGTGTACCCGGCGGCCGTCTCGGTCGGCAACAACCCGACGTTCGAGGGCGTGCCCGCCAAGCAGATCGAGGCGCACCTGCTCGACGTCGACCTCGACCTGTACGGCGACCGCATCTCGGTGCTGTTCGTCTCGTACGTCCGCGGCATGGTGAAGTTCGACTCGATGGACGAGCTCGCCACGCAGATGCGGCAGGACGACCTCGACATCCGGTTGCTGCTGGGCCTGCCCACGCCGGTCTGAACGGCGGCGCCACACCGGACGCCAGCAGACAGTGCCCACACGGCACCACACGACGACGCCCCCGCGACCGATCGGTCACGGGGGCGTCGTCGTGTGCGGTGACTAGCTGCCGAGGGCGTCGAGCCAGATCTTGCGGGCGTCCAGCGCTTCCTGGGCGTCCTTGATCTTGCGGGCGTCGCCGGAGGCCTGCGCGTCGGCGAGCTCGGACTCGAGCTTGCCGATGGCGTCCTCGAGCTGGCTGGCGAGTCCGGTCTGCCGGGCCTTGCGCTCCGGGTTGGACTCCTTCCAGTGCGCGTCCTCGAGGCCACGCACGTGGTCCTCGATCGCACGCAGGCGGTCCTCGATGCGACGGACATCCGCGCGGGGGACCTTACCGACCTCGTCCCAGCGGCGCTGGATGCCGGTCAGGGTCTTGCGCGCCGCGACCCGGTCGGTCGCCTTGAGCAGGGGCTCGGCCTCGGTCAGGAGTGCCTGCTTGGCCTCGAGATTGCCTGAGAACTCCTCGTCCTCGGCTGCGCTCTCGGCGTGGCGCTGCTCGAACAGCACGTCACCGGCGGCCTTGAACCGCGCCCAGAGGGCGTCGTCGTGGCGCTTGCCGGCGCGCCCGGCGTTCTTCCAGTCGTCGAGCAGCTGGCGGTAGTCCGGGATCGCGTCGGACCCGCGCGAGGCGAGTGCCTCGGCCTGGGTCACGAGTTCCTGCTTGCGGGTGCGGGCGTCGCGGTGCTGCGCGTCGAGCTCGGAGTAGAACGCGCGACGGTGCTGGTCGACGGTGGACCGCGCTGCGCGGAACCGCTTCCAGAGCTCGTTGGCCTCGTTCTTGGGGATGCGCGGGCCGTCGTGCTGGTGCTGCTGCCAGCGGGCGAACACGTCGTCGAGCTGCGCGGTGATCTGCTTCCACTGCGCGCGTGCCGGGTCGACCGCCGCGAGTGCCTCGGCCTCTTCGACCAGGGCCGCACGGTGCGCCAGGGCGTCGTTCAGGGCCTGCTGCGCCTGCTCCGCCTGCTCCTTGGTGAGCGAGCCGAGCTGCTCGGTGAGCGCACCCACGCGGGTCTCGAGCGACTTGATGTCACCGACCACGCGGGCTTCGGCCACCAGGGTCGTCAGGTGCTCGACCGTCCGGGCGACGTCGTTCGCCGACGCACCACGCTGGACGCGCTGCTCGGCGATCTTCACCTGCCCCTCGAGGTCGGCGTACTTCCGCGCGAAGTAGGCGAGGGCTTCTTCGGGGGTGGCGTCCGGGTACTCACCGACAGCACGTTCGGTCTCTTCGTACCGGACGTACACGGTCCCGTTCTCGTCGACCCGCCCCCAGGTCGTTGCTTCGTCAGATCCCACAGGTCTCGCCTCGATCGTGGTCGTGCATCGCCGACGTCACCGTCGGCACGGTCAGGTCGTCAGCCTATTGCACGGACGGGCTCCGCGGCCCGCCGGACGCAACGGCTTGTGGACTACTTCTCCTGGGCGATGGTCGCGGCGGTGATCGTCGTCGCCACCTTCGGCTCACCGGTGCCGTCCTGGCCGGGCGACGAGATGCCCTTCGCGGCGATCTTCGACTCGAGTTCGGACAGGCCGCTCGTGACCTTCCCGACGACCGTGTAGCCGCCCGTGGAGCCGTCGAGCGTGGTGTCGCCGTAGACGATGAAGAACTGGGTCGACTGCGAGTACGGCGACGTCGACCGCGCGATCGCGATGGTGCCCTCGTCGTAGACGCCGTCGCTCGGGACGTTCTCGAGCGGGCCGTACTCGAACCCGGCGTCGCCCGTGCCGTCGCCGTTCGCCGAACCGCACTGCAGGAACTTCAACCCGTCGCTGTCGGCCAGCCGGTGGCAGGTGGTGCCGTTGTAGAACTGCTCCTTGATCAACGAGATCTCGACGCTCGCGGCCTGCGGGGCCTTCGCGCCGTCCAGTTCGATGCCGAGGTCGATCGACTTGTTGAGCGTCAGCGAGCCCGTCCAGGTCGCGCCCTTCGCGATCTCCTTGCTCGGCACGTCGCCCGTGTTCGCCGCCGTGGCACTCGCCGAGGGCGTCGGTGTGGCGTTGGCGCTCGCGCTGGCGTCCGCCGACCCGTTGCCCTGCGAGCCCGCGAAGGCGAGCTGTGACCCGGTGGCCAGGGCGGCGACCAGCACGAGGACACCGGCGCCGACCAGGTTGTCGCGCACCCGCCGGCGGCGCTGCCGGTCGTGGAGTCCCTGGCGGGCCTGGTACAGACGGAGGCGCTCGCGCGCCTCGCGGTTGTCGCGCGCTGGGTTCTTCGGTGCCACGGTGCTGTTCTGCCCTCTCGTCGCAGTGTGGAACGAGCGTATCCGAGTCGTCACCATCAACGGCCTGGGAGGCGCGGGGCTGTCAGTGGGTCGGCCTACGATTGGTGCATGGCAGCGGACCGTTCGAGCATGCGTGCGCCCACGACGGGCGGTCGCGCCGGTCTCGCGCAGGGCTCCGTCCCGCTCGCGGTCCGGATGCGCCCGACCAGCCTCGACGAGGTCGCCGGCCAGCAGCACCTGCTCGGCCGCGGGTCGCCGCTCGTGCAGCTCGCCACCGGCACCCGCGACAACCCGGGCGGTGTGTCGGTCATCCTCTGGGGTCCTCCCGGCACCGGCAAGACCACGTTGGCGCAGGCCATCGCGCGGCAGTCCGGGCGCGAGTTCGTCGAGCTCTCCGCGGTCACCGCCGGCGTCAAGGACGTGCGCGAGGTCATGGAGAAGGCCCTCACCCACCGCGACCTCTACGGGTCCACGACCGTGCTGTTCCTCGACGAGATCCACCGGTTCAGCAAGGCCCAGCAGGACGCCCTGCTGCCCGGTGTCGAGAACGGGTGGGTGATCCTCATCGCGGCCACCACCGAGAACCCGTCGTTCTCGGTCATCTCCCCGCTGCTGTCCCGGTCCCTGCTCCTGACGCTCAAGCCGCTCACCGACGCCGACCTCGGCATGCTCGTCGACCGTGCGGTGGAGGACCCCCGCGGCCTCGGTGGCGCGGTCGTCCTCGGTGACGAGGCACGTGGGGCCATCGTCCGGTTGGCCTCGGGTGACGCCCGACGCGCCCTCACGGCGCTCGAGGCCGCTGCGGCCTCGGCCACCGCGGCCCAGGACGACGACGACGACACCGTGCCGGTGGTCGACGCGGACACCGTCGCCGCGGCCGTCGACCGTGCACTCCTGCGGTACGACCGGCAGGGCGACGAGCACTACGACGTCATCAGCGCGTTCATCAAGTCGGTGCGGGGGAGCGACGTCGACGCCGCGCTGCACTACCTCGCGCGGATGATCGAAGCGGGCGAGGACTCCCGGTTCATCGCGCGCCGGATCATCATCTCGGCGTCCGAGGACATCGGCATGGCGGACCCGCAGGCGCTGCCCATCGCCGTCGCGGCGGCCCAGGCCGTGCAGCTCATCGGCATGCCCGAGGGCCGCATCCCCTTGGCCGAGGCCGTCGTGTACCTGGCGACCGCGCCGAAGTCGAACGCCGCCTACAACGGTGTGAACGCGGCGATGGCGGACGTCAAGGCCGGCCGGATGGGCACCGTGCCGATGCACCTGCGCGACGCGCACTACGCCGGGGCGAAGCGACTCGGCCACGGCAAGGGCTACGTCTACTCGCACGACGCCGAGCACGGGGTCGCCGAGCAGCAGTACCTGCCCGATGCGCTCGAGGGCACCGAGTACTACACCCCGACGGCGAACGGCTACGAGCGCGAGGTCGGTCCGCGGCTCGAACGACTCCGGAAGATCACCCGCGGGCAGTAGGACGGCACGTCGAGTTCCTGCTAGCATTGCCGGGCCTACGTCCTGGTCCTCGAGCACGGCTGCGTTGAGGACAGAGTGCCACTCCGGTGGTACGGGGGCAGAGGTTCGGACTGTAGCCGTCCGATCCCACAGGCTCATCCCTCTGGATCCCGTCGTCGGGGCCACGGGCACTCGCGTGCCCGGCCTCCGGTGAGTATTCAGTTCGAACAGAGAAAAGGACCCTGTGTCTACCAAGTCACGTACCCGCAGCAAGACCCGCCTGTCGCGCGCACTCGGCATCCCGCTGACGCCGAAGGCGGCCCGTTACCTCGAGAAGCGCCCCTACGGCCCCGGTGAGCACGGCCGTACGCGCCGTCGTGCGGACAGCGACTACGCCGTCCGCCTCCGTGAGAAGCAGCGTCTGCGCGCCCAGTACGGCATCCGCGAGAAGCAGCTCCGCATCGTCTTCGAAGAGGCCCGCAAGACGAAGGGCCTGACCGGTGAGAACCTGGTCGAGCTCCTCGAGCAGCGCCTCGACGCCCTCGTGGTCCGTGCCGGCTTCGCCCGCACCACCGCGCAGGCCCGTCAGCTGATCGTGCACCGTCACCTGCTGGTCGACGGCAAGCTCGTGGACCGCCCCTCCTTCCGCGTCAAGGAGGGCCAGCTGATCCACGTCAAGCCGAAGTCCGAGTCGATGGAGCCCTTCCAGGTCGCCGCTGCCGGTGGCCACCAGGAAGTCCTGCCGAAGGTCCCGGGTTACCTCGAGGTCGAGATCGACAAGCTCCAGGCCCGCCTCGTGCGTCGCCCGAAGCGCGCCGAGGTCCCCGTGACCTGTGAAGTGCAGCTCGTCGTCGAGTACTACGCAGCTCGCTGATCCACTGATCACACCCGAACGGCGGGTCGTCCTCTCGAGGACGGCCCGCCGTTCGGCGTTCCGGCCCCGAAGTGCCCGGCGGCTAAGCTTGTCCGGGCATGCACCGCCAGGGTGCACAGAGGGAGAGGCACCGTGAAGCAGCTGTTCTTCGTCGCGGTCGGCGTCGTCATCGGGTTCGCCGTGGCGCACCAGGTCGCCAGGACCCCCGGAGGCGCACGGCTCTTCGCCGTCGTCGACGCGAGCACGAAGGCCTTCACGGGCGCGGTCGCCGACGGGTACCGGTCCCGCGGGGCCGAGCTCCGCACCGACGTCTGAGTCATCGAGCTCCACCGCGGTCCGGCCGCACCGTCGTCCCGCCTCCACCTCCCACCCCCGACCTGAACCCAGGAAGCACCATGCAGACCGCAGAGATCCGCCGCCGTTGGCTCCAGTACTTCGGTGACCGCGGCCACACCGTCGTCCCGTCCGCGTCCCTCGTCTCCGACGACCCGTCGCTCCTCTTCACGGTCGCCGGCATGGTGCCGTTCATCCCGTACCTGACCGGGCTCGTCCCCGCGCCGTACCCCCGTGCCACGAGCGTGCAGAAGTGCATCCGCACGAACGACATCGAAGAGGTCGGCAAGACCCCTCGCCACGGCACGTTCTTCCAGATGAACGGCAACTTCTCGTTCGGCGACTACTTCAAGGAGCAGGCGATCCAGTTCGCCTGGGAGTTCCTGACGAACCCGGAGTCCGACGGCGGGCTCGGCTTCTCGCCCGACGACCTCTGGGTGACGGTCTACGAGGACGACGACGAGGCGATCGCGTTCTGGAAGCAGCACTCCTCGCTGCCCGAGGAGCGCATCCAGCGACTCGGCAAGGACACGAACTACTGGTCCACCGGCCAGCCCGGACCCGCGGGTCCCTGCTCCGAGATCTTCTTCGACCGGGGTCCCGAGTACGGCATCGACGGCGGCCCGGCCACCGACGACGACCGGTACGTCGAGATCTGGAACCTCGTGTTCATGCAGTACCAGATCGCCGACGTCCGCTCGAAGTACGACTTCGAGATCACCGGCGAGCTGCCGAACAAGAACATCGACACCGGCATGGGGCTCGAGCGCGTCGCCTTCATCAAGCAGGGCGTCGACAACATGTACGAGATCGACCAGGTCCGCCCGGTCCTCGACCGCGCGTCCGAGATCTCCGGCCGCCGCTACGGCGCCGTGCACGAGGACGACGTCCGCATGCGGGTCATCGCGGACCACGTGCGCTCCGCGCTCATGCTCATCGCCGACGGCGTGAGCCCGTCGAACGAGGGCCGCGGGTACATCCTGCGTCGGTTGCTGCGCCGGACGGTCCGTGCGATGCGCCTGCTCGGGGTCGAGACCGCGACGTTCCCGGAGCTGTTCCCGGCGTCCCGCGACGCGATGCGCGACGCCTACCCCGAGGTCGCTTCCGACTACGACCGCATCGCGCGGATCGCCTACGCGGAAGAGGAGACGTTCCTCCGCACGCTCGCGCAGGGCACGACGATCCTCGACGTCGCCGTCGAGCGCGCGAAGCAGGACGGTGCGCCGTCCATCGGCGGGGACACCGCGTTCCTGCTGCACGACACCTTCGGGTTCCCGATCGACCTGACGATGGAGATGGCCGAAGAGGCCGGGGTCCACGTCGACCGGACCGCGTTCGAGACGCTGATGTCCGAGCAGCGTGCCCGGGCGAAGGCCGACGCGAAGAGCAAGAAGACCGCGATCGCCGACCTGAGCGTGTACAGCGCGTTCCGGGCGAAGGGCGAGACGGTCTTCCTCGGCTACGACGCGCTCGAGGCCGAGACGAACGTGCTCGGCATCATCGTCGGCGGCGTCAGCGTCGACCGGGCCGTGGCGGGCGACATCGCCGAGGTCGTCCTCGGCGAGACGTCGCTGTACGCCGAGTCGGGTGGCCAGGACGCCGACCAGGGATCGATCGTCGGCAACGGCTTCGACCTCGAGGTCCTCGACGTCCAGCGTCCCGTCGCCGGCCTCTGGAGCCACACCGTCCAGGTCCGCTCGGGCGAGGTCGGCGTGGGCGACGCGGCGAGCACCGTGGTCGACGCCGAGTACCGTCGCGGCGCCACGCAGGCGCACTCCGCGACGCACCTGGTGAACGCCGCGCTCCGCGACATCCTCGGCCCCGAGGCGCTGCAGGCGGGTTCGTACAACAAGTCCGGCTACATGCGCCTCGACTTCTCGTGGTCGCAGCCGATCTCGCTCGCGACCCGTTCCGAGATCGAGGAGGTCGTCAACACCGCGATCCGCACCGACCTCGAGGTCTCGACCCGCATCATGCCCATCGACGAGGCCAAGGCGCTCGGTGCGCAGGCGCTCTTCGGTGAGAAGTACGGCGCCGAGGTCCGCATGGTCGACATCGGTGGTCCGTGGTCGCGCGAGCTCTGCGGTGGGACGCACGTCGCGTCGAGTGCCCAGGTCGGACTCGTCAACCTGGTGGGGGAGTCGAGCGTCGGGTCGACCAACCGTCGTGTCGAAGCGCTCGTCGGGCTCGAGGGCTTCCGTGACCTCGCGGTCGAGCGGACGATCGTCTCGCAGCTCTCCAGCGCGCTGAAGGCCCCCCGTGCCGACCTGCCCACGCGTGTGCAGTCGCTCATGGAGGACCTCCGCACCGCGCAGAAGCGGATCGCCGAGTTCGAGTCGGCGAACCTGCAGCAACGGGTCCCGTCGATCGCACGGACCGCGACGACCGTCGGCACGACCACCGTCGTGGCCGAGACCGTCGACGGCCTGCAGTCCGGCGACGACCTACGCTCGCTGGCGACCGGTGTCCGTGCGCAGCTCGGTGACGGCGCTGCCGTCGTCGTGCTCGGTGCCGTGGTGAGCGGGAAGCCGATCGTGATCGTCGCGACGAACGACGCGGCGCGCTCCGCGGGCGTCCAGGCGGGTCCGCTCGCCAAGGAGGCCGCCGGTGTGCTCGGTGGTGGCGGCGGCGGCAAGCCGGACCTGGCCCAGGGCGGCGGCACCGACCCGGCTGCGCTCCCGGCTGCGCTCCGCGCCGTGACCGCTCGGATCGCGGGCTGATCGTGGCGATCCGGTCCGGGCGGCGGCTCGGCGTGGACGTCGGCCGCGCCCGGATCGGGATCGCCGTGTGCGACCGCGACGGGTTGCTGGCGACGCCGGTCGAGACCGTGCGCCGCGACGACTCGACCGACCTGCGTCGGATCCTCGAGATCGCGGACGAGTACGACGTGCTCGAGCTCGTCGTCGGACTGCCCCTGTCGATGTCCGGCGGCGACACCGCGTCGACCGAGGACGCCCGGGCGTTCGCGGCCCGGATCGCCGAGCGCCGCCCGGTCCGGCTGGTCGACGAACGGCTGTCCACGGTGACCGCGCAACGCGGACTGCACCAGGCCGGCAAGAACACGAAGAAGTCGCGGTCCGTGATCGACCAAGCGGCCGCTGTTATCATTCTGCAACACGCGCTCGACCACGAACGCAGTGCCGGTGCCCCTCCGGGCACCACGCTTCCCTGACAGGGCAACCCACCGCGACCCGGCTGCCCTTCCGTCACCCGAGGACGACGGTGCCCAGGCGGAGTTCCCGACCGAGAGACCGAGAACCGTTGGCAGACGATCTGGACTGGAACGCGATCATCGCGCCCGGCAACGAAGCCGAGCGGCGGAAGACCACTTCCGACCGCGCAGCAGGTACCGATGACCGTGACGACGCCGCGCGGGTGACCCCGCAGCCGGACCGTCCGATGTCCCGCCGCGAGGCTCGGGCGCTCGAAGCGGAACGCGCTCGTCGCGACGCCGTTCCCGGGCCCGACTCCGAGCCGGCACCCGAGGAGCTCGCCGCCGCCGACCGCGTGGACCCCGACTCGACCGCTCCCCGCGAGCAGCCGGCACCGGAGCCCGTGCGACCGCAGCAGGCGGCCCCTGAACTCCATCCCGAGGTCGCTGCGCTGCTGACCGGCGAGGTACCCTCGGCGCCCGCCGCCGGCGGAGCCGAGTCCGACGGGCCCGACGGGCCCGACGACGCCGGGCGCACCGGTGGCGGTGGAGCCGCGGGAGGCGGCGGACGTGGTGGCCGTGGCGGACGCGGGGGAGCCTCCAGGCCGCCGCGCGAACCGCGCCCGAAGCGCCGTCGCGGGCCGCTCATCGCCGGCATCGTGATCGTCGCCGTGGTCGTGGCCGGCGGGGTGAGCGCGTACGCGTTCGCCGCCCCGAAGATCCAGCAGATCGTCGCCGCGGTCAGCGGCTCGACCGAACCGGACGACTACACCGGCTCCGGCAAGGCCAAGGTCACCATCACGATCAAGCAGGGCGACATCGGCGAGAACGTCGCCGCGACGCTGCAGCGCAGCGGGGTCGTGAAGGACTCGAAGGTCTTCTACAAGCTGCTGCTGGCGTCGCCCGACGTGCAGTTCCAGCCGGGTTCGTACTCGCTGAAGAAGCAGATGAGCTCGAAGTCGGCCCTGGCCGCGCTGCAGGACGAGAAGAACCGCGTGCAGGCCTCGATCGTGATCCCCGAGGGCACCGCGCTGGCGGACATCGAGGCCGGCATGGTCTCCAAGGCCGGGCTCACCAAGGCCGAGGTCGCCAAGGCCGCGAAGGACCTGTCCGCGTACGACCTGCCGTCCGGCGTCACCACGCTCGAGGGCTGGCTGTTCCCCGCGACGTACCCGATCAACCCGGGGTGGACCGCGGAGCAGTACTTCGGGTCGATGGTCGACACGATGAAGGAGCACCTGGCCTCCGCCGGCGTCAAGGAGGCCGACCAGGAGCACGTCATCGTGTTCGCATCGCTCGTGCAGAAGGAAGCCGGCCTCGCCGCCGACTACCCGAAGGTCGCGCGGGTGTTCCAGAACCGGCTCGACCAGGGCATGCGCCTGCAGTCCGACGCCACCGTCGCCTACGGCACCGGCAACACCCACACCGTCACGACGACCGACGCAGAACGCGCCGACGAGTCGAACGCGTACAACACGTACGTGCACGAGGGGCTGCCGCCGGCACCGATCTCGAACCCCGGGGACATCGCCATCAAGGCCGTGACGAACGAGGCCCCGGGCAAGTGGCTGTACTTCGTGACGGTGAACCTGGAGACCGGCGAGACGGTGTTCTCGAACACCTACGACGAGCACCTCGTCGCCGTGAAGCAGTTCCAGGCGTGGCTCCGGGCGCACCCCGACTACCAGTAGGGCGACGACGTCGCACAGCGGTGCGCTGTGGGAGGATTGCAGCATGCTTCGTTGGTTGACTGCTGGTGAGTCCCACGGACCCGAACTGATCGCGATGCTCGAGGGCCTGCCCGCGGGTGTCCCGGTGTCGTTCGAGTCCATCCGTACCGATCTCGCGCGCCGCAAGCTCGGCTACGGTCGCGGCTCGCGCATGAAGTTCGAACAGGACGAGCTGCACGTGTCCGGCGGTGTCCGGCACGGGTTCTCGCTCGGCAGCCCGATCGCGATCCGGATCGGCAACACCGAGTGGCCGAAGTGGGTCGAGGTCATGAACCCCGAGCCGGTCGAGTCCACCGAGATGTCGCGTGGCCGCAGCGCCCCGTTGACCCGCCCGCGTCCGGGCCACGCCGACCTGGTCGGCATGCAGAAGTACGGCTTCGACGAGGCCCGCCCGATCCTCGAGCGCGCGAGCGCCCGTGAGACCGCGGCCCGCGTCGCGCTCGGCGCCGTCGCGAAGTCCTTCCTCGCCGAACTCGGCATGCGGTCGGTCGCGCACACCCTGCAGGTCGGCACGGTCCGCGTGCCGGACGGCACCGACCTGCCGCTCCCCGACGACGTCGACCGTCTCGACGACGACCAGCTGCGCTGCTTCGACGCCGACACCTCGGCGCGCATGGTGACCGAGGTCGAGGCCGCGAAGAAGGACGGCGACACCCTTGGTGGCGTCGTCGAGGTGCTGTTCTACGGCGTCCCGCCGGGGCTCGGCTCGCACGTGCAGTGGGACCGTCGGCTCGACGCCCGTCTGGCCGCGGCGATCATGGGCATCCAGGCGATCAAGGGCGTCGAGGTCGGCGACGGCTTCGCGACCGCTGGCCGTCGCGGCTCCGCGGCCCACGACGAGCTCTACCGTGAGGACGGCGAGATCTACCGCACGAGCGACCGTGCCGGTGGCACCGAGGGCGGCATGTCCACGGGCACCGTCCTGCGCGTCCGTGCCGGCATGAAGCCGATCGCGACCGTGCCGCACGCGCTGCACACCGTCGACGTCGTCTCGGGCGAGGACGCCTCGGCGCACCACCAGCGGTCCGACGTCTGCGCGGTCCCGGCCGCCGGCGTCGTGGCCGAGGCGATGGTGGCGCTCGTGCTCGCCGACGCCGTGCTCGAGAAGTTCGGCGGCGACAACGTCGTCGAGACCAAGCGCAACCTCGACGCCTACCTCGCGTCGATCCCGGAGACGCTCCGCACCCGTCGGACGGAGCCGGCGGCACCGGCCGACGCGTCGTGAGCGCGAACGGCGGCGGCGCCGCGCCCGGCGACGTCCCGTCCGGCGGCGCTGCCCCGTCCGGCGGCGCCGCACGAGGTCTGGCTGCGCCCGTCGTCGTGATCGGCCCGATGGGCGCCGGCAAGTCCAGCGTCGGCAAGCGCGTCGCGAAGGCGCTGGGCGTGCCGTTCACCGACACCGACCGGGTCATCGTCCGTGAGCACGGACCGATCCCCGGCATCTTCGCCGACCGTGGTGAGCCCGCCTTCCGTGCCCTCGAGGCCGACGCCGTCCGGACCGCCCTCGGCACCGGGGGCGTCATCGCCGTCGGCGGCGGAGCGGTGACGCACGCCGCCACCCGCGAGGCACTGTCCGGCGCCCGCATCGTCCTGCTCACCGTCTCGCCCGAGGCCGTCGCCGAGCGGATCGCCGGCTCGGACCGGCCCCTGCTCGCGAACGGCGGCATCGACGCCTGGCAGACGATCATGGACGAGCGTGCGGCGACCTACGCCGAGCTCGCGCACGTCGTCGTCGACACCTCGCGCCGTCCGATGTCCCGGGTGGTCGACGAGGTCGTCACCTGGCTGCGGAGCGACAGCAACGCCAGCGGCGACACCAGCGCCGGCCGACGCGACGACACCAGCACCACCACCGAAGGAGCACCGTGACCGACCCGATCCTGCCCGCAGGCACCACCGAGATCCGCGTCGGCGGTGACGACGGCTACGTGGTGGCGGTCGGCTCGGGCCTGCTCGGCTCGCTGCCCGCGATCCTCGGCCCCCGCGTCGCCAAGGTCCTCATCGTGCACGCCCCGACCCTCGGTGCGCGGGCGAACGACCTGCGCGACCTGCTCGTCGACGCCGGCCTCGAAGCCCTCATCGCCGAGGTGCCCGACGCCGAGGCCGCCAAGCGCATCGAGGTCGCGTCGTTCTGCTGGCAGATCATGGGCCAGTCCGACTTCACCCGCACCGACGCCGTCATCGGCCTCGGCGGCGGTGCCGTCACCGACCTGGCGGGCTTCGTCGCGGCGACGTGGCTGCGCGGCGTGCCGTACGTGTCGGTGCCGACGAGCGTGCTCGGCATGGTGGACGCCAGCGTGGGCGGGAAGACCGGCATCAACACGAACGAGGGCAAGAACCTCGTCGGTTCCTTCTCCGCCCCCCGTGCGGTGGTCGCGGACCTCGACCTCGTCCGCACCCTGCCGCGCAACGAGATCCTCACCGGCTTCGCCGAGATCGTGAAGGCCGGGTTCATCGCCGTGCCGGAGATCCTGGACATCATCGAGGCCGACGTCGCCCGCGTCACCGACCCGACGTCGCCGGAGTTCCGCCGCGTGGTCGAGCTCGCCATCGCCCTGAAGGCCGAGGTCGTGTCCGACGATTTCACCGAGCAGGGACGACGCGAGATCCTGAACTACGGTCACACGCTCGGGCACGCCATCGAGCACGCGGAGCGGTACCAGTGGCGGCACGGTGCTGCGGTGTCGGTCGGCATGGTGTTCGCCGCCGAGCTCGCACGCCTGACGGGCCACCTCGACGACGCGACCGTGGACCGGCACCGGGCGATCCTGGACTCCCTGGACCTGCCGACGTCGTACGGTCTCGGACGGTGGCAGGGCCTTCTCGCCGCGATGCGTCGCGACAAGAAGGCCCGTGCCGGCATGCTCCGGTTCATCATCCTCGACGGTGTCGGCAAGCCGGTCATCCTCGAGGGCCCCGAGGACCACCTGCTGTTCACCGCCTACCAAGAGGTCGGCGTCTAGTACTTCTGCACGCCCAGGTGGTCGCGCAGGTGCGGTCCGGTGTACTCGGTGCGGTGCAGTCCGCGGCGCTGCAGCTCCGGCACGACCTTCTGGGTGAAGTCCTCGACCCCGGCCGGGAAGTGCGTCGGCACCGCCAGGAACCCGTCGCACGCCCCGGCCTCGGACCACGCCTGCATGGTGTCGGCGATCGTCGACGGTGACCCGATCATCTTCCGGTAGCTGCCCTCGGCGAAGTACCGGGCGGTCTCGATGACGGACAGCCCCTGTTGCCGTGACACCGCCATGATCGCTGCACGGTGCGACTTGCCGGCGTTCGACTCGGGCAGCTCCGGCACGGGCGCGTCGAGGTCGAACTGCCGGAAGTCGACGCCACCGGCGAGGGGCTTCAGGTTGCTCAGTGCCAGGTCGTCCGGGATCAACGCCATCATCCGGTCGGCGAGGTCGCGTGCGTCCTGGTCGGTGTCGCCGACGATCGGGGTCATCCCGACGAGCACCTTGACGTGGTCGGGGTCGCGGCCGAACCGTTCGGCGCGCGCGCGGATGTCGTCGCGGAACGCACGGCTCTCGTCCGGGTCGGACTGCAGGGTGAACACGACGTCGGCGGTGCGCGCCGCGAGTGCGCGGCCCGGCTCCGACGCACCCGCCTGGAACACGACGGGCCGTCCCTGCGGACTCCGACCCGTCGTCAGCGGTCCTCGCACGCGGAAGTGCTCGCCGTCGTGCTGCAGGAACCGCATCTTCTCGATGTCGAAGTAGGTGCCGGACTCCTTGTCGCGCACGATCGCGTCCGGGTCCCACGAGTCCCAGAGCCCGGTGACGACGTCGACGAACTCGCTCGCCCGCTCGTACCGGGCGGCGTGCTGCACGTGGGCGTCGAGTCCGAAGTTCTGGGCTTCGTCCTCGTTGAAGGACGTCACGAGGTTCCACCCCGCGCGGCCCTTGCTGATGTGGTCGAGGGTCGAGAACCGCCGCGCGAGGTTGTAGGGGTCGTTGAAGGTCGTGGTCGACGTCGCCGCGAGACCCAGGTGCGTGGTCCGCATCGCCAGGGCGGGCAGGAGCATCGTCGGGTCGAAGTGGATCGAGCGGGGGTTCGCGGCACCGTAGGTGTCGCCGGCCAGGATGTCGTTGCTGCGCCGGACTGCGGCCTGGTCCTCGAAGAACAGGGCATCGAGCTTCGCCGCCTCGGCGAGTTCGGCGGCGCGGACGTAGTGGTCGATGCCGAGGTCGAGCTCGGGGACGGCGTCCGGCAGGCGCCAGGCGCCGAGGTGGTATCCGGGGAACAGGAACATTGCGAGGTGGATCGTGGTCACGGGGGTCCTCTCGGAGGGGACGGTGCAGCAGGTGGGACGGTGCAGCAGGTGGGACGGTGCAGCAGGTGGGTGGGTGCCTCCGGCGGGCGGCCGGGAGGCACGGAGCAGGGTGCGCGGATCGGCGCGGCTCGGTGGGACGGCGCGCTCCAGAGCACGTGGACCGCCCGGCGGATCGGCGCGCGGCGGTCAGACGGACGAACGGTCGGTCGGACGGACGGACGGACGTCAGTGTCCATGCGCGATGGCGCCGCGGGGCCAGCAGCGGGACGCGGCGGTCGCGTGGTGTGCCGTCATCGTCGCCCCCCTGTCGCCCGTGCTCGTGTCGCGTTCTCCCACCGGCTCGAGCCGGTGGTGGACGACGCTACGGGCGCGGTGTTTCGGCATCGTTTCGATCGGGAAACACCGTCGAAACGATGCGCCGTTAGCGTCGCCGCATGTCTGCAGCAGCCCTCGCCCCGTTCCCGACCGAGCTCCGTGTCGGCGTCCCCGACTGGCTCCGCGACGCGCAGGCCGCTGCTCCGGAACACCTCGGCACCCGTGCGGAGCGGTTCGCGCTCGTGAACGCCCTCGCCGAACGGAACGTCGAGGAGGGCACCGGCGGTCCGTTCGCGGCGGCCGTCGTCGACGAGGACACGGGCGCGGTCGTCGCCCTCGGGGTGAACCTGGTGCTGCACACCAACCTGTCGTCGATGCACGCCGAGGTCGTCACCCTCGGACTCGCACAGGCTCGGACGGGGGCCTGGAACCTCGGCCGTGACGTGGGCCACCGGCGTGTGCTCGTCGTGAACGCCCAACCGTGCGTGATGTGCCTCGGGGCCCTGCTGTGGTCGGGGGTCTCCGCGCTGGAGTTCGCCGCCGACGGAGCCACGGTCGAGCGGATCACGGGCTTCGACGAGGGCCCGGTGCCGGGTGACTGGCGCGAGCAGCTCGTTGCTCGGGGGATCGACGTGCACCAGGAGCACAGCACCGGTGCCGAGACGGCGCTCGAGCGCTACCGCGACCTGGTCGAGTCCGGTGCCACCGCGCGCTACAACGGCAGCGGCGCCTGACCCGGCGTCAGCGCAACACCCGCCGCGTCCGTCGCCACCACCACTTGACGTGCATCGACACGGTGGTCACGCCGGTCCGTTCGGCCTCAGCCATCTCAGCGACCGTCGCGCCTTCCAACCACGCCGCGAGTTCGGCGTCGTCGTCGTCCGTTCCGTCGACCTTGAACGACGGCCGGTCGGGGAGCGGTGCGAACAGGTGCATCATGGTTCCTTCTCGCCAGGGGGCAACGGTGGATGTCGACGGAGTGCCCGCAGCGCGAGGTTCTTGTCGGCTTTCGACGCCCACCGTACGGTCATCATGCGCTCGAGCACAGTCCTCGAAATGTCGTGTTCCGCCGACGTGTCCTTGGGGCGCATCGCCCACGTCAGCCGCTTCCACGCCTGGTCGCGGTCCGCGGAGCGACGGCTCTGGAACGCCCCGAACCAGCTGACGACCGCCGCCACGATCGCCGCGCCGGCGGCGATGCACGCCGCGACCAGTGCTGTCTCCACGGGGCAAGCCTGCGGCAGTGCGCGCGACCCGACGCGACACGCGAGCCGACCTGTGGATGTCGGACCGCGCCTCCCGGCCTGTGCAGGACAACGGGCGCACCCGGCGGACCCAGCAGCGGGGAGCAGACTGACGACGTGCCCAACCCACCCCGACTGAGCGACCTGTCCGGCTCGCAGGAGGCCGACACCGGCACCCTCCGGTCCCGCGGCCGCCGGTTCACCGAACTGCTTTCGATCGCGAGACGCCACCGCCTCGTCCCGTTCCGTCGCCTCGACTTCTCGCACGACCCGGCCACCTCCGACCTGCGCCGCAGTCAGGCCGAGCACCTGCGCCGTGCGCTCGAGGAAGCGGGCGGCGGGTTCGTGAAGATGGGCCAGCTGCTCTCCACCCGCGACGACCTGCTGCCCGAGGAGTGGACCGAGGGACTCGCCCACCTGCAGCGCAACGTCACCGCCGCCCCCGCCGACCAGGTGCTCGCCCTGCTCGAACAGGAACTCGGCGCACCGGTCGACCAGGTCTTCGCGTCCTTCGACCCGGTGCCCGTCGCCGCGGCCTCGATCGCCCAGGTCCACCGCGCCCGCCTGCCCGACGGCACCGCGGTCGCGGTCAAGGTGCAGCGTCCCGGCATCGACGCCGCCGTCCGCCGCGACGTCGACATCGCGCTCCGTGTCGTCCGCTTCATGGCGCGCTGGTCGACCGAGGCCCGGCAGGTCGGCGTGCAGGACGTGGCCGCGCAGTACGCCGACGACCTGGTCCGCCAGGTCGACTTCGTCTCCGAGCTGCGGAACCTCACCGCCCTGCGTGCCGCACAGGCCCGCAGTGCCCGTCCGGACGAGGTCCGGTTCCCGGACCCGTACCCGGACCTGTCCGGGCGCCGCGTGCTCGTGATGGAGTTCCTGGAGGGCGACACGCTCAGCGCGATCCGCGCCGAGCGCGCGGACCGCGACCTCGACGGCCCGATGCGCGCGATCCTCCGCGCGTTCCTGCGCCAGGTCGTCTTCGACGGCCTGTACCACGCCGACCTGCACCCCGGGAACGTCCTGGTGCTGCCCGACGGGCGGCCCGCGTTGATCGACTTCGGATCGGTCGGGAGGCTCGACCCGACCCTCCGGGACACGGTCCAGGACCTGCTGGTCGCCTACCTGCAGGACGACACCTCGCGGATCGCCGATGCGGTCCTGCGGATGGCACCGGTGCGCGACGCGCACGACGAGCCAGACTTCCGTCGGGACATCGCGCGCTTCGTCGCGGACGAGCTCGGACCGGGCGCGCGCATCGGCGTCGAGACCGTCGACGACGCCGTCGAGGTGTTCGGGCGGTACCGGCTCAAAGCGCCGCCGGACTTCGTCGCCGCCGCGCGGGCGCTGGCGATCTTCGAGGGCACGCTCCGGACGCTCGCGCCCTCGTTCGACCTGCTCGAGGAGTCCCGCGGGCTCGCCCGTGAGCAGATCACCGACCAGCTGCGCCCCGGCAAGCTGCGCGACCTGGCGGCGAAGGAGCTGATCGGCGTCGTCTCCGCGGCCCGACGACTGCCGCGCCGGGTCGACCGGATCGGCGAGGCGATCGAGACGGGCAAGTTCACCGTCAACATCCGGCTCTTCGCGGACCGCCGCGACCGCGAACTCGTGTCCGGCATGATCCGGCGCATCCTGCTCGTGCTGCTCGGCGCCGGTGCCGGCATCCTGGCGATCGTCTACCTGGCACTGCCCGCCCGACCGGACGCGGCGATCTCGACCGCGGTGGCCGGGGCACTGCTCGGGGGAGCGGCCGTGGTGTTGCTCGGCTGGGCCGCGATCGACTCCTGGCGCGCCCGGCGACGGCGCTGATGGCGACGGTCGGGCGTCCGCTACACTCGTCCGGGGCCAGCGCGGCCCGAAGACCTTTCACAACACGACCGAACGGGACACCGAAGACTCATGGCCAGTACCACTGACATCAAGAACGGCGCCGTTCTCATCATCGACGGCCAGCTGTGGTCGGTCGTGGAGTTCCAGCACGTCAAGCCCGGCAAGGGTGGCGCGTTCGTCCGCACGAAGCTGAAGAACGTCGTCTCCGGCAAGGTCGTCGACCGCACCTTCAACGCCGGTGCGAAGATCGACACCGCCGTGGTCGACCGCCGCGACTACCAGTTCCTCTACGAGGACGGCGACTCGTACGTGTTCATGGACACCGACACCTACGACCAGATCCCGGTCTCGGCGACGGTCGTCGGCGACGCGAAGAACTACCTGCTCGAGTCCGCGATGGTCACCATCGCGATGAACGAGGGCAACCCGCTCTACGTCGAGCTCCCGACGTCGATCGTGACCGAGGTCGAGACCGAGCCGGGCCTGCAGGGCGACCGCTCCTCCGGTGGCACCAAGGACGCGACCATCATCGCGACCGGCCACCGCATCCAGGTCCCGCTGTACCTCGAGAGCGGCACCACGGTGAAGATCGACACGCGCGACGGCAGCTTCCTCGGCCGCGTCAACTCCTAGGCGACGTCCGTATGAGTGCTCGTTCGAAGGCCCGCAAGCGCGCCCTCGACATGCTGTACGTGGCCGAGGTGCGTGAGCTCCCGATCACGGACGTCCTGGCGACCGAGACCGTCCGTCACCTGGACCAGCCCGAGCGTGCCTCGAGCTGGGACTACGCACGGCAGATCGTGACGGGCGTCGATGACGCCCGCCACGAGATCGACTCCGTCATCATCGACCACGCCCAGGGGTGGTCGATCGCCCGGATGCCGGTGCTCGACCGCTGCATCCTGCGGATGGCCGTCTGGGAGCTCCGGTTCAACCCGGAGGTGCCGGACGCCGTCGCGATCGCCGAGGCCGTCGAGCTCGCCCAGTCGCTCTCGACCGAGGACTCCGCGGGCTTCGTGAACGGTGTCCTCGGAGCCGTCGCCGGCGGTCGTGCACCGTCCGGTCGGACGGTCGCAGGGGACCAGGAGTCCCGCTAGGCTTGTGCACGTCAGCATCCTTTAATGCCGTCCAGTGAGGCGGGGAAGGGGGTCGACGTGGGTACCAGAACGGTCCTGCAGCAACCCGACATCACGCGCGCTCTGACGCGCATCGCACACGAGATCCTCGAGGCCAACCACGGCGGCTCGGACCTCGTCCTCCTGGGCATCCCGACCAGGGGCGCCGTGCTCGCCGAACGGCTGGGCCGCGTCCTGGCGGACATCGAGCCCGAGTGGCAGTCCGCGCGGGCGGGCATCGGATCCGAACGGGTCGGCACGCTCGACGTGACCATGCACCGGGACGACCTCGGGCACGGCATCGGTCGTGCCCCGCACCGCACGGTGATCCCCGCCGGCGGCATCGACGGCAAGGTCGTCGTGCTCGTCGACGACGTCCTGTACTCCGGTCGCACGGTCCGGGCAGCGCTCGACGCCCTGCAGGGGATCGGCCGGCCGCGCGCCGTCCGGCTCGCCGTGCTCGTCGACCGCGGCCACCGCGAGCTGCCGATCCGCGCGGACCACGTGGGCAAGAACCTGCCGACCGCCTCGGACGAGCGGGTCACCCTGCACCTGTCCGAGACCGACGGCGACGACACCGTGTTCATCGAGCAGGGGGTGGCGTGATGCGGCACCTGCTCTCCACCGCCGACCTGTCGCGCGACCAGGCCGTGCACATCCTCGACGTCGCCGAGGAGATGGCCGAGGTCAACACGCGCGAGGTCCGGAAGCTCCCGGCCCTGCGCGGCAAGACCGTCGTGAACCTGTTCTTCGAGGACTCGACCCGCACGCGCATCTCGTTCGAGGCCGCGGCGAAGCGCCTGTCGGCCGACGTCATCAACTTCGCGGCCAAGGGCTCGAGCGTCTCCAAGGGCGAGTCTCTCAAGGACACCGTGCAGACCCTCGGCGCGATGGGCATCGACGGCATCGTGATGCGGCACGGCTCGTCCGGTGCGCCGCGCGTGCTGGCCGACGCCGACTGGATCGACGTCCCCGTGGTGAACGCCGGCGACGGCACGCACGAGCACCCGACGCAGGCGCTGCTCGACGCCTTCACCATGCGCCGTCGCCTGCACGGTGCCGGGTCGCGTGGACAGGGCCTCGACGGCGTCCGGGTCCTGATCGTCGGCGACGTGCTGCACAGCCGCGTCGCCCGGTCGAACGCGTGGCTGCTCCGGACCCTCGGCGCGAGCGTGACCTTCGCCGCACCGCCGACGCTCCTGCCCGCGACGACGACGCCGTTCGGAGCCGCGGTGCACCACGACCTCGACGCCGCCCTGGCCGAGGACCCGGACGTCGTCATGACGCTCCGGATCCAGCAGGAGCGGATGGACGACGCGTTCTTCCCGAACCCGCGCGAGTACACGCGGCACTGGGGCCTGACGGCTGCGCGGTTCGCGCGGCTGTCCGAGCGCACACTGATCATGCACCCCGGTCCGATGAACCGCGGGCTGGAGATCGCCGGCGTCGCTGCCGACGACCCCCGTTCCACCGTGGTCGAGCAGGTCGAGAACGGCGTCTCGGTCCGCATGGCGGTCCTCTACCTGGCCCTGACCGGCACCGAACCGAAGGAGTCCGCAGCATGACCGCTCACCTGATCCGCGGCGCGCAGCTGGTCGACGGCTCGCGCGCCGACATCCGACTGCAGGACGGCCGCATCACGGCGATCGGCTCCGGCGTGGACGCGAGCGGTGCCACGGTCGTCGACGCCGACGGGCTCATCGCCCTACCGGGTCTCGTCGACCTGCACACCCACCTGCGCGAGCCCGGTCACGAGGAATCCGAGACGGTCCTCACCGGCTCGCGCGCCGCCGCGGCCGGAGGCTTCACCGCCGTCAACGCGATGGCGAACTCGAGCCCGGTCGCCGACACCGCCGGGGTCGTCGAGCAGGTGCAGGCACTCGGCGACGACGCCGGCTACGTCACGGTCCGCCCGATCGGCGCGGTGTCGCAGGGGCTGCAGGGCACGCACCTGTCCGAGATCGGTGCCATGGCGACGAGCAGGGCGAAGGTCCGGGTCTTCTCGGACGACGGCTCGTGCGTGTCCGACCCGCTCCTCATGCGCCGCGCACTCGAGTACATCAAGGGCTTCGGCGGGGTGCTCGCGCAGCACGCGCAGGAACCCCGACTCACCATCGGCGCGCAGATGAACGAGGGCTGCCTGTCGTCGGAGCTCGGGCTGGCGGGCTGGCCGGCCGTGGCGGAAGAGGCGATCATCGCCCGCGACGTCCTGCTCGCCGACCACGTGGGCGCGCGGCTGCACGTCTGCCACGTGTCGACCGCCGGCAGTGTCGAGGTGATCCGCTGGGCCAAGTCCCGCGGCATCGACGTCACCGCCGAGGTCACCCCGCACCACCTCGTGCTCACCGAGGACCTCATCGCCGGGCACGACGGCGCCCCCGGGTACGACGCCCGCTACAAGGTGAACCCGCCGCTCCGGGCACGCGAGGACGTCGACGCCCTGCGCGCAGCCCTCGCCGACGGCACCATCGACATCGTCGCGACCGACCACGCACCGCACACCGCCGAGGCGAAGTGCTGCGAGTGGCCGGCGGCGGCGAACGGCATGGTCGGCCTCGAGTCGGCGCTGAGCGTCGTGCAGTCCGCCGTCGTCGCGTCGGGGCAGCTCGACTGGGCCGACGTCGCCCGGGTCCTGTCCGAGGCGCCGGCACGCATCGGCCAGGTCGAGGGCCACGGTCAGCGCATCGCCGAGGGCGCGCCCGCCGAGATCACGCTCTACGACCCGACGGCCAGCCGCGAGTTCGCGGTCGCCGACCTCGCCGGGCAGTCGCAGAACTCGCCGTACCTCGGCATGACCCTGCCCGGCCGGGTCGTCGCCACGTTCCACCTGGGCGCGCCGACGGTGCTCGACGGCCGCCTCGTCGACGCCGACACCGTCGCCGCGCACGCCGCGGCACTCCGGACGGGGGCGCGCGCATGAGCGGCGACGCCGCGCGCTGGTTGCTCGGCGGGGTGATCCTGCTCGCGGTGGCCGCGCTGTTCGTCGCCATGGCGCGCACCTGGCGGACGCGGACCAGGAAGCAGGCGGAATCCGTGCCTCCCGTCCCCGTCCCGACCACGATCGGACCGGAAGTCGGGTCCTGGGACGGTTTCTCCGTCGCGACGACCCGTGCCGACCAGCCGCTGGAACGCATCACCGCCGGCGGACTCGGGTTCCGGGGTCGCGGCGGCGTGCGCGTCCACGCGACCGGTGTGGTCCTTCGACTCGCCGGCGCGGACGACCGCTGGATCGCACGTGCTGCGGTCCGCGGTGCCGACCGCTCGACGTGGGCGATCGACCGGGTGGTCGAGCCCGGGGGACTGGTCCGTCTGCGATGGACGGCGACCGGCGCCGCAGGTGCGACGGACCTCGACACGTACTTCCGGTTCCCGGAGGGCGACGCAGCCGCGCTGCTCGCCCTGCAGGGACTGACCGAGACCGGGCCGCAGGCGACTGCGGCCGATGCCCCGCGAACCGCGGGCGAAGGGAAGAAAGCATGACACGCGAACGGGCCGTCCTGGTCCTCGAAGACGGCACCCGGTACGACGGCTGGGCCTACGGCGCCCGCGGGCGCACGCTCGGCGAGGTGGTCTTCGCGACCGGCATGACCGGCTACCAGGAGACGCTGACCGATCCGTCCTACGCCGGCCAGATCGTGGTGCAGACCGCGCCGCACATCGGCAACACCGGCGTCAACGACGAGGACCCCGAGTCCCGTCGCATCTGGGTCGCCGGGTACGTGGTGCGCGACCCCAGCCGCGTGGTCTCGAACCACCGCGCGAACGCGTCGCTCGACGACCACCTGGTGCGCGACGGCATCGTCGGGATCTCCGGCATCGACACCCGCGCCCTCACGCGCCGGATCCGCGACGCCGGCGCCATGAAGGGCGGCGTGTTCAGCGGCGCCGACGCGACGCTTTCGGAGTCGGAGCAGCTGGACGCCGTCCGGTCGCAGGCCACGATGGCCGGCGCGAGCTTCTCGGCGATCGTGTCCACCCCGGAGACCTACGTCGTGCCGGCCGAGGGCGAGCAGATCGGCCGACTGGCCGTGCTCGACCTGGGTGTGAAGGCGTCGACCACCCGCTACCTCGCCCAGCGCGGCTTCGAGGTGCACGTCGTGCCGCAGGACATCTCCGCTGCGGCGCTCGAGGAGCTCGCACCGGACGCCCTGTTCTACTCGAACGGCCCCGGGGACCCCGCGGCGTCGGACGCCCAGGTCGAACTGCTGCAGGGCAGCCTGCGGACCGGTCGCCCGTTCTTCGGCATCTGCTTCGGCAACCAGCTGCTCGGCCGCGCGCTCGGCTTCGGCACCTACAAGCTGCCCTTCGGGCACCGCGGCATCAACCAGCCGGTGCTCGACACCACCACGGGCAAGGTCGAGATCACGAGCCAGAACCACGGCTTCGCGGTCGACGCTCCCCTGGGGCAGGTCCTCGAGTCGCCGGCCGGGTTCGGCCGCGTCGAGGTCTCGCACTACTCGCTGAACGACGACGTGGTCGAGGGCCTGCGGGCGCTCGACGTGCCCGCGTTCAGCGTGCAGTACCACCCCGAGGCCGCCGCTGGTCCGCACGACAGCATGTACCTCTTCGACCGGTTCGCGGACCTGGTGCGCGCGCGACGTGACGGGGAGCCGCTCGACGCGGCCACCGCCGACGCGACCACTCCCGCAGCAGACATCACCAAGGAAGCGAACTGATGCCCAAGCGCGCAGACATCAACTCCGTCCTCGTCATCGGTTCCGGCCCGATCGTCATCGGTCAGGCCGCCGAGTTCGACTACTCCGGCACCCAGGCGTGCCGTGTCCTCCGCGCCGAGGGCGTCCGGGTCATCCTCGTCAACCCGAACCCGGCGACGATCATGACCGACCCCGACTTCGCCGACGCGACCTACATCGAGCCGATCACGAACGCGTGCCTCGAGGAGATCATCCGCATCGAGAAGCCGGACGCCGTCCTGCCGACGCTGGGCGGCCAGACCGCCCTGAACGCGGCGATCGCGCTCGACGAGGCCGGCATCCTCGAGAAGCACGGCGTCGAGCTCATCGGTGCCAAGGTGGACGCCATCCAGCGCGGTGAGGACCGCCAGCTCTTCAAGGAGCTCGTGCTCGAGTCCGGCGCCGACGTGGCCCGGAGCCACATCGCCCACACGCTGGAAGAGGCGAAGGAGTTCGCGAAGGACCTCGGCTACCCGCTCGTCGTCCGCCCGTCCTTCACCATGGGTGGTCTCGGTTCGGGCTTCGCGTACGACGAAGCCGAGCTCGTCCGCTTCGTCGGCGACGGGCTGCAGTCCAGCCCGACGACCGAGGTCCTGCTCGAGGAATCGATCCTCGGCTGGAAGGAGTACGAGCTCGAGCTGATGCGCGACAACTACGACAACACCGTCGTCATCTGCTCCATCGAGAACGTCGACCCGGTCGGCGTGCACACCGGCGACTCGATCACCGTCGCTCCGGCGCTCACGCTCACCGACCGCGAGTACCAGAACATGCGCAACATCGGCATCGACATCATCCGTCGCGTCGGTGTCGACACCGGTGGCTGCAACATCCAGTTCGCCGTCGACCCGTCGAACGGCCGCCTGATCGTCATCGAGATGAACCCGCGCGTCTCCCGCTCGTCGGCGCTGGCCTCGAAGGCCACGGGCTTCCCGATCGCGAAGATCGCCGCGAAGCTCGCCATCGGGTACCGCCTGGACGAGATCCAGAACGACATCACGAAGGTGACCCCGGCCAGCTTCGAGCCGACGCTCGACTACGTGGTCGTGAAGACCCCGCGCTTCGCGTTTGAGAAGTTCCCCGCGGCGGACGCCACGCTCACCACGACGATGAAGAGCGTCGGCGAGGCGATGGCCATCGGCCGCAACTACGCGACGGCGCTGCAGAAGTCGCTGCGCTCGCTCGAGAAGCGCGGCTCGAGCTTCCACTGGGACACCCCGGCGGCGGAGCTCGACAAGGACGCCCTGCTCGCGAAGTCGTCCATCCCCACCGACGGCCGGATCGTCACGGTGCAGCAGGCCCTGGTCGCCGGCGCCACCGCCGCCGAGGTCTTCGAAGCCACGAAGATCGACCCGTGGTTCATCGACCAGATCGTGCTCATCAACGAGGTCGCCGCCGAGGTCGCGGCCGCCGACGAGCTCGACGCGGACACCATCCGCTGGGCCAAGGAGCACGGCTTCAGCGACACCCAGATCGCGGCGCTGCGCAGCACCCCGGAGCACCCGGTCAGCGAGCAGCAGGTCCGCGACGACCGGCACGCCCTCGGCATCCGCCCCGTCTTCAAGACCGTCGACACCTGCGCCGGCGAGTTCCCTGCCCTGACGCCGTACCACTACTCGTCGTACGACGCCGAGACCGAGGTGGTCGCGAGCGACCGCAAGAAGGTCGTCATCCTGGGCTCCGGCCCGAACCGCATCGGCCAGGGCGTCGAGTTCGACTACTCCTGCGTGCACGCGTCCTTCGCGCTGAGCGACGCCGGGTTCGAGACGATCATGATCAACTGCAACCCCGAGACGGTCTCCACCGACTACGACACCTCGGACCGTCTGTACTTCGAGCCGCTCACGGCCGAGGACGTCCTCGAGGTCATCGAGGCCGAGGCGGCGTCGGGCGAGCTCGTCGGCGTCGTCGTGCAGCTCGGCGGGCAGACCGCCCTGGGTCTGGCGAAGCCGCTCGAGGCGGCGGGGATCCCGATCCTCGGCACCAGCCCGTCGGCGATCGACTCCGCCGAGGAGCGCGGCCAGTTCTCCGCCATCCTCGACGCCGCGGGGCTGCTCGCGCCGCGCAACGGCACCGCCCACGACCTGGCGAGCGCGACCGCCGTGGCCGAGGAGATCGGCTACCCGGTGCTCGTCCGCCCGTCCTTCGTGCTCGGCGGCCGCGGCATGGAGATCCTGTACGACTCCCCGTCGCTCGCCGACTACTTCGACCGGATGGCCGACCAGGCGATCATCGGCCCGGAGCTCCCGCTGCTCGTCGACCGGTTCCTGGACGACGCGGTGGAGATCGACGTCGACGCGCTCTTCGACGGTGAGCGGCTCTACATCGGCGGCATCATGGAGCACCTGGAAGAGGCCGGCATCCACTCCGGTGACTCCGCGTGCACCCTGCCCCCGGTCGGCCTCGGCCGCGCCGAGATCCAGGGCGTCGTCGACGCGACCGAGAAGATCGCCCGCGGCATCGGCGTGCAGGGTCTGCTCAACGTCCAGTTCGCCATCGGCGCCGGCGTGCTCTACGTCCTCGAGGCGAACCCGCGCGCCAGCCGCACGGTCCCGTTCGTCTCGAAGGCGCTCGGCATCGCGCTGGCCAAGGCCGCGTCCCGCATCATGACCGGCACCAGCGTCGACGAGCTCGTCGCCGAGGGCATGCTGCCGGCCCGCGATGGGGCGTTCGTCCCGATGGAGGCCCCGGTCGCCGTCAAGGAGGCCGTCCTGCCCTTCCGCCGCTTCCGCACCCGCGAGGGTCAGGTCGTCGACTCGGTGCTCAGCCCCGAGATGCGCTCCACCGGCGAGGTCATGGGCATCGACCGCGACTTCCCACGGGCGTTCCTCAAGTCGCAGGACGCCGCGTACGGCGGCCTGCCGACCAGCGGCACGGTCTTCGTGAGCGTCGCGGACACCGACAAGCGCGCCATCGTGCTGCCGGTGCACCGCCTGCAGCAGCTGGGCTTCACGATCATCGCGACCGAGGGCACGGCGGAGATCCTCCGCCGCAACGGCATCGAGGTCGGCATCGTTGGCAAGTACAGCCAGGGCGGCGAGAGCGTCGTCGACCTGCTGACGCGCAACGAGGTCGACATCGTCATCAACACGCCGTCGGGTGCCGCCGGTCGTGCGGACGGGTACGAGATCCGTGCGGCCACGGTCGCAGCGGACAAGCCGCTGTTCACGACGATCGCGCAGATCGGTGCGGCGGTCGCGGCGATCGAGACGATCGGCACGCCGCTCAACGTCCGGAGCCTGCAGGACTACGCGCGGGAGCGCGCCACCTGGTGAGCGAGGGGCAGACGGGAGGCCCGGCCTCCTTCGGTGATCGGCTCGCGTCCGCGATGCGCGAGCGTTCACCGCTCTGCGTCGGCATCGACCCCCACGCCACCACCCTGGCGGCGTGGGGGCTCGGCCGCGACGAGCAGGGCCTGACGGCCTTCGGCGCGGCCCTGGTCGACGCGGCCGCCGGCCGCGCGGCGATCGTGAAGCCGCAGATCGCGTTCTTCGAGGCGGCGGGGGTGGCGGGCTACCGCGCGCTCGACGCGACGATCCGTCGTGCACGCGATGCGGGCCTCCTGGTCGTCGCCGACGTGAAGCGGGGCGACATCGGGTCGACCGGTGACGACTACGCACTCGCGTGGCTCGACCGTGACGGGCCGTTCGCGGCCGACGCGATGACGGTGTCGCCGTACCTCGGCTACGGCTCGCTCAGCGGGACGGTCGACGTCGCTCGGCGGAACGGTGCCGGGGTCTTCGTGCTCGCCGCGACGAGCAACCCGGAGGCGCGGGTGCTGCAGACCGCGGTCCTGGCGGAGGGCCCGCGTGCCGGGCGGTCCGTGGCTGCCGGTATCGTCTTGGACGTGGCAGACGACAACCGGGCCGCGGGCGACCAGGCCCTCGGCGACGTCGGGCTCGTGCTCGGCGCGACCCTTCACCTCGACGACTTCGGCATCGACGCGGACGCGATCGGCACCGCGCCGGTGCTCGCCCCGGGCTTCGGTGCCCAGGGCGCCCGGATCGAGGACCTCCGTGCGCTGTACGGTGCGCGCGCCGAACAGGTGCTCGTGAGCGAGTCGCGCGGTCTGCTGACCGACGGTCCGGACGGGGTCGCGGCACTCGTGTCCGACCGCGCCGACCGGATCCGCGCCGCCCTCGGGGCCGCAGCATGACCACCAACGGCGACCGCACCGACGGCACCGACCTGCCGGCCCACCGCACTCCACCAGAGGTCGACCGCGTCGCGGCGGCCCAGGCGGCGGTCGCCGCGCGACGCGCCCGGGCCGCGGTGAAGTCCCAGGTCGCGTCGGGGGAGCGCTCGGCACTCGAGGTCGCTCGATCGGCATGGGACGACGCCCTCGTCGACACGACTTCGGCGGAGCGCTCGCTCCGGGTGCGCGACCTGCTCGTCAGCCTGTCCGGCATCGGTCCGGCGCGTGCCGAGTCGATCATGGGCACGCTGCGCATCGCGCCGTCGAAGCGCCTCGGGGGCCTCGGCACCCGGCAGCGCACGGCCCTGGCCGACTGGCTCGCCGCGCGCGGTCGCAAGCGCGGTGCCTCGAAGCTCGTCGTCCTCGCCGGGCCGACCGCCGTCGGCAAGGGAACGGTGAGCGCGTACATCCGCGAGCAGTACCCGGACGTGAACCTCAGCGTCTCCGCCACGACCCGGAAGCCCCGCCCGGGCGAGGTCGACGGCGTGCACTACTACTTCGTCGACGACGCCGAGTTCGACCGGATGATCCGCGAGCGCGAACTGCTCGAGTGGGCCACGGTGCACAACTCGTACCGGTACGGCACCCCGCGGCCGCCGATCGACCGCGCGCTCGACGCCGGCGAGCGGGTCATGCTCGAGATCGACCTGCAGGGTGCTCGCCAGGTCCGTGACGCCATGCCCGAGGCCGTGCTCGTGTTCCTGCTGCCCCCGACGTGGGAAGAACTGGTGCGTCGACTCATCGGCCGCGGCACCGAGTCACCCGAGGAACAGGCGCGTCGACTCGACACCGCGAAGGTCGAACTGGCCGCCCAGGACGAGTTCGACGTCCGCATCGTGAACTCCGATGTCGGCACCGCGGCACGACAGGTCGTAGACTTGTTCTCTGCGCCCTGACGGGTGCACCGACGACGAGGAGACTCCATGGCCAACCCCCAGGGCATCATCGACCCGCCCATCGACGACCTGCTCAGCAAGGTCGAGTCGAAGTACGCGCTCGTCATCTTCGCTTCCAAGCGCGCGCGTCAGATCAACGACTACTACGCCGACCTGCACGAGGGCTCGCTCTTCGACAACGTCGGCCCGCTCGTCGATTCGACGATCGACGACAAGCCGCTGTCCGTGGCTCTCCACGAGATCAACGAGGACAAGCTCACCGTCACCAAGCAGCAGCAGCCCTCCGACTGATCCCGGTGACTGCAGCTGCTCTGCGCCTCTTCACGTCCGAGTCGGTGACCGAGGGGCACCCCGACAAGATCTGCGACCAGATCTCGGACAGCATCCTCGACGCACTGCTCACGGTGGACCCGCACGCTCGGGTCGCCGTCGAGACGATGGTGACGACCGGCCTCGTGCACGTCGCCGGCGAGGTCACGACCTCGGGCTACGTCGAGATCCCCAAGCTCGTCCGTGACGTCATCACGGGCATCGGCTACAACTCGTCGGACGTCTCCTTCGACGGCGCCACGTGCGGCGTCGAGGTGTCGATCGGTGCGCAGTCGCCGGACATCGCGCAGGGCGTCGACGAGTCGCTCGACTCCCGCACCGGCGCGGTCGACCCGCTCGACCGTCAGGGTGCCGGCGACCAGGGCATCATGTTCGGCTTCGCGACGAACGAGACCCCCGAGTACATGCCCGTCGCGATCTGGCTCGCCCACCGCCTGGCCGAGCGCCTGGCCGCCGTGCGCAAGTCCGGCGAGCTGGCGTTCCTGCGCCCGGACGGCAAGACGCAGGTCACCGTCGGCTACGACGGCGTCGTGCCGAAGACCGTCGAGACCGTCGTCCTGTCGACGCAGCACTCGCCGAGCGTGACGCTGGAGCAGCTCACCGCCGAGATCACCGAGCACGTGATCCGTCCGGTGCTCGACCTCGTCGACCTCGACTCCTCGCACGTCGACGTCATCGTCAACCCGACGGGTCGCTTCGAGATCGGTGGCCCCCAGGGCGACGCCGGACTCACCGGCCGCAAGGTCATCGTCGACACGTACGGCGGGGCCTCCCGTCACGGTGGCGGCGCGTTCAGCGGCAAGGACCCGTCGAAGGTCGACCGCTCGGCGGCGTACGCGCTGCGCTGGGTCGCGAAGAACGCGGTCGCCGCGGGCCTCGCTGACCGGCTCGAGGTGCAGGTCGCCTACGCGATCGGCCGCGCGAAGCCCGTCGGGCTCTACGTCGAGACCTTCGGCACCGGACACGTCGACGACGCCACGATCGAAGCCGCGATCCGCCAGGTCTTCGACCTGCGTCCGGCCGCGATCATCCGCGACCTCGACCTGCTCCGTCCGATCTACGCGCAGACCGCGACGTACGGACACTTCGGCCGCGAGCTCCCCGGGTTCACCTGGGAGCAGCTCGACCGCGTCGAGGAACTCCGCGCCGCCGCAGGGCTCGTCACCGCCGCCGTCTGAGGCACCGCGTGACCACCGTCGCGCGCGTCGTCCTCGACTCGCCGCTCCCGCAGTTGGACCGTCTGTTCGACTACCGGGTGCCGGCCGAGCTCGAGGACGACTGCGTGCCGGGCGTCCGCGTGAAGGTCCCGCTCCGCACCGGGGCCCGGATGTCCGACGGCTACGTCGTCGAGATCGTCGACGAGGGCGACTACCCGGGTGAACTCAGCGCGATCGAGACCCTGGTGTCACCCGTCCCGGTCCTGGCGCCGGAGATCTGGAAGCTCGCCCGCGCCGTGGCCGACCGCGCCGCCGGTGTGGCGTCCGACGTCCTCCGTCTGGCCGTGCCGACCCGCCAGGTCCGCGCCGAGAAGGCCTGGCTCGCGCGGGACACCTCGTGGTCCCCGCCCCCGGTGTCCGCCCCGCCGGTGACCGGCTACACCCCGGGCATGCTCGAAGGCGTGATCGCCGAGCACGATCGCGCTGCGGTCGCCGCCGTTCCCCACCCCGTGGCGCTGACCCGGCCCACCAGCGACGAGGGCGACGGCGACTCCGATCCGATCTGGGTGCCCGGCTGGGCGGCGACGCTCGCCCAGGCGGCCGCCCACACCCTCGCGGCCGAGCAGTCCGCCGTCATCGCCGTCCCCGACTTCCGCGACGTCATCGACCTCGAGCGCGCGCTGCTCGCGGTGCTGCCGCCGGAACGGGTCGTGCGCTTCGACGCCAAGCAGACGAACGGGCAGCGGGCCAAGGCGCTCCTGCAGGCGCGGACGCACCCCGTCGTCGCGATCGGCAACCGGACGGCGGTGTACGCACCGGCCACGGATCTCGGGCTCATCGCGATGTGGGACGACGGCGACGCCTCGTTCATCGAGCAGCGCGCGCCGTACGTGCACACGCGTGACGTCGCCCTCGTGCGGGCGGCGCAGTCGGGCGCCGCACTGCTGTTCGTCTCGCACGCCCGCAGCACCGACGTGCAGCGGCTCGTCGAACTGCACTGGCTGCAGGACGTCACGCCGTTCCGGGTGAAGACCCCGAAGGTCATCCCGACCGTGCAGCAGACCTCGGCCGAGGGGTACGCCGCGCAGGCACGCATCCCGAGCTCTGCCTGGCGTGCCGCGCGCGAGGCCAGCCAGCACGGCCCGGTGCTCGTGCAGGTCGCGAGCCCCGGGTTCGGCACCGGACTCGTCTGCGCGGAGTGCGGTGAGCGGGCGCACTGCCGGATCTGCGGCGGTCCGCTCGGCAGTCCGCACCGCGGTGCCACGCCGCAGTGCCGGTTCTGCGGTGCCCTCGCGGTGGGGTTCCGCTGCCCGACGTGCGGCAACGGCACCGTGAAGCCCGTGGGACAGGGCGCCCAACGCACCGCGGACGAACTCGGGCGGGCGTTCCCCGGCACCCGGATCGTGGTGGCCGACGGCTCACGCCCGCTCGACGAGGTCCCCGCGCGGCCCTCCGTCGTCGTCGCGACACGTGGCGCCGAGCCGAGCGTGCCCGGGGGCTACGCGTGCGTCCTGCTGCTCGACGGCGAGAAGATGCTCGCGCGCGAAGGGCTGCGCGTGCAGGAGGACGTGCTCCGGTTCTGGACGAACGCCGCCGCGAAGGGTGCTCCCGGGGCCGAGGCGTACCTGGTCGGCATCGGCGGCAAGCTCGCGACGGCGATGGCGCTCTGGCGGCTCGACGGTCCCGCGCACGACGAACTCACCGACCGGCGTGAGCTGCACTTCCCGCCGGCGGTCCGCGTGGCGACGATGACCGGCACCGACGAGGCCGTCACCGCCGCGGTCGAGGCGCTCGAGGGGGCGACCGCGGGCCCGGTGCTCGGCCCGGTGCCCGTCGAGGACGACGCCCTGCCGGGCACGGTCCGAGCGATCGTGCGGTTCCCGTACGCCCACGGTGCCGAGGTCGCGGCGACCCTGAAGGCCGAGGTCATCCGGCGGTCGTCGACCCGGCGGGTCCTGAAGGGCGGCAACCGGCGTCGGGCGGCACCGACGCTGCGGGTCCGGCTCGACGACGCCGAACCCTTCAGCGAGGTCTGACCCGCACCGGCCGCCGGGGCGGGGCCTCCGTGGCGGAGCTGCGCCGCGCCTCCCGGGCCGTATGCGCTCGCATCTTGCGACGTTCCACGCGTCGATCACCTCGTGTTCTGTCGGCCGATGCGCACGCACCCGATGCGTGTGCACCTTCCGACGATCCACGCGTCGATCAACGAGTGGTTCGTCGCGAAACGAGTCCGCCGCGCAGCAGCGTCAGGCGCGCACGGCCCGCCCACCGACGCGCGGGAACACCACGCCGAGTGCGACCATCCCGACCGCGAGCACGAGGTGCAGCCAGTTGTCCGCCCAGTTCAGCGGTACGAAATTCGCGCCGAACGAGTGCCCGGCGGTGAACAGCCCGTAGACCCAGAGCACGAAGTAGACGACCCCGCCGAGCACCAGGTACATCCGCGACCCGGTGGCGTACCCCGCCGCGAGCACCCCGACGACCCCGAACAGCAGGTGCACGACGTTGTGCAGCACCGACACCTGGAAGACCCCGAGCAGCATCGCCATCGACCCGTGGCCGGCGCCCGCGAGCGAGCCGGACGTCAGCCCGGGCACGAACCCGGCGATGCCGACGAGCAGGAACACGACGCCGACGAGCAGCGCGACCTTCTGGATGCTGGACCCTGCGAAGCGGTCGGTGGACGTGGTGACGTCGGACATGGGAACCCCTCTCGTGCTGTGCCGCAGACCGTACCCACCCGGCGCGGGCCCGGTTCGGGTCAGTCCACCGAGCGCGCGCGTGGGAGGATCGAACCCATGCGTCTCGTCGTCGCCGGCAGCCCCGCTGCGGCCGTCCCCACCCTCCGCCGTCTGGCGGCGTCCGACCACGAGATCGCCGCGGTCCTCACGCGTCCGCCGACACCGCAGGGCCGGAAGCGCGTGCTGACGCCGACGCCGGTCGCGCAGGTCGCCGCGGAGCTCGGACTGCCCGTCATCGAGGCCAGCCGCGTCGACGACGACGTCACCGCGCGCATCGCCGACCTCGACGTCGACCTCGGTGTCATCGTCGCCTACGGCGCGTTGCTCCGCCGTCCCGCGCTCGACGCCCCGCGCCTCGGCTGGGTCAACCTGCACTTCTCCGACCTGCCGGCGTACCGCGGCGCGGCGCCGGTCCAGCGGGCCGTGATGGCGGGGGACACCCGCACCGCCGCGTCGGTCTTCCAGCTCGTCGAGGCGCTCGACGCCGGCCCGGTGTTCGCGGCGGACCCGTTTGAGATCGACCCGGAGGCGACCGCCGGCGAGGTCCTCGCCGCCATGGCGGAGTCCGGCGCCGAGACCGTCGCCCGGGTGGTCGACGCCATCGCCGCCGGCACGGCCGTCGCGACCGAGCAGACCGGCGAGCCGACGCTCGCGCCGAAGACGACCATCGACGACGGGCGCATCGACTTCGACGCTCCGGCGGCGGTCGTGCACGCCCGTCTGCGCGGGGTCACCCCCGAGCCCGGCGCGTACGCCCACCTCGGCGAGACCCGCGTGAAGCTGCTCCGCAGCAACCGCCTGACAGGAGGCCCCGCGGACCCCGCCCTGCAGCTCGCGCCCGGTGCGCTGGCACTCCACGGCGGTCGGCTGCTGGTCGGGACCGGTGACACTCCGCTGGTGCTGCTCGAGGTGCAGCCGGCCGGCAAGAAGGCGATGGACGCCGCTGCCTGGGCCCGTGGCCTGGGCGAACTGGACGGGAAGGTCCTCGCATGAGCCAGCCGACGAACACCCGGGGCGCCCGCCGCGGTCCCCGCCCCGCGAACGCCCGTCGTGTCGCGTTCGACGTGCTCCGCGCCGTGCAGGTCGACGACGCGTACGCGAACCTGCTGCTGCCGACACGCCTCCGTCGTGCCGGCCTCACCGCGCGCGACGCCGCGTTCGCCACCGAGCTCACCTACGGCTCGATCCGGATGCTCGGTCGCTACGACGTCATCATCGCGCTGGCGTCGGGTCGTCGGCCGGAGAACATCGAGGCCGACGTCCTCGACGTGATGCGGCTCGGCGCCCACCAGCTGCTCGCCATGCGCACCCCGACGCACGCCGCGGTCGACGCCACGGTCGAGCTCGCCCGCGAAGTCGGTGCCCGCCGCGCCACCGGCTTCGTGAACGCCGTGCTGCGCAAGATCGCCGCGCGCACCGACGACGAGTGGGACGCGCAGATCACCGAGGGCCGTGGTGGCGACGCCCTGCTCGCCACGCGGTGGTCGCACCCGGTCTGGGTCGTCTCGGCACTGCGCGACGCCCTCGCCGCCGAACGCTCCCGCGACGAGCTCGCCGCCCTGCTCGCCGCCGACAACGCCGCGCCCCGGGTGCAGCTCGCGGCGCTGCCCGGGCTCGCCACCGACGAGGACATCGCCACCGCGACCACGCGCACGGTGCCCGACGAAGACGCAGACGCCGATGCCGCGTTCGCCGACGCGACCGGCGCGGCGGACGTGCCGGCGACCCTGGTGCCCGCCGACGACGAACCGGAGGCCGACGGCGCGACCGGCACCGTGCCTCCCGTCCGGACCGCCGACCCCGTGCCGGCCGCCGACGCCCTGCCGGTCTCGCCCGTCGGGATCCGCGGCATCTCCGGTGACCCCGCGCGCGTGCCTGGCGTCGCTGCCGGGCGCCTGCGCGTGCAGGACGAGGGCTCGCAGCTCGCCGCCCTCGCGCTGAGTCGGTCGTCCGCGGTGCGCGAGGGCGAGCGCTGGCTCGACATGTGCGCCGGCCCCGGCGGCAAGGCCGCGCTGCTCGCCGCCGAGGCGCAGCAGGGCGGCGCGACCCTCGTCGCGAACGAACTCGTGCCGGCACGTGCCGGACTCGTGCGGAACGCCCTCGGGGTGTTCGGCGACCACGTCCGCGTCGTCGAGGGCGACGCCAGGCGCTACGGCCGCGACGGCACCGGGATGACCTTCGACCGCATCCTGCTCGACGCGCCGTGCACCGGCCTGGGCGCCCTGCGTCGGCGTCCGGAAGCACGCTGGCGGAAGACCCCGGAGGACGTCCAAGAGCTCGCGGCCCTGCAGACCGAGCTGCTCGACGCCGCGGTCCGGGTGCTCGCACCGGGTGGGACGCTCGCGTACGTCACGTGCTCGCCGCACCTGGCCGAGACGCGCGGGCAGGTCGACGCGCTGATGGGGCGGCACGGGGGAGTCCTCGAGCAGCTCGACACCGCGACGATCGTCCGGGGGGTCGCCGCGCGCGACCCGGAGATCGCGGACGGCGCGACGGCGCAGCTCTGGCCGCACCGGGTCGGCACGGACGCGATGTTCATCGCGTTGTTCCGTCGCGTCGCCTGAGGCCGTCGAGTGGGGCGTCGCGCACGCGCCGGTAGGCTTGCCGGGTGACGATCCGCATCTCGCCGAGCATCCTGTCCGCCGACTTCGCGAACCTCGAGCGTGAACTCCACCGCATCGAGACCGCCGACCTGGTGCACGTCGACGTGATGGACAACCACTTCGTGCCGAACCTGACGCTCGGGCTGCCGATCGTCGAGCGCCTGCAGCAGGTCTCCCCGGTGCCGCTCGACGTCCATCTCATGCTCACCGACGCCGACGTCAACGCGCCGAAGTACGCCGAGACCGGTGCGTCGAGCGTGACGTTCCACTTCGAGGCTGCGGACGACCCCGTGGCCACCGCCGCCGCCATCCGCTCGAACGGCGCCCGCGCGGCCGTCGCGGTGAAGCCGGGCACCCCGATCACGCAGGTGCTGCACCATCTCGACGCCTACGACATGATCCTGCTCATGACCGTCGAGCCCGGCTTCGGCGGGCAGTCGTTCATGCCGTCCGTGATGCCGAAGCTCGCCGACGCCCGTGCGGCGGTCGACGCCTCGGGACTCGACGTGTGGCTCGAGGTCGACGGCGGCATCTCGGTGGACACCGTCCCCGAGGCCGTGCGCAGCGGCGCCGACACGCTCGTCGCCGGGTCGGCCGTGTACGGCGGTGAGCCCGCCGCGCGGATCACGGACCTGCGCGAAGCGGCCGCGCGGGCGCGGGCATGAGCGCGACCCGTCCGGACGGTACGTCGGCAGCGTCAGCGGAGACCGGTAACCTGGACCGCGTGAAGACGTTCGACGACCTGTTCCAGGAGCTCACCGAGAAGGCGCGCACGCGCCCCGAGGGCTCCGGCACCGTCGCCGAACTGGACGCCGGCGTGCACCAGATCGGCAAGAAGATCGTGGAAGAAGCGGCCGAGGTCTGGATGGCGGCCGAGTACGAGGGCGACGAGCGCACCTCGGAGGAGATCTCGCAGCTCGTGTACCACCTGCAGGTCCTCATGGTGGCGAAGGGGCTGTCCCCGGCGGACATCTGGCGACATCTGTAGGACGCGCTCGGGCCCGCCCGTGCACCGACCTCGATCCGCCACGACCCCGACCAGAAAGCAGACCCCCTGATGCTCCGCATCGCCGTGCCCAACAAGGGCTCCCTGTCCGAGACTGCGTCCGACATGCTGCGCGAGGCCGGGTACGCCGGTCGCCGCGACCCGAAGGCGCTGCACCTGCTCGACGAGCGCAACGGCGTCGAGTTCTTCTTCCTCCGCCCGCGGGACATCGCGACCTACGTCGGCTCCGGCGCACTCGACGTCGGGATCACCGGCCGTGACCTGCTGCTCGACTCCGGTTCCGAGGCGCACGAGGTCGATGCGCTCGGCTTCGCCGACTCCACCTTCCGCTTCGCCGGCACGCCGGGCCGGTACAGCACCCTGCAGGACCTCGACGGCGTCCGGGTCGCCACGAGCTACCCGGGCCTGGTCGGCGACTTCCTCGCCCGCCACGGGGTGACGGCGACGCTCGTCAAGCTCGACGGGGCCGTCGAGAGCGCGGTGCGTCTCGGTGTCGCCGACGCCGTGGCCGACGTGGTCTCCACGGGCAGCACGCTGCGGCAGGCCGGCCTCGAGATCTTCGGTCCGGTCATCCTCGAGTCGACCGCGCTGCTGGTGTCGACCGACGAGACGATCCCGGGGATCGACGTGCTCCGCCGTCGGCTGCAGGGCGTGCTCGTCGCCCGCGGCTACGTCATGCTCGACTACGACATCCCCACCGCGCTGCTCGAGCAGGCGACCGCCGTCGCGTCCGGCATCGAGTCGCCGACGGTGTCGCCGCTGCACGGCCGCGACTGGTCCGCGGTGCGCGTGATGATCCCGCGCGACGACGCGAACCTCATCATGGACGCCCTGTACGACCTCGGGGCCCGGGCCATCCTCGTCAGCCCGATCCACGCGGCCCGGCTGTGACCGCGGCAGCCACGGCGCCGGGCGGCGTGGCCGTCCGTGTCATCCCGTGCCTCGACGTCAAGGGCGGCAGGGTCGTCAAGGGCGTGAACTTCCTCGATCTGCAGGACGCCGGTGACCCGGTCGAGCTCGCCGCGCGCTACTACGAGCAGGGCGCCGACGAGCTGACCTTCCTCGACGTCGGTGCCACGGTCGAGAACCGCGCCACGATGTACGACACGGTCACCCGCACCGCCGAGCAGGTGTTCATCCCGCTCACGGTCGGTGGCGGCGTCCGTTCCGTCGACGACGTGTCCCGCCTGCAGCAGTGCGGCGCGGACAAGATCGGCGTGAACAGCGCAGCGATCGCCCGGCCCGACCTCGTCGGCGAGATCGCCGACCGGTTCGGTGCGCAGGCCGTCGTGCTGTCGCTCGACGTCAAGCGCTCCGACCGGACTGCGTCCGGCTTCGTGGTCACCACGCACGGCGGCCGCACCGAGACCGACATCGACGCGATCGCCTGGGCGCGCGACGCCGTCGAGCGGGGTGCGGGGGAGCTGCTCGTCAACTCCATCGACGCGGACGGCACGAAGAACGGGTTCGACCTCGAGCTCGTCGCCGCGGTGCGGTCGGTCGCGCGGGTCCCGGTCATCGCCTCGGGAGGCGCGGGTCGGGTCGACCACTTCGCCCCGGCCGTCGACGCGGGTGCGGATGCCCTCCTCGCCGCGTCCGTCTTCCACCGTGGCGAGATGACGGTGGGCGACGTCAAGGCCGCGCTGCGCGCGACCGGCCACGCCGTCCGCTGAACCGCCGCCGCCCGCTGATCCGCCGCCGTAGGCTAGGAGTCTCATGACCGACAGCACCAGCACCGACACCGACGCGGTCCTCGGCCGCGCACGTTTCGGTGCGGACGGGCTGCTCCCCGCCATCGTGCAAGAGGAGTCGTCGAAGGACGTCCTCATGCTCGGGTACATGGACCGGGAAGCGCTCCGCCGCACCCTCACCGAGGGGCGCGTGACCTTCTGGTCGCGGTCGCGGAACGAGTACTGGCGGAAGGGCGACACGTCGGGGCACGCGCAGTACGTGCGCGACGCGGCGTTCGACTGCGACGCCGACACCCTGCTCGTCACCGTGCAGCAGGTCGGGGCCGCGTGCCACACCGGGGCGCACCGCTGCTTCGACGTCGATCCGCTCGCGCCCACGACGGCGTCAGCCCCGACCGGCACAGCGGCGTCGGCGCCGACGGACGCGACCGCGTCTGCCCCGGCCGACACGGCAGTGGAGGCGACCCGATGACGACCGCGACGATCTCCGATGCGCCGCACACGACCTCCCGGCCGGAGTTCGACGCCCTGCTGAGCGACCACCGCGTCGTCCCGGTGGTGCGCGCGCTCTACGCCGACAGCGAGACGCCGGTGGGTGTCTACCGGAAGCTCGCCGACGGCCGGCCCGGGTCGTTCCTGCTGGAGTCCGCGGGCCAGGGCGGCCTCTGGTCGCGCTGGTCGTTCGTCGGTGTGCGCAGCTTCGGCGTCCTCACGCAGGAGGGCGACCGTGCCGCCTGGATCGACACCGGCATCGACGCCGAACGTGCGGTCGGCTCACTCGACGGCGAACCGCTCGAGGTCCTGGCACGCCTGCACGAGCGCTGGGCCACCCCGCGGGTGCCCGGCTCCCCGCCGCTCGTCGGCGGGACGGTCGGGTTCATCGGGTGGGAGGCCGTGCGCCAGCTCGAGCACCTGCCGAACGTGCCGCCGGCCGACTTCGACGTGCCCGGACAGGCACTGTCCTTCGTCTCCGAGCTCGTCGCGCTCGACCACCGCACGGGCCTCGTCCTGCTCGTCGCGAGCGTGCTGAACGACGGCACCGACGACGCCGACACGCTCTGGTCCGACGCGCAGCGCCGCCTGGACCGCCTGCAGGCCGACCTCGTCCAGCCGAGCGTCGCGACCGTCGCCGAGGCGTTCGAGATCGCCGACCCGACGCCGACGCACCGTTCCACGCCGGACGAGTACATGGCCGCGGTGGAGCGCTCGAAGGAGTTCATCCGCGACGGCGACGTGTTCCAGGTCGTGATCTCGCAGCGCTTCGACCACGAGGTGACCGCCGACCCGCTCGACGTGTACCGGGTCCTCCGGACGCTGAACCCGAGTCCGTACATGTACTTCCTGGCCCTGGCGGACACCGCCGACGAGCGGTACTGGATCGTCGGTGCCTCGCCCGAGGCCCTGGTGAAGGTGCAGTCCGGCCGCGCCATCACGCACCCGATCGCCGGGTCGCGTCCACGTGGTGCGACCCCGGAAGAGGACGTCCGCTTCGGCGACGACCTGCTCGACGACCCGAAGGAACGCGCCGAGCACCTGATGCTCGTCGACCTGGCCCGCAACGACCTGCAGAAGGTCTGCGAGCCCGGTACCGTCGCGGTCACCGAGTTCATGACGGTCGAGCGCTTCAGTCACATCATGCACCTGGTGTCGAGCGTCGAGGGTGCGGTGCGTCCGGGGATGTCCGCCATCGACGTGTTCCGGGCGACGTTCCCGGCCGGCACCCTGTCCGGTGCGCCGAAGCCCCGCGCGCTGGAGATCATCGACGAGCTCGAGCCGGCGAAGCGCGGTGCCTACGCCGGTGTCGTCGGCTACTTCGACTTCGCCGGTGACGCGGACATCGCGATCGCGATCCGCACCGCCCTGATCAAGGACGGCGTGGCACGGGTGCAGGCCGGTGCCGGCCTGGTGGCGGACTCCGACCCGGCCACCGAGCACGAGGAGACCATCAACAAGGCGGCGGCACCCCTGCGGGCCGTGGCCACGGCGAACCGGATGCGCGAGGTGCGCTCGTGAAGCGCTCGCGCCCGATCGTCGTCGTCGCCGGACTGCTCGTCGCCGGCATCATCATGCTCGCGTGGACGCAGACCTGGTTCACCGTGGACCTGCACGCCGGTGCGGCCGTCACCTCGACGGTCGACGCCGACGGGGCCGCGGTCGTGCCGCAGTACACCGCCCTGGCGATCGCGAGCCTGGCCCTGTTCCTCGCGATGACGATCGCCGGCCGGGTGCTGCGCATCGTGCTCGCGTGCGTCGAGATCCTGCTCGGACTCGGCGTCGTGGTCAGTGGCATCACGGCCCTTGGTGACCCGGTCGCCGCGGCGAAGGGTGCCGTCGGCGCGGTGGCCGGGGTCAGCGACCTGACCGCCGTGCGCCGCGTCGTGTCCGGCGTCGACGTGTCGCTCTGGCCGGCCGTCGGCATCGCCGGTGGGGTCCTGGCCGTCCTGCTCGGTGTCGTCGTCATCGTCGTGCAGCGTGCGTGGCCCGGTCCGAGCCGGAAGTACGGGGCAGCGACCGCCGGAGCCGCCGCCGACGCGCGTGCCGCAGCCCCGGTCGTGCGCGACGCCGTCGTGGACTGGGACGACCTCAGTGCTGGGGTCGACCCGACCGACGGCACGGTAGGATCGGATGGGCGTCGGTCGACCGACGACGCCGGAGCAGAACGAGGAGCACCGTGAGCAACACTGAGCCCGCAGAACTCGGCGAAGGCCACTCGCCGGCCGCCTGGACCGCCGTCGTGATCATGCTGATCGGATTCGCGGCAGGCACGCTGTTCTTCTGGTTCGACCAGCCGTGGGGCGTCTGGGTCTCCGCTGCCGTCGTCGTCATCGGTCTGGTCATCGGCGCGGTCATGGCGAAGGCCGGCTACGGCGTGAACGGCCCGAAGTACGTCGCCAAGCACCACGCCGAGTAGGACTCGCATGCCGAACGTGCTCGAGACCCTCGTCGCGGGCGCGCTCGAGGACGCCGCCGCCCGTCGTGTCGACCGCCCGTACTCGGACGTCGAACGCGACCTCGACCGGGTGGCGTCGCCGCTCGACGCCCTCGCGTTCCTCGCCCCGGGCGACCGGGTGAAGATCCTCGCCGAGGTCAAGCGCGCCAGCCCGTCCCGTGGCTCGATGGCCCCCATCGAGGACCCGGCCGCCCTCGCGGCCGACTACGAGCGCGGTGGTGCGTCGACGATCAGCGTCCTGACCGAGGGGCGCAAGTTCCTCGGCAGCCTCGCTGACCTCGAAGCCGTCAAGGCCCGCGTGGGCATCCCCGTGCTGCGCAAGGACTTCATCGCCGACCCGTACCAGGTCGTCGAGGCCCGAGCTGCCGGCGCCGACGTCGTGCTGCTCATCGTCGCCGCGCTCGAGCAGCAGCAGCTGGTCGAGCTCCACACGCTGGCCGAAGAGCTCGGCATGCGCGTGCTGGTCGAGGCGCACTCCGCCGACGAGGTCTCCCGTGGGCTCGACGCCGGTGCGCGGATCCTCGGCGTCAACGCGCGCGACCTCACCGACTTCTCGCTCGATCGCGACCTCTTCGGGTCGCTCGCCGACCGCATCCCCGACGGGGTCGTGCGCGTCGCCGAGTCCGCCGTCGCAGGTCCCGCCGACGTCGCCCACTACCGCGCAGCGGGTGCCGACGTCGTCCTGGTCGGGGAAGCGCTCGTCACGGGTGCCGACCCCGCCACCACCCTCGCGTCGTTCATCGAGGCCGCCGACCGCGGCTGAACGTTCCACCCGTCCGACCATCGGCACCGCCGGTCGCGTCGGACTCGTCCCGGGAAGACCCATCGTGACCTCACTCCGCGACCTGCACGGCCCGTACTTCGGTGACTTCGGCGGACGCTTCGTCCCCGAGTCGCTCGTCCTGGCGCTCGACGAGCTCGAGGCAGCCTTCCGCACGGCCTGGGCGGACCCGGCCTTCCGTGCCGAGCTCGACGAGCTCCAGCGCGACTACACCGGTCGTCCGTCGATCATCACCGAGGTGCCGCGGTTCGCGAAGCACGCCGGTGGTGCCCGCGTGATCCTCAAGCGCGAGGACCTGAACCACACCGGGTCGCACAAGATCAACAACGTGCTCGGTCAGGCGCTCGTGGCCCGTCGGCTCGGCAAGACCCGCCTCATCGCGGAGACCGGTGCCGGCCAGCACGGCGTGGCCACGGCGACCGCTGCGGCGCTGTTCGGCATGGACTGCGTCGTGTACATGGGTGCCGTCGACACCGAGCGGCAGGCGCTCAACGTCGCCCGGATGCGCCTGCTCGGCGCTGAGGTGATCCCGGTCGAGACCGGATCGCGCACGCTGAAGGACGCCATCAACGAGGCGCTCCGTGACTGGGTGGCGAACGTCGACTCGACCCACTACCTGCTCGGCACGGTCGCCGGCCCGCACCCGTTCCCCGAGATGGTGCGCGAGTTCCACAAGGTGATCGGCGAAGAGGCCCGCCAGCAGGTCCTCGACCGCGTCGGGCGTCTCCCCGACGCCGTCGCCGCGTGCGTCGGTGGCGGCTCGAACGCGATGGGGATCTTCGAGGCGTTCCTCGACGACGAGTCCGTCGCGCTGCACGGCTTCGAGGCCGGTGGCGACGGCGTGGAGACCGGTCGGCACGCCGCGAGCATCACGCTCGGTCGCGAAGGCGTCCTGCAGGGCGCGAAGTCCTACCTGATGCAGGACGAGGACGGCCAGACCATCGAGAGCCACAGCATCTCCGCCGGGCTCGACTACCCGAGCGTCGGGCCTGAGCACGCCTACCTGGCGTCGATCGGTCGCGCACAGTACGCGCCGATCACCGACACCGAGGCGATGGAGGCGTTCCGGCTGCTCAGCCAGACCGAGGGCATCATCCCGGCGATCGAGTCGGCGCACGCGCTCGCGGGTGCGATGAAGCTCGGCAAGGAGCTCGGCCCCGAGGGCGTCGTGCTCGTGAACCTGTCCGGCCGTGGTGACAAGGACGTGGCGTCCGCCAGTCGCTACTTCGGCATCCTCGACGAGAACGCGGTGCAGCTGTGACCACGAACCAGACCGTCGCCACGACGATCGACACCGCCAACGCCGAGCGTGCCGGGGCCGTCGTCGGCTACCTGCCCGCCGGGTACCCCGACGTGCAGACCAGCGTCGACGCTGCCGTCGCCCTCGCCGAGAACGGCGTGGACGTCATCGAGCTCGGCCTGCCGTACTCCGACCCCGTCATGGACGGCCCGGTCATCCAGCGTGCGGCCGAGGAGAGCCTGGCGAACGGCTTCCGGGTCGCGCAGGTCTTCGATGCCGTGCACCAGATCACCGAGCGCGCAGACGTGCCGGTGCTCGTGATGACGTACTGGAACCCGGTCCTCCGCTACGGCGTGGACCGCTTCGCCGACGACCTCGTCGCCGCCGGAGCCGCGGGCCTCATCACGCCCGACCTGATCCCGGACGAAGCCGCCGAGTGGATGGCCTCGTCGGAGCGGACCGGCCTGGACCGCGTGTTCCTCGCGGCACCGTCCTCGTCCGACTCCCGGATGCAGCAGGCGGTGCAGGCGAGCCGCGGGTTCGTCTACGCCGTCTCGACGATGGGCGTCACCGGAGCACGGGCCGGCGTCGACGTCGCTGCACGCACCGTGGTGTCGCGGCTCCGTGACGCTGGCGTCGCGCGCACCTGCGTGGGCCTCGGCATCTCGACGGCCGAGCAGGTCGCCGAGGTCCTGGAGTACGCCGACGGCGCGATCGTCGGCTCGGCGTTCGTCCGCGCACTGGCCGACCTCGGGGTGCAGGGGGTCGCCGACCGCGCGGCCGACCTCACCACCGGCGCCCGCCGCTCCTAGTCCAGTTCCTGGCGGGCCCACGACCCGCGCTACAGTGAGCGGGGCCGACGACACGTCGACACCGCGCCCCGTCAGTTCCGAAAGGCGACCGTTCCTCCATGCCCCTCCTGAGCATCCCGAGCCCGAGCACCGCCTGGCAGTACTTCGACCTGACCGCCTGGCTGCGCGACGTGTTCGGTTGGTCGCTGCCGCTCGACTTCCGCATCCACGCGTACGCAATCTGCATCCTGCTCGGGATCGTCGCCGCGGTCCTGCTCGCGAACCGCCGCCTCAACGCGCGCGGCGTCGAGCGTTGGATCATCATCGACATCGCGATCTGGGCGGTGCCCGCCGGCATCATCGGCGGCCGGCTCTTCCACGTGTTCACGCACGTGTCGGACTACTTCGGCCCCGGCATCGACCCGCTGTCCTTCCTGTACATCTGGGAGGGCGGGCTCGCCATCTTCGGCGCCCTGATCCTCGGGTCCGTCGGCGCCTGGATCGGCTGCCGCCAGGTCGGCCTGCGGTTCACGTCGTTCATCGATGCGGTGGTGCCCGGGGTGCTGCTCGCACAGGCGTTCGGTCGGCTCGGGAACTACTTCAACCACGAGCTCTTCGGCATGCCGACCAGCCTGCCGTGGGGCCTGCAGATCGAGTCGACGAACGCCGCGTTCCCGAAGGGCCTGCCCGAGGGCACGCTGTTCCACCCGACGTTCCTCTACGAGATCATCTGGAACGTCCTGGGCGTCGTCGTCATCCTGCTGCTCGACCGCAAGTTCACGCTCCAGTGGGGCAAGGTCCTCGCCCTGTACCTGATCTGGTACGGCGTCGGCCGGTCCTTCCTCGAGTCGATCCGCGTCGACACGAGCGAGACCTTCGCGGGCATCCGCACGAACGTCTGGATGTCGTTCGCGGCCATCCTGCTCGGGATCGTCATCTTCATCGTGCAGACCCGTCGGCACACCGGCAAGGAGCCGAGCCCGTACCTGCCCGGTCGCGAGCCGCGTCCGAAGTCCGATGTAGACTCCGACGACACCTTCTCGGAGCACGAGGACGACGACGAACGCCTCGTCGCCCAGGGCTCCGGAGCGGTCACGACTCCCACTGACCGCGCCTAGGAGCACTCCTCCCCGCCACAAGCGGGGCACGGGCACCAGTCCCGCCCGTCTGGGCGGAACGCACCACCGGGCCACCGCTGTCCCTGTTCCACTTCCTCGTGAGGACGGTTCCCCCATGGCGCTCCAGCCACTCCAGCCCTCGGCACCGAAGTCCCTCGTGCCGCCGCACCGTCGGTTCTCGGCGGTCCCCGACGCCACCGGCATGTACGACCCGGCGAACGAGAAGGACGCCTGCGGTCTCGCGATGGTCGCGACGCTGCGCGGGACGCCCGGCCACGACATCGTCGACGCTGCACTCGGCGCCCTCCGCAACCTCGAGCACCGCGGTGCCGTCGGTTCGGACGCCGGTACGGGCGACGGCGCGGGCATCCTGTGCCAGGTGCCGGACGAGTTCCTGCGCGCCGTGGTGCCGTTCGACCTGCCGGCGGCGGGGGAGTACGCGGTCGGCACGGCCTACCTGCCGACCGACGAGGGCGACCGGCACGCCGTCAAGGGCGCCGTCGAGCGACTGGCGCGCGAAGAGGGCCTGAAGGTCCTCGGCTGGCGCGAGGTCCCGGTGCGCCCCGAGGTGCTCGGCACCCTGGCACGTGCGGCCATGCCGGCGTTCGAGCAGCTGTTCGTCGCCTCGGTGCGCCACGACGTGCACGGCGCCTCGTGGAGCGGCATCGCCCTGGACCGCCAGACCTACCGGCTGCGCAAGCGCGCCGAGCACGCGAACGACCTGTACTTCATGTCGCTGTCGAGCCGCACCATGGTCTACAAGGGCATGGTCACGACGCTGCAACTCGAGCCGTTCTACCCGGACCTCAGCGACGAGCGCTTCGCGTCGAAGCTCGCGATCGTGCACTCGCGCTACTCGACCAACACGTTCCCGTCGTGGCCGCTCGCCCAGCCCTTCCGGACGATCGCGCACAACGGTGAGATCAACACGGTGCGCGGCAACCGCAACTGGATGCGCGCACGCCAGTCGCAGCTCGAGAGCGAACTGCTCGGCGACGTGGCGCCGCTACTGCCGATCGTCAGCCCCGGCGCGAGCGACTCGGCGTCGTTCGACGAGGTCCTCGAGCTCCTGACCCTGACCGGCCGGACGCTGCCGCACGCGGTGTCGATGATGGTGCCGGAGGCCTGGGAGAACCAGGTCGGGATGGACCCGGAGCTGCGGGCGTTCTACGAGTACCACTCGATGCTCATGGAGCCGTGGGACGGTCCGGCCGCCATCACCTTCACCGACGGCTCGCTCGTCGGCGCGACCCTCGACCGCAACGGGCTGCGTCCCGGGCGCTTCCTCGTCACCGACGACGGGCTCATCGTCATGGGGTCGGAGACCGGTGTCATCGACGTGCCCGCCGCGAAGGTCGTCCGCAAGGGCCGTCTGCGCCCCGGCCGGATGTTCCTGGTGGACACCGAGGCCGGCCGCATCATCGAGGACGACGAGGTCAAGCAGGGCCTGGCGTCCTCCGGCCCGTGGGGCGAATGGCTCGACGAGGGGCGCATCAACCTCAACGACCTGCCCGACCGCGAGCACATCGTGCACACCCCGGCATCGGTCACCCGCCGCCAGCGTGCGTTCGGCTACACCGAGGAGGAAGTCCGCATCCTGCTCCGCCCGATGGCGCAGGTGGGCGCGGAGCCCCTCGGTGCGATGGGGTCCGACACCCCGATCGCGGTGCTCTCGCAGCGCCCCCGGCTGCTGTTCGACTACTTCACCCAGCAGTTCGCCCAGGTGACGAACCCGCCGCTCGACTCGATCCGCGAGCAGGTCATCACCTCGATGGGCATGGGCCTCGGTCCGGAGCGGAACCTGCTGTCGGCCGGTTCCGAGCACGCGAAGCAGATCACGCTCGACTTCCCGGTGATCGACAACGACCAGCTCGCCAAGGTGCAGCACTTCGAGACGGAGTCGGGTCGGCACCTGACGGTCACGATCAAGGGCCTGTACCGCGTCGACGCCGGCAAGAAGGCGATGCAGAAGCGCATCGCCGCCGTGTGCGACGAGGTCGACGCCGCGATCGAGTCGGGCAAGCAGTTCATCGTGCTGTCGGACCGCGACGGCAACGCCGAGCAGGCGCCCGTGCCGAGCCTGTTGCTGCTCGCCGCCGTGCACCACCACCTGATCCGCACCGAGCAGCGCATGAAGGTCGGCCTGATCGTCGAGGCCGGCGACGTGCGTGAGGTCCACCACGTTGCGTCCCTCATCGGGTACGGCGCGTCGGCGATCAACCCGTACCTCGCGATGGAGACCTGCGAGAACCTGGTCCGTGCCGGCATGATCACCGGGATCACCCCGGAGCAGGCCGTCAAGAACGTGATCAAGGCGCTCGGCAAGGGCGTCCTGAAGATCATGTCGAAGATGGGCATCTCGACGGTGTCGAGCTACGCCGGCGCCCAGGCGTTCGAAGCCGTGGGGCTCAGCCAGGAGTTCGTCGACAAGTACTTCACCGGCACCTCGTCGATCCTCGGCGGGGTCGACATCGACGTCATCGCGAAGGAGAACGCCGAGCGGCACGCCCAGGCGTACCCGCAGGACGGCGCGGTCCTGTCCCACGAGCGGCTGCAGACCGGCGGCGAGTACCAGTGGCGTCGCGAAGGCCCCCCGCACCTGTTCAACCCGGACACCGTCTTCCGGCTGCAGCACGCCACCCGTGCCCGCCGGTACGACATCTTCCGTGAGTACTCGAGCGCCGTGGACGACCAGTCCGAGGAGCTCATGACGCTGCGCGGGCTGTTCCGTTTCAAGCACGGGGCGCGCAAGCCCGTCGCGCTCGACGAGGTCGAGTCGATCGAGTCGATCGTCAAGCGCTTCAACACCGGCGCGATGTCGTACGGCTCCATCTCGAAGGAAGCCCACGAGACGCTCGCGATCGCGATGAACCGCCTCGGTGGCCGCTCGAACACGGGCGAGGGCGGCGAGGACGTCGACCGGCTGCTCGACCCCGAGCGCCGCAGCGCGATCAAGCAGGTCGCCTCCGGGCGGTTCGGCGTCACGAGCATGTACCTCACCCACGCGACCGACATCCAGCTGAAGATGGCGCAGGGTGCGAAGCCCGGCGAGGGCGGCCAGCTGCCCCCGCAGAAGGTGTACCCGTGGGTCGCACGCACCCGGCACGCCACCGCCGGCGTCGGCCTCATCTCGCCGCCGCCGCACCACGACATCTACTCGATCGAGGACCTCAAGCAGCTGATCTTCGACGTGAAGCGCGCCAACCCGGCCGCCCGCGTCCACGTCAAGCTCGTGAGCCAGTCCGGCATCGGCGCGGTCGCGGCCGGCGTGACGAAGGCCCTTGCCGACGTCGTACTCGTGTCCGGACACGACGGTGGCACGGGTGCGTCCCCGCTCAACTCGCTCAAGCACGCCGGCACCCCGTGGGAGATCGGCCTGGCCGAGACCCAGCAGACGCTCATGCTGAACGGCATGCGCGACCGCGTCGTCGTGCAGGTCGACGGTCAGATGAAGACCGGGCGCGACGTCGTCGTGGCAGCCCTGCTCGGCGCCGAGGAGTACGGCTTCGCCACCGCTCCGCTCGTCGTCGAGGGCTGCATCCTGATGCGCGTGTGCCACCTCGACACGTGTCCGGTGGGGGTCGCGACGCAGAACCCCGAGCTCCGCAAGCGCTTCTCCGGCAAGCCCGAGTTCGTCGTGAACTTCTTCGAGTTCATCGCGCAGGAAGTGCGCGAGCTCCTCGCCGAGCTCGGCTTCCGCACCCTCGACGAGGCGATCGGCCGATCCGACGCCCTCGACGTCGACCGTGCCCTCGAGCACTGGAAGGCGTCAGGGCTCGACCTCGCACCGGTCCTCGCGGGTCCGCACTTCGAGGACGCCGAGCCCCGTCGCCACCAGCGCGAGCAGGACCACGAGCTCGAGCAGCACTTCGACGTGGGGCTGATCCAGCAGACCGCCGACGTGCTCGACCACGGCGGCTCGATCGCGCTCGACCTGCCCATCCGCAACACCGAACGCGCGGTCGGCACGATGCTCGGCCACGAGGTCACCAAACGGCACGGCGAGCACGGGCTGCCCAGCGGCTCGATCGACGTCACGCTGCGCGGTTCCGCCGGGCAGTCGCTCGGCGCGTTCATGCCCGCCGGCATCACCCTGCGCCTGATCGGCGACAGCAACGACTACGTCGGCAAGGGCCTGTCCGGTGGCGAGATCATCGTGCGGCCGGACGCCGGCTCGGGCTTCGACCCGGCGGAGAACGTCATCGCCGGCAACGTGATCGGCTACGGCGCGACCCAGGGCAGCATGTTCATCCGCGGCATCGTGGGCGAGCGCTTCCTGGTGCGCAACTCGGGGGCGACCGCGGTGGTCGAGGGCGTGGGCGACCACGCGCTCGAGTACATGACGGGCGGGCTCGCGCTCATCCTGGGCGAGACCGGTCGGAACCTCGGCGCCGGCATGTCCGGCGGCACCGCGTACGTCCGTGGTCTGCGCGAGGAGCACGTCAACACCGACGCCCTCGCGACCGGTGAACTCCGACTCGAGGCGCTCGACAGCGCCGACGTCGAGATCGTCACCGACCTGCTCACCCGGCACGCCGAGGAGACCGGTTCGACGCTCGCGTCCGACCTGCTCGAGTCCGGCGACCTGAGCGACTTCGTCAAGGTGCTGCCGCGTGACTACGCGGCGGTGCTCGAGACCCGTCAGCGCGCCGTCGACGAGGGGCTCGACCCCGACGGCGACGTCGTCTGGAATCGAATCATGGAGGTGACCGGTGGCTGACCCCAAGGGATTCCTCAAGGTCCAGGAACGCGAACTGCCGGCACGGCGCCCCGTGCCCGTCCGGCTCATGGACTGGAAAGAGGTCTACGAGCAGCAGGAGTCCGGTGCCCTCAAGCGCCAGGCCGGCCGCTGCATGGACTGCGGCGTGCCGTTCTGCCACCAGGGCTGCCCCCTCGGCAACCTGATCCCGGAGTGGAACGACCTGACCTGGCGCGGTGAGGGCCGTCAGGCGATCGAGCGGCTGCACGCGACGAACAACTTCCCGGAGTTCACGGGCCGGCTGTGCCCCGCTCCGTGCGAGTCCTCGTGCGTGCTCGGCATCAACCAGCCGCCCGTGACGATCAAGCAGGTCGAGGTCTCGATCATCGACGAGGCGTTCCAGAACGGCTGGGTCACCCCGCACCCGCCGGAGCGCCTGACGGGCAAGACCGTCGCCGTCGTGGGTTCCGGCCCCGCCGGGCTGGCCGCCGCGCAGCAGCTCACGCGTGCCGGGCACACCGTCGCCGTCTACGAGCGCGACGACCGCATCGGTGGGCTGCTCCGCTACGGGATCCCGGACTTCAAGATGGAGAAGCGCCAGATCGACGCGCGCCTGTCCCAGATGCAGGCCGAGGGCACCCGCTTCCGTGCGGGCGTCGAGATCGGCCGCGACATCACCTGGGACGACCTGAAGTCGCGCTACGACGCGGTCGTCGTCGCCACCGGCGCCACGGTGCCGCGCGACCTGCCGATCCCGGGGCGCGACCTCGAGGGCGTGCACTTCGCGATGGACTACCTGGTCCAGCAGAACAAGGCGAACGCCGGCACCCGGGTCGACAACCAGCTCACCGCCGAGGGCAAGCACGTCGTCGTGATCGGCGGCGGTGACACCGGTGCGGACTGCATCGGCACCGCGCACCGGCAGGGCGCCCTGAGCGTGACGAACCTGGCGATCGGCAAGCAGCCGCCGCTGGAGCGTCCGTCCGAGCAGCCGTGGCCGATGTTCCCGACCGTCTTCGAGGTGACGAGCGCCCACGAAGAGGGCGGCGAGCGGCACTTCCTCGCCTCGACCGTCGAGTTCCTGGCGAACGAGGCCGGCGAGGTCCGTGCGCTCCGGGTCGCCGAGACCGAGTACCTCGACGGCCGTCGCGTGCCGAAGGCCGGCTCCGAGCGTGAGATCCCCGCAGACCTCGTCCTCGTCGCGATGGGCTTCACGGGTCCGGAATCCGACACGATCGAGCCGCAGCTCGGTCTCCCGACGACGGTGTCCGGTGCGCTCGACCGCCGCGCCGACTACACGACGAACGAGGCGGGCGTGTTCGTCGCCGGTGACGCCGGCCGTGGGCAGTCCCTGATCGTCTGGGCGATCGCCGAGGGCCGTGCCGCGGCGGCGAAGGTCGACGAGTACCTCGAGGGCTCGACGATCCTGCCGGCGCCGGTGAAGGCGACCGACCGCGCGATGTCGGTCTGAGACGACGGATCGCCGCATGACCAACCACCACCAGATGCTCACCCCCCGGTGAGCGAGGGGCCACCAGCACTCGATAAGGTGCTGGTGGCCTCGCTTCGTTCCGCGCGGCCCCACAGCGCGGAAACCAGAGCATTATCCACCACCACGAAGGAATCCATTGAGACGCGCAAAGATCGTTTCGACGCTCGGACCGGCAACGTCGGACTACGAGACCGTCAAGGAGATCATCGAAGCGGGCGTCGACGTCGCCCGACTCAACCTCAGCCACGGTGACTACAGCGTCCACGAGGCCAACTACGTGAACGTCCGTCGCGCTGCCGAGGAGCTCGGCAAGCCGGTCGCGATCCTCGTCGACCTGCAGGGTCCGAAGATCCGTCTGGCCAAGTTCGCCGACGGCCCGCACGACCTGGCGGTCGGCGACGTGTTCACGATCACGACCGAGGACGTCCCCGGCTCCAAGGAGATCTGCGGCACGACGTTCAAGGGCCTGCCCCAGGACGTCAAGCCCGGCGACCCGCTGCTCATCGACGACGGTCGGGTCCGCCTGCGCGTGCTCGACACCGACGGCGTCCGTGTCCGCACCGAGGTCGTCGTCGGCGGCACCGTGTCGAACAACAAGGGCATCAACCTGCCCGGCGTCGCCGTCAACGTCCCCGCGCTGAGCGAGAAGGACGAGGCCGACCTCCGCTGGGGTATCCGCCAGGGCGCCGACCTCATCGCGCTCTCGTTCGTCCGCAACGCCTCGGACGTCGTCCGCGCGCACGAGATCATGGACGAAGAGGGCAAGCGCCTCCCCGTCATCGCGAAGATCGAGAAGCCGCAGGCCGTCGACGCGCTCGAGGAGATCATCGACGCCTTCGACAGCATCATGGTCGCCCGCGGTGACCTCGGCGTCGAGCTGCCGCTCGAGGCTGTCCCGATCGTGCAGAAGCGGGCCGTCGAGCTCGCCCGCCGCATGGCGAAGCCGGTCATCGTCGCGACCCAGATGCTCGAGTCGATGATCTCGTCGCCGATCCCGACCCGCGCCGAGACCTCCGACGTCGCGAACGCCGTCCTCGACGGTGCGGACGCGGTCATGCTCTCGGGCGAGACCAGCGTCGGCGAGTACCCGGTGCAGACCGTCCGCACGATGGCCCGCATCGTCGAGTCGACCGAGGACCACGGCCTCGAGCGCATCGCGCCGCTCGGCACGAAGCCGCGCACCCTCGGCGGGGCGATCACCCTCGCCGCGGTCGAGATCGCGGAGTTCACCGAGGCCTCGTACCTCTGCGTGTTCACCGAGTCCGGCGACTCGGCGCGCCGCATGTCGCGTCTGCGCCACGGCCTGCCGATCATCGCCTTCACCCCGAACGAGGCCACGCGTCGCCGCATGGCGCTCACCTGGGGCGTCCGGTCCTTCCTGGTCGAGCGCAAGACCCACACCGACGAGCTCTTCTCGCAGGTGGACGACGTCCTCCTCGAGAACGGCCTGGCCGCCCCCGGCGACCGCGTCATCGTGACGGCCGGTTCGCCTCCCGGGATCGAGGGCTCGACGAACGACCTGCGCGTGCACCGGGTGGGCGACGCCCACGCCGAGGCCGCTCCGGCCTACGTGCGGGACTGATCCGCAGGATCCCGACGCCGACAGGGCGCGGACAGGAGGCCCGGCGCACGAACACGCGTCGCCTCCGGTCCGCGCCCTGCCGCGTCTCCACGGCCCTGGTGGCGGCCACCTGTCGGCCGCAGGCGGCAGGATGGCTGCTGTGAGCCTCCAGACCGAACACCCGACGCCGCGCGCCGACGCCCGCCGCTGGCGCCGCTACCTGGCCGACGAACGCGCCGAGGGCGCGGTCTACCGGAACCTGGCCGCGCGGCGGTCCGGCGAGGAACGCGAGATCCTGGCCGCGCTGGCCGAGGCCGAGGGGCGGCACGAGCAGCACTGGCTCGACCTGCTCGGTGACGACGTCGGACGTCCGCAGCGGGGCAGTCTGCGCACCCGGGTCCTCGCGACGCTTGCGAAGCGCTTCGGGTCGGTGTTCGTCCTCGCGTTGATGCAGCGCGCCGAGGACCGCTCGCCGTACGCCGACGACGACGACGCGACCGCGAGCATGGCCGCCGACGAGCGCATCCACGGCGAGGTGGTGCGCGGGCTCGCAAACCGCGGACGGATGCGGTTGTCGGGCACCTTCCGCGCGGCGGTCTTCGGCGCCAACGACGGACTCGTGTCGAACCTGGCCCTCATCATCGGCATCAGCGCGTCGGGCGCCGACCGGCACTTCGTGCTGCTGAGCGGCATCGCGGGCCTGCTCGCCGGCGCCCTGTCGATGGGGGCGGGGGAGTACGTCTCGGTCCGGTCGCAGCGCGAGCTGCTCGAGGCGTCCGCACCGCACCCCGAGGCCGGGCGCGCCGTGGCGGACCTCGACGTCGACGCGAACGAGCTCGCCCTGGTGTACCGCGCCCGCGGGATGTCCGAGGCCGAGGCGACCGAGCACGCAGCGCACGTGCTGTCCGGCATCGGTGAGCGACACCCGTCGACCGGTCCGGTCACCGTCACCGACGACCACGAGGCGGTGGGCAACGGCCTGAGTGCCGCGGTGTCGAGCTTCCTGTTCTTCGCGTCGGGCGCGATCATCCCGGTGCTGCCGTTCCTGTTCGGCATGCAGGGGTGGGCGGCCATCGCGGTCGCCGGCACGCTCGTCGGTCTCGCCCTGCTCGGCACCGGTGCGGTCGTCGGCGTGCTGAGCGGTGCGTCGCCGGGCAAGCGGGCGTTCCGGCAGCTGGCGATCGGGATCGGCGCCGCCGTCGTGACCTACGCGCTCGGGCTGCTGTTCGGGACGGGCACCGCGTAGCGGCGGACGGGGCACCGCCTACCGGCGGACGGCGGCTCGCGGCGGGAGCAGCAGCAGTGCCGCGGCACCGACGACGATGAGGGCGATGCCGGCGAAGACCATGAACACGGTGAGCGCGAGGCCGGGCGCGACGAGCACGACGACGCCGCCGAGGATCGACAGCACGCCGCTCACCAGCGTCGGCACCCGGGACGACCCGGGGTGGCCGACGAAGCCGCCCACGATCGACACGATGCCCTCGATCACGAAGCCGACCCCGGCGAGCACGGCGTAGACGACCAGCGGGATCGCGGGGTCGAGCAGCGCGACGAGTCCGGCGACCGCGACGAGCGCACCGACGATCCCGGAGGTCCACCGCCACACCGTCGGCGTCCCGTGCCCGCGCGCCGCAGCCACGACCCGCAGGGCGCCGGCGACGACGAGGTAGACGCCGAACAGCAGCGCCACGAGGACGAGCGACGGCCGGGGCCACACGATGGCGACGATCCCCAGGGCGATCGCGACGACCGCCGTGACGACGACGAACACCCGGAACGTGCGGACGGCACGAGAATCCACGGACACTCCTCCTGATCGGACCGCTGGAGTCCCGAACGCTACCCGGCCGACGGCGAGCCCGTGCGGTCCTCGGACCCGAGCGGGCGCGAGCGCGTGCAACCGGATGCAACCCCCGCGGTCGTACGGTGCGAGCAGCACGCGAACCGTGCGTGCCCCGACAGCGTCGTCGAAAGGCCACCACCATGACCATCGCACCATCGCCCACCAGCTACGCCGCACCCGGCGAACCGGGCTCCCTCGTGCAGTACCGATCGCGGTACGACCACTTCATCGGCGGCGAGTACGTCCCGTCGGCGAGCGGGCAGTACTTCGAGAACCCCACCCCCGTCACCGGCAAGGTCTTCACCGAGGTCGCGCGCGGTGACTCCACCGACGTCGACCGTGCGGTGGCGGCGGGCTGGAAGGCGTTCCCGACCTGGGGGCGGACGAGCGCCGCCGAGCGCGCGGTCATCCTCAACAAGATCGCCGACCGGATGGAGGAGCACCTCGAGATGCTCGCCGTCGCCGAGACGTGGGAGAACGGCAAGCCGATCCGCGAGACCCTCGGCGCCGACATCCCGCTCGCGATCGACCACTTCCGGTACTTCGCCGGAGCGATCCGCGCGCAGGAGGGCTCGGCCGGCGAGATCGACCACGACACCGTGGCGTACCACTTCCACGAACCGCTCGGCGTCGTCGGACAGATCATCCCGTGGAACTTCCCGATCCTGATGGCGGTGTGGAAGCTCGCACCGGCCCTGGCCGCGGGCAACTGCGTCGTGCTGAAGCCCGCCGAGCAGACCCCGGCGTCGATCCACGTGCTCGTCGAGCTCATCCGCGACCTCCTGCCCGCCGGCGTGCTCAACGTCGTCAACGGCTTCGGCATCGAGGTCGGCGCACCACTCGCCCAGCACCCGGACATCCGGAAGATCGCGTTCACCGGCGAGACCACCACCGGTCGGCTGATCATGCAGTACGCCTCGCAGAGCCTCATCCCGGTGACGCTCGAGCTCGGCGGCAAGAGCCCGAACGTGTTCTTCCCCGACGTCGCCGCCGAGAAGGACTCGTTCTACGACAAGGCACTCGAGGGCTTCACCTTCTTCAACCTCAACCAGGGCGAGGTCTGCACGTGTCCGTCCCGGGCGCTCGTGGCGAAGGAGATCTACGACGGGTTCGTCGCCGACGGCCTCGACCGGGTGCGCGCCGTCAAGCAGGGGCACCCGCTCGACCTGTCCACGATGATCGGCGCCCAGGCGTCGAACGACCAGCTCGAGAAGATCCTGAGCTACATCGACATCGGCAAGCAGGAGGGCGCGAAGCTGCTCACCGGCGGGGAGCGCGCGGACCTCGGCGGGGAGCTCTCCGGCGGGTACTACGTCACGCCGACGGTGTTCGAGGGCGTCAACTCGATGCGGATCTTCCAGGAGGAGATCTTCGGTCCGGTCCTCGCGTTGACGTCCTTCAGCGGCTACGACGACGCGATCGCCACGGCCAACGACACCCTCTACGGACTCGGTGCCGGGGTGTGGAGTCGTGAGGCCACCACGCTGTACCGCGCTGGTCGTGACATCCAGGCCGGACGGGTGTGGTCGAACACGTACCACCAGTACCCGGCCGGTGCGGCGTTCGGTGGGTACAAGCAGTCCGGCATCGGGCGCGAGAACCACAAGATGATGCTCGACCACTACCAGCAGACGAAGAACCTGCTCGTGTCCTACGCCGATGGTCCGATGGGCTTCTTCTGATGCCCGACACCGCACGCGTGGCGGTCACGCCGGCGGCGGGGGAGCTCCTGCGCACCCTCGCCGCCCGGCACGGCCCGCTGATGTTCCACCAGTCGGGCGGCTGCTGCGACGGCTCGAGCCCGATGTGCTACCCCGTCGGCATGTTCCGGACCGGTTCCGGCGACGTGCTGCTCGGGGCGCTCGAGGCCGACGGCATCGACCCCGTCGAGGTGTACATGTCGGTGTCGCAGTTCGAGTACTGGAAGTACACGCACCTGACGATCGACGTCGTCGACGGTCGCGGCGGCGGGTTCTCGGTCGAGAGCCCCGAGGGCAAGCGGTTCCTGACCCGGTCGCGGATGTTCGACGACGCCGAGCTGGCGGATCTCGGCCTGGTCCCGGTCGCGCACCGGACGTAGGCTGGCCGTACTCGTCGCGACGGTGCGGCGGGTGGGGTCGATCGGAGGACGCATGCGCGCACCCGACCGGCTCCGCCCGCTCGTTGCCGCGTCCTGGCGGCGGTCCGCGGCGGTCGACCCGGACGGCGTGCCATCGCTCGCACTCGGTGACGACGAGCTCGACGCCGCCCGCCGGGACGGCCCGCTCGCCACCCTGCTGCCCGTGGTCCGGCACCTGCTGCTCGACGACACCCGGTCCGCCGGCTGCGTCCTCGCCGTCGGCGACGCCTCCGGCCGGTTGGTGTGGGTCGACGGAGCGCGGACGGCCCGACGTGCGGCCGAGGACATGGGCTTCGTGCCCGGGGCCGACTGGGCCGAGGACCGCGTCGGCACGAGCGCGCCCGGTACCGCCCTGCGGCTCGACCGGCCGGTGCAGATCCGCTCCGACGAGCACTACGCCAACGCCGTCAAGCCGTGGTCGTGCACCGCAGTGCCCGTGCACGACGCCCACGGGGCCACCGTCGGCGTGCTCGACCTGACAGGCGACGACCGGGCCGTCGAACGGCACACCCTCTCGCTCCTCGCGGCCACGGTCGCCGCCGCCGAGGCGCAGCTCGCCCTGGCCGCGAGCCGGTTGCCGAGGCCCGCCGCGTCGACGCCGCGCGCGCCCGGCGCGGAGCTGACGGTCCTCGGCACCGACACCGCCGTCCTGCGCGTCCACGACCGCCGGGTCCACCTGTCCGCGCGGCACTCCGAGCTCCTCGTCGTCCTCGCCGCTCACCCCGACGGGTTGGCGGCCGCCGACCTCGCGCACGCCGTGTACGGCGACGCCGGCGCCGTCGTGACGCTGCGCGCCGAGGTGGTGCGGCTCCGACGGGTCCTCGCGGAGCACGCGTCGGGCGTGACCGTGACGTCGCGACCGTACCGGGTGACCGGGATGGCGACCGACGTCGACACCGTGCTGTCCGCGCTCGACCGCGGGGCGCGCCTCCAGGCCGTCGACCGGTACACCGGACCGGTCCTGCCGGGGTCGGCTGCGCCGGGGGTGGACGCCGTGCGCGACCTGGTGCGTGGTCGGTTCCGCGAGTCGGTCGTCGCGGACGGCAGCGTCGAGGCGCTGCTCGCGTGGGCGCGGACGCCGGACGGGGCGGCGGACGCGCGCGTGCTCCGCGCGCTGCTCGCGGTCCTGCCGCGGCGGTCGCCGCGACGGGCCGGTCTCGTGGCGGCGATCGAGGCGCTCGAGGGTCCCTGAGCCGGTCGGGACGACCCGGCCTGGAGGCACGCCCCGCGCGGTCGGGACCGCCGACGGTGCGCGCCTCCCGGCCTGGTGATCAGGAACCGGAGGTCGGCGTCGGCGTGGTGGTCGCGTCGGGCGTCGGCGGGGTGGGCGTCGTGGGCTTCGCACCGTCCTCCGGCGGGGTGGGTGCCGTGGGCTTCGCACCGTCCTTCGGCGGGGTGGGTGCCTTCCCCTCGTCGCCCTTCGGCGGCATGGGCACCGTCGCGGTGTCGCCGGCCTTCGGCAGCGACGTGCAGCCGGGGGCCGTCACGGGGCCGCCCTCGGGTGGTGCGGGCACCGTCGCGCTGTCGCCGTCCGACGGAACCGGGGCCGGTGTGGTCGCGCTGTCCGGTGCACCGCTCGGTGCACCGGTCGGGGCGCTCGGCGCCGGGGTGGTCGTCGCGGCGTTCGCCGTGGCGATGCCGAACCCGCCGAGCACCAGCACCGCGGCTGCGGCCGTGCCGATCCCGACCCGTCGCAGGAGTGCGCCGCGTCGCGGGGTGGCGGTGGTGGTCGAGTCGTCTCGTTCGTCGAGCATGGTGGTTCCGTTCCGTGACCGGGCGGATCCGGGTGATCCGCCGCTGGAGACGACGCTCGAGTCCGAATCTGAAGCATGCCTGAAGCACAGGGGTTCTCCAGCGTCCTCCATGCTCGGTGGCCGCCGGAGCGTCCTACGGTGTCCGCCGTGCCTGTTCCCGCTCGAATCCTGGTCGTCGACGACGACGACTCCATCCGGACCTCCGTCGCGACGACCCTGCGTGCGGAGGGCTTCTCGGTCGCCGAGGCATCCGACGGACGCGACCTCGTCGAGGACCTCCGACGCGCCGCACCCGACCTCGTCCTGTTGGACTGGATGCTGCCCGGGCCGAGCGGCATCGTGCTCGCCGGCCGGGTGCGCTCCACCTCGGACGCCGCCGTCGTCATGATGACCGCGCGGGACGAGCTCGACGAGCGCTTGCGCGGCTTCGCCGAGGGTGCCGACGACTACGTGGTGAAGCCGTTCGCGATGGCCGAGCTGGTGGCGCGGGTGACGGCGGTGCTCCGGCGGCGCGGGCGGATCCCGTCGGTCGTCGAGGTCGGCGACCTCGTCCTCGACCCGGACGCCGCCACCGCTCGGCGTGCCGGGGTCCTGCTCGACCTCACCGCGACGGAGTTCCGCCTGCTGCGGTTCCTCGCCGAGAGCCGGGGCCGCACCGTGTCGAAGGGGCAGATCACGACGCAGGTGTGGGGCTACGACGACGTCGCGGCGAACGTCGTCGAGGTCCACCTCAGCGCCCTCCGACGCAAGATGGAGGCGCACGGGCCGCGGCTCGTGCACACCGTCCGCGGCCTCGGGTACCGGCTGAGCGACGAGCGGACGGCGGCGTGAGGGTCCACGACGGTGCGCTCCGCACGACCTCGTTGCGGCTGCGCACGGTCGTCGCGATCGTGGTCCTGCTCGCGGTGCTGCTCGCCGGGCTGGCGGTCGCCGTCGAGGTGCTGCTCGGCATCCGACTGCGCGCCCAGGCCGAGGACCGGCTCCGTGACCGGGCGTCGGCCGCCGCGGCGCTCGTCGGGACCGTCGACGCCGAGGACCTCGCCGACCGGCTCTCCGCACAGGGGCTGTCGGTGCGCATCGTCCGGCCGGACGGCGGGGCCGTCGAAGCCGGTCCGACGCCGGACCAGCTGCGGACGGGCCCGCCGGACCCCGGCAGCCTGCCGGCAACGGTTCCGCGCGGCAGCGCACTCGTCGGCGGGACCACACCCACGGCCGCGGCGACGCCGACGACCACCGAGGACGGCGCCACGGTCACGTCGTCGTCCGTGCGCGAGGACGACGGGGTGCTCACCCTCGTGAGCCGGCTCGACGACGGCACCCGCATCACGCTGACCGTCGGTACCCGCGACGTGCAGGACACCCTGGTGCAGCTCGGCTGGGTCATGGGCGGTGCCTCCGCGGCGTTCCTCGGGGTCGCCGTGCTCGGTGTGGTGCTCGTCGTCCGGCGGTCCCTGCGGCCGCTCGACGAGATGGCGACGACCGCGCGGTCGATCGCGGGCGGCGACCGTGGGCGGCGACTCCGACCCTCGCGGCAGGACACCGAGATCGGTCGCGTCGCCGTCGCCCTGGACGAGATGCTCGACGCCGTCGAGGGCGCGGAGCGTGAGGCGGTCGCCGCGGAGGCACGGGTCCGCTCGTTCCTCTCCGACGCCGCGCACGAGCTGCGGACGCCGGTCGCCGGGGTCCGGGCTGCAGCCGACACGCTCGTGCGCGACGGTGGCGGCGACGTCGCCACGCGCGAGGTGCTCGCCGTGCACGTCGTCCGCCAGGCCGACCGAGCCGCACGGCTCATCGAGGACATGCTCACGATGGCCCGGCTCGACCGGGGGATCGAACTCGACCGACGACCGGTGGACCTCGGCGCCTTCCTGGTGGCGGAGGGCGACCGGCTGCGGTTGCGGCTGCCGTCCGTCGCGCTCGAGGTCGTGGTGCCCGAGCGGCCCGTGTGCGCCGACGTCGACCCCGAGCGGCTCGCCCAGGTCGTCGGGAACCTCGTCGACAACGCCGCCCGCGCTGCCGGACCCGCCGGCCGGATCGTCGTCTCCCTCGACGACCGGGGAGCGGGCCCCGTGCTCCGGGTGGCGGACGACGGTCCGGGCATCCCGGCCCAGGACCGCGTGCGGGTGTTCGACCGACTCGTCCGCCTCGAGGCCGCTCGCGACGCCCGTTCCGGCGGGGCCGGACTGGGCCTGCCGATCGCACGGGGCATCGCCGAGGCGCACGGCGGGTCCCTGCAGCACGCCGACGACAACGAAGGCGGCGAGGGCGACGTGCTCGGCGGTGCGGTGTTCGACCTGCGGCTGCCGGCGGCGGTCGAGGGGCGGGGGCCCTGCTAGCCTGGAGGCCTCGCGAGTGTGGTGGAATCGGCAGACACGGGGCACTCAAAATGCTCTGCCTCACGGCGTGCGGGTTCAAGTCCCGCCACTCGTACAACGCAGGCTCACGGCGTGCGGGGCTGTTCCGGTACCGCGTCCCGCCACTCGTACAAGGCGGCTGTTCTGTCCAAGGATCGCCGTGTGCTGACATGAAGCACTTCTGACGTCTAGTAGGCTTGCGGCTGTGAGTGACACAGAAGCAACTGCAACAGCACCGCGCCGCGTCGTCGTCGCCGAGGACGAGTCGCTCATCCGCCTCGACATCGTCGAGATCCTCCGCGACAACGGGTTCGACGTGGTCGGCGAGGCCGGCGACGGCGAGACCGCCGTGCAGCTCGCCACCGACCTCCGTCCCGACCTCGTCGTGATGGACGTCAAGATGCCCCAGCTCGACGGCATCTCCGCAGCCGAGAAGCTGTCCAAGAACCACATCGCTCCGGTGGTCCTCCTCACGGCGTTCAGCCAGAAGGACCTCGTCGAGCGTGCGACCGAGGCCGGCGCGCTGGCCTACGTGGTCAAGCCGTTCACCCCGAACGACCTGCTCCCCGCGATCGAGATCGCCCTCTCGCGGTACCAGCAGATCATCACGCTCGAGGCCGAGGTCGCCGACCTCGTCGAGCGCTTCGAGACCCGCAAGCTCGTCGACCGCGCCAAGGGCCTGCTCAACGAGAAGATGGGCCTCACCGAGCCCGAGGCGTTCCGCTGGATCCAGAAGGCCTCGATGGACCGCCGCCTGACGATGCACGACGTCGCCAAGGCGATCATCGAGCAGCTCAGCGCCAAGAAGTAGCACCACCCGTCGCTCACACCAGCGCCGTCGGACCCCGGTCCGGCGGCGCTGCTGCGTTCCCGGGCGCGTGGGGCGCTCGGTGCGTGTGCATGTTCCGACAAGCCACCGGTTGATCGACGCGCGTTCTGTCGGAGTGTGCGGACGCATGCACTGGCGGCCACGGGCGCGTGGGGCGGTGGAGGCGACCACCTGGCAGGCTGGAGCCGTGGACGACGTGGTGATCCGGGCCTCCCGGCCTGAGGACATGCCGGCGGTGGCCGACCTGCGGTGGCGGTGGAGTGTCGGCGAGGGCGGCGCCGAGCCGGCCGCGACGCCGGACGACTACCGCGCGGCCATGACGGCCTTCGCCCGCGAACACCCGGACACGCACCGGTGTGTCGTCGCAGAGCGCGACGGTGCGGTGCTCGGCATGGCGTGGCTCGGACTCGTCGCCCGGCCGCCGACCCCGGACCGGCCGGGGCGACGCCTGACCGCCGACGTGCAGACCGTCTACGTGCACCCCGACCTGCGCGGGCTCGGCGTCGCCGGACGACTCGTCACCGCGCTGCTCGACATCGCGGACGACCTCGGCGTCGAGCGGACCTCGGTGCACTCGAGCGTCGACGGGGAGCGGCTCTACCGGCGGCTCGGCTTCGGCGACGCACGGCTGCTGCTGCAGCGTCCGCCCGAGGACTGACGACGGGTCAGCGTGCCTCGCGGATGAGGTTGGTGATGCGGACGGTGGAGCAGCGGCGCCCCTGGTCGTCAGTGAGCACGATCTCGTGCGTGGTGAGCGTGTTGCCGAGGTGGATCGCGGTGCAGACACCGGTGACGGTGCCGGACGTGGCGCTCCGGGTGTGCGAGGCGTTCAGCTCGATGCCGACGGCGTAGCGGCCCTCGCCGGCGTGCACGTTGGCGGCCATCGAACCGAGGCTCTCGGCGAGGACGACGTAGGCGCCCCCGTGCAGCAGGCCGACCGGTTGACGGTTGCCCTCGACCGGGATGCTGCCGACGGCGCGGTCGGCCGACATCTCGGTGATGACCATGCCCATCTTGGTGGCCAGCTCACCCATCCCGCGGGCCGCGAGCCGCTCGTCGACGTTCCCGATGATGGTGGCTTCGTCGGTCACGCGCTCGAACTCCCGTGTCGGATGGCGTCGGTAGGCTGTCCGGGTGTCGGACTCCGCAAAGCCTACCCTCATGGTCATCGACGGCCACTCGCTCGCCTTCCGGGCCTTCTACGCGCTGCCGGTCGACAGTTTCGTGAACCGCGACGGGCAGCACACGAACGCCATCCACGGCTTCATCTCGATGCTGCTCATGCTCCTGCAGCGCGAGAAGCCGACGCACCTGGCGGTTGCGTTCGACATCTCCCGGTTCTCGTTCCGCACCCGTGAGTACGAGGCGTACAAGGGCACCCGCTCCGAGACCCCGGCCGAGTTCAAGGGGCAGATCCCGCTGCTGCAGCAGGCGCTCGAGGCGATGGGCATCACCACCGTGACGAAGGAGGACTACGAGGCTGACGACATCCTCGCGACCCTGTCGTCCCAGGGTGCTGCGCAGGGGTACCAGGTGTACGTCGTCTCCGGCGACCGCGACGCCATCCAGCTCGTCAACGACGACGTGACGCTGCTGTACCCGTCGGTCCGTGGCGTCTCCGAGCTCACCCGGTACGACCGCGACAAGGTGTACGAGCGCTACGGCATCGAGCCGCACCAGTACCCGGACATCGCCGCGCTCGTCGGCGAGACCAGCGACAACCTGATCGGCATCGACAAGGTCGGCGAGAAGACCGCGGTCAAGTGGGTCACGCAGTACGGCTCGCTCGAGGGGGTCCTCGAGCACGCCGACGAGATCAAGGGAGTCGTCGGCAACAACCTGCGCGAGCAGCGGGACCGTGCCGTCCGCAACCGCCGGCTCAACCGCCTGGTCACCGACGTCGAACTGCCCGTCGGTCCGGCCGACGTCGCGCTCCGTCCCCTCGACGAGACCGCCGTGCGTGAGCTGTTCGCCAAGCTGCAGTTCCGCACGCTGCTCGACCGCGTCTTCAAGGTCGCCGGCTCCGGTGAGCCGTCCGAGCAGCCGGCCGAGGGCGGGGTGACCGACGGCGCCGCGACCCCGCCGTCGGTGAAGACCCTGATCGACGAGGAACTCGGGTACTGGCTCGAGCGCCGCAACGCTTCCGAGGCGGCGAACGGCTACGGCGTCGCGGTCGAGGTCATCGACGGCCGACTCAGCACCATCGGCATCGCCACCCACGACGACGCCGTCCAGGTGCCCGGTGGCAGCGGCGCGAAGGACTACGAGCAGCTCTCGGCGTGGTTCGCCTCCGCCGCTCCGAAGCACTTCCACGACGCCAAGACCGCGATCAAGGTGCTCGCGACCGCGGGCTTCGTCGTGAACGGCATCGCCGGCGACGCCCGCATCACGGGGTGGCTCGCCCAGCCCGGCAAGCAGGGGCAGCCGCTGGCCGACCTCGTCTACCAGGAGCTCGGCGAAGAGCTCCCCACCGCCGACCCGAACCAGCTCGTGCCGGAGACCGACCCGGTCAACGTCGGCGTGCACGCGTGGTTCGTCCTGCGGGTCACCACGGCGCTCCGTGCCCGGATCGACGAGTCGTCGCTCAAGGTCCTCGACGACATCGAGCTGCCGCTGGTGTCGGTGCTCGCGAGCATGGAGACGATCGGTGTCGGCATCGACCGACCGGTGCTCACGGGGTTGTCGAAGGAACTGGGGGAGCGTGCCGCCGACCTGGCGCAGCAGGCGTTCGCCGAGATCGGGCACGAGGTGAACCTCGGTTCCCCGAAGCAGCTGCAGGAAGTCCTGTTCACCGAGCTCGCGATGCCCAAGACCCGCAAGACGAAGACCGGGTTCTCGACCGACGCCGCGAGCCTGGCCGACCTGCAGGAGCAGCACCCGCACCCGTTCCTCGGCCTGCTGCTGCAGCACCGCGACGCCACGAAGCTCCGCCAGATCGTCGACACGCTCGACGCGGCGATCGTCGACGGGCGCATCCACACCCGGTACGAGCAGACCGGCAGCAGCACCGGCCGCATCTCGTCGACCGATCCGAACCTGCAGAACATCCCGGTGAAGACCGCGGTCGGACGCCGGGTCCGGTCGGCGTTCGCCGTCGCGGAGCCGTACACGACGCTCATCACGGCCGACTACTCGCAGATCGAGATGCGCATCATGGCGCACCTGTCCGGCGACCCCGGTCTCATCCAGGCCTTCAACGAGGGCGAGGACCTGCACCGCTTCGTCGGCGCCCGCGTGTTCGGTGTCGAGCCGGCCGAGGTCTCCGCCGAGATGCGCACCAAGGTCAAGGCGATGTCGTACGGCCTGGCTTACGGGCTGAGCGCGTTCGGGCTGTCGAAGCAGCTCCGCATCGAGCAGTCCGAGGCCCGGACGCTCATGACCGAGTACTTCGCCCGGTTCGGCGCCGTGCGCGACTACCTGCGCAACGTCGTCGAGCAGGCGCGCGAGGACGGCTACACCGAGACGATCTTCGGTCGTCGCCGGCCGTTCCCGGACCTGAAGAGCCCGAACCGCGTCCTGCGCGAGAACGCCGAGCGCGCCGCGTTGAACGCGCCGATCCAGGGCTCGGCGGCCGACATCATGAAGATCGCGATGCTCGGCGTCGACCAGGACCTGCGCGACGGCGGACTCGAGTCGCACCTGCTGCTCCAGGTGCACGACGAGCTCATCCTCGAGGTCGCGCCCGGCGAACAGGACCGCGTCGAGGAGATCCTCCGCACCCGGATGGGCAACGCCGCCGAACTCACCGTGCCGCTCGACGTCTCGGTCGGTCTCGGCGCGAACTGGGAGAGCGCGGCGCACTGACCGCGGGTCGCGACGCGACCACAGAACGGACGGGACCTCAGGCCGGCATCGCGACGACGCCGAACACCTCGCCCTGGGGGCCGAGCACGATCGCCGAGCGCCCGAACGGGCTGTCGAACGGTTCCATCAGGGCGGTCCCGCCCCGCTGGACGGCCAAGTCGACGGTCCCGTCGGTGTCGTCCGAGCCGAACCACGTCAACCAGTACGCCGGGACGCCCTCCGGCAGGCCGCCTGGTGGCGCGAAGACGCCGGCGACCGGGTCGGCCTCGGCGGGCGCTCCGGGCAGCTTCGCCGAGGTGTAGGGCTCCGACGGATCGCCGAACACGTCGTACGACCAGCCGAACAGGGCCGTGTAGAAGGCCTTCGCCGCCTCGGCGTCGCGCGTGTGCACCTCGGCCCAGCACGGAGCACCGGGCTCGTTGACCCGACCGGAGCCGTCGTGCGCCCCTGCCTGCCAGAGTCCCACGACCGCACCCGTCGGGTCGGCGGCGATCGCCATCCGACCGGCATCGAGCACGTCGAACGCGGGTGTCAGGACGCTGCCGCCTGCGGTGATGACGCGAGCGGTGATGGCATCGACGTCGTCGGTGGCGAGGTACGCCGTCCAGCTCGGTGGCTGTCCCTCGCCCGTGAGCGGACCGATCCCGGCGACCGGGCGGCCACCGAGGAGCGCCGTGACGTACCCACCGGCCTCGGCGGGGCCGTCCTCGACGTGCCACCCGAACACGTCCGTGTAGAAGGTGCGGGCCGCGTCCACGTCGGGCACACCCAGGTCGGACCAGCAGGGCGTGCCCTCGGTCCAGCGACCATCGTGTTCGGACATGCAACATCCTTTCCTCTGACCGGACGGTCCCGGTGGCCACGATCCTAGGACCGCTGTCCGTCGTCCGAGCCGGTCGATAGGGTCGGAGCATGAGCGAAGAGCGTCCCGTCCGCCAGCAGACCGCCGTCGACCACGTGGCCGAGGGATGGGTCGCCACCCTCGTCGACCTCGACCCGACGACGGCCACGTACATCGGTGTGCCGGGTCGCACGGGGGAGTACGGCGACACCTCGCCCGCCGGCGCGGCCGCCCTGGCCGACGCGGCACGGGCCGCGAAGCGCACGCTCGACGCCGCGGCCGCGGTGGACCCCGTCGACGAAGTCACGAAGGCGGACCTCGGCGCCGAACTCGACCTGGTGCAGGAGTCGTACGCGCGGAAGCTGCACCTCCGCGACCTCAACGTGATCGCGAGCCCGGCCCAGTCGGTCCGCGAGATCATCGACCTGATGCCGACGGCGACCGAGTCGGACTGGCACGACGTCGCCAGCCGACTGCACGCGTTGCCGGACGCGCTCGAGGGCATCCGCGAGACCCTGCTCGAGGGCACGCGCGAAGACGTCACCCCGGCGAAGCGGCAGGTCGCCCTGGTCGCGGAGCAGGCCGCCCGCAACGGTGCCGAGGACGGCTTCTTCCGCCGGCTCGCCGAGGGTGCGGCGTTCGACGACGGCTCTCCCGTGCCGGACTCGCTCCGTGCCGAGCTGACCCGTGGGGCCGAGGTCGCCTCGGCCGCGTACCGGAGCCTCGGGCAGTTCCTCGAGCACGAGCTGCTGCCGCTCGCCACCCCGGTCGACGCCGTCGGGCGCGAGGCCTACGAGCTGCACTCCCGCCGGTTCCTCGGTGCCGTCGTCGACCTCGACGAGACGTACGAGTGGGGCCTTGAGGAACTCGCCCGCATGCGCGACGAGCAGGAGCGGATCGCGGACCGGATCGAGCCGGGTGCGAGCGTGGCCCGGGCGATCGAGGTGCTGGACACCGACCCGTCGCGGATCCTGCACGGCACGGACGCCCTGCAGCGCTGGATGCAGGAGACGAGCGACGCCTCCGTCGCGGCGATGGCCGGCACGTACTTCGACATCCCGGACCCGATCCGCCGGCTGGAGTGCCGCATCGCCCCGACGCAGGAAGGCGGGATCTACTACAGCGGGCCGTCCGACGACTTCTCGCGCGCGGGCCGGATGTGGTGGTCGGTGCCCGAGGGCGTCACCGAGTTCGGCACCTGGCGCGAGAAGACGACGGTCTACCACGAGGGCGTCCCCGGCCACCACCTGCAGATCAGCCAGGGCGTCTACAACCGCGGTGAGCTGAACACGTGGCGTCGCCAGCTGTCCGGCTCGTCCGGACACGTCGAGGGCTGGGCGCTCTACGCCGAGCGCCTGATGGAGCAGCTCGGGTTCCTCGACGACGACGGCGACCGGCTGGGCATGCTCGACGGCCAGCGCATGCGTGCCGCCCGCGTGGTGCTCGACATCGGCGTGCACCTGCAGAAGACGAACCCGGACGGCGGCGGCTGGACGTGGGAGTACGCCCTCGACTTCATGCGCGAGAACGTGAACATGGACGACGCGTTCGTGCAGTTCGAGGTCGCGCGGTACTTCGGGTGGCCCGGACAGGCGCCGTCGTACAAGGTGGGCCAGCGCGTGTGGGAGTCGATCCGCGACGAGGTCGCCGCCCGCGAAGGCGCCGACTTCGACCTGAAGTCGTTCCACCGTCGTGCGCTCGCCCTCGGCAGCATCGGTCTCGACACGCTGCGGAGCGCGCTGCTCGGCTGACGCGCGGGTGACACGCCCGGTTGTGGGGGCTCCGCCGGTGCGGTTAGACTTGTGCGGCGCAATCCGCGCCACTCAATCAATCGCCACGGCGGAGCACCACGGGGGTCTCGACTCCCCGCACGCCACGGCCCGACTCATGTCCGTTCGGAGCAATCTCTACATGACAACCACTACGACCAAGGCTCCTAAGCAGGTCGCCATCAACGACATCGGTTCGGCTGATGACTTCCTGGCCGAGGTCGAGAAGACCCTGAAGTTCTTCAACGACGGTGATCTCATCTCCGGCACCGTCGTGAAGATCGACCGCGACGAGGTCCTCCTCGACGTCGGTTACAAGACCGAGGGCGTCATCCCCTCGCGCGAGCTCTCGATCAAGCACGACGTCGACCCCAACGAGGTCGTCAAGGTCGGCGACGAGGTCGAGGCCCTGGTCCTCCAGAAGGAGGACAAGGAAGGCCGCCTCATCCTGTCCAAGAAGCGTGCGCAGTACGAGCGCGCATGGGGCGACGTCGAGAAGATCAAGGAGTCCGACGGCGTCGTGACCGGTACGGTCATCGAGGTCGTCAAGGGTGGCCTGATCGTCGACATCGGTCTCCGCGGCTTCCTCCCCGCCTCGCTCATCGAGCTCCGTCGCGTCCGCGACCTCACGCCGTACCTCGGCCAGGAGATCGAGGCGAAGATCCTCGAGCTCGACAAGAACCGCAACAACGTGGTCCTGTCGCGCCGTGCGCTCCTCGAGCAGACGCAGTCCGAGTCCCGGACCACGTTCCTCAACAACCTGCACAAGGGCCAGGTCCGCAAGGGCATCGTGTCCTCGATCGTCAACTTCGGTGCGTTCGTGGACCTCGGCGGCGTCGACGGTCTCGTCCACGTCTCCGAGCTCAGCTGGAAGCACATCGAGCACGCCAGCGAGGTCGTCGAGGTCGGTCAGGAAGTCACCGTCGAGATCCTCGAGGTCGACCTGGACCGTGAGCGCGTGTCGCTCTCGCTCAAGGCGACGCAGGAGGACCCGTGGCAGGTCTTCGCCCGCACCCACGCGATCGGTCAGATCGCACCGGGCAAGGTCACGAAGCTCGTCCCGTTCGGTGCCTTCGTCCGCGTTGCCGACGGCATCGAGGGCCTGGTGCACATCTCCGAGCTCTCGAACAAGCACGTCGAGCTCGCCGAGCAGGTCGTCTCGGTCAACGACGAGGTCTTCGTCAAGATCATCGACATCGACCTCGACCGTCGCCGCATCTCGCTCAGCCTCAAGCAGGCGAACGAGGGCGTGGACCCCGAGGGCACCGAGTTCGACCCGGCGCTCTACGGCATGCCGACCGAGTACGACGACAAGGGTGACTACAAGTACCCGGACGGCTTCGACCCGGAGACGAACGAGTGGCTCGAGGGCTACGACACCCAGCGCACCGAGTGGGAGGGCCAGTACGCGGCCGCCCAGGGTCGTTGGGAAGCCCACAAGGCGCAGGTCGCGAAGACCATCGCCGACGAGGAAAAGGGTGGCTTCGACCTCCCGGCCGGCGCCTCGACGTCGTCCGCTTCCTCTTCGTCGTCGTTCTCGAGCGAGACCGGTGGCGCAAGCCCCCTCGCCGACGACGCTTCGCTGGCGGCGCTCCGCGAGAAGCTCAGCTCGACCAACTGATCGAGCGAGTCGCACTGACCGGAAGCCCGGCATCCCCCAGGGGGTGCCGGGCTTCCGGCGTTTCCACGCTGCGGGTCGTTAGCCTGTCGCAGTGCGCATCATCGGTCTCACGGGCGGCATCGCCGCGGGCAAGTCGACGGTCTCCAAGCGGTGGGCGGAGCACGGCGGCGTCGTCGTCGACGCCGACCGGCTGGCGCGGGACGCCGTCGCACCCGGCAGCCCCGGGCTCGCGCAGGTCGCCGAGCGCTTCGGTCACTCGGTGATCGCGGCCGACGGCTCACTCGATCGCCCCGCGCTCGGAGCGATCGTGTTCTCCGACCCGGCGGCACGCAAGGACCTCGAGGCGATCACCCACCCCGAGGTCTGGCGGCTCGCCCAGCGTGCGTTCGACGCGGCCGAAGCCGCCGACCCGGACGCCGTCGTCGTGTACGACGTACCCCTGCTCGCCGAGGCCCGCGGATCCCGGCCGCTCCGGTTCGATGCGGTCGTGGTCGTCGACGCCCCCGCTGCGCAGCGCATCGAGCGGCTGGTGGAGCACCGTGCCATGGAACGCGACGAGGCCGAGCGCCGGGTGGCCGCACAGGCGAGCGACGCCGACCGACTCGCCCTCGCCGACCACGTCGTCGACGCGACGGGCACCCTCGACCAGACGATCCGATCGGCCGACGAGGTGTGGTCGCGGATCAAATCGTGAAGCACCGTCTGCTGCTCGTCCTCGCCGCGATCGTGCTCGTCGCGATCGGCGGCGGTGCGCTGGTCGCGGCGAACCTGCTCGGTGCGCAGCGCATCGAGGACGAGGGACGGGTCCCCACGATCGATCGTTCGCACGCCGACGAGCCACCGTCGGGCGACGAGCGCGGACCCGAGGGGGAGTTCCACCGCTTCCGTCTCGGAACCGTCAACGGCGAGCGACTGACCCCGAACCGCGACGACTTCGCCGCCCGCACCTCGACCGACGGCCCCCTGCTGTTGTTCCTGCCCGCGACGAGGTCCCGCCCGGCGGAGTACCAGCGGTTCCTCGGGCAGGCCCTGGCGGACGGGTACCACGTGCTCGGGCTGGACTACTGGAACCTCGGTCGCACCCTGTCCGGCACGTGTGAGTCCGACGCCCGCTGCTACGGCATGGTGCAGCGCAACCGGTTCGACGGCACCCGTCAGTCCGAGTTCAGTTCGGTGACGCCCGCCGGGTCGATCGTGTCGCGTTTCCGTGACGCGGTGGCCTACCTCGACGACCACGACCCCGACGGCGGCTGGGGCCGCTTCGTGCAGGGTGACGACGACATCGCCTGGCAGGACATCGTCGTGGCGGGACACTCCCAGGGCGGCGGCGAGGCGGCGTACATCGCGCACATCCGGTCCGTCCGCGGCGCGCTGATGTTCTCGTCGCCCGTCGAGTCACGGGGGCCGTCGCACGCGGCGTGGATGAACCGCCCCGGCAAGACCCCCGTCGCCCGGATGTACGCCGTCGACGACGTCCGCGACACCTTCGGCCCGCGGATCACCGGGTCGTGGCGGGTCCTCGGGCTCGACGGCGTCGACGGCCCCTTCCGGACGGACACCGATCCACCGCTCGCCGGCGCGGACCCGCACGCGATCCTGACCGACGTCCGGGGCCGGGGGAAGGCGCACTCGTTCATCATCAAGGACTCCACGCCGCTCGGACCGGACGGGGAACCCCGGATGACCGCGCTCTGGCAGTGGATGCTGCACCGGTTCCCCTCTGACGGCTCATAGGCTCGCGCAATAGCCTCTGCTGGTGCAGCCCGTCGACGGAGAACCCGACCTGCGCTCGCTCATCCGCGACCGCGCGGCGGAGAGCCCCGAGCGCCCCTACCTGGAGGACGCCCGTTCTGCGCGCGTCCTGACCTACCGAGCGCTCGAGGACGCCGTGACCGCCTGGTCCGCGACGTTCGACGCGATCGGCGTCCCCGCCTCCGGAGCCGTCCTCGTCGACGTCGGCGACCCCCTCGCGTTCGCCGTGGTGCACCTGACCGCCGTGGCGACCGGGCGCCGTGCCGTCCCGGTGGACACCGGACAGCCGGCGACCGAGCCGGCCCGTCTCGCCGACCTGATCGGCGGGGCCTCGATCATGGTGTCGGACCGCGCCGTGGACGGGACCGTCCCCGGAGTGCCCGCCAGCGGGATCGACGCGGCCACGTTCCTCCCGGCCGCCGTCCGTGACGGTGACGTGCCCACGCAGAGCCCGGACGCACCGGGCGAGGGGTCCGTGGTGCTCTTCACCTCCGGGTCGACCGGCGCTCCGAAGGGCGTCGAGCTGCCGGAGTCGCAGCTGCTGTTCGTCGCGCGGGCGGTCGCGCGGCACAACGGGTTGACCGGCCGCGACCGCGGGTTCAACTCGCTGCCGCTGTTCCACGTCAACGCCGAGGTCGTCGGCCTGCTGGCGACGCTCGTCGCCGGGGCGACGCTCGTGCTCGACGTGCGCTTCCGGCGGACCGGGTTCTGGGAACTGCTCGCCGAGCGGCGCATCACCTGGCTGAACGCGGTGCCGGCGATCCTCGCCGTGCTCGCGAAGACCGGGCCGTTGGACTTCCCGGAGGGCCTCCGGTTCGTCCGGAGCGCTTCGGCACCGCTGCCGGACCCGGTGCGCACGGCACTCGGTGACGTCCCGCTCGTCGTGAGCTGGGGGATGACCGAAGGTGCGTCGCAGATCACCGCGACACCGCTGGACGCGCCTGCTCGCCCCGGGACCGTCGGCGTGCCCGTCGGGTCCGAGGTGCAGGCACGCGACGAGGACGGCGCAGCCCTGCCCGCCGACGAGGTCGGTGCGCTGTGGGTGCGCGGCCCGGGGATCGTCGGGCGCTACCTGTTCGGGCGCGCTCCCGACCGCTTCGACGCCGACGGCTGGCTGAGCACGGGAGATGTGGGGTCCGTCGCTGCGGACGGCTGGGTCTCGCTCGCCGGACGCTCCGACGACGTCATCAACCGTGGCGGCGAGAAGGTCTACCCCTCCGAGGTCGAGGACGTCCTGCTCGGCGATCCCCGGGTGCTCGAAGCCGTGGTGGTCGGGCGGCCGGACGACGTGCTCGGGGCCGTCCCGGTGGCGTACGTGATCCTGCAGCAGGACGCAGCGGACGCCGCTGCGCTCGTCGCCGACCTGACCGCGCGCGCCGAGGCCCACCTGACCCGCTTCCGCCGCCCCGTCGAGATCATCGTGGTCCCCGACCTGCCGCGCGCGCCCACCGGCAAGGTGCAGCGGGCGAAGGTGCGGACGATGGCGCAGCCGTCGTGACCGGCGCTCAGCCGCAGCCACGGGCCCAGCCGCAGCCGCAGCCGGAGGCCCAGCCACAGCCCCAGGTCCAGACCCCGACCCGCACCGCGGCGGGCAAGCCACGCCACCTGTACGAGGTCGACGTCCTCCGGATCCTGACCTTCGCCTGCGTCATCGGCGTGCACACCACCAGCCACACCGCCGCGTCCGACGACGCCGGCCTGAACGCGCTGCTCGCCCTGCTGCACTTCACCCGGCTCGTCTTCTTCTCGCTGACGGCGTTCGTGCTCGTCTACAGCTACACGCTGCGACCGCGGCCGATGGCGCAGTTCTGGCCGAAGCGGTTCCTGCTCGTCGGGGTGCCGTACCTGGCGTGGTCGTTCGTGTACGTCGGTTCGAGCTGGCTCCTCAGCAGCACCCGTCGGGGCGACGTGCCCGACCTGGTGCGCACGCTCTCCGAGGGCATCGTCACCGGCACGTCCTGGTACCACCTGTACTTCCTGCTCGTGACCATGCAGGTGTACCTGCTGCTGCCGGTCATCGTGTGGCTGGTCCGGAAGACCCGCGGGCACCACGTCACGACGCTCGTCGTGGCGCTGGTGGTGCAGCTCGTCGTGTTCGCCGGCTACAAGTACTTCCCGGCAAGCGACGCCTGGCTGCACGGCTACCAGAAGCAGTTCTTCTTCTCGTACGTGTTCTTCATCGTCTCCGGGGCGATCGCCGCCGATCACGCCGACGCGTTCCTCCGGTTCATCCGGGTGCACCGCCGGGCCGTGCTCTGGGCGTTCGCCGGCGTCGGCGCGCTGACGCTCGGCGTCTGGGCGCTCCAGGTCGCCCTCGGCCAGTCGCTCTACGCCGCCGGCACGCCACTGCAACCGATCGAGGCCGTGTGGAGCACCGCGGTGTTCGTGGGCTTCCTGGCGATCGGTGCGCACTGGGCGGATCGTCGGCGCCCCGGCAGCTCGGTCGCGCGCTTCGTCGACTACGCCTCGGACCGGTCGTTCGGGATCTTCCTGAGCCACCCGTTCCTGATCTGGATCCTGCTGTACGGCGACAGCTGGCTCGAGGCCGTGGTGCCGCGGCCGTGGCTGACGCTCGTCACGTACCTGCTCGTGGTGGTGCTGTCCGTGGCGGTCACCGAGGCGTTCCGGTGGACCCCGCTGAGCGTGCCGCTCACCGGCCGGCCGTCGCTCGCGTCCCGCGCCCAGCGTCAGGCGCGCGCCACCCGGCGCTGACCTGTCCGTTCCGGGCGTCCCTGGTCGGTTCTCCCGACCAGGGACGCCCGTTCCTGCTCGCTGTGCGCGGCGGCGGATGCGCGTCGCGGCGGTGGACGCGCTGCGCGGCGGACGGGAGGCGCGGGTCGGCCCGGACCCGGGCCTCCCGTCCGGCGGTCGGGGACCACCAGGGCCGCGCGCACGCCCGGCGGGTCCCGTTGCGGATAGCGGAATCGGGCGTACCTGGTCGTTCCTCGCGACCAGGTACGCCCGATTCGGCACGGCGTGCCGCTGACAGCGCGCGTCGCGGGTCAGACGGTGCGCTGCTCGGCGGCGGGGGTGCCGACCTCGAGGACACCGTTCGTCGACGTGAGCCGCTGCGGCTTCATGAACCACGCGACGACCGCCGCGGCGCCGAGCAGCACGCACGACAGGGCGAACGGCAGCTGCCAGCCGGACGCGTCGATGAGCAGCCCGAAGACGATCGGGGAGACCACGCCGGCGATGCCGAAGCCGGTGTTCATGAAGCCGGACGCGGTGCCGGACCACTGCGGGGCGACGTCCATCGGGATCGCCCAGAGGTTCGCGTTGCAGAGCTCCAGGAAGAAGAACGACAGCGCGAGCGAGATCGTCGCGACGAGCAGGCCCTGCCCGATGACGAGCGGGATGAGGCAGACGAGCGACCCGCCGAGTCCGATCACCAGGACGGTCCGGCGGGCGTTCCGGGTGTTGCCGCCGCGGTGGATGATCCGGTCGCTGAGCATGCCGCCGACCGTGTCCCCGACGACGCCGGCGAGCAGGATGAGCGTGGTGAACAGCGCGAAGTCGCCGATCTCGAGCCCGTAGGTCGAGCTGAGGAACGTCGGCAGCCACGTGAGGAACACCCAGAGGGTCCAGCCGTAGCCGAAGTCGACGAAGGTCACCGGCAGGATCTGCCGCGCCATCTGCCGCCACGGCACCGGCGGACGGGTCGCACGCGTCTCGACGGGCGGGAGCTCGTCGATCTCGACCTGCGTGATGCCCTTCGTGGACTCGGGCTTGTCGCGGAACCAGACGAACCAGACGATGCCCCAGGCGAAGGACAGGACGGCCGTGGCGAAGAACGCCCACCGCCAGCTGCCCGTCGAACCGATCACCCAGGCGACGAGCAGCGGGGCCAGCGCGTTGCCGAGCCGGGCCGCGGAGTGCACGACGCCCTGCGCGAAGCCGTTGCGGTCGCGGGGGATCCAGCGGGTCATGGCCTGGGTCGCGGTCGGGAACGCCGCGGCCTCGCTGAGCCCGAGGAGCGCCCGGGCCGCGAACAGGGTCCAGAAGCCGACCGCGAAGCCGGTCCACAGTGTCGCGACGCCCCACACCACGGTGATGACGAAGAGGGCCTTGCGCGGTCCGAACTTCTCGCTGATCGTGCCGCCGAAGACCTGCAGCAGCGCGTAGGGCAGTGAGAACGCGGACACGATCAGGCCCGCGGTGGCCTCGTTGAAGCCGAACTCCTCGGTGATGTGCGGCAGCGCCGTCGAGATGTTCGTCCGGTCGATGTACGAGATCGCGTACATGAAGCAGAGCAGGAGGAGCACTCGTCCGCGGATGCGTCCGCGGAACGGGGTGCCCTTCGTCGGTGCGGCGGGGGTCGCCGTCGTCATGGGGCCTCTTCGGGTGTGGCTCGTGCTGGCTCGTCGGGGACGTGCGGAGCGATCGGGTTGCTGAACGGACCGGACGCTATGCCCGCTGGTTATCAGCGGACTTGGAGGCTGCTTGGCGAGGACGATACGCCCAGGGCGAGCAGGGGCGCCGGTGTCAGGGGTGCCGACTACCGTTGATCCCATGGGTGTTGCGATCGAACCGACCCGAGCGGTACGTCCGTTCGAGGTCATCAGCGAGTACACGCCGAGTGGCGACCAGCCTGCGGCCATCGCCGAGCTCGCCGGGCGCATCAACGCCGGTGAGACCGACGTCGTGCTGCTCGGTGCGACCGGTACGGGCAAGTCGGCGACGACCGCCTGGCTCATCGAGCAGGTGCAGCGGCCGACACTCGTGCTCGCGCACAACAAGACCCTCGCCGCGCAGTTGGCGAACGAGTTCCGCAGTCTGATGCCGAACAACGCGGTCGAGTACTTCGTGTCGTACTACGACTACTACCAGCCCGAGGCGTACGTCCCGCAGACGGACACCTTCATCGAGAAGGACTCCTCGGTCAACGCCGAGGTCGAGCGGCTCCGGCACTCGACGACCAACTCGCTGCTCAGCCGGCGCGACGTCGTCGTGGTGTCGACGGTGTCCTGCATCTACGGCCTCGGCACACCCGAGCAGTACATGAACGCCTCGGTGGCACTGCACGTCGGGCAGACGATCTCGCGCGACCAGCTCGTGCGCAAGTTCGTCTCGATGCAGTACCAGCGCAACGACGTCGACTTCGCCCGCGGTACCTTCCGCGTGCGCGGCGACACCATCGAGATCATCCCGATGTACGAAGAGCACGCCATCCGGATCGAGATGTTCGGCGACGAGGTCGAAGCGCTCTCGTCCCTGCACCCGCTGACGGGCAACGTGATCAACGACCTGCCCGCCGTGTCGATCTTCCCGGCGTCGCACTACGTCGCCGACACCGACGTCATGCACCGCGCCATCGTCGACATCAAGGCGGAGCTCGCCGAGCGCCTGGCCGAGCTCGAGGGACAGGGCAAGCTGCTCGAGGCCCAGCGGCTCCGCATGCGCACCACGTTCGACATCGAGATGATGGAGCAGATCGGCTTCTGCTCCGGCATCGAGAACTACTCGCGGCACATGGACGGCCGCGTCGCGGGCGAGGCACCGCACTGCCTCATCGACTACTTCCCCGACGACTTCCTCATCGTCATCGACGAGTCGCACGTCACCGTGCCGCAGATCGGTGCGATGTACGAAGGCGACGCCTCGCGCAAGCGCACCCTGGTCGACCACGGGTTCCGGCTGCCGAGCGCCCTCGACAACCGTCCACTGCGGTTCGAGGAGTTCCTCGACCGCGTCGGGCAGAAGGTCTTCCTGTCGGCGACGCCCGGTCGGTACGAGCTCGGCATCACTGACAGCGTCGTCGAGCAGATCATCCGTCCGACCGGCCTGGTCGACCCCGAGATCGTGGTGAAGCCGAGCGACGGCCAGATCGACGACCTGCTCGAGGAGATCAAGCAGCGCGTCGACAAGGACGAGCGCGTGCTCGTCACGACCCTGACGAAGCGCATGGCGGAAGAGTTGACCGACTTCCTCGGCAACGCCGGTGTGCGGGTGCGGTACCTGCACTCCGACGTCGACACGCTCAAGCGCGTCGAGCTCCTGACCGAACTGCGACAGGGCGTCTACGACGTGCTCGTCGGCATCAACCTGTTGCGAGAAGGCCTCGACCTGCCCGAGGTGTCCCTGGTGGCCATCCTCGACGCCGACAAGGAAGGCTTCCTGCGGTCGTCCACGTCGCTCATCCAGACGATCGGTCGCGCGGCCCGCAACGTGTCGGGCCAGGTGCTCATGTACGCCGACAAGATGACCGACTCGATGAAGACCGCGATCGAGGAGACCGATCGTCGTCGCGAGAAGCAGGTCGCGTACAACCTGGAGCGCGGCATCGACCCGCAGCCGCTCCGCAAGAAGATCGCCGACATCACCGAGGTGCTGCAGCGCGAGAACGACGACACCAAGGCGCTGCTGCAGGGTCGTCCCGGTGCCGACGGTCGCCGCTCGCCCACGCCCAACCTGAAGCGGGGCGGCATCGCGGGCGAGGGCGCGACCCAGCTCGAGGCGACGATCGGCGACCTCAACGACCAGATGCTGCAGGCCGCGGCCGAGCTGAAGTTCGAGCTCGCCGCGCGACTCCGTGACGAAGTGCAGGACCTCAAGAAGGCGCTGCGGCAGATGGAGTCGGCCGGGCATGTCAGCTGACGGTCGCCGCACAGTCGTCGTCACCGGAGCGAGCGCGGGCCTCGGGTACCACGCGGCCGAGCAACTCGCCGCGTCCGGGCACCGGGTCGTGCTCGCCACCCGCGACCGGGGTCGGGCCGCAGCGGCGGAAGAGAGCATCCGGCGGCACGTGGACGGAGCCTCGTTGGCGCACGTGCACCTCGACCTCGCCGACCTCGACTCCGTCCGTGCCGCCGCCGACGAGCTCGCGGCCCTCGAACCGGACGGCGTCGACGCGATCGTGAACAACGCCGGCGTCGTCGGGGCCTCGACTCCGAGCGCCACCGCACAGGGCACCGAGCTGCAGATCGGCACGAACCACCTGGGGCACTTCGCCTGGATGGCGCTGACGATGCCGCTGCTCGAACAGCGTGGCGGTCGCGTCGTGCACCTCGGGTCGATCGCACACCGATGGGCCAGCCTCGACCCGGGCGACCCGTTCCGCGTCGGCCACTACTCCAGCTACCGGCAGTACGGCCGCAGCAAGCTCGCGGTGATGCTGTTCGGCTTCGAACTCGCCCAGCGGTTGGCGGATGCGGGCTCGTCCGTCGCCAGCGTGGTCGCGCACCCCGGGTTGTCGCTCGACGCGCTCTCCCCGGAGCGCCCGGACGTCGCACCGTCGCGCCCGGAACCCGCGTGGACCCGGCCGGCGCAGCGGCTGTACGCCCAGGGCAAGGACGCCGGTGCCGAACCCCTCGTGCACGCTGCGGTCGCCGCGGACGTGCGCTCGGGGGAGTACTGGGGACCGGCCGGGTGGATGCAGCTGCGCGGACCCGCAGCCGTGGTCCGTGCCGAGCCGCGCGCCCACGACCGGACCGCCGCCGCGCGGCTCTGGACGGCCAGCGAGCGTCGTTCCGGGGTCGCGTTCGCTCTCGACGCACTCGTCTGACCACCGACTCGCGGGCGGATGTCGGACCCCTTTCGTAGAATCGACGGCGATGACAATCACCTCTGACCGCGGCACCGCGACCTCGGGCCGGAACGCCTTCGGCGAGCCGACCGACCCCCACCTCCCCGGCGTGACCGTCCCGACCGGCTCCTCGACGCTCAGCGTCCGCGGGGCCCGGGTGCACAACCTCCGGAACGTCGACCTCGAGATCCCCCGTGACTCCCTCGTGGTGTTCACCGGCCTGTCCGGATCCGGCAAGTCGTCACTGGCCTTCGACACGATCTTCGCCGAGGGCCAGCGACGCTACGTCGAGTCCCTGTCCGCGTACGCGCGACAGTTCCTCGGCCAGGTCGACCGGCCCGACGTCGACTTCATCGAAGGGCTGTCGCCCGCGGTGTCGATCGACCAGAAGTCGACGAACCGCAACCCGCGGTCGACGGTGGGCACGATCACCGAGGTCTACGACTACATGCGTCTGCTCTGGGCGCGCATCGGGGTGCCGCACTGCCCGACGTGCGGCGAGGTCATCAGCAAGCAGACCGTGCAGCAGATCGCCGACCAGCTCATGGAGTTCGAGTCCGGCACGCGCTTCCAGGTGCTCGCCCCGGTCATCTCCAAGAAGAAGGGCGAGTTCGTCGACCTCTTCCAGGAACTCGCGGCGTCCGGCTACGCCCGCGCGATCGTCGACGGTGAGCGCATCCAGCTCAGCGACCCGCCGAAGCTCAAGAAGCAGGTCAAGCACGACATCTCGGTGATCGTCGACCGTCTGGTGTCGAACGAAGACATCCTCGGTCGGCTCACCGACTCGCTCGAGACGGCACTGCGCCTGACCGGTGGCACCGTCGGCATCGACCTGGTCGACCACGACGGACCCGGCGCCGTGCGCACCTACTCCGAGAACCTGTCGTGCCCGAACAACCACCCGCTCGCGCTGACCGAGATCGAGCCCCGCACGTTCTCGTTCAACGCGCCGTTCGGTGCCTGCCCGGAGTGCTCCGGGCTCGGCACGCGCATGTCGGTGGACCCGGACCTGGTGCTCGGCGACCCCGATGCCTCGCTGCGCGACGGCGTCCTGCTGCCCTGGACCGGAGCGAGCGGGCTGTACTCGTACTTCGAGAAGCTCCTCGCCGGCCTCGGCAAGGACCTCGGGTTCACGCTCGACACCCCGTGGAGCCAGCTCGACGCCTCGGTGCAGGCCGCGATCCTGACGGGCAAGGACTTCCAGGTGTCGGTGTCCTGGCGCAACCGCTTCGGCCGCGAGATGCGCTACACCAGCGGGTTCGAGGGCGTCATGCCCTACATCGAGCGCAAGTTCGCCGAGGCCGAGTCGGACTCGCAGCGCCAGCGCTTCCAGGGCTACCTGCGCGAGGTCCCGTGCCCGGTGTGCGAGGGAACACGCCTCAAGCCCGAGGTCCTGGCGGTCACGGTCGACGGCCGCAGCATCGCCGACGTCACCGACATGTCCCTCGACAACGCGTACGCGTTCATGGACACCCTGACGCTCACCGACCGCGAAGCGCACATCGCCGCGGCGGTCCTGCGCGAGATCCGGGCGCGCCTCGAGTTCCTGCTCGAGGTCGGCCTGAACTACCTGACCCTGGCGCGCGGCGCCGGCGGGCTGTCCGGTGGCGAAGCACAGCGCATCCGTCTCGCGACGCAGATCGGCTCCGGCCTGACCGGGGTGCTGTACGTGCTCGACGAGCCGAGCATCGGGCTGCACCAGCGCGACAACCGCCGTCTCATCGACACCCTGGTCAAGCTCAAGGACCTCGGCAACACCCTGATCGTCGTCGAGCACGACGAGGACACCATCCGCACGGCTGACTGGGTCGTCGACATCGGCCCCGGGGCCGGCGTCAACGGCGGCAACGTCGTGCACTCGGGCTCGTACGAGGGCATCATCGCGAACCGCGAGTCGGTGACGGGGGACTACCTCGCCGGTCGTCGTGCGATCGAGGTCCCCGCCGAGCGTCGCAAGGTCAACCTGAAGCGCACCATCAGCGTGCAGGGCGCACGGGCGAACAACCTCAAGACGATCGACGCCGACTTCCCGCTCGGGGTGTTCACCGCGGTCACCGGCGTGAGCGGGTCGGGCAAGTCCACCCTGGTCAACGACATCCTGTACAAGGTGCTCGCGAACCAGCTCAACGGCGCCCGGCACATCGCCGGCAAGCACACCCGCGTCAAGGGCCTCGACCAGCTGGACAAGGTCGTGCACGTCGACCAGGCACCGATCGGCCGCACACCGCGGTCGAACCCGGCGACCTACACGGGCGTGTTCGACCGGATCCGTCAGCTGTTCGCCGAGACCCCAGAGGCGAAGACCCGCGGTTACCAGCCCGGTCGGTTCAGCTTCAACGTCAAGGGCGGCCGGTGCGAGAACTGCTCCGGCGACGGCACGATCAAGATCGAGATGAACTTCCTGCCCGACGTCTACGTCGCGTGCGAGGTCTGCGGCGGCGCGCGCTACAACCGCGAGACGCTCCAGGTCCACTACAAGGGCAAGAGCATCTCCGAGGTCCTGGACATGCCGATCAGCGAGGCGGCCGAGTTCTTCGAACCGATCTCCGCGATCCACCGGTACATGGCGACGCTCGTCGACGTGGGCCTCGGGTACGTCCGTCTCGGCCAGAGCGCGACCACGCTCTCCGGCGGCGAGGCACAGCGCGTCAAGCTCGCCACCGAGCTGCAGCGCCGCTCGAACGGCCGGACCGTCTACGTGCTCGACGAGCCGACGACGGGTCTGCACTTCGAGGACGTCCGCAAGCTGCTCATCGTGCTGCAGAGCCTGGTCGACAAGGGCAACACCGTCATCACGATCGAGCACAACCTCGACGTGATCAAGTCGGCCGACTGGGTCATCGACATGGGCCCAGAGGGTGGCGCCGGCGGCGGTACGGTGCTCGCGACCGGCACCCCGGAGCACGTGGCCGACGTGCCGGAGAGCTTCACGGGCGTCTTCCTGCGGGAGATCTTCGACGCACAGGACGCCCGGGTCGGCAAGCAGCAGGCGGTGGAGGCCCGCACGGCGAGCCGACCGGGCAAGTCGACCAAGCAGAAGGCGGGTGCACGGTAGGTGGCGGACACCGTTCCGTGGCGCCCGAAGGCGGGAGAGATCCCGACCGACCCGGGCGTCTACCGCTGGCGTGACGAGGCCGGCCGGGTGCTCTACGTCGGCAAGGCGAAGAACCTCCGCGCCCGGCTGAGCAACTACTTCGCACCGCTGCCCACGCTGCACGAACGCACCCGGCGCATGGTGCTGACGGCCCGCAGCGTGGAGTGGACGACGGTCGGCTCCGAGATCGAGGCACTGCAGCTCGAGTACACCTGGATCAAGGAGTTCGACCCGCCGTTCAACGTCAAGTTCCGTGACGACAAGTCGTACCCGTACATGGCGATCACCATGGCGGACGAAGCCCCACGGGTGATGGTCACGCGGAACCGGAAGATCAAGGGTGCGAAGTACTTCGGGCCGTACCCGAAGATCTGGGCGGTGCACGACACCATCGACCTGATGATCAAGGTGTTCCCGATCCGCACCTGCTCGGATTCCTCGTACAAGCGCGCGATGCAGACGGGCAAGCCCTGCTTCCCAGGGCAGATCGGCAAGTGCGGAGGCCCCTGCTCGCAGCGCGTCACCATCGAGGAGCACCGTGCGCTCGTCGAGGAGTTCGTGCGGTTCATGAACAACTACGACCGCCGGGTGATCACCGAGCTGCGCCAGCGCATGGGGGCCTCGGCCGACGCCATGCAGTACGAACAGGCCGCGAAGTTCCGCGACCAGGTCGAGGCGCTCGAGGCCGTGCTCGAGAAGTCCGCCGTGGTGCTCCGCGACTCGGTGGACCTCGATCTGTTCGGCATCGCCGAGGACGAACTCGCCGCGGCCGTCCAGCTGTTCTCGGTCCGTGGCGGGCGCATCCGCGGTGTCCGCGGGTGGGTCGTCGACAAGGAGCTCGACATCTCGACCGGTGACCTGGTCGAGCAGATCGTGCAGGGCGTCTACGCCGACAACGAGCTCACGCCGGCCGCCGTCGCCGAGGAACCCCCGCGCGAGGTCGTGGTGCCGACCCTGCCCGAGGACGCCGACGCACTGCAGCAGTGGCTCAGCGAACGACGGGGCGGCCGCGGCACGAAGCTCAGCACGGCGCAACGCGGTGACCGTGCCGGCCTGGCCCGCACGGCCGCGCAGAACGCCGCCCAGGCGCTGATGCTCTACAAGACGAAGCGGTCAGCCGACTACACGACGCGCTCCGCGGCCCTCGCCGACATCCAGGACGCCCTCGGCATGACCGAGGCCCCGCTCCGCATGGAGTGCTACGACATCTCGCACCTGCAGGGCACGAACGTCGTGGCGTCGATGGTGGTGTTCGAGGACGGCCTGCCCCGCAAGGACCAGTACCGCCGCTACACGATCGCCGAGACCACCGACGACACCGACAGCATGTACCAGGTGCTCACGCGGCGTCTGGCGCGCCTCGACGAGGACGCGGACCTGCCGGACGTGCCCGACGTGACGAGCGCCGAGGTGGTCGAGGGCTCCAAGCCCTCGAAGCGGTTCGCCTACCGCCCGCAACTGCTCATCGTCGACGGCGGACAACCCCAGGTGCAGGCCGCCAAGCGTGCGCTGGACGAAGCCGGAGTGCGCGACATCGCGCTGGTCGGCATCGCGAAGCGCCTCGAGGAGCTCTGGCTGCCCGACGACGACTTCCCGGTGATCATGCCGCGCAACTCCGAGGCGCTCTTCCTCATCCAGCGCATCCGCGACGAGGCGCACCGGTTCGCGATCACGCACCAGCGCACCCGCCGCAAGCGCGACGTGCGGTCCCGGCTGTCGGAGATCCCCGGGCTCGGGCCGTCGCGGGTGAATGCGCTGCTGAAGCACTTCGGGTCCGTGGCACGGCTGCGCGAGGCCACGGCCGACGAGATCAGCGAGGTCAACGGCGTCGGTCCGGCGACCGCCGCGGCGGTCGTCACGAAGCTGCAGCAGACCCCGACCAGCGCGCCGGACGCCGAGACGGACGCTGCGGACGCCGAGCCGGTCCCAGCAGGCCCGGTGCGGGTCCCCGACGTGACCCACGACGGTCCGCAGCTGCCCACGTGACGCATCCCGTGCCTCCCGACACCTGTCGGGCGATACCCTGGTCCCGCAGCCGAGACCTCCCCGGGCGACGCGCCCGGGCCGCCACGACGGAGCCCACTCCCAGATGACCGACAGCGCCACAGCGACCGCGCACGCGTCGCAGCACGACATCCTCATCGTCACCGGCATGTCCGGGGCCGGGCGTTCGACGGTCGGCAAGGCCCTCGAAGACCTCGGCTGGTACGTCGTCGACAACCTGCCGACGCAGATGCTGGCACCGCTCACCGAACTGGCCGACCGCGCCGGCGAGAAGATCCCGAAGATCGCCACGGTCGTCGACGTCCGCGGCGGACGGTTCTTCACGGACCCGGAGCACGCGGTCGAACAGGTGCGGTCGACCACGTCCGCACGGGTCCGGGTGCTGTTCCTCGAAGCCACCGACGCCGTCCTGGTGCGGCGCTTCGAGCAGGTCCGACGACCCCACCCGCTCCAGGGCGAGGACACCCTGCTCGACGGCATCGCGCGCGAGCGGACCCGGTTGGCCGGTCTGCGCGAGGCATCCGACATGGTGATCGACACCTCGGACCTCAACATCCACCAGCTCGCGAACACCGTCACCGAGCAGTTCGCCGACGATCACTTCGTGGGTGTTCAGGTGACGCTCATGAGCTTCGGGTTCAAGTACGGACTGCCCGCCGACGCCGACATGGTGGCCGACGTCCGGTTCCTGCCGAACCCCTACTGGGTCCCGGAACTCCGGGCCCACACGGGCCTCGACCAGCCCGTCTCGGACTACGTCCTGGCCCAGGCCGGAGCCCGTCCGTTCGTCGATCGGTACGTCTCCGTGCTCGAGCCGGTGCTCGAGGGGTACCAGCGCGAGAACAAAAGACACGCTACGATCGCCATCGGCTGTACCGGCGGGAAGCACCGCTCGGTCGCCATCGTCGCCGAGTTGGCGAACCTCCTCCGCGGGATGCCTGGCGTCGCCGTGCGTGTGAAGAACCGAGATCTCGGCCGGGAGTGACCGTCCCTCCGGCCGCTCCCCACGTACGTGCCGCCGGAATCGCGGGACCACCAGATGAACGTTAGGAATGATGCTGTGCCGTTGACTGCCGAGGTCAAGGACGAACTGGCCAGGGTCGCCGTGAACCGCAACACGGTCCGCGCCGCCGAACTGGCCACGATCCTCCGGTTCGCGGGTGGCCTGCACGTCATCTCGGGCCGCATCGCGGTCGAGGTGGAGCTCGACACCCGGATCATCGTGCACCGGGTCCGCAAGGACCTCGCCGAGCTGTACGGCGTCCGCAGCGAGGCGTCGGTGGGCTCGTCCGCGTCGTCCCGTCGTGGCACCCGCTACCTGGTCCGCGTGCTCGAGGCGGGGGAGACCCTCGCACGCCAGACCGGTCTGATGGACGCCCGTCGTCGCCCCGTCCGCGGGCTGCCGAACCGGCTCACCACGGGCAACCGCGAGGACCTCGCCGCGATCTGGCGCGGTGCGTTCCTCGCCTCCGGCACCCTGACCGACCCGGGCCGGGCCGCAGCGCTCGAGGTCACGTGCCCCGGCAACGAGGCCGCCATGGCCCTCGTCGGCGCCGCGTCGCGTCTCGGCGTCGCCGCGAAGGGCCGCGAGGTCCGTGGCGTCCACCGCGTCGTCATCCGCGACGGCGAGGCCATCGGCCAGATGCTCACGGTGATGGGCGCCGCCCGCACCACCGCCGACTGGGAGGAGATGCGGCAGCGTCGCGAGGTCCGTGCGACCGCGAACCGCCTCGTCAACTTCGACGACGCCAACCTCCGCCGTTCGGCGCAGGCCGCCGTCGCCGCCTGCGCCCGCGTCGAGCGCGCGCTCGAGATCCTCGGCGACGAGGTCCCCGACCACCTGCAGTACGCCGGCGCGCTGCGCCTGCAGCACCGCGACGCGTCGCTCGACGAGCTCGGCCAGCACGCCGACCCGCCCATGACGAAGGACGCCATCGCCGGTCGCATCCGCCGACTCCTCGCCATGGCCGACAAGCGCGCGTCCGACCTCGGCATCCCCGGGACGGAAGCGAGCGTCCCCGAGGAGCTCGAGGGCGTCTGAGACGGGTCGTCCGACCTACGTGACGGGAGGCGCGGTGCCAGCTGGCACCGCGCCTCCCGTCCGTTCTGTGGGGGCGCCCACGGGCCGCACCGCCGTCGTTCCGGACGTTGCGGACGACCGTCCGGACGGACCGTCACACCGCACTGCCTGGCAGGGTCCGACTGCTAGGGTCGTTACGGCGACGTTACGGGGCGTATCGTCCACCACACGCGGGCCCGACAGGGCCAGCGCCCTCCGAAAGCAGCGCCCCTCGGGCGCTCCACACCCACCAGGAGATCCATTGACCGTCAAGATCGGTATCAACGGCTTCGGCCGTATCGGCCGCAACTTCTTCCGGGCCGCCCTCGCGAAGGGCTCCGACCTCGAGATCGTGGCGGTGAACGACCTCACCGACAACGCCGCGCTGGCGAACCTGCTGAAGTTCGACTCCATCACGGGTCGTCTCGGCGTCTCCGTCGAGCTCGACGGCGACAACATCGTCGTCGACGGCAAGGCCATCAAGGTCCTCGCGGAGCGCGACCCCGCCAACCTCCCCTGGGGCGAGCTGGGCGTCGACATCGTCATCGAGTCGACCGGCTTCTTCACCAAGGCCGCCGATGCGCAGAAGCACATCGACGCGGGCGCCAAGAAGGTCATCATCTCCGCCCCGGCCACCGGTGACGACGTCACCATCGTCCTCGGCGTGAACGAGGACCAGTACGACCCGGCGAACCACAACATCATCTCGAACGCGTCCTGCACCACGAACAGCCTCGCGCCGCTCGCCAAGGTGTTCAACGACAAGTTCGGGATCGAGCGTGGCCTCATGACCACGATCCACGCCTACACCGCCGACCAGAACCTGCAGGACGGCCCGCACAAGGACCCCCGTCGTGCCCGTGCGGCCGCGCTGAACATCGTCCCGACCTCGACCGGTGCCGCCAAGGCCATCGGCCAGGTCATGCCGGAGCTCGCCGGCAAGCTCGACGGCTTCGCGCTCCGCGTCCCGGTCCCGACCGGCTCGATCACCGACCTCACCCTCGAGACCAAGTCCGAGGTCACCGTCGACGAGATCAACGCCGCGTACAAGGAGGCCGCAGAGGGCCCGCTCAAGGGCATCCTGCTCTACAGCGAGGACCCGCTGGTGTCGACCGACATCACGACGGACCCGCACTCCTCGATCTACGACTCCGGCCTGACCAAGGTCATCGGCGGTCTCGTGAAGATCACCTCGTGGTACGACAACGAGTGGGGCTACTCGAACCGTCTCGTCGACCTGACCGAGTACGTCGGCGAGCGTCTGTAACACATGGCCCTCCGCACTCTCGAGGACCTCGGCGACCTCGCCGGCAAGCGCGTCGTCGTCCGTTGTGACCTGAACGTCCCGCTCAAGGACGGCACGATCACGGACGACGGCCGCGTGCGGGCGTCCCTGACGACCCTCAACACCCTCATCACCGCCGGCGCGCGCGTCATCGTGATCTCCCACCTGGGCCGCCCCGACGGGGAACCCAAGCCGGAGTTCTCGCTCGCGCCGGTCGGCCAGCGGCTCTCCGAGCTGCTCGGCAAAGAGGTCACGTTCGTCGGCGAGACCGTCGGCGACGAGGCGACCGCAGCCGCCGAGGCCCTCGAGGACGGCGACGTCCTGCTGCTCGAGAACCTCCGGTTCAACCCGGAGGAGACCTCGAAGGACGCTGCCGCGCGCTCCGCGTTCGCGGACCGCATCGCGGCACTCGGTGACGCCTTCGTCTCCGACGGCTTCGGTGTCGTGCACCGCAAGCAGGCCTCGGTCTACGAACTCGCGTCCGCGCTGCCCAGCGCAGCCGGTTCGCTCATCGAGACCGAACTGCGGGTGCTCGAGCGCCTGACCTCCTCGCCGGAACGGCCGTACACGGTCGTGCTCGGTGGCTCGAAGGTCAGCGACAAGCTCGGCGTCATCGACCACATCCTGCCCAAGGTCGACACGCTGTGCATCGGCGGCGGCATGCTCTTCACCTTCCTCGCGGCCCAGGGCCACGGAGTGGCGAAGTCGCTGCTCGAAGCCGAACAGCTCGACGTCGTCCGCGAGTACCTCTCGCGGGCGAAGGAGCTCGGCGTGACGATCGACCTGCCGACCGACGTCGTGGTGGCCTCCGGGTTCTCCGCCGACGCGGCGCACGAGACGGTGGCGGCCGACGCGATCGAGTCGTCGTCGTTCGGCCCCGACGGCATCGGCCTCGACATCGGGCCGGAGACGGCGGCGCGGTTCGCGTCGGCGGTGTCCGGTTCGAAGACGGTGTTCTGGAACGGCCCGATGGGCGTGTTCGAGTTCCCGGCCTTCGCCGCCGGCACGAAGACCGTCGCCAAGGCCCTGACCGAGGTCGACGGCCTCGGAGTCGTCGGCGGTGGCGACTCCGCCGCTGCGGTCCGCTCGCTCGGCTTCTCGGACGACCAGTTCGGGCACATCTCGACTGGTGGCGGTGCGAGCCTCGAGTTCCTCGAGGGCAAGTCGCTTCCCGGTCTCGAAGCACTGGGGTGGTCCGCATGACCCGCACGCCGTTGATCGCCGGCAACTGGAAGATGAACCTGGACCACCTCCAGGCCATCGCCACGGTCCAGAAGCTCGCGTGGACCCTGAAGGACGCCCGCCACGACTTCGACGACGTCGAGGTCGCGGTGTTCCCGCCCTTCACCGACCTGCGGAGCGTGCAGACGCTCATCTCGGCCGACAAGCTGCCGATCCACTTCGGTGCGCAGGACCTGTCGCAGTACGACTCCGGTGCCTACACCGGCGACGTCTCCGGCGCGTTCCTGTCGGCGCTCGACGCGCAGTACGTCATCGTCGGACACTCCGAGCGGCGCACGCTGCACGGTGAGACCGACGAGGTCGTCGCGGCCAAGACCGCCGCAGCCGTCAAGCACGGCCTCGTCCCGGTCGTCTGCGTCGGCGAGACCGGTGAGCAGCGCGAACAGCGCGGCGCCGGCGTCGTGCCGGTCGAGCAGCTCCGCGTCGTGCTCGACGCCGTGCAGCCGTCCGACATCGTCGTCGCCTACGAGCCCGTCTGGGCGATCGGTTCCGGCCAGGCGGCCACCGCCGAGCAGGCGCAGGACGAGTGCGCCGCGATCCGTCGCGGCATCGCTGCTGCCTGGGGCGACCAGGCCGCTGCCGACACGCGCGTCCTGTACGGCGGTTCGGTCAAGTCCGGCAACATCGCCGGGTTCCTCCGTGAGCCCGACATCGACGGCGCCCTCGTCGGCGGCGCATCCCTCGACGTGCAGGAGTTCGCGGCGATCGCCCGGTTCCGCCAGCACGTCGGGCTGTAGCCACACCTGTTGGCGTCGGGCTGTAGTCCGCACCACTCCCGTCCGTGTACCGGCCGTGCCCCGCGCGGCCGGTACACTGGTACGGCTGACTGACACGAAAGGTACGTCGTGGCGATACTCTCCGTCGTGCTGCAGGTCCTGCTCGCAATCACGAGCCTCCTGCTCACGCTCCTCATCCTCCTGCACAAGGGCCGCGGTGGCGGCCTCTCCGACATGTTCGGTGGCGGCGTGACGAGCAACCTCGGGGCGTCCGGCGTCGCCGAGCGCAACCTCAACCGCATCACGGTGATCCTCGGTCTGGTCTGGATCGTCTCCATCATCGTGCTCGGTCTCATCAACAAGTTCACGGCGGGGGTCTGATCCATGGCTAGCGGAGGCAGTGCAATCCGAGGGTCCCGCGTCGGCGCCGGACCGATGGGCGAACAGGACCGTGGGGTCCAGGCCGAGCGTGTGGCGATCTCGTACTGGGACGCCCTCGGCAACGAGGTCGTGCGGTACTTCGCCGCGAACCTGCCGGACGAAGAGATCCCCGAGACCGTCGATTCGCCGTCGAGCGGGCTCCCCGCCGGGCGCGACAAGGAGAACCCTCCCGTGGTCTCCAAGACGGAGCCATACAAGACGCACCTCGCGTACGTGAAGGAGCGTCGGACTGAGGAAGAGGCAGCGCAGCTCCTCGAGGACGCGCTCCAGCAGCTCCGCGAGCGTCGCGGTACCGCTGCCAAGAAGGCGTAGCGCCCACACACACTGACGAAGGCCCCCGCACCGCGATGGTGTGGGGGCCTTCGTGCGTCGTGGGGGCTCTTGGGCTCTACACGGCGCGTGTGTCCCGCCGAGGTTCCACGACATGCCGCGTGTGTCCCGCCGAGGTTCCACGGCCAGCCGGTGAGAGCGCCGACATGCCGAGATTTCGGAACCTCGGGGGCAGGGGCGCGACTACATACGGACGGGAGGCCCGGTGCCAGCTGGCACCGGGCCTCCCGTCAGGCAGGTCGCGCGACTAGTACGTCGACGCGATGAGGTTCTCGGGGACGTCGCGCGCGGCGTCCTGGTCCACGAAGAACACGGTGCGTTTGCGGCCCTGGACGCCGCCGACGGGGACGTCCTCGACGGAGGCGCCCGCCAGGGCGAGCCCGAGGACCGACGCCTTCTCGGCACCGGACAGGATGACCCACACGCGCTGCGAGGCGTTGATCACCGGGTAGGTGACCGTCAGGCGCTGCGGCGGCGGCTTGGGGGAGTCGTCGACCGACACGACGGCGCGGTCGGTCACCGTGAGCTGCGGGAACTCGGGGAAGAGCGACGCGGTGTGCCCGTCCGGGCCGACACCGAGCAGCGTGATGTCGAAGCGCGGAGCGACGGCACCCTCGTACGCGGCGTCCTGCAGCTCACGCTCGTACTGCAGCGCGGCCGCTTCGATGTCGATACCGGCGTCGGACGCGGGCATCGGGTGGATGTTCGACTCCGGGATGTCGACGTGGTCGAAGAAGTCGGTCTGCGTCCCCGTGGTGTTGCGGTCGGCGTCACCCGCCGGCACCCAGCGCTCGTCGACCCACCAGACGTGGACCTTCGACCAGTCGACGCTCTCGCGCGCCGGCGACTGGCCGATCGCGGCGAGGACGAGCGACGACACCGAGCCACCGCTGATCGCGATGTCGGCACGCTCCTGCTCGTCGAGCACGTCGATGATCTTGGTGATGAAGCGTGCGGCGACCGAAGCGCCGAGGGCCTGCTTGTCCGGGTGCACGAGCACCCGCCGTTCGTTGGTCACGTGACTCCCGTGTTCGTGGCGGCCGACCGGTCGTACGACCGCCTTCGGTCCGGTCGGGCCGCCTGCACCAGACAGGCGGCCCGACCGTTGTGGGGTGCTCAGCGGGCGATGGTCTCGCGCAGCTGGGGAACCCCGTGCTTGACGACGTCTCCGAAGAGGACGTCCGGGTCGAGTCTACGGAGTTCCTCGGCCAGGCAGTCACGCAGGTTGCGGCGTGGCAGCGACAGGTCGTGCGTGGGCTGACCGGGCATCGAGAGCGTCGCGACGTCCACCAGGGAACGCTCGAGGTCGATGGTGCCCGACTCGCGCACGAGCTTGACGCCGTGGATGCCGCTCGACCCGGTCGCACGCGGCGACGTGGTGACCGTCACCGGCACCTCGAGCTGGAGCTGCAGCCACGCGGCGAGCAGGATCGTCGACGGACTGTCCGACGCGCCCGTCACCTCGACGCCGGTGATCGGCTCGTACGGCGGCTGGTCGAGCGCCGCGGCGAGCTGGTTCCGCCACAGGGTCAGTCGGGTCCACGCGAAGTCGGTGTCGCCCGGAACGTACGAGGCACCGAGGGCCTCGATCGCGCCGTTCGGGTCCTTCTGCGCGGCGGCGTCGGTGATCCGGCGCTGGGCGATGCGGCCCAGTGCCGAGGCCGACGGCTGCGACGGCGCGGTCTGCGGCCACCAGGCCACGACCGGGGCGTCCGGCAGGAGCAGGCCCGTGACCAGGCTCTCCTCGTCGGTCGCGGTCTCGCCGTAGGCGCGGAGGACGATGACCTCACTGGCGCCCGCGTCGCTGCCCACGCGGATCTGTGCGTCGAGACGGCCGGGCGACTTCGTGTCGCCGTCGTTCTTCGACACGATGATCACGCGCATCGGGTGCTCGCGGGACGCCTCGTTCGCCGCCTCGATCGCCTCTTCCTCGTGGCCGAGGGCCGTCGAGATGATCAGCGTCAGGACACGACCGAGGGCGACGGCGCCGCCCTCCTCGCGGATGTGGACGAGCTTCTTCTGGATCTTCGAGACCGTGGTGTTCGGCAGGTCGATCTTCATGGACGCCTCCAGGTCCGGCCGTCGCGGGCGAGCAGGGCATCGGCGGACGCCGGACCCCACGTGCCGGGACGGTACTGCTCGGGCTGGCCCTGCGTGGCCCAGAACTCCTCGATCGGGTCGAGGATCTTCCAGGACAGCTCGACCTCCTGGTGCCGCGGGAACAGTGGCGGGTCGCCGAGGAGCACGTCGAGGATGAGTCGCTCGTACGCCTCGGGGGATGCCTCGGTGAAGGCGTGGCCGTAGCCGAAGTCCATCGTCACGTCGCGCACCTGGGTGCCGACGCCGGGGACCTTCGAGCCGAACCGGAGCGTGACGCCCTCGTCCGGCTGGACGCGGATCACGAGCGCGTTCTGACCGAGGGGGGACTGCGAGTTGCCGTAGACGTCCTCGGGGACGCGCTTGAAGACGATCGCGATCTCGGTCACACGGCGCCCGAGCCGCTTGCCGGCGCGCAGGTAGAACGGGACGCCCTGCCAGCGACGGGTCGCGATGTCGAGCTTGATCGCCGCGTACGTCTCGGTGCCGGACTCGGGGTTCATCCCGGCTTCGTCGAGGAAGCCGAGCACCTTCTCGCCGCCCTGCCAGCCGCCGGCGTACTGTCCTCGCGCCGTGGCGGTCGACAGGTCCTCGGGCAACCGCACGGCGGACAGCACCTTCTCCTTCTCGGCGCGCAGGTCGGCGGCCTTGAACGAGACGGGCTCCTCCATCGCGGTGAGCGCGAGGAGCTGCAGCAGGTGGTTCTGGATGACGTCGCGCGCAGCGCCGATGCCGTCGTAGTACGCGGCACGTCCGGCGACGCCGATGTCCTCGGCCATCGTGATCTGCACGTGGTCGACGTAGTTCGAGTTCCAGATGGGTTCGTACATCTGGTTCGCGAACCGGAGCGTCAGCAGGTTCTGGACGGTCTCCTTGCCGAGGTAGTGGTCGATGCGGAACACGTCGTCGGGCGCGAAGACGCTCTCGACGATCGCGTTCAGCTCGCGCGCGGTGCGGAGGTCGGAGCCGAACGGCTTCTCGACGACCACGCGGCTCCACGAGCCCTCGCGCTTCGCGGTGAGGCCGGACAGCTTCAGCTGCTCGGTCACCACCGGGAACATCTTCGGCGGGATGGACAGGTAGAACGCGTGGTTGCCCAGCGTCCCGCGCTCGGCGTCCAGGTCGTCGACGGTCTGCTTGAGCTGCAGGAACGCCTCGGGGTCGTCGAACGAGCCCTGGACGAAGCGGATGCCCTGTTCGAGCTGACGCCAGACGTCCTCGTCGAACGGGGTGCGGGAGTGCTCCTTGACGGCGTCGTGCACGAGCTGGGAGAAGTCTTGGTCCTCCCAGTCGCGACGGGCGAAGCCGACGAGCGCGAACCCCGGGGGCAGGAGCCCCCGGTTGGCCAGGTCGTAGACCGCCGGCATCAGCTTCTTGCGTGACAGGTCGCCCGTCACGCCGAAGATGATGAGCGTGCTCGGTCCCGCGATCCGGTTCAGTCGACGATCCGTCGGCAGCCGGAGCGGGTTGTGCTCCGGGGTGATTGCCACCGGTGACATGAGTCGGTGAACTCCTTACGAGTCAGTGGGAGACGGCGGAGGCGATGGCCGCGGTGGCGGCGCGCACGTCCGACGTCGTGAGGGTGAGGACCGGGCGGCCGTGCTGCGCGAGGACACTCGCGTCACCGGCTGCCTGGGCCTGGAGGAGCTGGCCGAACGTGAACGGCCGGCCCGGGATCGCCAGGTCGTCCGGTTCGTCCGCCACGATCTGCAGGAACACTCCCGTGGCGGGTCCGCCCTTGTGGTACTGCCCGGTCGAGTGCAGGAACCGCGGGCCGTACCCGAAGGTGACCGGCCGACGCGTGCGCGCCGCCAGGGCGTCGCGGAGCGTCTCGAGGTCACGGTTCGTGGTGCGGTCGACGTACGCCTGCACCGCCACGTAGCCGGTGGCGTCCAGTCCGGACAGGAGGCCCGTCACGGCTTCTGCGAGCGTCGTCCCGACCGGCAGTCCGGGCGTCGCGGAGACGGCGATGCCGTCCTCGGCGAACGCGGGTTCCGCAGGCGCGGGACGGTCGTCGAGCAGCGCACGGGTCGCGACCTTGGCGGCCTCGACGTCGGGCTGGTCGAACGGGTCGATGCCGAGCAACCGCCCGGCGACCGCGACGGCGTACTCCCAGACGAGGATCTGACCACCGAGCGTCCCAGTGATCTCGACCTCGCCCTCGGCGACGTGGCGCTCGTCCTCGCGCGAACCGACCAGGCGGATGACCTGGACGTCCGGCAGGGCTGCGGAGACCTCGGGGGAGTCGGCGTGCAGCACGACGGGCAGCAGACCACGTCCGCTCTTGCCGGTCGACTCCGCGATCAGCTGCTCCACCCAGTCGCCGAACCCGACGATGTGGGTGCCGTCCGGCACGATGGCGATCTTGTCGCGCAGCGGGTCGGTGCCGGCGAGGACCGCACCGAGCACGAGCCCGGGGTTCTCGTCGAGGTCGACCGACAGCAGCGCGGAGATGGCGTCGGCCTCGTCCAGCAGCTCGGCGATGTCCGCTCCGGCGAGACCGGAGGGCACCAGCCCGAACGCGGTGAGCGCCGAGTAGCGGCCGCCGACGGTCGGGTCGGCGGTGAAGACCCGGTAGCCGGCGTCGATCGCGGCGGCCTCGAGCGCGGAGCCCGGGTCGGTGACGACGACGATGCGGCCGGTGGGGTCGATGCCCGCGTCGCGGAACGCCTGCTCGTAGACGCGGCGCTGGGAGTCGGTCTCGAGCGTGGAGCCGGACTTCGACGAGACGACGAGCACGGTGCGCTCGAGGTCCGTCGTGACGGCGGCGCGGACCTGCGCGGGATCGGTCGAGTCGAGCACCGTCAGCGGGACGCCGGCGGTGCGCGTGATGACCTCCGGCGCGAGCGACGAGCCGCCCATGCCGGCGAGGACGACGTGGTCGACCCCTTCGGCACGGAGCGACTCGCGCAGCGCGGCGATCTGGGCGACGAGCGGGCGGGAGACCGAGACGGCCTCCACCCAGCCGAGGCGCTTGGACGCCTCGGCCTCGGTGTCCGGTCCCCACAGCTCGGGGTCCTGGGCGGTGATGCCCGAGGCCACCAGGTCAGCGACGAGCCGCGGGACCACCGAGTCGATGGCCCGCGCGGCATCGCCGCTGGCAGCGATGGAAACCGTCACTACTTGGCGCCCTCGAGCGCGGTCTTCACGGTGTCGACGAGCTCGCCCCACGAGACGTTGAACTTGTCCACGCCCTCCTTCTCGAGCAGCGCGACGACGTCGTCGTAGTCGATGCCCTGCGCGGCGAGCTGGTCGAGGACCTGCTGCGCGGCGTCGAAGGTGCCGGCGATGGCGTCGCCGTGGATCTCACCGTGGTCGAACGTGGCGTCGAGCGTCTTGCCCGGCATCGTGTTCACGGTGTTCGGGGCGGCGAGCTCGGTCACGTAGAGCGTGTCGGGCAGCGACGGGTCCTTGACGCCGGTCGAGGCCCAGAGCGGACGCTGCGTGTTCGCACCGGCCTCGAGCAGGCCGAGGGCGCGCTCGGAGGCGAACGCCTCGGTCCAGACCTGGTAGGCGAGCTGCGCGTTGGCGATGCCGGCCTTCGACTTCAGGGCCTTGGCCTCGTCGGTGCCGACGGCGTCCAGGCGCTTGTCGATCTCGGAGTCGACGCGCGACACGAAGAACGAGGCGACCGAGTGGATCTTCGACAGGTCGTGACCGGCGGCCTTGGCCTTCTCGAGCCCACCGAGGTAGGCGTCGATGACGGCGCGGTAGCGCTCGAGCGAGAAGATCAGGGTGACGTTGACGGAGATTCCCGCGCCGATGACCTCGGTGATGGCCTCGAGGCCCTCGACCGTTGCCGGGATCTTGATGAGGACGTTCTCGCGACCGACCTTCTCGAACAGGAACTTGGCCTGCTCGATGGTCTTGGCGGTCTCGTGGGCGAGGCCCGGCTCGACCTCGATCGAGACGCGGCCGTCGAAGCCCTTGGACTCGTCGTAGATCGGCTTGAAGACGTCGGACGCGTTGGCGACGTCCTGCGTGGTGATCTCGAAGATCGCCTCGGTCACGTCGGTGCCGGCGGCGGCCAGCTCCTTGACCTGGGCGTCGTAGCGCTCGCCCTTGGCGAGGGCCGACGCGAAGATCGTCGGGTTGGTGGTCACGCCGACGACGTTCTTCTGCGCGATGAGGTCGGTGAGCTTGCCGGTCTCGAGGAGCTCGCGGGACAGGTCGTCGAGCCAGATGCTCACGCCGACCGCGGAGAGGGCGGCAGTGGGGGTGTTCTCAGCCATGTGTTTCTCTTCTTTCCTTCATCGGCCTGATGGCCGGGGTCTGGGGGACCGGGGGCGCGTGGCGGAGCCGAACCGCGCCTCCCGGCAGAAGGGCCGGATCCGGCGAACCGGACCCGGCCCCTGCGGGTCAGGAAGCCGCGATGGATTCCTTCGCGGCGGCCACGACGTGTTCCGTCGTGAAGCCGAACTCCTTGAAGAGCGTCTGGTAGTCGGCCGAGGCACCGAAGTGCTCGATCGAGACGCTGCGGCCCTTGTCGCCGACGATGTCGCGCCAGCTCATGGCGATGCCGGCCTCGACCGACACGCGAGCGGTGACGTCCTTCGGGAGCACCTGGTCCTGGTAGTTCTCGGACTGGGCGCGGAACCACTCGATGGACGGTGCGCTCACGACGCGGGCGTTGATGCCCTCGCCCTTGAGCTGCTCACGGGCCTCGACGGCGATCTGCACCTCGGAACCGGTCGCGATGAGGATCACGTCCGGGGTGCCGTTCGGCGCCTCGGCCAGGATGTACGCACCCTTGGCGACGTTCTTCGCCGAGGCGAAGACCTCACCGGAGGCGTCGCCCTCGCCACGCTCGAACACCGGCAGGTTCTGACGGCTCAGCGCGATGCCGGCCGGGCGGTCGGTGTGCTTGAGCATCTCGAGCCAGGCGTACGCGACCTCGTTGGCGTCGGCGGGGCGGACCACGTCGAGACCCGGGATCGCACGGAGCGACGAGACCTGCTCGATCGGCTGGTGCGTCGGGCCGTCCTCGCCGAGGGCGACGGAGTCGTGGGTCCAGACGTAGATCGCCGGGGCGCCCATGAGCGCGGCGAGACGGACCGCCGGACGCATGTAGTCGCTGAAGATCAGGAACGTGCCGCCGAAGGGGCGGGTGTTCCCGTGCAGGACGATGCCGTTGAGGATCGAGCCCATGGCGTGCTCGCGGATGCCGAAGTGCAGCACGCGGCCGTACGGGTCGGTGCTCCACGTCGACGTCGAGGCCTCGGCCGGACCGAAGGACTTGGCGCCCTCGATCGTGGTGAGGTTCGACTCGGCGAGGTCGGCCGAGCCACCCCAGAACTCGGGCATCAGCGGCGCGATGGCGTTGATGACCTTGCCGGAGGCGGCACGGGTCGAGACGGCCTTGTCGGTCGGGAAGACCGGCAGTGCTGCCTCGAGGTCCGCGGGGAGCTCCTTGGCGTTGACGCGGTCGAACAGCGCCTTCTTGTCGGCGTTGGCAGCAGCCCACGCGTCGAAGGTCTTCTGCCACTCGGCGTGCTGCGCCTGGCCCTTGGCGACGGCGCCGCGGGTGTGCTCGAGGACCTCGGGGGCGACCTCGAAGGTCTTCGCGGTGTCGAAGCCGAGGACCTCCTTGAGGCCCTTGATCTCGTCGGCGCCGAGCGCCGAACCGTGGATCTTGCCGGAGTTCTGCTTGGTCGGCGACGGCCAGCCGATGATCGTCTTGAGGACGATGAGCGACGGCTTGTCGGTGACCTGCTGGGCGGCCTCGATCGCGGCGTGGAGCTCCACGGCGTCCTCGGAGTACTCGCCGGTCTTCTTCCAGTCGACGATCTGGACGTGCCAGCCGAGCGCCTCGTAGCGCTCGGGGACGCTCTCCGAGAACGCGATGTCGGTGTTGTCCTCGATCGAGATCTGGTTCGAGTCGTAGAACGCGATCAGGTTGCCGAGCTGCTGACGGCCGGCGAGCGAGCCAGCCTCGTTCGTCACGCCCTCCTGCATGTCACCGTCACCGGCGATCACGTAGGTGAAGTGGTCGAACGGCGACTGGCCGGCCGGGGTCTCCGGGTCGAACAGGCCGCGCTCGAAGCGCTGGGCGTAGGCGAAGCCGACCGAGGACGCGAGGCCCTGGCCGAGCGGGCCGGTGGTGATCTCGACACCGTCGGTGTGGCCGTACTCCGGGTGACCCGGGGTCTTCGAGCCCCACTTGCGCAGGTGCTGCAGGTCGTCGAGCTCGAGGCCGTAGCCGTGCAGGTAGAACTGCACGTACTGCAGGATCGAGGCGTGACCGGCGGAGAGGATGAAGCGGTCGCGGCCGATCCAGGTGGAGTCGCTCGGGTCGCGACGCATCACCTTCTGGAAGAGCAGGTGTGCGAGCGGCGCGAGGCTCATCGCGGTGCCGGGGTGACCGTTGCCGGCGGCCTCGACCGAGTCGGCGGCGAGAACGCGGGCCGTATCGACGGCCTTCCGGTCGATGGCGTCCCAGGTGAATTCAGCCACTTGGATGTTGACCCTTCTTGATGCGACATGTGCGAGGGCTCGTGCCATCGCACGGACATGTGGCCATCCCGGGGCCGAGTCGTGTCGCCGTCTAGCGGCGGCCGACCGGCTCATCGCGGCCGACGTCATCGGGGCGCGCACTGCGGGAGGGCAGGTCCAGCATAGTGACCAGCCACTCAGAAGGGGTTCAGGTGACGCCCGATGTTCACGAGTCGGGTCACCCGGGCCCTCGTCCGCCGGGCGTGTCGTGCTCCGCGGCCCGTCGTTCTGCACGGGATGGGGGAGCGGGGCATCATCGCGGCGCTTCCATCACGTAAACTGTCGACGACCCGTGGACATTCCGGGTCAGCGCATGCCCGGACGCCGCCGCAGTCGTCCACCGAGTGTGCGAGCTGATGCGAACAGACTGAGGTTCCCTTGCCGACTGCCACCGTGACCAGGCCCGACACCGATCGACCCCGATCGACGCTGTCCCGCAAGGTCCGTGCGTACGTCTCGTTGACCAAGCCGCGGGTCATGGAGCTGCTGCTCGTGACCACCGCGCCGACCATGTTCCTGGCCGAGCGTGGCGTGCCGGACCTCTGGCTCGTGTTCTGGACGATGCTGGGCGGGGCGATGTCCGCCGGCTCGGCGTCGGCCTTCAACTGCTACATCGACCGTGACATCGACCGCCTGATGAAGCGGACGAGCACCCGGCCGCTGGTGACCGGTGAGCTCTCGGACCGCGAAGCCCTCGTGTTCTCGTGGATCCTCGGCGTCCTGTCGACCGCGGTGCTCGGGTTCCTGGTGAACTGGCTCGCCGCGGCCCTGAGCGTCATCGCGATCCTCATCTACGTGTTCGTCTACACGCTGTGGCTCAAGCGCCGCACCCCGCAGAACATCGTGTGGGGCGGCTCGGCCGGCTGCATGCCCGTGCTCATCGGCTGGGCGGGTGTCACCGGCTCGCTCACCTGGGCCCCGGTCATCCTCTTCATGGTGATCTTCCTCTGGACGCCGCCGCACTACTGGCCGCTGTCGATGAAGTACCGCGACGACTACGACGCCGCCGACGTCCCGATGCTCGCCGTGGTCCGCGGTCGCACCGTCGTCGGCCTGCAGGTCGTGCTGTACGCCTGGGCGACGCTCGTCTGCTCGCTCCTGCTCATCCCCGTTGCGCACATGGGCCCGCTGTACACCGTGGTCGCGCTGGCCGGCGGCATCTGGTTCGTCGTCGAGTCGCACCGGCTGTACTCGCGGGCGATCCAGCACGTCGAGCACGTTCAGCCGATGCGCGTGTTCCACAGCTCGATCACGTACCTGACGCTGCTCTTCATCGCCGTGGGCATCGACCCGCTGCTGCCGCAGGTCTTCACCTTCTAAGCACTGCGCGGCGCCACTGGGCGACGTCGTACGACGAACTCGATGTCGTACGACGTCGCCTTCGTCGTCGGTGCGCGTGCGCGACGGTTGCGGGCGCGGGGTTGCGACGTCCTCGACGTCGCACGACGTCGAGGACGTCGTTGCGGGTCAGTGCGCGATCTGGCGCGGCTGTGGACGTGCCCACCAGGCGGCCGGGAGGCGCGGGGCGGGGCCGCCACGGGCCTCCCGGCCGCCGGGTGCCTGCCTGGGCGCGGGGCGCACGCGTGGCCCGGGATGCGTGTGCAACGAACGACACCCCACGAGTCGATCGACTCGTGGGGTGTCGCAGAACGGGTGTGGCGCGTGCGACGCGCCCGGGCGTCAGGCGGCGTCGAGTGGTTCCCGCACGGCCTCGCGACCGGCGCTGGCGCGCGTGGCGAGGACGACCGCCGTGGTGGCTCCGACGAGCAGCCCGGCGAGCACCATGTGCGTGCCCACCAGCCCGACGGGCAGGCCGGTGCGGGCCTGGGTCAGACCGACGGCGATCTGCAGGAACTCGACGACGAGCAGCAACAGCGCCCACTTGCTCGAGATCCGCAGTCGGACGGCGCCGACGACGAGCACGAGGGTCAGCGCGAACAGGGCGTACGCGGGCCAGGCGTGCACGTGCTCCATGACCGCGGGGTCGAAGCCCGTGCGGTGCAGCATCCCGCCGTCGACGGCCTCGTCGGCACCGGCGTGCGGGCCGCTGCCGGTCGTCAGGATGCCGACGAGCACGGTGACCACGACGGCGGCGACGGTGCCGCGGACGACGCCGGTGTACCAGCCGGGCACGAGGCGGTGGCTGGTGCGCGGGCCGTGCACCGTCCGGTAGACCAGGGCCGCGGTGACCGAGGTCAGGGCGGCGGACACGACGAAGTGCAGCCCGACGACGAACGGGTTGAGGTTCGTGAGCACGCTGAGCCCGCCGATGACGGCCTGGACCGGGATAGCGACGCCCTGAGCGAACGCGAGCCAGAACAGTTCGGGGCGCGTGCGGAGCATCCGGACGACCGCCAGGAACATCGCGATCGCCACGATGACGAGCACGAAGGTGAGCAGTCGGTTGCCGAACTCGATGATCCCGTGGATGCCCATCTCGGGCGTGGAGACGAGCGAATCGGCCGTGCACTTGGGCCAGGTGGGGCATCCGAGGCCCGACGCGGTCAGCCGGACGAGGCCGCCGGTGCCGATCAACACGACCTCGACCACGAACGAGGCCCACGCCAGCGCGATGACCCGGCGGTCGACGACCCGGGGGAGCGACCACCACCGTGCGGTCCGGAGATCCTGGTCGACGGGGGGTCCGACGCGAGTCACGAGGGTGGTGCCTTCCTGTTGTTCCGTGCAGTGAACCTGTAGGATTCGAGGGTTCAGCAGCAGTCAAGTCTAGGCAGGCGCCGGCTCCGAATGGGCCGAGATCGCCGATCGATCCAGGGACTGCGTGGAACCATTGTCGTTGCGAGGGAGCAGCACCGTGTCCGCCTGTCGGCGGTCTGCGGTGGAATGGCGTCCAGACGCCACGGGTTCACACCTGAAGACGCTGCCCCGCGAGAAGGAAACGAGGAGACCATGTCCGACGTGCTCATCGACCGTCCCGAGCTCGAAGGGCTCGGGCAATACGAGTTCGGCTGGTCCGACTCCGACTCGGCCGGGGCCTCGGCCCGCCGTGGGGTCTCGGACGAGGTCGTCACCGACATCTCGAACCTCAAGCACGAGCCCGAGTGGATGCTCAAGAACCGGCTCAAGGGCCTGCAGCTCTTCGGCCGCAAGCCGATGCCGACGTGGGGTGCCGACCTGACGGGCATCGACTTCGACAACATCAAGTACTTCGTGCGCTCGACCGAGAAGCAGGCGCAGTCGTGGGAGGACCTCCCCGAGGACATCCGCGCGACCTACGAGAAGCTCGGCATCCCCGAGGCCGAGCGCCAGCGCCTCGTCGCCGGTGTCGCCGCGCAGTACGAGTCCGAGGTCGTGTACCACCAGATCCGTGAGGACCTGGAGCAGCAGGGTGTCATCTTCATGGACACCGACACCGCGCTCCGCGAGCACCCCGAGCTCTTCCAGGAGTACTTCGGCACCGTGATCCCGGCCGGCGACAACAAGTTCGCCGCGCTGAACACGGCCGTGTGGTCCGGCGGCTCGTTCGTCTACGTCCCCAAGGGCGTCCACGTCGAGATCCCGCTGCAGGCCTACTTCCGGATCAACACCGAGAACATGGGCCAGTTCGAGCGGACGCTGATCATCGCGGACGAGGACTCCTACGTCCACTACATCGAGGGCTGCACCGCCCCGATCTACAAGTCGGACTCGCTGCACTCGGCCGTCGTCGAGATCATCGTGAAGAAGAACGCCCGCGTTCGGTACACGACGATCCAGAACTGGTCGAACAACGTCTACAACCTCGTGACCAAGCGTGCGATCGCGCACGAGGGCGCCACGATGGAGTGGATCGACGGCAACATCGGCTCCAAGGTGACGATGAAGTACCCGTCGATCTACCTCGCCGGTGAGCACGCCAAGGGCGAGACCCTGTCCGTCGCGTTCGCCGGCCCCGGCCAGCACCAGGACGCCGGCGCGAAGATGATCCACATGGCGCCGTACACGACGTCGTCGATCGTCTCGAAGTCGATCGCCCGTGGCGGCGGTCGTGCGGGCTACCGCGGCGAGGTTCGGGTCGACCCGGCGGCGCACCACGCGGCGAACACCGTGCGGTGCGACGCGCTGCTCGTCGACACGATCAGCCGGAGCGACACGTACCCGGCGATCGACATCCGCGTCGACGACGTCCAGCTCGGGCACGAGGCCACGGTCTCGCGCGTGAGCGAGGAGCAGCTCTTCTACCTGATGTCCCGCGGCATGGCCGAGGACGAAGCGATGGCGATGATCGTCCGTGGCTTCATCGAGCCGATCGCCCGCGAGCTCCCGATGGAGTACGCGCTCGAACTCAACAAGCTCATCGAGATGAGCATGGAAGGATCCGTCGGCTAGATGTCCAGCACCACCCCTCCCCACATCGACCAGCCGATCGAGCCCGCGGCACCCGCCCAGGGTGCCGAACAGCACGGCGCCGGAGCCCACTCCGACGGCGGCTGGGACGCCCCGGACAAGAAGATCCCGGTCCAGACCCGCTCCGAGCGGTTCCAGTCCGGCGACCTCGAGGCGTTCCCGACCGTCACCGGCCGCGAGGTGAACTGGAAGTTCGCGCCCCTGGCGAAGCTCCAGCCGCTCCTCGACGGTGGTCTCGACGGATCCGCCTACCGGTTCCTCGCCCGCCAGTCCGACGGTGCCGACGTCGAGTGGGGTCGCAGCGACGACCCCCGCGTCGGGACCGCCGGTCTGCCCGAGGACCGTGCAGCGGCCGCTGCGTGGACCGCGCGCGACGCCGTCCTCGCCGTCACCGTCAAGGCAACCGAGGCGCACGAGTTCATCACCATCACGCGTTCCGACTTCGGCACGCAGCCCCGCGCGGCGCACACGGTCATCACGGCCGAGCCGCACGCCCAGGGCATCGTCGTGCTCGACAACCGCGGCAGCGCACTGCTCAGCGAGAACATCGAGATCGTCGTGCAGGACGGCGCGCGCCTGACCGTCGTCAGCCTGCAGGACTGGGACGACGACGCGGTGCACGTCTCGACGCACTTCGCCGAGGTCGGCCGCGACGCCTTCCTGAAGCACGTCGTGGTCTCGCTCGGCGGCGACGTCATCCGGGTCAACCCCTCGACGCACCTCGGTGCGCAGGGCGCCGACACCGAGATGTACGGCGTGTGCTTCGCCGACGCCGGTCAGTACATCGAGCAGCAGGTCTACGTGAACCACGACGCGCCGAACACGCGCGGTCGGGTCAACTACAAGGGCGCGCTGCAGGGCAAGGGCGCGCACACCGTGTGGATCGGTGACGTGCTCATCGGTCGCGCCGGTGACGGCACCGACTCGTACGAGCAGAACCGCAACCTCGTGCTGACCGACGGCACCCGTGCCGACAGCATCCCGAACCTCGAGATCGAGACGGGCAACATCGAGGGCGCCGGCCACGCGAGTGCGACCGGTCGCTTCGACGACGAGCAGCTGTTCTACCTGCAGGCCCGCGGCATCCCCGAGGAAGAAGCGCGTCGTCTCGTCGTGCTCGGCTTCCTGGTCGAGGTCATCCAGAAGATCGGCGCGCCCGAGCTCGAGGAACGACTCATCGCCGCGGTCGAGCAAGAGCTCGCCGAGGGACGCTCGGTGATCGTCGCGCCGGCGGAGGCCGACGCCTGATGCCCACGAAGGTCTGCGCGGAGTCCGAGATCGCGGTGGACAGCCCCATGCGCGCCGTCGTCGACGGCACCGCGGTGGCCATCGTGAAGGACTCGTCCGGCACCGTGCACGCCATCGGCGACACCTGCACCCACGGGGACATCTCGCTGGCCGAGGGCTTCATCGAGGGCGACACGCTCGAGTGCTGGGCCCACGGCTCCCGCTTCTCGCTCGCCACGGGGAAGCCGCAGAACTTCCCGGCGTACGAGCCCGTCCCGGTGTTCCGGGTCGAGGTGCGCGAGGGCGACGTCTACGTCGACGTGCACGACCCCGTGCCCGTCGACTGACACCGCCTCCCGGCCCCCACACTTTCCGCGGCCCGTCCGCGACACGACAGAAAACCGAAGGAACCCAAGCAATGTCCACTCTGGAAATCCGCGACCTCCAGGTCTCGATCGACACCGATCAGGGCACCAAGGAGATCCTCAAGGGTGTCGACCTCACGATCAACGAGGGCGAGATCCACGCGATCATGGGGCCGAACGGCTCCGGCAAGTCCACGCTGGCGTACACGATCGCCGGGCACCCCCGGTACAACGTCGTCGGTGGCTCGATCACCCTCGACGGCGAGGACGTCCTCGCGATGAGCGTCGACGAGCGCGCCCGTGCCGGCATGTTCCTGGCGATGCAGTACCCGGTCGAGATCCCCGGCGTGACGGTGTCGAACTTCCTCCGCACCGCCAAGACGGCGATCGACGGCGAGGCCCCGGCCCTGCGCGGCTGGATCAAGGAGCTCCGCCAGTCGATGGCCGACCTCAAGATGGACTCGTCGTTCGCCGAGCGCAACGTCAACGAGGGCTTCTCCGGCGGCGAGAAGAAGCGCCACGAGATCATGCAGCTCGAGCTCCTCAAGCCCCGCTTCGCCGTGCTCGACGAGACCGACTCCGGCCTCGACGTCGACGCGCTGAAGATCGTGTCCGAGGGCGTGAACCGCGCCAAGGCCGCGACCGGCCTCGGCGTGCTGCTCATCACGCACTACACGCGCATCCTCCGCTACATCAAGCCGGACTTCGTGCACGTGTTCGTCGCGGGCAAGGTCGCCGAGCAGGGTGGCCCGGAGCTCGCCGACCGCCTCGAGAACGAGGGCTACGACCGCTACGTGCAGGCCGCGGCGGCGTCCGCCGCAGAGGCGCAGGCCTGATGATCGCGGCACTCGCCCCGGAGAAGTTCGACGAGGTCGTCGAGGGCCTGAAGGAGGTCCAGGACCCGGAGCTCGGCGTCAACATCGTCGACCTCGGCCTGATCTACGACCTGGCCTGGGACGACGAGGCCTCGGCGCTCGTGATCAGCATGACGCTGACGAGTGCCGGCTGCCCGCTCACCGACGTCATCGAGGGCGACACCGCGAACGCCCTCGACGGCATCGTGGACGCCTTCCGCATCAACTGGGTCTGGATGCCGCCGTGGGGTCCGGAACGGATCACCGACGACGGGCGCGAGATGATGCGCGCGCTCGGGTTCGCGATCTAGTCGCGACCACACCGCAGACGGGAGGCCCGGTGCCAGCTGGCACCGGGCCTCCCGTCTGTCCGTGGTCGCGCCGCGCGCGGGGCGCGACACGCCGCTCACGTTCGCCGAGTGGTCACGTTCTGTCGGCCGACCGCGCTCCGGGCGACGGAAGGTGACCACTCGGCGTCCGGCTGGCGGGGAGTCGTGACCGACCCACGGCCCGCCGCCCCGCACGCAGCGGACGCAGAACGGCCCCGCACCGATCGGTGCGGGGCCGTTGTCGTGCGCGCGTCAGCGGCGGCCGAGCGCCTTCCACGCGAGCGGCACGATGCCCGCGGCGATGAGCGCCTTCGCGATCCCACCGACGATGAACGGGTACAGGCCGGCGGCGAGCACCGACTGCACGTCGTTCGGTGCGCCGAGCTGCCCGAGCACGACCGCCAGGTACGGCAGTCCGGTCACGAACGGGATGGCGCTCGCGAGCAGCATCGCGACGGCTGCACGCCCGAAGTGCCGGTCCCAGTTGCGGCGGGCCAGCCAACCGACGACGCCCGCGGCGGGGATGAACCCGATGACGTAGCCGAAGCTCGGCACGGCCAGGGCCTGCAGGCCGCCGGTCATGTCGGCGAAGAACGGCGCACCCGCCAGGCCGGCGACGGCGTAGACGAGCAGCGAGAGCATGCCGCGGCGGGCACCCAGGGTCGCGCCGACGAGGACGACGGCGAGCGTCTGCCCGGTGATCGGGACCGGCCACATCGGGACCTCGAGCTGTGCCATCGCAGCGGTGAACAGGGCTCCGCCGGCGACGAGGGCGGCGTTCGTGGCCAGCCCGTGCGTCCGCAGACGGTCGGCGAGGACTGCGCGGGGAGCGAACCCGGTGGCGTTCGTCATGGATTCTCCTAGAATGGACTGCTGGTCCCGTTCGGAACCATCGGTCCCGTCAGCGTAGCGGTGCACCTCACGCACACGTCGTTGTGCAAACCCACCAACTGATTGGACGTCCACTGTGCTTGCCGTGCACGAACTCGAGATCCGCGTCGGAGCTCGTCTCCTCATGGAAGACGTGTCCTTCCGTGTCGAGAAGGGCGAGAAGATCGGACTCGTCGGCCGCAACGGCGCGGGGAAGACGACGATGACCAAGGCCCTCGCGGGCGAGACGCAGCCGAACGGCGGCACGATCGACCGCGGTGGTGAGATCGGCTACCTGCCGCAGGACCCGCGCTCCGGCGACCCGGAGGAGACCGCACGCAAGCGCATCCTCGACGCCCGCGGGCTCGGTGAGCTCGTGGAGGGCATCCGCCTCGCCACGCTCGACATGGCGAGCGAGGACACCGCCGTCGCCGAGAAGGCGATGCGCCGGTACAGCCGACTCGACGACCAGTTCAACGCGCTCGGCGGCTACGCGGCCGAGGCCGAGGCGGCGTCGATCGCGTCGAACCTCAAGCTGCCGGACCGCATCCTCGACCAGCAGCTCAAGACCCTGTCCGGTGGTCAGCGTCGTCGCATCGAGCTCGCGCGGATCTTGTTCTCGGACGCCGAGACGATGATCCTCGACGAGCCCACGAACCACCTCGACGCCGACTCGGTCGTGTGGCTGCGCGAGCACCTGAAGACCTACCCCGGGGGCGTCATCATCATCTCCCACGACGTCGAACTCGTGGAAGAGGTCGTCAACCGCGTGTTCTACCTCGACGCCAACCGCCAGACCATCGACATCTACAACATGGGCTGGAAGCTCTACCAGCGGCAGCGCGTCGCCGACGAGGAGCGTCGTCGCAAGGAGCGCGCCGGCGCCGAGAAGAAGGCCGCCACGCTCAAGGACCAGGCCGCCCGGTTCGGGGCGAAGGCCTCGAAGGCCGCCGCTGCGCACCAGATGGTCGCGCGTGCCGACAAGCTGCTCGCTGGTCTCGAGGACGAGCGCGTCGCCGACCGGGTCGCCAAGATCCGCTTCCCCACGCCGGCCCCGTGCGGCCGCACGCCGCTCATGGCCGAGGGGCTGTCGAAGTCCTACGGGTCGCTCGAGATCTTCGCGGGCGTCGACCTGGCGATCGACCGCGGTTCGCGCGTCGTCATCCTCGGGTTCAACGGTGCCGGCAAGACGACGCTGCTCCGGATCCTCGCGGGTGCCGACCTGCCCGACACCGGTGAGATCCAGCCCGGCCACGGTCTGCGCATCGGGTACTACGCGCAGGAGCACGAGAACATCGACATCAACCGCACCGTGATCGAGAACATGGTGTCGGCGTCGACCGACCTCAACGAGACCGAGGCCCGTCGCGTGCTCGGTTCGTTCCTGTTCACCGGGGACGACGGCTACAAGAAGGCCGGGGTCCTGTCCGGCGGTGAGAAGACGCGTCTGTCGCTCGCGATGATCGTCGTCTCGGGCGCGAACGTGCTGCTGCTCGACGAACCGACGAACAACCTGGACCCGGCGTCGCGCGAGGAGATCCTGAACGCCCTCGCCGGGTTCGAGGGCGCCGTCGTCCTGGTGTCGCACGACGCCGGTGCCGTGGAGGCGCTCAACCCCGAGCGCGTGCTGCTCCTGCCGGACGGCACCGAGGACCACTGGAACAAGGACTACGCGGAGCTCATCGAGCTCGCCTAGCGGGCGGTCACGACACCCCGCTCAGGTTCGCCGAGTGGTCACCATGTGTCGTCGCCGTCGCCGGCGAGCGACGGTTCGTGACCGCTCGGCGGCACGCGTGCGAGCGCGTCGTGACCAGCGGCCGGGCGGCGTGTGGTGGTCGACGTGACCGTAGGACGGACGGGAGGCCCGTGGCGACGCCGCCACGGGCCTCCCGTCCGCTGTCCCGTCGGTCAAGGCAACCCGCTCACGTCCGCCGAGTGGTCACCACGTGTCGTCACCGGCGTCGACGGGCGACGGCTGGTGACCGCGCGGCGGCGCGCCCGCGGCGAGCGGCCCGGCGCAGCGCGTCAGCGGCGGGACGCGATCAGGTCGTCCTCGATCTCGGCGTCGGTCTTCGGCTTGGCGTCCTTGCGGCGCTGCCGCTCCTGGGCGCGCTCGCGTTCCTCCGGGTCGTCCTGGTTGAGGTTCCGGTACTCCTGCACCATGACGTACGCCAGGAACCCGAAGCCGCCGGCCGCGAACAGGAACCACTGGATGAAGTAGCTCAGGTGCAGGCCGGTGTCGGCGGTGGGACGCTCCCAGCCGAGCGGGCGTGCCTCGGTCGGGGCGGGGGACTCGGAGGCGAGCTCGCCGTACGCACCCGTCCAGATGGGGGTGTCGACCTTCTTCGCGACGTCGGCCAGCGTCACCGACTGCACCTGGTCCGTGTGCGCGGGGTCGGTACGGCCGGGGATCCGGGGCTCGCTCTGCTGCAGCCGGACGATCGCCGTGACCTCGCCCGACGGGGGAGCGGGCACGTGGTCGGGGGCGTCCTGCGCGTTGCCGGTGGGGACCCAGCCGCGGTCGACGATGAACGCGCGGCCGTCGTCGGTGACCAGGGGGGTGAGGACCTCGAAGCCGGGCTGGCCGTTGTGCACGCGGTTGCGGACGAGCAGCTGCGCGTCGATGTCGTAGCGGCCGGTCACGGAGACGCGGAGCCACTCCTGCTCGTCCTGCCAGCTCGACGCCGTCGGCAGCGCCTGGTCGAGGGGGACCGGGGTGTGGTCGTAGTTCTGGGCGACCTGCTCGTTCTGGCGCACCGCTTCGTTGCGGCGGTCCCACTGCCACATGCCGAACAGCGCGCACACGATCGCGAAGGCCACGGCGATCGCGAAGTACCCGAGCCAGCGGCGACTGCGGACGAAGTGCCAGCCGACGAAGGGCTCGTCCGGGTCCTGAGTGGGGCGTTCGTCGTCCGGCACGGAGCGACGGGCGTGGTCGGCGGCGCGTTGCAGCTTGGCAGCGTGCTTCCGGCCGTACCGGGAGTGCGGGTCGAAGTCGTCGGTCATCGACCGGTGCCGGTGGAGCGCACCCCGACGTCGTTCTTCGGCGACGAGGCGGGGTCGCGTTCGTCGTCGAGCCGGTCGACGTCCTCGTGCATGCCGGTGACGCGCACCGGGAAGGTGCGGGACCGCAGGTAGTCGGCGAGGAAGTCGCGGTGCTCCTCGCACGCGGCCCAGATCTTCACGCGGTCGGCGGAGTGGATCCGGGGGTTGCGCCAGTTCACCCGCCACGCTGCCGTGTTGGAGCAGCCGGCTCGGGAGCAGACGGGGGTCGAGCCCGGTTCGGTGTGCAGGTCGAAGGTCGCGCCCATCAGCGGGGTCCCCGCATCTTCGAGCGGTCGCCGTTGCGCTGCCACTCGTCCTGCGCGTGCTGGGCCTGCTGCCGGAGGCGGTCCTGCTCGTCGCGGTAGGCCTGGGCCCGGTCCTCTTCCTGCTGCTCGCGGAGGCCCGGGTCGACCGCGTCGTAGAGCTGCATCGCACCCGCGGGCGAGATCATGTCGCTCTCAGTCCGACTGCCGGCGTTCGCGACGATCACGGCGACCCAGGGGATCACGGCGGCGAGGACGATCGGCACGACGGCGATCCAGGAGTGCCAGATGGAGTAGACGAGCACGGCCACGACGAAGAGGACGACGCGGATGGCCATCTGCCACACGTAGCGGGACAGGCGGTGCGCCCGGTCCAGCTCCGGCGAATCCGGGAGCGTGGTGATGCTGGTGTGCGTGCTCTTCATACAGATGGTCTCCGTCTACCCGTGGTCCAGCCTAAGCCTCCGGGGCCGATCGTGGGTGCGCCGCGCGCGAACGGGCTGCGGTGCTGGCTCCGCTACGCTCGTCCGGGCGTGTCCGCCGACCCGTCGGCGCGACACGACCGCACACCACCACCGAACGGAGCGACCATGAGCACCCCCCGTACCGTCCTGATCACCGGCGGCAACCGCGGCATCGGCCACGCCCTCGCCGAGCGTTTCGTCGCCGCCGGGCACCGCGTCGCGGTCACGTCGCGCAGCGGACAGGGCGGACCCGAAGGGGCCCTCACCGTGCAGGCCGACATCACCGACACGGCCTCGGTGGACGCCGCCTTCACGCAGGTCGAGGCCGAGCTCGGACCGATCGAGGTGCTCGTGGCCAACGCCGGGATCACGAACGACCAGCTGCTGCTCCGCATGTCCGAGGACGACTTCACGAGCGTCGTCGACACCAACCTGACCGGCACGTTCCGGGTCGTGAAGCGCGCGACCAAGGGCATGATGAAGGCGAAGTTCGGTCGCATCGTGCTCATGTCGAGCGTTGTCGGCGCCTACGGCCAGATCGGCCAGGTCAACTACGCGTCGTCGAAGGCCGCCCTGGTCGGCATGGCCCGGTCGATCACCCGTGAGCTCGGCTCGCGTGGCATCACCGCCAACGTCGTCGCGCCCGGGTTCATCCAGACCGACATGACGGCCGCGCTGTCCGACGAGCTGCAGGCCGAGTTCAAGAAGGCGATCCCGGCGGCCCGGTACGGCACGGTCGACGACGTCGCCGACGCCACGCTGTTCCTGGCGAGCGACGGGGCCGGCTACGTCTCCGGCGCGATCATCCCGGTCGACGGCGGCCTCGGCATGGGCCACTAGCCAGCCTGCGCGTCGTTTCGTGCTCAGCGACGGTTCACGGGTGCTCGCGCACGCGAGGTGTCGCTGAGCGCGAAGAACCGGACGGTCCGCTCAGCCGCGCAGGCCGAGCGTCGCGAGCACGGCGGACAGGTCGCGGTCCACGACGGCGACGTCCGCCTGCTCCCGCACGCGCGGCTTCGCGTCGAACGCCACCGACAGGGCGGCGACGCGCATCATCTCGAGGTCGTTCGCCCCGTCGCCGATCGCGACGGTGCGGACCACGTCCACGCCGTCGGCCTCGGCCCACTCGCGCAGGGCGACGGCCTTGGCGTGCGCGTCCACGACGTCGCCGAGCACACGTCCGGTCAGCACGCCGTCGGCCACCTCGAGCCGGTTCGCCCGGCAGTGGTCGAGACCGAGCTGCTCGGCGAACGGGTCGAGGACCTCGTGGAACCCGCCGGACACGACGCCGACGGTCCCACCGGCGGCGTGCACGCCGCGGACGAGTTGGTCGGCACCCCGCGTCACGCGGACCGCCTGCTGTGCGCGTCGGAAGACGTCGACCGGGAGGCCCGCCAGGGTCGCGACACGCTCCCGGAGGCTCTCGGCGAAGTCGATCTCCCCGCGCATGGCGCGCTCCGTGATCGCCGCGACCTGTGGCCGGGTCCCGGCGGTGTCCGCGAGGAGTTCGATCACCTCGTCCTCGAGGAGGGTGGAATCGGCATCGAGGACGACGAGGAAGCGGGGCACGGACCAACGGTACCGACAGACGGAGGCACGGCCCGCGTCCATGACGCGAGCCGTGCCTCCTGTCCGTCCGTTCGTCGGTGTCGACGTGACCGGCCGACGCTACGCGTCGACGCGGACGCCCTTGCCGACCACGGTGATGCCCGACTCGGTCACGGTGAAGCCGCGGGCCTCGTCGGCCTCACGGTCGATGCCGACCTGCGCACCCGGCGCGATGACGACGTCCTTGTCCAGGATCGCCCGGTTCACGACCGAACCGGCGCCGATCGTCGCCCGCTCGAACACGATCGAGTCGAGGACCTTCGCGCCGGAGTCGATCCCGCACCACGGGCCGATCATGCTGCGTTCGACCTGTGCGCCCGACACCAGGCAGCCGAGCGACACGAGCGAGTCGACCGTCGAGCCGGTGTTGCCGTTGGCGTCCCGCACGAACTTCGCCGGCGGCAGGTTCGTCTGCTGGTTGAAGATCGGCCAGTCCTGGTTGTACAGGTTGAACACCGGCACCGGGGCGATGAGGTCCATGTGCGCGTCGAAGAACGAGTCGATCGTCCCCACGTCGCGCCAGTAGTACTTGTCACGGTCGGTGGACCCGGGGACCTCGTTGCGCTGCAGGTCGTAGACACCGGCGTCGCCGCGGTCCACGAAGTCGGGGACGATGTCGCCGCCCATGTCGTGCGCGGACGACTCGACCTGGCCGTCGCGGAGCACCGCGTCGACGAGGGCGTCCGCGTTGAACACGTAGTTGCCCATCGAGGCGAGGACCTCGCCGGGGGAGTCGGCGAGTCCGACCGGGTTCTTCGGCTTCTCGAGGAAGGCGTCGATCTTCGTCGGGTCGTCGGCGTCCACCTGGATGACGCCGAACTGGTCGGCGAGCTCGATGGGCTGACGGATCGCCGCGACGGTGGCGCTGCGACCCGAGGCGATGTGCGCCTCGACCATCTGGTGGAAGTCCATCCGGTACACGTGGTCGGCGCCGACCACGACGACGATGTCGGGACGCTCGTCGCGGAGCAGGTTGAGCGACTGCAGGATCGCGTCGGCCGAGCCGGCGAACCAGCGCTTGCCGAGTCGCTGCTGCGCGGGGACCGACGCCACGTAGGACCCGAGCAGGCCCTCCATGCGCCAGGTCTCGGCGACGTGCCGGTCGAGACTGTGCGACTTGTACTGGGTGAGGACGACGATCTTCTGCAGACCGGAGTTCACCAGGTTCGACAGTGCGAAGTCGATGAGACGGAAGTTCCCGCCGAACGGGACTGCGGGCTTCGCCCGGTCGGCCGTGAGCGGCATGAGCCGTTTCCCCTCGCCGCCAGCGAGCACGATGCCGAAGACCTTCTTTGGTGCCATGCCGCTCACAGTAGGCGTCAGCACTGGGAACCGGTTACCTTGAACCCGTGCGAGTCGATCTACTGACCAGGGAGTATCCGCCGGAGGTCTACGGCGGTGCGGGTGTCCACGTGTCCGAACTCACCGCTGCGCTGCGGTCGGGGACGGACACCGACGTCCGTGTCCGGGCGTTCGGGGCCTTCCGCGACGAAGCCGACGTCTGGGGGTACCGCACGCCGGCCGGCCTCGAGCAGGCGAACGGTGCACTGCAGGCGCTCGGCACCGACGTGGCCATCGCCGCCGACGTCGAGGGCGCCGATCTCGTGCACTCGCACACCTGGTACGCGAACTCGGCGGGCCGGATCGCGCAGTTGACCTACGGGATCCCCCACGTCGTCACGGCGCACAGCCTCGAGCCGCTCCGCCCGTGGAAGGCCGAGCAGCTCGGCGGCGGCTACCGCCTGTCGAGCTGGATGGAACGCGAGGCGTTCGAGAACGCCGACGGCGTCATCGCGGTGTCGAAGGCCATGCGCGCCGACATCCTGCGCTCGTACCCGTCGATCGACCCGTCGAAGGTGCACGTCGTCTACAACGGCATCGACATCGACGCCTGGAAGCCGCAGGTCGACGAGGACGCCGTCCGCGCCCTCGGCATCGACCCGTCGCGCCCCAGCGTCGTCTTCGTCGGTCGCATCACCCGGCAGAAGGGCCTGCCCTACCTGCTCCGCGCCGTGGCGTCGCTCCCCGAGGACGTCCAGATCGTGCTGTGCGCCGGTGCCCCGGACACCCCGGAGATCCTCGCCGAGGTCACCGGGTTGGTCGAGGGCCTGCGCGAGCAGCGCGAGGGCGTCGTGTGGATCGACCGGATGCTCGCGCACGAGGAGATCGTGAACGTGCTGTCCTCGGGCACCGTGTTCGTGTGCCCGTCGATCTACGAACCGCTCGGCATCGTGAACCTCGAGGCCATGGCGTGCGGCATCCCCGTCGTCGGCACCGGCACCGGGGGCATCCCCGAGGTCGTCGCGGACGGCTTCACCGGTCGCATCGTGCCGATCGACCAGGCGCAGGACGGCACGGGCACCCCGACCGACCCCGACAAGTACGTGGCGGACCTGGCCGCGACCCTCAACGAGGTGCTCGCCGACGAGGGGCTCGCGAAGCTCATGGGCCGCGCCGGACGCCTGCGCGTCGAGTCCGAGTTCACGTGGGACGCGATCGCCACGAGGACACGGCAGGTCTACGACGAGGTGCTCGGCCGGAACCCGTAGGCTGGTCGCATGCCCTCGGTCGTGCGCTTGTCAGACGTCTCCGTGGTCCGCAACGGGGCCACCATCCTCGACTCGATCTCGTGGGGGGTGCAGGACGACGAACGCTGGGTCGTGCTCGGCGCGAACGGCGCCGGCAAGACCACGCTGCTGCAGGTCGCCGGTGCCCAGACGTTCCCGACCTCGGGTGACGTCGAGGTGCTCGGCACCGAGCTGGGCGGCGCCGACCTGTTCGAGCTCCGCCCGCGCATCGGCTTCGCGTCGACCGCCCTGGCCCGTCGCATCCCGGTGACCGAGAAGGTCATCGACGTCGTGCTGACGGCCGCGTACTCGGTCACGGGTCGCTGGAACGAGGAGTACGAGGAGCTCGACGTCCGCCGTGCCCAGCGCGTGCTCGAGGAGTGGGGCCTGGGGTCGTTCACCGACCGCACCTTCGGCGAGCTGAGCGACGGCGAGCAGAAGCGCGTCCAGATCGCCCGTGCCGTCATGACCGACCCGGAGATCCTGTTCCTGGACGAACCGGCCGCCTCGCTCGACCTCGGTGCCCGTGAGAGCCTCGTCCGCACCCTCGGCGGCTACGCCCAGAGCGCCGACTCGCCGGCCATCGTGATCGTCACCCACCACGTCGAGGAGATCCCTGCCGGGTTCACCCACGCGCTGGTGCTCGCCGACGGCCACGTGCAGGCCGCCGGGCCCATCGACGAGGTCCTGACCGACCAGACCCTGACCGAGGCGTTCGGCATCGCGTTGTCCGTCACGAAGGACGCCGGTCGGTACACGGCGCGCGCGTCCTAGCGCTGCGATCGCGCCGTCCGTCTGGTAACGTTGACGGCTGGCGCAAGCCGATGACTTCCCGCGCATCTCGCGCAATCCCACCACCGCTACCGCTATCGAGGAAACTCCATGAAGACCGACACCCACCCCGAGTACCGCGCCATCGTCTTCCGTGACCTGGCCTCCGGTGAGACCTTCCTGACGCGTTCGACCGCGAACAGCGACAAGACGATCGAGCTCGACGGTGCCACCTACCCGGTGATCGACGTCGAGATCTCGTCCGCTTCGCACCCGTTCTACACGGGCAAGCAGCGCATCCTCGACTCGGCCGGTCGCGTCGAGAAGTTCAACCAGCGCTTCAAGGGCTTCTCCAAGTAGTCCTTCGGCAACAGCAGAACGGGCGGTCCTCCTTCGGGAGGACCGCCCGTTCTGCGTCGTGCGGCCGGTGCGCGGGTCAGGCGCCGTTGCGGTGCGGCCAGCGACCGTCGGCGGTGAAGGACGGGTCGCGCTTCTTGCGCATGTACTCCTGGAACGAGGTCGCCTGCTCGGCGCACCACCCGACCTGCTTGCGGTGGAGCTCTTCTGCCGAGATGCCGAGCTCGTCCTGGTACTTGCCGGCGATGGCCTGGGCGACCCGACCTGCGGCGATGGCGTCGGCGCCGGCGTCGTGCGCGTCGTCGAGGGTGACGCCGTACAGCTCGGACGCCGCCTCGAGCGTGCGCTTGCCCTTGCGGAAGGTGTCGAGGGCCTTGTCGATCACGAGCGGGTCGACGACGTTGCCGATGACGGGGGAGGCGAACCCGTGTCGCTTTGCCTCGCGGTCGAGGACCGTCAGGTCGTACGGGGCGTTGTAGATCACCAGCGGGATGCCGCGGGCGAACACCGCCTCGATCGCGGCGATGATCTCGGCGACGACCTCGGCCGCGGGACGCCCCTCGGCCTGGGCGCGCTCGGTGGTGTAGCCGTGCACGGCCGCGGCGCCCTCGGGGATCGCGATGCCCGGGTCGGCGATCCACGCACCCTCGGCGATGGAGGCACCCGTCATGTCGATGAGGCCGACGTGCGCCGTGACGATCCGCGCCGTCTCGACGTCGACACCGGTGGTCTCGAGGTCGAAGACGCCGAGGGCGTGCCACCAGGGGCGTCCGGAGAGGTCCTGCGCCGGGGCGGGCGTGTCGAGCTGTGCTGTCGGATCCAGCTGTGCTGTGGGGAACGTCACGCGGTCAGGCTAACGGGACGCACTGACACGACCGGTGCTACCCGACCGGCGCGCCGACGTGCAGCCAGTAGAACGACTGCGTCCCGAGGGTCAGCGTGACGGTGCCGTCCTCGTCGAACGCGGGGAACGAACCGCCGCCGAACAGGTCGTAGAGCGGCCGACCGGCGAACTCGGGAGCCGACACGGTGACCGACGTCGGGTTCGTGGCGAACGAGAACACGCACAGCACGTCCTCCGCCGACGGCCCGAACTGCTGCCCGGAGCCCTCCCACGAGCGCACGAACGCGAGCACCGACTCGTTCGACGTCTCCTGCACGTGCAGGGTCCCGAGCCCGAACACCGGGTGGGCCTTCCGCACGTGGATGACGTTGCGCACCCAGTGCAGCAGGGAGCGGGACTGGGCGAGCTGCGCCTCGACGTTGACCTGCGCGTAGTTGTACACGAGCGACTGCACCACGGGCAGGTAGAGCTTGCCCGGGTCTGCCGTGGAGAACCCGGCGTTGCGGTCGGGGGTCCACTGCATCGGCGTGCGGGACGAGTCGCGGTCGGGCAGCCAAATGTTGTCGCCCATCCCGATCTCGTCGCCGTAGTACAGGAACGGCGAGCCCGGCAGCGAGAACAGCAGCGCGTGGATGAGCTCGAGTTCGGCCCGCGAGTTGTCGAGCAGGGGAGCGAGCCGGCGCCGGATGCCGATGTTCGAGCGCATCCGGGGGTCGTAGCCGTACCAGCCGTACATGGCCTGCCGGTACTCCTCGCTGACCATCTCGAGCGTGAGCTCGTCGTGGTTGCGGAGGAACACGCCCCAGGCTGCCGCGGACGGCACGTCGAGCGTCTCCGACAGGATCGCCGACAGCTCCTTGGCGTGCTGGGCACGGAGCGAGTAGAAGATGCGGGGCATCACCGGGAAGTCGAATGCCATGTGGCACTCGGGCTCCTCGTCGGTGCCGAAGAAGGCGGCGGTCTCGCGCGGCCACTGGTTCGCCTCGGCGAGCAGGACACGGCCGGGGTACTCGTCGTCCACCATCGCGCGCATCTTCTTGATGAACTCGTGGGTCTCCGGTTCGCCCTCGCCGTTGCCCTCTTCGGACTCGAACAGGTACGGGATCGCGTCGAGCCGCAGACCGTCGACACCGAGGTCGAGCCAGTGCCGCACGACGTCGTACACGGCCTCGACCACGGCGGGGTTCTCGAAGTTCAGGTCGGGCTGGTGCGAGAAGAACCGGTGGAAGAAGAACTGCCGGCGGACCGGGTCGAACGTCCAGTTCGACTCCTCGGTGTCGACGAAGATGACCCGGATGTTCGGGTACTCCTCGTCGGTGTCCCGCCAGACGTAGAAGTCGCCGAAGGGGCCGTCGGGGTCCTCGCGGGACTGCTGGAACCACTCGTGCTGGTCGCTGGTGTGGTTGATCACCATGTCGATGACGATGCGCATGTTGCGCTCGTGCGACTTCGTGACGAGCTCGCGGAAGTCGTCGAGCGTGCCGAACTCGGGCAGGATCGCCTTGTAGTCGGCGATGTCGTACCCGCCATCGCGCATCGGCGACTGGAAGAACGGCGGCAGCCACAGGGCGTCGACGCCGAGCCACTGCAGGTAGTCGAGCTTGCCGATCACGCCCTGCAGGTCGCCGATCCCGTCGCCGTTCGAATCGACGAACGAGCGGATCATGCACTCGTAGAAGACCGAGCGCTTGTACCACTGCGGGTCGAGCGTCAGGCCGGGCAGCTGGATCGGGGCTGTGAAGGTCACCGTGCTCCTCGTCGTCGTCGACGGGCCCGTCGACGGCCCGCCCCGGACACGATAGGCGCGCGATGCTGCGGGTGTCCGGGGTTTCGTGCGGTTGTCTTCGTAGACTGGCGCCGATGCAACCGCCCGTGCTCTCCCCGTACCAGTCGCTCATGGCCGCCACCCCGGTGGTCCACCGGTCCGTGCAGGTCGACGGCCGAACCACGCACTACTGGGAGTACGGGCCGTCCGACGCGACGCAGACCGTCCTGGCGGTGCACGGGTTCCGCGGCGACCACCACGGCCTCGAGACGATCGCCGCGCACCTGCAGGACGTCCGCGTGATCGTGCCCGACCTGCCCGGCTTCGGCGTGTCCGACCCGTTGCCGGTGTCGGACATCGAGTCGTACGTCGGCTGGCTGCGCGCGTTCCACGAGGCGCTCGGGCTCGGCCGCGACGCCGTCGTCCTCGGCCACTCGTTCGGGTCGATCGTGGTGTCCGCCACCGTGGCTGCCGGGCTCGACACCCGGCTGCTCGTCCTCGTGAACCCGATCGCCGCGCCGGCGCTGCAGGGACCCCGTGCCGTGGGCACCGGGATCGCGATCGGGTACTACAGGGCCGGCGCGGTGCTGCCGAAGCCGATCGGGCTCGGGATCCTGCGGAACGCCGCCATCGTGCGGGTGATGAGCATCGCGATGCTCAAGTCGCACGACCGGGGGATGCGCCGCTGGGTGCACGACCAGCACGACCGGTACTTCTCGGCCTTCGCGAACCGCACGAGCGTGCTCGAGGCGTTCCGCACCTCGGTCACCCATGACGTGTCCGAGTACGCGGACCGCATCGACGTGCCGGTGCTGATGATCGCCGCGGAGCACGACGACATCACGGCCGTCCCCGAGCAACGCGCCCTGGCCGCCCGCCTCCGCGATGCCGAACTCGTGGTCATCCCCGGGGTCGGGCACCTGGTGCACTACGAGACACCGGCACCGGCCGCTGCGGCGGTGCTGCGCCGGATGGCGGACACGGCCGCGCGCCCTGGACGGGGCCGCGGCACCAAGGCGGGCCGATCGTCGGGCACGGGCCGGGCCTCCCGGACGACCGCGACGAAGACGACGGCGAGCGACGCGAAGGAGTCCGACGCGTGACGCGCCTGCGGATCGGCATCGACTGCCGGTACGTGCGGATCGGTCGGCACGACGGCATCAGCCGCTTCACCGCCGGAGTGGCCTGGAACCTGCCCGACCGGCACGACGTCGTGCTGCTCATCCACGACGAGCGCCAGCTCGAGTCGCTGCCGCGCGACCTGCCGTGGGAGCTGCTGCCGGCACCCACCGACGCGGGGGAGCCGCTCGTCGCACGGCGGGTGAACCGGCTCGGCCTCGACGCGGTGTTCTCGCCGATGCAGACGATGGGCTCGCGGGGGCGCGACTACGCACTCGTGCTCACCCTGCACGACCTGATCTACTACCGGAACCGGACGCCTCCGCGCGAGTTCTCGTGGCCGCTCCGGCTCGGGTGGCGCGCGTTCCACCTGTCGTGGGTGCCGCAGCGCGTCCTGCTGAACGGTGCCGACGGGGTGGTCACGGTGTCCGAGACCACCGCGGGGCTCATCGCCGGGCACCGGCTGACGAAGCGTCCGGTGACGGTGGCGTACAACGCTGCCGACCCGGCGACTCCGCGTGCGGCGAGTGCGCCGCGGGAGCGCTCGCTCGTCTACATGGGGTCGTTCATGCCGTACAAGAACGTGGAGACGTTGGCGGCCGCGCTACCCCTCCTCGGAGCGGACTGGACCCTGCACTGCATGTCGCGGGTGTCCGACGCCGACCGCGCGAGGATCGAGGGGCTCGCGCCGGCCGGCTCGATCGTGTTCCACGACGGTGCCACGGACGAGGAGTACCTGTCGGTGCTCCGATCCGCCACGGCCCTGGCGACGGCGTCGTACGACGAGGGCTTCGGCATCCCGCTGGTCGAGGCGATGGGCGTCGGGACCCCGGTCGTCGTGAGCGACATCCCGATCTTCCGCGAGATCGGGGGCGATGCGGCCGAGTACTTCGACCCGGCGTCGCCGTCGGCGGTGGCGGCTGCGGTGCGGCGGGTCGAGGAGCGGTGGGACGAGGCCTCGGCGCAGTCAGTCGAGCGGGCCGCGCGGTTCCGGTGGCAGGACTCGGCGGAGCAGGTCGTGCGGGCGGTCGAGCGGGCCGTGGCCGACCGGCGCGCGCGGTAGCGGGGGGCGCGGGGCGGGGCGCGTCGGTCGATGCGATGCGATGCGACAACGTCGACGTCGTACGACATCGGATTCGTCGTTCCGCGTCGGCCACCCGACCGGCGACCGCTACTTCGCCGCGACCACCTCGACGCTCGCCCCGGGGAACACCTTGTGCGTCTCCTCGGTCACCCGCGCCACGATCGGCGGGACGGCGGCCCCTCGCCCCGGGGTCTCGACGACGATCGACTGGTCGGCGGCGCGGTCCGATGGCGTGCCACCGCGTTCCCACGAGCAGCGGACGGCCGTGACCCCGCCGATGTGGTCGAGCGTGTCCGCCAGTACCAGGCGCTTCGCGGTCACCGTGCGCGAGTCGGAGACACCCACCTCGAGGGTGCCGAGGTCGGCGATCGCGACGACCCGGACGCCGTTGCCACCGGACGAGTCGGTCGCGCGGCTCAGCGTCTCGACCAGGTCGGTGCGCGCGGCGGCGTCGAGCGACGGGTCGGCCGTGATCGTCGCGGTGGCGTCGTAGCTCGCGAAGCCGGTCTTCTCGGCCGGGTGGTGGCGGACCTCGGTGACGCCCGGCACGTCGGCGAGCCGGTCGTCGAGGCGGTCGAGTGCCAGGTCCGGCCGGGGGAACACGCCGCCGATGCCGGTCTGCACGCTGCCGATGATGGTACCGAGCACGAGGGCGATCACCCCGGCGACGACGACGGTGCTGCCGCCGATGACGAGCCAGGTGCGTGCCCGTTGCCCGATCGTGCGGGTCTGCACGCTGGCGGTCTCGGGGCCGAAGGCACGGTCGAGGTCGTCGTCCTGCTGGTCAGTGGCTTGCCAGCCACCCGGGTCGGTTCCGTCGGTCACCATGTCGCCCCCTGGTTCGGGTGCGTCGGAGCCTAGTCGCAGGACGGCCGCGCCGCCCGCTCAGCCCCGGCGTTCCAGCGGGTTCTGGTAGTCGAACGCGTACCGCCCGGGCCCGTCCGAGACGTCGTCGATCGGGTCGTCGAAGCGGACGAGCTCCGCGTGGAAGCGTTCGGGGTCCCAGCGGAACGAGTGGATCGAGCCGTTGCGGATCGGGGTGGCGTGCCGGTCGGCGGTGCCGGGCGCCGCCTCGTTGACCACGCTCCGGATCACCGCGCCGTGGGTGGCGACGACCACGACCCCGCCGTCGAAGCGCACCGCGATCTCACCGAGCGTCTCGGTGATGCGGGCAAGCAGCGCGGACCGGGACTCGCGGCCCGGGATGTCGTCGTGCGGGTACTCCGCCGTGACCTCGGTGTCGGTGAGCCCCTCGGCTTCGCCGTAGGCGCGTTCGGCCAGCCCGGCGTACGTCACGGGCGCCGCGAGGCCGAGCCGGTCGGCGATGATCGTCCCGGTCTCGGCGGCGCGGGACAGCGGCGAGGCGACGACGGCGTCGAACTGCCGGCGGGTGAGGAGTTCGGCGGCCTCGGTGGCCTGTCGCCGTCCGGTGTCGTTGAGCGGGATGTCGGTGGAACCCTGGATGCGGCGCTGCGCGTTCCAGTCGGTCTCACCGTGCCGGACCAGGTACAGGAGCGTCGTCACCCGTCGATCATCCCAGACGCCGCGCTGGACCGAGCCGCTCGGCCAGGTGCACCAGCGTCTCGGTCGTCCCGCCGTCGAGCTTCACGGCGGCGCGGCGGTCGCTGCGGGTCGCACCGCGGTTCACGATGACCACCGGGTTCTTGCGGCGGGCAGCGTGGTCGACGAGCCGCACGCCGGAGTTCACCGTCAGCGACGACCCCACCACGAGCAGCGCCTCGGCGTCGGCGACGATCGACACCGCCTCGTGGAACTTCTCGGTGGGCACGAACTCGCCGAAGAAGACGACGTCGGGCTTGAGCATCCCGCCGCACACCGAGCAGTCCGGCACCACGAAGCGCTCGACGTCGGCGATCTCGACGTCGCCGTCGGGCTGCAGCTGCACCGAGCCGGGCTCGTCGATCCACGGGTTGGCACGGTCGATGGTCGTGGCGAGGTCGGCGCGGGAGAACACCTGCCCGCACGTCAGGCAGAGGGCGCGGTCCATCGACCCGTGGATCTCGACCACGCGGCGGGATCCGGCGCGCAGGTGCAGGCCGTCGACGTTCTGCGTGATGACGCCCGTGACGACACCGGCGTCCTCGAGGGCGGCGAGCGCCCGGTGCCCCTCGTTCGGTCGGGCGGCGGCGAAGCTCCGCCAGCCGAGGTGCGAGCCGGCCCAGTACCGCTGCCGTTTGGCGGCGTCGGCGCGGAACTCCTGGAAGGTCATCGGCTTGCGCACGACCCGCCCGGCGCCGCGGTAGTCGGGGATGCCGGAGTCGGTGCTCAGGCCGGCCCCGGAGAGCACGGCGACGCGCTTGCCGGCGAGCACCTCGAGCACGCGGTCGAGGTCCGCCGCGGTCGGCAGACCGGTCGGCTGACCGGTCGGCGCCCCGGTGGGCGGTCCGGTCGTCGACCCAGCATCATCCAGCACCCTGTTCACGGTACCCTCAACAGCCGACCGTCCCGGTCGCTTCCCCCTTCGGCGAGACGCGGCGAGACACCGGTTGGCCCACCACCTGCACCACACCGAAACGAGCCCCGTGCACCCCGTCCGCATCGACTCCCTCGACGACCCCCGCCTCGACGACTTCGCCCGGCTGACCGACGTGGCGCTCCGCCGGGTGAGCGAACCGGAGGGCGGCCTGTACATCGCCGAGTCGAACACGGTCATCGAGCGCGCGGTCCGTGCCGGGCACACCCCGCGGAGCATCCTGGTGCAGGAGAAGTGGCTCGACAGCGTGCTGCCCCTGGTCGCGGAGCACGACGGCCCGGTCTTCGTGGGCCCGGACGCCCTGCTCGAGGAGCTCACCGGCTTCCGCATGCACCGTGGCGCGATCGCCGCCGTGCAGCGCCCCGAGCTGCCGACCGTCGCCGAGGTGGTGCGGGACGCGAAGCTCGTCGTCGTGCTCGAGGACATCGTCGACCACACGAACGTCGGCGCCGTCTTCCGCAGCGTCGCCGGCCTGGGCGCGGACGCGGTCCTCGTCAGCCCGCGCTGCGCCGACCCGCTGTACCGCCGGAGCGTCCGGGTGAGCATGGGCACGGTCCTGCAGATCCCGTGGACCCGCATCGGCGAGTGGCCGGCGGCGGGCGAGGAACTGCGCGCGCAGGGCTTCCACCTCGCCGCGATGGCGCTCACCGACGAGTCGGTCGACCTCGCCGAGTTCACCCGGGACGTCCCCGGCAAGGTCGCGCTCGTCATGGGCACCGAGGGGCAGGGGCTGACGCCCGCCGCGATCGCGTCGGCGGACACCACGGTGCGGATCCCGATGGCGCACGGCGTCGACTCGCTCAACATCGCCGCGGCGAGCGCCGTCGGACTGTGGGCGGTCACCCAGGCCCAGCGGCTCGCCTCCTAGCCACGCCACGGGCGGACCGGGAGGCCCGGCTCGCCTCAGCGCTGCAGCATCCGTCCGGCGCGGATCACCAGGGCACGGTCGGTGCCCGGTTCGCCGACCAGGCACACGCCGACGGGGGCTCCGTCGACGGTGAGCGCCGGAGCGCTGACCGCCGGTGTGCCGCCGACGCTCGCGAGGCTCGTCATCGCCGTCGTCGCGGTCCGGGTGCGTTCGAGCGCCGCGGTGTCGGCGGCGATGAGCGGTGCCGGCCCCGGGACCGTCGGGAACAGCAGGGTCCGGCCGGCGAGCGCCGTGCGGATCGTCGCGCGGACGTCGTCGAGTCGCGCGACGGCGTCGGCGGTGGCTGCGGGGTCGTTCGCCCGGGCGGCGGCGAACCGGTCGCCGACGACGGTGCTCAGGGCGCCGGGGTGGGCGTCGCTCCAGGCACCGTGGGCGGCGACGGCCTCGGCGGCCTGCACGAGGCGCAGCAGTTCACGCAGGTCGTCGAGGGGCGGGATCCCGAGGTCGGCGAGCTGCACGGTGCCGATCGGGTGGCCCTGTCCGGCGACGAACGCGGTGAAGGCCCGGGCGACGGCCGGCTCGACGAGGTCCAGGAGCTCGGCGGGTACGAGTAGTTCCGGCTCCGCACGAGCGTCCGGATCCGACGACACCGTGGCGTCGAGCGCCGCGAGCAGGACCTCGGCGCTCCGGGTGAGCCACCCCACCGTGTCGAACGACGGTGCGAGGGCGAGCAGCCCGTCGCGGGAGACCGCGCCGTGGGTCGTCCGGAGGCCCCAGAGTCCCTGGTACGAGGCGGGGACCCGCACCGATCCCGCGGTGTCCGTGCCGATCCCGATCTCGGCCGTGCCGAGACGGACAGCCGATGCGGATCCGCTGGACGAGCCTCCTGGCAGTCGGGTCGGAACCGCCCCGTTGGGCGGGGTGCCGTGGTGTTCGTTGCGTCCCGTCAGGTTGTAGGCGAACTCGTCGGTGCGCGCGATGCCGCGGATCGCGGCGCCGGCGTCGAGGAGCGCCGCGACGGCCGCGGCCGGCGTCGCCTGGACGGGGGACTCGCGCAGGTAGGTCGGGTTGCCGGCGCCGACGGGCTGGCCGGGGACGGCGTAGAGGTCCTTCACCGCGACGGTGAGCCCGTCGAGCGGTCCGGACGCGGTGGGGGCGACGAGCGGGTCGCCGACGGCGCGCCAGACGGTGGTGTCGAAGGCCTTCGGGCGGCCGGTGACGTGGGCTGCCTCGATGCGCCAGCGCGGACCGGCGTCGCCGTGGTCGCTGTTGCTGTTGCTGTTGCTGTTGCTGTTGCTGTCGCTGTTGCTGTCGCGTCGCCACAGCTGCGTCTGGAGGCCCTGCCCGCCCGCCGCGAACTCGGACACCGACACGACGAGGGCGAGTCCCTCGGCCAGGGGGCGGACCTCGACGCGCGTCAGCGACCGGGCCTGGACCCCACCCCGTGCCCCGCGGAACGCGCTGATCGCGTCGTGCCCGACGAGCAGGCCGCGGTCGTCACCGCGCATCGTGCCGGGGGCGTCGACGAACGCGGCGTCGAGGGCATCGAGGTCGTTCGCGGCGAGGGCGGACTCGTACGCGTCGAGCGCGTCGAGCAAGCCCTCCGGTGCTCCTGCGGTCATCGGGTGGGCTCCTCGAAGTCGGCCTTGCGGATGCGGGCGTGCGCGCCGGTGACCAGGTCGACCACCTGCGAGATGTTGAAGTCCGTCGCCGCCGACAGGTAGGCGTACGCCAGGTGCGGCTCCATGCCCCAGCGGGCACCGAGGATCGCGACCGCGTGCCGGACACAGGCGCGGACGGCCTCGTCGAGGTCCGGGTCCATGCCCGTCGGCACGAGGAACTCGTGGGTCTCGACGAGCGGCCAGACCAGGTCGCCGAACTGCTGCGCGGCCTCGGCGGCGGGTGTCACGTCGAACCGGACGGTCGCGCGGAGCGACGCCTCCATCGCGGTGAGCGCGACCTCGCCGTCCCCCTGCGCGAAGTGCGGGTCACCGACGTACGCGAGCGCTCCGGGGACCAGGACCGGCAGGTGCAGCTGCGCGCCGACCTGCAGCAGGTTCACGTCGACGTTGCCGCCGTGCCGGCCCGGCGGCACCGAGTGCAGCCGCTCGCCGGGGGTGGCGACGCCCATGATCCCGAGGAAGGGAGCGAGCGGGAAGTGCGCGAAGCGGTCGCCGGCGCCGGTCAGGGGGATGCGGCCCCGTTGACCTACGGCCGTCTCGACCACGTCGGCGAAGACGCTGACCGTGGTGCCGTCGACCGGGTACTCGCCGTGCAGGGCGCCGCGGCCGTGCCGGTTCGACACGACGCCGTAGTGCACCCGTGGCAGTGTCTCGAGCACCGTCATGGTCAGGACGTCGCCCGGCTCGGCGCCCGCGATGGCGATCGGACCGGAGACCACGTGCGGGCCGTCGGTGGCGGGGTCCCGGTGGCCGCTCCTGGCGATCGCGACGGCGTCGTCGAGGACGTGCTCGGCGGCGACGCCGTGCGACGCGAAGTACGCGCGGGGGTCGCTGCCCTGGTCGGGCAGGATCCCCTCGTGGCTGACGGTGTCGATCGTGACGTCCTCGCCGGACGCGATCGTGATGACCGGCCGGTCGTCGGCGTTCGGCAGCCGACCCCACAGGACCGTGTCCGGGTCGACGGGCAGGTAGCGGCCGGACCGGATCGGGCCGGCGCCGGGCTGCAGGGTCGGGATCGCGGGGGTGTGTGTGGTCATCATCGGTCAGCCTTCCGTTCGACGAGGTGGGCTACGTCGGCGAGGTGGGCGGTCATCGCGTCACGGGCGCCGTCCTCGTCGTGCCGTCGGATGCAGTCGAGGATCCGTTCGTGCCAGACGAACGACGAGCGGCGACCTTCGCTGGTGCTGTGCGACCGGGCACGGACGTCCTGCACCCACCCGCTGCTGAGCTCGCACAGGGACACCAGCAGCGGGTTGCCGGAGGTGCGCGCGACCTGCACGTGGAAGGCGACGTCCTGTGCCAGCGACTCCTCGGGACTGAGTCCCGCGTGCGTGGCGGCGAGGATGCGTTCGAGGGCGAGCAGGTCCGCTTCGCCGGCACGGACGGCGGCGAGACCGGCGACCCGGGGTTCGACCACCGTGCGGAACTCGGCGACGTGCTCGGCCCGCCGTGCCAGGTCGTCGCCGTGCGCTGCGCCCGTCTGCTGCTCGAGCAGGGCGGTCGCCTCCTCGGAGCGCGGCAGCACGACGGTGCCACGGCCGGGTGTCCGGGAGACGAGTCTGCGGCGCTCGAGCTCCCGCATGGCCTCACGCACCGTGGTGCGGGACACGGCGAGGTCCTCGGCCAGGGTCCGTTCCGGCGGGAGCTTGTCGCCGGGTGCCAGGTCCTCGAGCACCAGGCGGGCCAGGTGCGCGGCGGTCGCGGCGCTCAGGGTGCGGCCTCTCTGCATGGACAGGAGGCTAGGGTCCGTTGGTCCACTTGGTTCATTGGTACGACCAACTTTTACACGCTCGTCACACGTGGCGTCCGAGTCGGAAACACGGCGGGCGAAGGGTGGGTCACGTCCGATCCATCCGATCCGAGGAAGACCCCACCATGGACCTGATCCTGCGCACGGCCCGCCTGACCGACGGCCGCCTGGTCGACGTCCACGTCGCCGACGGCACGATCGTCCGGGTCGCCGAAGCGGGCACAGAGGTCGCCGAAGCGGGCACGGAGGTCGCCGAAGCGGGCACGGAGGTCGAGCCGACCGAGGCGGCGCGCGTCGTGGACTGTGCCGGTCGCGTCGTGATCCCGGGGCTCATCGAGTCCCACCTGCACGTCGACAAGGCACTGCTCGACCGCGAACGACCGAACCCCGACGGCACCCTCGCCGGCGCGATCGCGGTGACGGGGGAGCTCAAACGCGGCTTCACCCACGACTCCGTCCGCGACCGCGCCCGGACCCTGCTCGACCAGGCGATCGCCAACGGCACGACACTCGTCCGGGCGCACCCCGACGTCGACCCCGTCGTCGGACTGACCGGCGTCGAGGTGCTCCTCGCCCTGCGCGACGAGTACCGCGACGCCCTGGACCTGCAGATCGTCGCGTTCCCACAGGAGGGGATCGCGAAGGCGCCGGGCACGCTCGCCCTGCTCCGCCAGGCGCTCGCCGCCGGGGCCGACGTGATCGGTGGCTGCACCTACAACGAGGCGACCCTGGCTGCATGCCACGAGCACATCGAGACCGTCCTCGACCTCGCCGAGGAGTTCGACGTGCCGGCCGACCTGCACGCCGACTTCGCCGACGACACGTCCGACCCGCGGTTCGCCCTCGCCGGGCACATCGCCGACCGTGTCGCCGCTCGCGGGCTGCGGGACCGGGTCGCCCTCGGACACGTGACCTCGCTCGCCAGTCTGCCCCCGGTCTCGCGCAGCGCCGTGCTCGCGAAACTCGCAGCAGCGGGTGTCGCGGTGGTGCCGCTGCCCGCCACGGACCTGCACCTCGGCGGTCGCTCGGACGACCGAGACGTCCGCCGAGGGGTCGTCCCGGTGCGCGAGCTCTGGGACGCCGGCGTCACGAGCGCCTACTCGTCGAACAACGTCCGCAACGCGTTCACGCCGTTCGGCAACGCGGACCTGCTCGACATCGGGTTGCTGCTCGCGCAGGTGGGGCACCTGTCCGGCCCGGCCGACCTCGGGCGCGTGCTCGAGATGGCCACGTCGTCCGCGGCCCGCGTCGTCGGGGTCTCCGAGACCCACGGCATCCGGCCCGGAGCCGCCGCCGACCTCGTCGTCCTGTCGACGACCGACCCCGCGGGCGTCCTGCTCGACCGCCCCGATCGGAACCTCGTGGTCAAGCGCGGCCGCGTCGTCGCGGAGACCACCAGGACCACCCGACTCACCACCGGGTCCACCACTCGATCGAAGGAACTCACCCATGCGTGAACGGATCCCGCACGAGATCGTCGCCTCGGTCCTCGCCGGCACCACGGCGTTCATCGGCGGCAACGCGCTGCACCTGCCCACCTGGGCGATCTTCATCAGCTGGGCGGGGATGTTCCTGCTCGGGGCGAAGCCCACGCTCCGGAACGCCACCCGGCTCTGGGCGGCGATGCCGATCGGGTCCGCCTTCGGCCTCGTGATCGTGCTGCTCGACCAGCGGTTCGGCACCGTGCTCGGCGAGGGGCAGGCCGCGCAGAACACCGTGCTCGCGCTGCTGATCCTGGTCGTCAACTGCGCGCTGATGTACACGGGTCGGACGCGGCTGTTCGGGCTCGTGCCCGGCATGTTCCTCGGGTTCGCGTCCTTCTTCGCCACGTGCTTCGGCGGCTTCGGGTTCGATCCGGGCAACGCGTGGGCGGCATGGGCGTCGGTCGTCGTGATGAACGCACTCGGTCCGGTGTTCGCGTACCTGTCCCGGCGGCTGACGTTCGCGCGGCCGACCCAGCCCGGCGCGACGACGGACACGCCCACGACGACCCCCGCCGTCGAGCAGCCGGTCGCAGCCAGGGTCTAGGCACCGACCGGTACGCTCGGTTCCCGTGTCACGAGTCGTCCGTCGCCCCCGCTCCGCCGTCCGGAGGCCCGTGACGATCTCCGTCGTCGCGGTCCTGGTGCTCGTCGCCGGGTACCTCGTGGCCGCCGCCGTCGTGCCGTTCGGTCCGGCGAGCGCCGCGACCACCACGTACTCGGCCCCGACGTCGAGCGTGCCGGCGCTGAGCTTCCCGGGCTACGGCGCCACCGCGGTCGAGGCCACCGACTTCCCGGAGAGCCTGCGCACCAGCGGTGACACGAAGCCCCGGTCGATCGCGAGCATCACCAAGATCGTCACGGCGCTCGTGGTCCTCGACGAGAAGCCGATGGCGCTGGGGGAGTCCGGCCCGGCGATCACCTTCACGCCGAAGATGGAGTCGCTCTACGCCAAGTACGCGGCGATGAACGGCGAGGTCGCGCCGATGCCCGCCGGCTTGAAGCTCACCGAGCACCAGGCGTTCCAGGTGATGCTCATGAAGTCGGCGAACAACTACGCCGGCGCCCTCGCCATCTGGGCGTTCGGGTCGATCGCCGAGTACGAGCAGGCGGCGACGAAGTGGCTCGAGGAGCACGACCTCGACGACACCACGATCCACGAGCCGACCGGTCTCGACCCGCAGAACACCTCGACCGCGACCGACCTGGTCGACCTCGGGCAGCTTGCGCTCGCGAACCCGGTGGTCAAGGAGATCGTCGGCACCAAGGACGTCACGATCCCGACGGTCGGCGAGATCGAGAACTCGAACAAGCTGCTCGGCCTGGACGGCATCGAGGGCATCAAGACCGGCACCCTCGACGAGGCCGGCGCATGCCTGCTGTTCGCCGCGACCTACGAGCGCGGCGGCCGCGAAGTCACCATCATCGGCGTGATGCTCGGCGGGGTCGACCACGACTCGCTCGACGTCGACGTGCAACGGCTGCTCCGGTCGGTCGCGGACAACTTCCAGGTCGTGCCCCTGACCCACGCCGGCCAGACCTTCGGCTCGTTCTCCACCCCCTGGCAGGACGAGGCCGACGCCGTCACCGCGAAGGCGGCCGAGGTCCTCGTCTGGGGCAAGACGAAGGTCCGGGCGAAGGCGCACCTCGACGAGGTCACCCTCGGGACGAAGGGCGAGCAGGTCGGGAAGGTCCGCTTCACGGTGACGAACCACGACCCGGTCACGGTGCCGCTCGTGCTCGAGCGGACGATCGACGACCCCGGAGTCTGGTGGCGCTGGACGAACCCGTTCCAGGGCTGACGGCGCTCGCGCGCTGACGCGCACCACCCGGAGTCCGTACTGTCGGACGGGTGACGACGACGAAGACGTTCCCCCGGACCACCCCCTCTGCCCTCGACATCGACGCCCGCGGTGTGCTCGCGTTCGTCGACGCCCTCGAGTCGACCCCCGGCGTCGAGCCGCACAGCCTGATGCTGCTCCGCCACGGCCAGGTCGTCGCCGAGGGGTGGTGGCAGCCGTACGCGGCCGACCGGGCGCACCTGCTCTACTCGCTCAGCAAGAGCTTCACCGCAGCGGCGGTGGGCATCGCCGTGCGCGAGGGACTGATCGAACTCGACGCGACCGCACTGTCGTACTTCCCCGAGCTCGACGACGAGATCACGGACGAACGCAGCCGCCGCATCCGGGTCCGGCACCTGCTCGCGATGGCGAGCGGGCACCGCGAAGAAGCGCTCGATCGAGCACGCGCCGCCGACCCGACGAACCTCGTCCGCGGCTTCCTGCTCACGCCGCCGGACGAGGAGCCCGGCACCGTCTTCGCCTACAACCAGCCGTGCACGTACACGCTGGGCGCGATCGTCCGGCGGGTCAGCGGTGGTTCGCTGGTCGACTACCTGCGTCCACGTCTGCTCGACCCGCTCGGCATCGACGACCTCGCCTGGCGCCGCGACGAGACGGGCGCCGAGCTCGGCTTCAGCGGGTGCTACGCGCCGACCTCGGCGGTCGCCGCGCTCGGACAGCTGTACCTGCAGCGCGGTCTGTGGGACGGCGAGCGGATCCTCGACGAGGACTGGGTCGCGGCCGCCACGCGCAAGCAGATCGAGAACCCGGCCGAGGAGAACCCGGACTGGTCGCAGGGCTACGGCTTCCAGTTCTGGATGGCCCGCCACGGCTTCCGCGGCGACGGCGCCTACGGTCAGTTCTGCGTCGTCCTGCCGGAGCTCGACGTCGTCCTCGCGATCACGGGGCAGAGCCTCGACATGCAGGCGGTCCTCGACGCGGCCTGGCAGCACCTGCTGCCCGCCGTCGACCGTCCGTCCGACACGGGTTCGGACACCGCCCTGGAGGCCCGGCTCGCCTCCCTGGGACTGCCCGCGGTGAGTGGCGGCTCGCTCCAGGGCGTCGCCGACGTCGGTCCGTTGGCCCACGAGGCCGCGGGGTGGCGCCTCACGCTCGACGTCGACGGCGGGACCCTGACGGTGCCGGTCGGCCAGGGGGAGTGGTCGGTCGAGGGACCGCTTGCGGCGAGCGGCGCCGTCGATGCTGACGGCCAGACCGTGCTCGTCGACGTGCGGTTCATCGAGACCCCGCACCTGGCCCACGTCCGGATCGACCGGCACTCCGGTGCCGTCACCATCGCGTGGGAGACCGAACCGCTGCACGACGGTGCGCTCACACTGCGGCGCCCGGCGGACTGACCGCTACGGGGTGTCGGACTTGTGCTCGACGACGTCCTGCAGCTCGGGGCGCTTGGCGGAGACACCGTCGCCCGACGAGGTGTGCTTGATGCGCCGGACGACCCACGGCACCAGGTACTCCTTCGCCCAGCCGAGGTCCTCGGCGCGGGCCTCACGCCACGGCCGCGCCTCGAGCGGTTCGGGGTTGAACGGCTCGAGGCCGTGCGGCACGCCGAGGGCGTCGAGCACCGCGGCGGCGATCGTGGCGTGCCCCGTGGGGGAGTGGTGCAGCCGGTCCGGTGCCCACATGCGCGGGTCGCGGAGCACCCGGAGCGCCCACATGTCCGCCACCAGTGCGCCGTGCTTCAGGGCGATCGCGTGCAGGTTCTCGTTGTAGATCGCCGTCTTGCCGCGCACCATGCCGAGCACCGGCGTCATGCCGACGTCGGGCCCGGTGAACAGGACCACGGTGGCGCCGTCGCTCCGCAGCCTGGACACCATGGCGTCCACCCGCTCGGCGAGTTCGTCCGGATCGGAGCCCGGCCGGATGATGTCGTTGCCCCCGGCGGAGACCGTGACCAGGTCCGGACGGAGCGCGAGCGCCGGTTCGACCTGCTCGTCGATGATCTGCTGCAGCAGCCGCCCGCGGATCGCCAGGTTGGCGTACGCGAAGTCGTCGGACCCGTGGGCGAGCACCTCGGCGACCCGGTCCGCCCAGCCCCGGTTCCCCCCGGGGACGGTGGGGTCGGGGTCGCCGATCCCCTCGGTGAACGAGTCACCGATCGCGACGTACCTGGACCACGGATGACGATCTGACACGCTCCGGACCATAGTCTCGTGCCATGACGAAGGCCAACACGGGCGCAGCCGCCGGCGCGGACGCCGGCACGGACGCAGCCGCCTGGACCGTGCCGGACGACCTGCTCGCCCGCATCGCCGAACGCGCCCCCGGGTACGACGCCGCGAACGCGTTCTGCGCCGAGGACCTCGAGGGACTCCGCGCCGCGGGCTACCTGCGCATCGGGGTGCCGGTGGCGCAGGGCGGCTTCGGGCTCGGACTCCGCGCCACGGCCGCCGTCCAGCGGACCCTCGCCCAGGCCGCGCCGGCGACGGCGCTCGGCCTGGGGATGCACCAGGTGTGGGTGCAGGCGGCGCGCGCCGTGACTGCGCGAGGTGCGTCGTTCCTCCAGGCCGTCACCGACCACGCGTCGGACGACCACCTGCTGGCGTTCGGGGTGAGCGAACCCGGCAACGACGCCGTCCTGTTCGACTCGTCGACGACGGCGGAGCCGGACGGCGACGGCGGGTACCGCTTCACCGGCACCAAGGTCTTCACCTCGCTCGCACCGGCGTGGGACGTCCTGAGCGTGTTCGGCAAGGACACCTCCGGCCCGGAACCGCGGCTGGTGCACGGCTTCGTGCTCCGGTCCGACGGCGACGTCGAGCACCTGGACGACTGGGACACCCTCGGCATGCGGGCCACGCAGAGCCGCACGACGAAGCTGCACGGCGTGCACGTCCCCGCCGACCGCATCGTCCGGTCGCTGCCGGTCGGGCCGAACCAGGACCCGCTCGTGTTCGGGGTCTTCGCGGCGTTCGAGCTGCTCATCGCCTCGGTGTACGTCGGGATCGCCGAACGTGCGATCACGCTGGCGGTGTCCGCCGTCGGACGTCGCGTCGCGGCCGACGGCTCGCTCCGGTCGCAGGACCCGGACGTCCGGCGTGCGATCGCGGACCTTCGCGGCGCCGTCGACGCGATCACCCTGCAGGTCGACGCGCTCGCCCGGTCGGTGGACGAACAGGACGACCTCGGCGCCCGGTGGTTCCCGCTGCTCGTCGGCACGAAGGCGCGGGCGGTGGACACCGCGCAGCACGTGGTGGACGAGGCCATGCGGGTGGTCGGGGGTTCGGCGTTCCGGTCCTCGAGCGAACTCGCCCGCCTGGCGCGCGACGTCCGGGCCGGCCAGTACCACCCGTCGTCGCGGGACTCGGCGGCGCGGACGCTCGCGGCGTCGGTGCTCGGTCCGCCCGCCTGACGCGGTCGCGTGCGGCCTGGAGCGGTCGCGCGCCCGGCCCGGTGCGGTCGCGCGCCCGGCCCGGTGCGGTGCGGTGCGACGGTCGCACGGTGCAGAGCGCGTGAGTCCGTGCGAGGTTGCCCGCCTCGTGCAGCCCTGTAGCGCCGCACGGAGCGATCAACCCGGCACGGATCGGCGACGGTAGCACGGTGCGGGACTTGTGAGCCCGTGCGAGGTTGCTCGCCTCGTGCGGCCCTGTAGCGCCGCACGGAGCGATCAACCTCGCACCGAGCGCCGAAGGCCGCACCGTGCGGCTGCCGACCGCACGACCGGATAGTTAGCATCCGGTACGATTGGCCTCCCGAGCGCAGAGGAGGCGGCCGACTCGTGCCGAGGACCGACACCACGAACCGGACCGCTCCCCGTCGACGGACACGCTCCCGGCGGCTCGCCGACGCGGTCCTCGCGCTCGACCCCGGGCTCGTGAAGACCGACGGTGCCCTCCGCACCCTGGTCGCGGTGCCCGCCGGCATGGCCGTGGGGTACGCCGTCGCGACCGCGTTCGGCCTGCCCGCGATCCTGGGCGTGATGATCGGCGCGATGCCCGCGTTCATCACCTGCCTCGTCATCGTCGACCCGAGTACCGGCCGGACGGCTGCCCGCACCGGAGCCGTCCTCGTGCCGTTCGTCGTGGCCCTCGCCGGCAGCATCGCCCTGCAGCCGTTCCGGCTCCTCGAGCTCGTGCTCATCGTCGTGCTGCTGTTCCTGCAGTTCGCCGCGGCCGCGTGGGGCGCGTGGGCCGCCGACGCCGCGATCGTCGGGTTCGCCGGGTACCTGTGCGGGCTGCTCCTCCCGCTGCCCGAGACGAGCGTCGTGCCGCTCGGCCTCGTCGTGGCCGCCTCGCTCGCCGCGACGGTCCTGGTCCGCCTGGTGCTCCGACCGGACGCGCACCGTACCCTGTTGCGCACCCGCCGTGGCTTCGTCGCCCGTGGCTCGGCCGTGCTCGAGGCCGCTGCCGCCGTCCTCGCCGCGGCGGACGACCCGTCCGCACGACGCCGCACCCTGCGCCGCCTCCGTCGCAGCCGTGACCGGTACCACGAGATCGCGTTGACGGTCGACGGGATGCTCGCCGCGAGCGGGGTGGACGCCGACACCACGGCGGAGGAACTCCACCGGCTCGTGTTCGACACGCACTTCGCCGTCGACGAGCTCGGGCGCGGTGCCGGTGCCCTCGTCGAGCACGGCGCGCCGTCGGACGTCCGGCACGCCGCGCTCCGTGCCGTCACGATCGTCCTGCGCCACGGCGGCGGGCACGGCGAGGACGCCGCGCAGACACTGCTCGCCCGCTACGGCATCACGGCGTCCGCCGGCGACCCCGGCTCGCGCACGACGGCCGTCGTCCGTCGGATGGCCGCCGAGTTCACCGACCTGCAGGGCGCCGGGCTGCGGTGGCGCGAGCTCCGCGACGAACTGCCGCACCGCGGCGACGGCGTCGCGTTGGCAGCTCCCTTCGTCACGCCCGTCGTCCTCGCCGGCGGCCGCCCGGCCGGAGCCGTGCCGGTGCTGGCCGACACCGTCGCCGACGGCCCCTGGCGCCGCTGGCGACTCTCCGTCTCGCTGCGCACCGCGGTGCACGCCGCGATCGCCGTCGCGATCGTCGAGCCCCTCGCGCTGCTGCTCGACGGCCCGCGGTTCTACTGGGGCGTGATCGGCGTGATGATCGTCCTCGCCGGCACGAACACCACGCACGAGCGGGTCCGCAAGGGCCTGCACCGTGCCGTCGGCACGGTCGTCGGCGGCGCCGTCGGCATCGTCCTCGTGCACGTCGTCGGCACGGCGCACCCCTGGTTCACGCTCGTGCTCGTCTGCGTCCTGCTCGCGGTCGGCACCTACGGCTTCGGCGGCGTCTACTCGGTCTGGGTCGCGTGCCTGGTCGTCGTCCTGTGCCAGGTGTACGCGTTCTCCGGCAGCTTCACCGATTCGCTCATCCCGATCCGCCTCGCCGAGAACCTGCTCGGCGCCGCGGTCGCCGTGCTCGTGAGCGCCGTCGTCTTCCCGATCGCCACCCGGGCCGTCATCCGACGGGCCGTGCGCCGGCAGCTGACCGCGGTCAGGGCGTTCGTGCTCGCGCTGGTCGGGGTCGACGCGGACGCCGAGGCGGACGCGACCGACGGTGCGGGCGCGATCCGCGCCTCCCGGTCGGCCGACACGGCCACCGACGCCGCCGCACCCGACCTGCGCGCACGATCGCGCGCTGTCGACGCAGCGACCTACCAACTGGACGCCGTCCTGCGCCCGATGGTGCGGTTCCCGACGGGCGGACCCGCCCGCGCGGACGCCAGGACCCGGACGTCCTTGCAGGCGGCGGCGACGTTCGCGCGCGAGGCGGCCGGGAGGCTCGGCTCGCCCCCGCAGGACCCGCCCGCCACCCTGGCCGGTGCCGCCCACCGCCTCGCCGCGTCGATCGCGGACCTGGCCGACGGCATCGTGGCCGGGCCCCGGTCCGCCGCGCCGGCGCCGGTGTGGGCGCGGGTCGGCGACCAGCTCGACACGGCGGTGGGCGCGGCGGCGGGTGGTCCGGACCAGCAGACCGTCGAGGTCGCGGCGCACGCGCTGGGCCGCATCGACGAGGCGCTCGCGCTGCTGGCCGACCGACACCGGGCGACCGTGCTCGGCGAGACCGCCACGCGTTCGGCGGCCACCGGCGCACGGTGAGCCCGGCGATGTCGGTGGTCCCTGGCATCATCTCGGTGTGAGCAAGCAGGACGGAAGCAACCGGCTCGTCTCCGACGCACCGGTGGACGACGTCTCGGCGACCGTGCTGCACGTCGACATGGACGCCTTCTTCGCCTCCGTCGAACTGCTCGACCGACCTGACCTGGTGGGTCTGCCGGTCATCGTCGGCCACGACTCCGACCGCTCCGTGGTCACTGCTGCCACCTACGAAGCCCGTCGGTACGGCGTGAACTCCGCCATGCCGATGGCGATCGCGAAGCGCCGCTGCCCGAACGCGATCATCGTCGAGCCGCACTTCGAGAAGTACCGCGACCAGTCCGCCGCGGTGATGGCGGTCTTCGACCGGTTCACGCCGCGGGTCGAACGGCTCGGCATCGACGAAGCGTTCCTCGACGTCGCCGGCGCGCTCCGGCTGTACGGCACGCCGTGGGAGATCGGACGGGCCATCCGGCGCACGGTCCACGCCGAGACGGGCCTGCACTGCTCGGTCGGCGCCGCGTCGACCAAGTTCGTGGCGAAGCTCGCATCGAGCCGGTCCAAGCCGGACGGGCTGCTCGTCGTGCCCGCGGCCGACACCATCGCGTTCCTGCACCCGCAGCCGGTCTCAGCGCTGTGGGGCGTCGGCGGCAAGACGCAGGAGACCCTCGAGCGCCGCGGCATCCGCACCGTCGGCGACCTGGCGAACACGCCCCTCGGGTCACTCGTGTCCGCGCTCGGGCCGGCCGGTGGCCAGCGCCTGCACGACCTGTCCTGGGGGCGCGACCCACGCGTCGTCGACACCGGCGTGGGCGAGAAGTCCATCGGGCACGAGGTCACCTTCGGTCACGACCTGACCGAGCGGGACGACGTCGCGCGCGAGCTCCTGCGCCTCGCCGACAAGGTCGCCGTCCGCCTGCGCCACGCCGACGTGCAGGCCCGCACCGTCGCGCTCAAGGTCCGCTACACCGACTTCACCACGCTCACCCGGTCGCGCACCCTCGCCGAGCCCACCGACGTCGCCAAGCGGCTGCACCGCGAAGCCGTCGAGCTGTACGACGTGCTGCACCGACCGGGCAACCGGATCCGGCTCATCGGGGTCCGCGGCGAGAACCTCGTGCCGGCCGCCGCGAGCAACGCGCTCTGGGACGACGACGCGCCGTGGCGCGAGACCGAGACCACGGTCGACGCGGTCGCCGCGCGCTTCGGCGCAGGCGTGCTGCGACCGGCATCCCTGGTCCGCCGGACCCCCGACGGCCACGTCCCGCACGCCAGGCAGGACTGACGGTGGCGGTAGAATCAGGTCCAGTGAGCGCAGCGGAGTACGAACAGCAGCAGCCCGCCACGCTGTGGGCCGAGTCGGGGGACGACCACACGTCGTCGACGTCTTCGTCGTCGGTGTCCGCGCAGTCATCGGCGCACGCCGACGCCGTCGCACGGGACGAAGCCGACGCAGCCGCACTGGCCGAGGCAGCCGGCAACTCGGCCGTCCAGCACCTGTCGCCGGCGTTCCCGGACCGGGCCGCGTGGGGCACCGCGTCGAAGCTCCGGGCGTGGCAGGTCGAAGCCCTCACGAAGTACTTCGAGTCCGAGCCGCGTGACTTCCTGACGGCCGCGACACCCGGCGCCGGCAAGACGACGTTCGCGCTCCGACTGGCCACCGAGCTGCTGGCGCGCGGGACCGTCGACCGCATAGTGGTCGTCGCCCCCACCGAGCACCTGAAGCGGCAGTGGGCGGACTCCGCCGACCGCGTGGGCATCCGCATCGACCCGATGTTCAAGAACGGCGACGGCATGTTCGGCCGGCACTACCAGGGCGTCGCGATCACGTACGCCCAGGTCGGCATGAACCCCGAGGTGCACAAGAAGATCACCGAGGGCGGGCGCACCCTGGTCGTCCTCGACGAGGTCCACCACGGCGGCGACGCACTCACCTGGGGCGACGGCATCAGGGAAGCCTTCTCCGGTGCCACCCGACGGCTCTCGCTGTCCGGCACGCCGTTCCGGTCCGACACCGCGCCGATCCCGTTCGTCCAGTACGCCCCCGACGAGCAGGGCATCCGCACTTCGATCTCCGACTACAACTACGGCTACGGCCGGGCGCTCAAGGACGGCGTCGTCCGGCCCGTGCTGTTCATGGCGTACGCCGGCCAGATGCGCTGGAAGACCCGGATGGGCGACGAGATGTCGGCTTCCCTGGGCGAACAGGTCACGAAGGACATCACCGCGCAGGCCTGGCGCACCGCGCTGTCGCCCGAGGGTGAGTGGATGCCGGCCGTGCTGTCCGCCGCCGACAAGCGCCTGACCGAGGTGCGCCGTGGCGTGCCCGACGCCGGTGGTCTGGTCATCGCGACGGACACCACCACGGCCCGCGCCTACGCCCGGATCCTGCAGCAGATCACCGGGGAACGGCCGACGGTCGTCCTGTCCGACGAAGCCGCCGGGTCCAGCCGGATCAGCGCGTTCGCCGACGACACCTCGCGGTGGATGGTCGCCGTGCGCATGGTGTCCGAGGGCGTCGACGTCCCGCGGCTCTGCGTCGGCGTGTACGCCACGAGCGCGAGCACCCCGCTGTTCTTCGCCCAGGTGATCGGCCGCTTCGTGCGTGCCCGCCGTCGTGGCGAGACCGCCTCGGTGTTCCTGCCGAGCGTGCCCGGACTGATGGCACTGGCGGCGACGCTCGAGCTCGAACGCGACCACGCCCTCGACCGTCCGAAGGACGCCGACGACGGCATGTACAACCCCGAAGACGCGATGGTGGCCGAGGCCAACAAGGAAGACCGCGCGTCCGAGAGCCTGCTCGAGGTCCAGCCGTTCGAGGCGCTCGACTCGCAGGCGTCGTTCGACCGCGTCCTCTACGACGGTGGTGAGTTCGGCACCGGCGGCGAGGTCGGGTCGCTCGAGGAACTCGACTTCATCGGCATCCCGGGGCTCCTCGAACCCGACCAGGTGCGCGACCTGCTCCGGGCGCGTCAGGCGACCCAGGCGAAGCGCTCCAAGGGCCGGGCGGTCAAGGACGGCCAGCCGAAGGCTGCCGAGCCCGAGAACCGCCCGATGTACATGACCATCAAGGAGCAGCGGACCGAGCTCGCGCGCCTCGTGTCGATCTGGTCCCGGCACTCCAACGAGCCGCACGGCTCCATCCACGCCGAACTCCGTCGCATCAGCGGTGGGCCGGCCGTGGCGCAGGCGAGCATCGAGCAGATCCAGAAGCGCATCGACGTCCTGCGCTCCCGCATCGGCGGGCGCCGGTGACGGGTCCGGTCCGGGCGGTCCGCCCGTGATCGAGTCCGTCGACGACCGCACCTGGTACGTCAAGCGCGACGCCGAGTCCTCCCCAGAGGCGATCATCGACCGGTTCGGTGGTGGGTACCGGTTGCGACGGTTCTCGCTGACCGAGTCCCGACGCACCCCGTACGGGGTCTACATGGGTCTCGACCTCGCTGAGACGGCCTGGTGGCGACTCCGAGAGCGCTGATTCGCTCAGGAAGTGCGGCGTTCATGACGTTGACGGCCCGTATCCGGTAGACCGGAGGAATGGCAGACTCGATCCCTCACGTCCTCGTCCTCGGCGGCGGCTCCGCTGGCTACAGCACCGTCAAGGAGCTGCAGAAGCACGCCGCGACCGTGCCCATGCGCATCACGCTCGTGGACCAGAACACCTACTACACGTACCTGCCGTTCCTGCCCGAGGTCGCCGGCGGCCACATCGCCCCGAAGGACGTGACCGTCGAGCTGCGCCGTGCGCTCCGCAAGACGCGCGTCATCCAGGGCAAGGTCACCGGCATCTCGTCGAAGGACAAGACCGTCTCGATCGCGACCGCCGGTGGCGACGACCGCACGCTCGGCTACGACCAGCTCGTCGTCGCGCTCGGCTCGGTCACCCGCACCTTCCCGACCCCCGGGCTCGAGGAGTACGGCGTCGGCTTCAAGAGCGTGGAAGAGGCCGCCTACGTGCGCGCCAAGCTCCTCGACAACATCGCCAAGGCCGCTGCCACCCGTGACGAGGACGAGCGTCGTCGTCTGCTGACCAGCGTCTTCGTCGGCGGTGGCTACACCGGCGTCGAGGCGATCGGCGAGCTGTTCGACGTCTCGCAGGCCGCCATCAAGACCTACCCGTCGCTCGCGGGCGAGCAGCCCCGCTGGATCCTCATCGACGCGCTCGACCGTGTCGCGCCCGAGGTCGGCCCGGAGCTGTCCAAGTGGACGCTCGAGTCGCTCCGCGCCCGCGGCATCGACGTGCGCCTGAAGACCACCATGCCGAGCGCCGAGGGCGGCATCGTCAAGCTCTCCGACGGCGACGAGATCCCCACCGGGCTGCTCGTCTGGACCGCTGGCGTGAAGCCGAACCCGCTGCTCGACGCCTCCGACCTGCCACGCGGACCGAAGGGGCACCTCGCCGCCAACGCGAAGCTCCAGGTCGAGGCCGAGGACACGCACGAGGTCGTCCCCGGTGTCTGGGGTCTCGGCGACGTCGCACAGGTGCCCGACCTGACCGCCGACAAGCAGCCGGCGTTCTACCCGCCGAACGCGCAGAACGCCGTCCGCCAGGCCGTCGTCGCGGCGGACAACGTCGTCGCGACGATCACCGGCAAGCCCCTCGAGGAGTACCGCCACCCCTCGATCGGCACGGTCGCCTCGTACGGTGTCGCCAAGGGTGCCGCCAACATCAAGGGCATCAAGATGACGAACCTGCTCGCCTGGCTCGCCCACCGCGCGTACCACGTGTACGCGATGCCGACGCTGAACCGCAAGGCGCGCATCGTCATCGGCTGGGTCACCGGTGCCGTCTCGGGCCGCGACGCGACCTCGCTCATCAAGGAGACGGACCCGCGCCGCAACTTCGTCGAGGCGTCGAAGTCCTAGACGCGACCACCTGACGGACGGGAGGCGCGGTGCCAGCCGGCACCGCGCCTCCCGTCCGTCCGTGCGTGCGCTGTCTTGCTCGCTGCCGTATGCGTGCGCATCTTCCGACGCTCCACTTGTCGATCGACGCGTGGTCCGTCGGAAGATGCGCACTCATCCAGTGCGTGTGCATGTTCCGACAGCACACGCGTCGTTCCCCTGGTGGTCTGTCGGAACTTGCTCACGCATCGGCCGTGAGCGCAGCGAACTGGCCGTGCCCCCACCCCTGGCCGTGAGCGAAGCGAGCTGGCCGTGCCCCCGCCCCTGGCCGTGAGCGCAGCGAACTGGCCGAGGCGGTGACGCCCTGAGCGCAGCGATGGCGGCACTCGCCGGGAAACGCAACAGAAAATGCCCCCGGACCGAAAGGTCAGGGGGCATTGCATGTTTCTGTGTCCGAAGGGGGACTTGAACCCCCACGCCCTAATACGGGCACTAGCACCTCAAGCTAGCGCGTCTACCAATTCCGCCATCCGGACTGGATGTGTGGCGATTTCTCCGGGTTTCCCCGGCGTCCCTGCCGAGAGAAAACACTAGCACGGGTCTGAACGCCCGATGAACACGGCCGTGCATCCCGGGCGCGTCCAGAGGGCTGGGTTCCCGGCGCGTCCCGCGGCGTCACCGGGCCGGGGCGCGTCGGTGCGGACCGATACCGTGGTGGCATGACGAACCCGGAGCCGACCGCGACCGAGCTCGAGGCCACCGCGGCGATCGCGCGCGACCTCATCCGCATCGACACCACGAACTGGGGCGAGGGGAAGTCGCGCGGCGAGACCGAGGCGGCGCACTACGTCGAGGACAAGTTGCGCGGGCTGGGCCTCGAGCCGCAGTTGTTCGAGTCCGAGCCGGATCGCGTCAGTGTCGTCGCGCGGGTGCCCGGCCGCGATCGTGACAAGCCGGCCCTGGTGGTGCACGGGCACCTCGACGTCGTGCCGGCCGATCCGGCGAACTGGTCGGTCGACCCCTTCGGCGGTGTCGTCAAGGACGGCTCGCTGTGGGGGCGGGGCGCCGTCGACATGAAGAACATGGACGCGATGATGCTCACATCGCTGTCGGACGTCATCGCGGCGCAGGGGGCTCCCGAGCGCGACTTGGTGATCGCGTACTTCGCCGACGAGGAAGCCGGGGGAGTGCTCGGCTCGCACCACGTCGTCGAGCACCACCCCGAGGTCTTCGCCGGGGCCAGTGCCGCCATCAGCGAGGTGGGCGGGTACTCGATCACCCTCGGCGACCGTCGCGCCTACCTGCTGCAGACGGGCGAGAAGGCGCTGATGTGGATCAAGCTCGTCGCCCGCGGCACGGCTGCGCACGGTTCGCACGTCATCCGCGACAACGCCGTGACGAAGCTCGCCGCGGCGGTCGCCCGGATCGGCAGCGAGGAGTGGCCGGTGCGCCTGTCGGCGACGACGGACGCGATGGTCGCCGAGGTCGCTCGGTTCCTGGGCGTCGACCCGACCGTGACGGGCCCGGACGAGGTCGCGCTCGCGACCGGGTCGGCCTCGCGGTTCATCCACGCCGCACTGCACACCACGACGAACCCGACGGTCCTGACCGCGGGCTACAAGCACAACGTGATCCCGGACACGGCCGAGGCGCTCGTCGACATCCGCTGCCTGCCCGGTGACGAAGAGTCGGTGCTGGCGCGTGTGCGGGAGCTCGCCGGCGACGAGGTCGAGGTCGTGATGTCCTTCCGCGACATCGGTCTCGAGCAGGACTTCGGCGGACCGCTCGTCGACGCCGTCCGCGACGTCCTCGGCCGCCACGACCCGGGCGCCCCGGTGCTGCCGTACCTGCTGTCCGGCGGCACGGACAACAAAGCGCTGTCGACGCTCGGGATCGCCGGGTACGGCTTCGTGCCGCTGCAGCTGCCCGCCGGGGTGGACTTCCCGGCGATGTTCCACGGTGTCGACGAGCGGGTGCCGCTCGACTCGCTGGCCTTCGGTCGGCGTGTTCTCGGGGACCTCCTGGCCACGTACTGATATTGTTCATGGTCGCCTGCGTGGCGGTGTCCTGACCGACCTCCCCCGAAAGGCCCGTGCGTGCACATCCTCGAGGCGATCTTCCTCGGCTTCGTCCAGGGGCTCACCGAGTTCCTGCCGGTGTCCTCCAGCGCGCACCTGCGCATCGTCGGGCTGTTCCTGCCCGACGCGAAGGACCCGGGCGCGGCCTTCACCGCGGTGACGCAGCTCGGCACCGAGACCGCGGTGCTCATCTACTTCTGGAAGGACATCACCCGGATCATCGGGCGGTGGTTCCGTTCCGTGTTCCGGCGCGACGTCCCGAAGGGCGACCCCGACGTGCGTCTCGGGTGGCTCGTGATCCTCGGCACCATCCCGATCGGCATCGCCGGGCTCCTGCTGAAGGACTCCATCGAGACCACGTTCCGCTCGCTCTGGATCGTCGCGATCGTGCTCATCGTCTTCGGCATCGTGCTCGGTGTGTTCGACGTCGTCGGCCGCAAGGAGCGTCGGATCGAACACATGACCTTCGGTGGCGGCATCCTGATCGGGCTCGCGCAGGTGCTCGCACTCGTCCCCGGTGTCTCCCGCTCCGGTGCGACCGTGTCGATGGGGCTCGCGCTCGGGTACACGCGGCCGGCCGCGGCGCGGTTCGCGTTCCTGCTGGCCGTCCCCGCGGTGTTCCTGTCCGGGCTGTACGAGGCCGCGACGAGCCTCGGTGACCACGGAGCGCCGTTCGGACTCGCCGACACGCTCATCGCGACGGTGGTGGCGTTCGTCGTCGGGTTCGTGGTGATCGCGGCGTTCATGAACTACATCAGCAAGCGCAGCTTCATGCCGTTCGTCGTGTACCGCATCGCACTCGGTATCGTTCTCATCGTGTTGTTGTCGCTCGGAGTGATCCAGCCGTGAGGGCCTGGCAGGCCCCGTCCGTCCCCGACGTCCCCGGCGCAGCGCCGCGGCCCGTCGTGCACGACACCGCCACCGGCAAGCCGGTCGACCCGACGCAGGGCGACGAGCGCGCTGCACTGTACGTCTGCGGGATCACCCCGTACGACGCCACCCACCTCGGGCACGCGGCGACCTACCTGGCGTTCGACACGCTCGGCCGCGCGTGGCGCGACGCCGGCCTCGACGTCGAGTACGCGCAGAACGTCACCGACGTCGACGACCCGCTGCTCGAGCGCGCCACCCGCGACGGCGTCGACTGGCGCGAGCTCGCCGCGTCGCAGATCGACCTGTTCCGTCGCGACATGGAGTCGCTGCGGATCCTGCCGCCCGACGACTTCGTGGCCGTCACCGACGAGGTCGACCGCGTCGCCGAGGCCGTTGCGTTCCTGCAGGAGACCGGCTCCGCCTACGAGGTCCCCACCCCGGACGCCGAGGGCGACGACCTGTACTTCGACGTCAACCACCCCACCGACGCGTGGTCGCTCGGCGACGAGAGCGGCCTGGACCGCGAGACGATGCTCACGCTCGCTGCCGAGCGCGGCGGGGACCCGGAGCGCCCCGGTAAGCGCGACCCGCTCGACCCGCTCCTCTGGCGTGCGGCCCGCGACGGTGAGCCGAGCTGGGACTCCGAGATCGGCCCCGGCCGGCCCGGCTGGCACATCGAGTGCAGCGTCATCGCCGGCGACCGCCTCGGCCTGCCGATCAGCGTGCAGGGTGGCGGCAGTGACCTCGTCTTCCCGCACCACGAGATGAGCGCGGGACACGCAGCGGCCCTGGCGCACCAGCCCCTGGCACACGCGTTCGTGCACACCGGGATGATCGCCTACCAGGGCACGAAGATCTCGAAGTCGCTCGGCAACCTCGTCACCGTGCGGGGGCTGCTCGACGACGGCGCGGACCCCCGCGCGATCCGGCTCGCGCTGCTGTCGCACAAGTACTCCGACGACTGGGAGTGGTTCGACGCCGAGCTCACGAGTGCCACGACGCGCCTCGCGACCTGGGACGCCTGGGCATCGGGTGCGTCCGCCGGGCACGCTGACGACGCGGCCGACGTGGCGTCCCGGATCCGGGCGCGGGTCTCCGACGACCTCGACACGCCGGGTGCGGTCGCCGCGGTCGACACTGCGATCGCCGGGGGCACTGCGTGCACGCCGGAGCTCGCCGACCTGATCGACGCGCTGCTCGGCATCCGTCTGGCCTGAGCTCTGGCCGGCGGCGTCGTCGGCCTGCGTCGACAGGCGACGACACGTCGTGTGCGGGCCGCCGGTCGGTCAGGAACTGTCGCGTTGGCGGGCGGCAACCGACAGTTCGCGACCACCTTGCGAAGGTGAGCGGGGTGCCGTGACCGTTCGCGACCCCCGGACGGGAGGCCCGTGGCGGACCCGCCCCGTGCCTCCCGTCCGCCGTGCGGTCGCAACACGTCGTGTGCCGGTCGCCGGTCGGTCAGGAACTGTCGCCGAGGCGGGCGGCAACCGACAGGTCGCGACCACTCGGCGGAAGTGAGCGGGGTGTCGGCTACTGCTGCGGGGGCCGCCAGGGCCCCTCGCCACCAGCGGTGCCGCCGTCCTTGCCGTCCTTGTGCTCGCGGCGCCGCAGGTACTGCTCGAACTCCTGCGCGATCGCGTCGCCCGAGGCCTCGGGGGAGTCGACGGTGTCGCGGGCCTGCTCGAGCTGCCCGATGTACGAGGCCATGTCCTCGTCGTCGGCGGCGAGGGCGTCGATGCCGTCCTCCCACTCGGTGGCGTCGTCGAGCAGGGTGCCACGGGGCACGGTGACGTCGGTGAGCTCCTCGATCTTGTCGAGCAGCGAGAGGGTGGCCTTGGGTGACGGCGAGTTGTGCACGTAGTGCGGGACCGAGGCCCAGAGCGACAGCGTGGTCAGCCCGGCCTTGTCCATCGCGTCGGCCAGGACACCGAGGATGCCGGTCGGACCCTCGTACGAGGACTTGTCGACGTCGAACGCGGTGCGGACGCCGGCGTTCTCGCTCGAGACGAAGACCGAGATCGGTCGGGTGTGCGGCACGTCGGCCAGCATCGCGCCGACGAAGACGACGGCGTCGATCGAGTAGACGTCGGCGAGGTCGATGATCTCGGCGCAGAAGCCGCGCCAGGTGCGGGAGGGCTCCGGACCGACGAGGACGAACACGTCGCGGTCGGTCGGGGAGCCGGTGGCGCCGATGACCGGACGGCCCTCGGCCCCGGGGCCGTGCAGCACGATGCGGGGCCACTGCACCCCGCGGGCGCCGGTCTCGTCGGATCCCATGGTCGGACGGTTGAACTGGTAGTCGACGTACCGCTCCCCGTCGAGCTCGCGCAGCTCGTCGAGCCCGAGGGACTCGACGATGCGGCGGGCGAGTCCGCTCGCGGCTTCGCCGGCGTCGTTCCAGCCCTCGAAGGCGACGACGAGCAACCGGCCGTCGCTGAAGGGGGAGTGCTGTGGCACGGAGCGGACCTCCTGGTGGTGGAGCGGAGCGGGGCGGGCACGACGAGGCACCCGGCCGGACACGATGCAGGCATCCACTGTAGGCCCCGGCGACGCCCGCGGGCATGCCCGTCCGCGCCCAGCGGAACGGCCCCGGTAGACTCGTCGCCCGTGACCGCGCATCCTCCTGCCCTCGTCCCGCCCGCAGCCGTGCTGTGGGACATGGACGGCACGATCATCGACACCGAGCCGATCTGGCAGCGCTCCCAGGTCGACCTGACGAACCGCTACGGCGCCGAGTGGACCCACGAGGACGGCCTGTCCCTGGTCGGCTCCGGCCTCGAGCGCTCCGGCGAGCTCCTGCGCGCCAAGGGCGTCGACATGGAGGTCGAGGAGATCATCCAGTGGATGACCGACTACGTGATGGAGCACCTGCGCGCGGGTGAGCTGCCGTGGCGCCCGGGAGCCCGCGAGCTCGTCGAGGAGCTCCACGCCCGCGGCATCCCCACCGCACTGGTGACGATGTCCCGTCGCAAGATGGCACTCGTCGCCGCCGAGGCACTGGGCGAGCGCGGGTTCCGCGTCGTCGTGGCCGGTGACGACGTCGACCGTCCGAAGCCGTACCCGGACGCCTACCTCTCCGCCGCCGCCCAGCTCGGCGTCGAGCCGACCGCGTGCGTCGCGATCGAGGACTCCGCCACCGGCGTCGCCTCGGCCGTCGCCTCCGGCGCCGTCACGGTCGCCGTGGAGCACATCGTCCCGCTGTCCGAGATCGCCGGCGGTGACGTGCACCTGACCACCCTGTCGGGTGTCGACGTCGACCGCCTGGTCGAGTTGACGGGGCCGGCGCTGGCCGCGCGCGCTGCCGTGACGGGAGGCCCGGCTCCTGACCCGGCGCACGCTGCGGACACCGAGGGAGTCACCCGATGAGCCACACCGACAACCCGACAGCGGCCCTGCCGCACACCGCCGGTGGCGCACCCCACACGCCGCCGCGTGGCCCGTTCCGGGCCGGCGACCGCGTGCAGCTCACCGGCCCGAAGGGCAAGCTCACGACGCTGTCCCTCGAGACCGCCGGCGAGTACCACACGCACCGCGGGGTCCTCCGGCACGACGACGTCATCGGCCAGCCCGACGGCTCGGTGATCCGGGCCAGCACGGGCGACGAGTACCTCGCGCTCCGTCCGCTGCTCAACGACTACGTGATGTCGATGCCACGTGGTGCCGCCATCGTCTACCCGAAGGACGCCGCCCAGATCGTGGCGTTCGCGGACGTCTTCCCGGGCGCCCGGGTGGTCGAGGCGGGCGTCGGTTCCGGTGCCCTCTCCCTGTTCCTGCTGCGGGCGATCGGTCCGACGGGGCAGCTGCAGTCGTTCGAGCGTCGCGAGGAGTTCGCCGCGATCGCGCAGGGCAACGTCGGCACGTTCCTCGGCGCCGTCCCGGACAACTGGTCGGTGACCGTCGGCGACCTGGTCGAGGAGCTGCCCGGCGCTGTCCAGGAGCAAAGCGTCGACCGCGTGGTGCTCGACATGCTCGCGCCGTGGGAGTGCGTCGACGCCGCAGCCGACGCCCTCGTGCCCGGCGGACTCATCGTCTGCTACGTCGCGACCGTCACCCAGCTGTCCCGCACGGCCGAGGCCCTGCGCGACACCGGCCGCTTCACCGACCCGATGCCGAGCGAGACCCTGGTGCGCACCTGGCACGTCGAGGGGCTCGCCGTCCGACCGGACCACCGCATGGTCGGGCACACCGGGTTCCTCATCACGGCCCGTCGTCTCGCCGACGGCACCGTCCTGCCGAACCTGAAGCGCCGCGCGGGCAAGGTCGAGTTCTCCGACGAGGACATCGAGGCCTGGACCCCCGGCGCCGTGGGCGAGCGCGCGACGAGCGACAAGAAGCTCCGCAAGGTCGCACGGCAGTCGGCGGCGCAGGCCCGCAAGGTCGCCGCTGCCGAGGCCGGGTCCGCAGCGGCCGCCACCGAGGGGTCCGGGGCACCGTCCGAGCCCGCCAGCGACGCGTCCGAGCCGACCGACGGCGAACGGTAGGCTGACGGTCGTGCCCGTCCTGCATCGAACGGAAAGAGGGTCCGTGCGCACCATCCCCGCACTCCTGGTCACCATCGGTCTCGTGGCGTCGCTCACGGCGTGCGCCTCGAACGGCGCCGGCACCACCCCCTCGAGCTGCGCCGCACCCGGTGCGGCGTCCGAAGCGGTGACCGCCACCGGCGCGTTCGGCAAGGAGCCGAAGGTGTCGATCCCGAGCGGACTCACCACGAAGGGCACGCAGGTCTCCGTCCTGGAGCAGGGCGACGGCCGCACGATCGACGACGGCACCCCCGTCCTGATCGAGTACACGCTCGTCGACGGCGCCACCGGCGAGGTCGCGCAGACCAGCGGGTACTCCGGGCAGACGGCCCCGATCACCGCCGGGGCGAGCAACTACGGCGCCCTCGGCGAATCGCTCGAGTGCGCGCAGGTCGGCGACCGCCTGGCCGTCGCGCTGCCGAAGAGCGCCCTCAGCAGCTCGGACACCAGCGCGACCACCGACAGCGGCTCGTCGGCGAAGACCGAGGACGCCGTCATCGCCGTCATCGACGTCAAGCGGGCCTTCGACGCCCGCGCGACCGGCACCCCGCAGCTCGCTGGCGACAAGATGCCCGCCGTCGTGCTCGCACCGTCCGGCGCCCCCGGCATCACGATCCCGTCGTGGAACGCGCCGAAGTCGAACGAGACGCACCTGCTCCGCAAGGGGTCCGGTCGCGTGCTCACCGCCAAGGACACCGCGGTCATCAAGTACACCGCCGTGACGTGGGGCGCTGACCCGTCCGTGGCCGGCTCCAGCTGGACCGACGGCTCGGGCGCGCAGACCGTGCCGCTCACCAAGGGCCAGGTCGACGAGGGAGTCCGGAACGCCATCGTCGGGCACCACGTCGGCGACCAGGTCCTGGCCGTCGTGAACCAGCAGGGCACCGCCTACGCGTACGTCATCGACGTGCTCGGAGCGATGTCGAGCTGACGCTCCCACACCGTCCACCGACCGCGGCGCGGGTGCACTCCGGTGCACCCGCGCTGCCGTAGGATCGCCTCGTGCCAGCGACCCGTGTGCCCCGTGTGCCCGCAGAGGAGCGGCTGTTCAGCCTCGTGCTCGCGCTGCTCTCGACGGAGTCCGGGCTGACCAAGGCGGAGATCCTGACCAACGTGCAGGGCTACCGCCAGCGGTTCACACCGGGTGGGGACAACGCCTCACTCGAGCGGCAGTTCGAGCGCGACAAGGACGACGTCCGCGAGCTCGGCATCCCGCTCGAGACCATCGAGACACCGGGTGCCGCCGGCAACAACCAGACGCTGCGGTACCGGATCCCGAAGGGCGAGTACGACCTGCCTGTGGACGTCCGCTTCACCCCGGACGAGTCGGCCCTGCTGTCGCTGGCCGCCATGGCCTGGCGCGAAGGCGCGCTGTCCGCTGACTCGCGTCGCGGGCTGCTGAAGGTCCGGTCCGCGGGTTCCGAGGACGACGACGGCGCACTCCAGCTCGGCGTCGACGCGTACGCCCCGCGGCTCCGAGCCCGCGACGCAGCGTTCGAGCCGCTCCGCTCCGCCCTCGACCGCGGTGCCGCCGTCCGGTTCGACTACATCACCCCGGGCCAGCACGAGGCCCGTCGGCGCGAACTCGCCCCGCTCGCCCTGGTGCAGCACGGCGGCCGCTGGATGCTCGCCGCCCACGAGTTCGCCACGGACTCGGACAAGAACTACCTGCTCTCACGCATCGTCGGACCCGTCACGCAGTACGACGTCGGGCAGCACACCGCCCCGGTGGGCGCGGGGGAGCGCACGCTCGCCGAACTCGAACGGATCTGGTCAGCCCGCACGGCGCGCATCGCGGTGACCCCCGGCTCCGACGCCGAGCGGCGGCTCGCCCGCCGTCGAGACACCGAGACCGACGCCGACGGCGCACTCGTGCTGCACCACGTCGACCCGCAGATCCTGGCTGAGGAACTCGCCGCCTTCGGACCCGAGGTCCGGGTGCTCGAGCCGGAGGACCTGCGGCTGCGCGTCGTCGAGCGGCTCCGTGCGCTCGTGCGCGACCACAGCGACGGAGAGGAGTCCGCCCGTGGCTGACGCCCAACCCCTGCAAGCGCAGGACAAGCTCGCCTTCCTGCTCGCCCTGGTGCCGTACCTGATCGACCGCGAGCGCGTCTCGGTGGCCGAGGCCGCGCGCCACTTCGGCGTCCCCGAGGCCCGTATCCGCCGCGCCGTGGAGCTCATCGCGGTGTCGGGGGTCCCCGGCGAGACGATGCAGTACCAGCACGGCGACCTGTTCGACATCGCGTGGGACGACTTCGACCAGAACGAGATGATCGTCCTGACGAACCTCGTCGCCATCGACGACTCGCCCCGACTTTCCGCGCGAGAAGCTTCTGCGCTCATCGCCGGGCTGCAGTACCTCTCCGCGCTGCCCGAGGCCGCTGACCGCGATGCCATCCGAGCACTCATGGCGAAGCTGTCGCGCGGTGCCGGCGGTGCCGCCTCGACGGTCGCGGTCGGGCAGGACCTGCACGACGTCGCCCTGGCAACGATCCGTCGTGCGATGGCCGACGGCCGCGGCTTGTCCTTCGAGTACGCCGGTCCGCGCACCCAGGGCGGCACCCGCCGGGTCGACCCGCTGCGCGTCGAGTCGATCGACACGGACTGGTACCTCCGCGCCTGGGACCTCGACCGGCAGGCGCTCCGGACCTTCCGCCTCGACCGGATGTCCGGTGCACGCGTCGACGACCGTGCGGTGGAGAAGTCGGCGGACCAGGTGGTGATCCCGGACACGCTGTTCCAGCAGTCGGCAGAGGACGTCATCGTCACCGTCGAACTCGACTCGTCGTCGCTGCCGCTCGTGGCCGACTTCCTCGCCGACACAGCGGACGCCCCCGATGCCGAGGCGCGCGTGCGCATCCGGCTCGCGGCGTCGAACGGCTTCGACGGGGTGGTCCGGCTCGTCGCTGGGCTGCCCGGCCGTGCCGTGGTGCTCGACCCGCCCGCAGCGCGGGACGCGGTGCGGGACTTCGCCGCCGCAGCCCTCGCCGCCGGCTGACGTCGCAGCCCCGCCGCCGACCGGTCCTGCATGTGCGTTCGCACGGAGCGCGCCGAACTGTCGGTCCCCACCCCGTAGGATCGACCCATGGCTTCGACGACCGCGCGCGGGCGAGCGAGGCGGCAAGGGCGCCGTGACAACGACGCCGAAGGCCGCATGTCGCTCGGGCAGCACCTCATCGAGCTGCGCAACCGCCTGTTCCGCGCAGTGATCGCCGTGGTCATCGCCGCGGTCGGCGGATGGTTCCTGACCCCGTTCGTGCTGGACTCGCTCCGGGCACCGGTGGCCGAGCTCGCCAAGGTCGGCGGACACACGGCCGAGCTGAACTTCCCGATGATCACGGGCGCGTTCGACCTCAAGCTGCAGATCGCGATCACGATCGGCATCGTCATCGCCAGCCCGGTCTGGCTCTACCAGATCTGGGCGTTCATCGTGCCCGCCCTGGTCCGGCGCGAGAAGCAGTACGTGTGGGGCTTCCTCGGCACCGCGATCCCGCTGTTCTTCGCCGGGTGCTACTTCGGGTGGTACATCCTGCCCCACGTGGTCGGCATCCTCGGCAGCTTCGTGTCGAGCCAGGACACCTCGATCGTCGACGCGAAGGCGTACTACGACTTCGTCATCAAGCTCATCGTCGCGGTCGGGATCGCGTTCGTGCTGCCGGTCTTCATCGTGCTGCTGAACTTCGTCGGCGTCCTGTCGGCGGCGGCGATCATCAAGTCCTGGCGCATCGCGATCCTGTGCATCCTGGTCTTCTGCGCGATCGTCACGCCGAGCGCCGACGTCATCTCGATGTTCCTGCTGGCCGTCCCGATGGTGGTGCTCTACATCGCCGCGTGCGTCGTGGCCTGGTTCCACGACCGCAGGGTGGCGAAGAAGCAGGCCAAGCTCGACGAAGAGTACGGCCTGTGACGGGCGCGGACCTCAGCGCGGCCGAGCGCTTCGCCGCCGCCAAGGTCCGGAACCGCTCCCGCAACCTGGAGTTGTTCCGCGCCGACCTGCGCTTCGACCTCGACCCGTTCCAGTTCGCCGCGTGCGACGCGCTCGACCAGGGCCGCAGCGTCCTCGTGGCCGCGCCGACCGGTGCCGGCAAGACGATCGTGGCCGAGTTCGCGATCTGGCTGGCGATGCGGCAGCCGACGGCGAAGGTGTTCTACACGACGCCGATGAAGGCCCTGAGCAACCAGAAGTACGCCGAGCTGGTCGAGGTCTACGGCGAGTCCGAGGTGGGCCTGCTCACCGGTGACACGAACGTGAACCCGCGGGCGCGGGTCGTCGTGATGACGACCGAGGTCCTGCGGAACATGATCTACGCCGACTCCGACCTGCTCGACGACCTGGCCTGGGTCGTCCTCGACGAGGTCCACTACCTGGCCGACCGGTTCCGCGGTGCGGTGTGGGAAGAAGTGATCCTGCACCTGCCGACCGAGGTCCGGCTGGTCTCGCTCAGCGCCACGGTCTCCAACGCCGAGGAGTTCGGCGACTGGCTGCAGACGGTCCGCGGCGACACCGACGTCATCGTGTCGGAAGACCGCCCGGTCCCGCTCGAGCAGCACGTCCTGGTCGGCTCGAAGATGGTCGACCTCTTCGACTCCAGCGGTGCGGCGGCGACGAACCGCGTCAACCCGGAACTGCTCCGCATGGTCGGCGGTGCATCGCGCAGCGAACGGCACGGCGGCGGCCACCGTGGCGGACGAGGGCGTGGGGGATACCACGACCGCCGTGGGCCGCGTACCGAGAAACTGCACCGCGAACGCATCGCGCACATGCTCGACGAGCGGATGCTGCTGCCCGCGATCTTCTTCGTGTTCAGCCGCGCCGGGTGCGACCAGGGCGTCCGGAACGTCCTGCGCTCCGGCCTGTCGCTCACCACGGTCCCGGAGCGCAACGAGATCCGCGAGACCGCGGAGTACCACTGCCGCACCCTGCCGGACGAGGACCTCGCCGTCCTGGGCTACTGGGAGTTCCTCGAGGGCTTGGAGCGCGGTGTCGCCGCGCACCACGCCGGCATGCTCCCCGCGTTCAAGGAGGTGGTCGAGAACCTCTTCCAGCGCAAGCTGCTCAAGGTGGTGTTCGCCACCGAGACCCTCGCGCTCGGTGTGAACATGCCCGCACGCACGGTGGTGCTCGAGAAGCTCGAGAAGTTCAACGGCGAGGCCCGTGTCCCGATCACCCCGGGGGAGTACACCCAGCTCACCGGGCGTGCCGGGCGCCGTGGCATCGACGTCGAGGGGCACTCGGTCATCCAGTGGACCGACGGCCTCGACCCCCAGGCCGTCGCCTCGCTCGCCAGCCGGCGCACCTACCCGCTGAACTCGTCGTTCAAGCCGACCTACAACATGGCCGTCAACCTGATCGACCAGTTCGGGCGGCAGCGCACGCGCGAGGTCCTCGAGACCTCGTTCGCGCAGTTCCAGGCCGACCGGTCCGTGGTCGACCTGGCCCGTAAGGTCCGCTCGCAGCAGGAGTCCCTCGAGGGCTACCGCGAGGCCATGCAGTGCCACCTCGGTGACTTCACCGAGTACTCGACGCTCCGCCGCGAGCTCTCCGACCTCGAGCGCACGAACGTGCCCGGTGGGCGCGAGGCCTCGCACGGCGCACGGCAGGAACGGCAGGCCGCGATCACGGCGGTCCGTCGCCAGATGCAGCGGCACCCCTGCCACGCCTGCCCCGACCGCGAGGCGCACGCCCGTTGGGCGGAGCGCTGGTGGAAGCTCAAGCGCGTCAACGACAAGCTGCTCCAGCAGATCCGGTCCCGCACCGGTGCCGTGGCCACCACCTTCGACCGGGTCACCGACGTGCTCCTGCAGCTCGGCTACCTCGTCGACGCCGGCAACGGCGAGGCCACCGTGGCCGCTGGCGGCCGCCGACTGCAGCGCATCTACGGTGACCGCGACCTGCTCGTCGCCGAGTGCCTCGAGGCGGGTGTCTGGAAGGACCTCACGCCGGCGCAGCTCGCAGCGATGGCCGCCACGATCATCTACCAGCCCCGCCGCGACGACGCCCCCGGCACCGAGCACGCACTGCCGCGCGGCGCGTTCCGTCCGGCGCTCGACGAGACCCTGACGATCTGGTCGCGCCTCGACGACATCGAGCGCGACGCCCGTCTGGCCGGGTCGGTGCCGCCCACCCCGGCGATGGCGGTCGGCATGTTCCGCTGGGCCTCCGGCTCGGCCCTCGACGACGTCCTCCGCACCCTCGACCTGCCCGCCGGCGACTTCGTCCGCTGGTCGAAGCAGGTCATCGACCTGCTCGACCAGATCCGGAACGCCGGTGACGACGACCTCGCCCAGACCGCCCGACGTGCGACCGACGCGGTGCGCCGCGGCATCGTCGCCTACGCCGCGGTCTGACAGGAGGCACGGTGCGGGTTCCGGAGACCGGTGTGCGCGGGGTGCCCGCGCGCGTGGGCCGCGGTGCGGTCGCGGACGGCCCGTTCTCGGCGCTCCCGCTGGGCAGCGCGCTGCCCCTGGCCGTCATCGGCGGGCTGCTCTTCGCGCTCGCGTTCCCGTCGCCCGGTTGGTGGTTCCTGGCCTTCCCGGCGCTCGCGTGCATGCTGCTCGCCGCGATGGGACAGCGTGCCCGCAGGGCCGCGTGGCTCGGCTACGTGGCCGGTGCCGCGTTCTGGATCCCGGCCATCTCGTGGGCCGGCCGCTACCTGGGGCCCGTCCCGTGGTTCGCCTTGGCGTTGTTGGAGGCGGCGTTCTTCGCCCTTGGCAGCGTCGCGATCGCCCTCGCGTACCGCTGGGTCGCGCGCGTGGTGCCATCGACCGCCGGACGCGTGTGGGGCCTCCCGGCCATGGTCGCCGCACTGTGGACCGGACGCGAGTGGTTCTCGGGGAGCTGGCCGTACGGCGGCTTCGCCTGGGGGCGCGTCGGCCTGTCGCAGTCGCAGGGGCCGTTCACCCACCTCGCCGCGTACGTCGGCGTCCTCGGGGTGACGTTCGTGGTCGTCTACTGCGTCGCGGTGGTCGTGTCGCTCGCCCTCGTGTCCCCGCGGGCGCCGGGCGCGACCCTACGGCTGCCGGTCCGGGTCGGGACCGCCGGGTTGCTCGTCGCCGCCGTGCTGGCGGTGCCGGCCTGGCCGACCGCGACCTCCGGCACCATCCGGATCGAGTCGGTACAGGGCAACGGGCCGGCCGGGTACTTCGACCGTGCTGCGCCGGGCGAGGTCCTGGCGGCGCAGGTCGCGGCGACCGACGTCGAGGCGAAGGGCGTCGACCTCGTCGTCTGGCCCGAGGCCTCCGCCGAGTTCGACCCGCGCCAGCAGCCCGTGATCGCGTCGTCGCTCGACGCCGTCGTCGACTCGGTCGGTGCGCCGCTGGTCGCCGGAGCCATCACACAGACGCCGTCCGGGGTGCTGCACAACACGTCGTTCGTGTGGACCGCCGACGGCTGGCAGTCGTCCTACGACAAGAAGCGCCCGGTGCCCTTCGGCGAGTACGTGCCGGACCGGTGGTTCTTCTCGAAGCTCGCGCCGTCCCTGATCGGCCTGCTGCAGCGTGACTACACGCCGGGCACGAAGCCGAACGTCCTGCCGGTGGCGGGGATCAAGGCGGGGATCGCGATCTGCTTCGACATCGTCGACGACGGGCTGACCCGCGACATGGTGCGCGGGGGAGCGCAGGTGATCCTCGCGCAGACGAACAACGCGGACTTCTCCGGCACCGACGAGAACCTCCAGCAACTCGAGATCGCACGGATGCGGGCGATCGAGACCGGTCGGTCCCTCGTCAACATCTCGACCGTCGGCGCCTCGCAGGTCATCGACCCGTCCGGACGCACCATCGACCGGGTCCCCGAGTACACCGCGACCTCGATGGTGACCGACGTGCCACTCGGCACCTCGACGACCCCGGCGTCGCTCGCTTCGGGGTCGATCGCGTTGTTCCTGTCGCTCGGCGGGCTCCTCGTGCTGCTCGCCTGTGCACCGTGGGGACGCCGCAAGCGCGCCTGATCCGCCGCCGCGTCCCTGTACGTCCGAGGCCGTGAGCCCGTGCATCGGGGCCACGCACTGGGAACGGACTGTGAATGCACCCAGTCGGGAACGATGGGGCGTGGGACAGTGTTGTGGAGGGCAGACGAGCGAGAGGAGCACACACATGGCTGATCGGAGTCTCCGCGGCATGCGGCTCGGGAGTCAGAGTCTCCAGAGCGAAGAGGGCGTCGAGCTCTCGGACCGCAAGCGCGCGGTCTACCAGACGGATTCGGGGGAGACCTTCGACATCGTCTTCTCCGCTGACGCAGACGTGCCCCAGACCTGGTCGGAGCCACGCTCCGGCCGCGAAGGACGCCTGCTCGGTGACGACGGCATCCCCGTCGAGGTCGCAGCAGAGGACGTCAAGGCGCCCCGCACCCACTGGGACATGCTGCTCGAGCGTCGCTCGCGCGAGGAACTCGAGGAGCTCCTCGAAGAGCGCCTGCAGGTCCTCCGTGCACGACGCGGTGCCTGACACCACCACCTGACGAACGACGATGCCCGCCCCGGTTCCCCGGGGCGGGCATCGTCGTTCGTGGTGGTGGGGGTCAGCGTCGGCCGGAGCCGTCGCTGGTGCGGTGCCCCGACGCTTCGTCGTTCGGGTGCTGCGCGGCGTCGGCCTGCGGAGCCGGTGCGTCGTCGACCTTCTCGGCGGTCGCGTCGTCGGCGGCTGCGAGGTGCGCGTCGACGCTCCGGTTCGACTCGGCCAGTCGTGCGTCGAGGTCGGACTCGGGGACGATGTCCGCGGCCGTGGCATCCGCACGCGGCATGGCCGTGCCGGCGGACCCGGCAGCGGCGGTGTTCGCCAGGCTCTCGTTCGCGAGCTTGGAGATGCGGGAGAGGAAGTCCCCGCCCGAGCCGGCGCCGGCGACCGGGCCGCTGCCGCTCCGTCCGCCGGAGAAGCCCTTCGCGATGCCGGACAGCGCCTCGGTGAACTCGCTCGGGATCATCCAGAGCTTGTTCGCGGTGCCCTCGGCGATCTTCGGGAGCATCTGCAGGTACTGGTACGAGAGCAGCTTGTCGTCGGGGTCACCGGTGTGGATGGCCTCGAAGACGGTGGCGATGGCCGAGGCTTCACCCTCGGCGCGGAGCACCTGGGCCTTGGCGTCACCCTCGGCCGCGAGGATGGCGGCCTGCCGCTGCCCCTCGGCCTCGAGGATCTGGGACTGCTTGGTGCCCTCGGCCTGCAGGATCGCGGCACGACGGCTCCGCTCGGCACGCAGCTGCTGCTCCATGGCGTCCTGGATGGACACGGGCGGCTCGATCGCCTTGAGCTCGACACGGCCGACGCGGATGCCCCACTTGCCGGTCGCTTCGTCGAGCACGACGCGGAGCTGACCGTTGATGTTGTCGCGGCTGGTCAGGGCCTCTTCGAGGTTGAGGCCACCGACGACGTTGCGGAGCGTGGTGGTGGTGAGCTGCTCGACGGCGCCGAGGTAGTTCGCGATCTCGTACGTCGCCGCACGGGCGTCGGTGACCTGGAAGTACACGACGGTGTCGATGGAGACCACGAGGTTGTCCTCGGTGATCACCGGCTGCGGCGGGAACGACACGACCTGCTCACGCATGTCGAGCAGGGGCCGCAGGCGGTCGATGAACGGCACCAGCAGGTTCAGGCCAGGCGAGAGCGTCTTGTGGTACTTGCCGAGGCGTTCCACGATGCCCGCGGTGGCCTGCGGGACGATGCGGATCGCCTTGGCCAGGACGACGATCACGAAGATGACGACGACGAGGATCAGGACGAGCAGTGCGATCGTCCCGGGTGTGATGGTCACGAGGTGGCCCTTTCTGCGAGGCGCACGACCGCGGTCGACCCCTCGATCGACTCGACGACCACGGGGGTGCCGAGTGGCGGTGTGCGGTCGATGGCGCCCACGGCGAACCGTGCGCTCCAGGTCTCGCCGTTGGCCAGGCGGACCTGACCGGGAGCAGATGATGTGAACGCGACTGCGACGGTGCCGGGGAGCCCGATGAGCCCCTCGATGTTCGTGCGGTGCGGGTCGGCGCCTCGGCCGAGCATGAGCAGCAGACGCGGTCGCACGAGCGACAGCAGCACGAGCGCGAGCACGGCGGAGATGATGGCCGACAGCCACCACGGGGCGCCGAGCAGGGCGGCGATCAACCCACCAGCGGCTCCGGCCGCGAGCATGATGAAGATGAAGTCGAGGGTGAAGATCTCGACCACTCCCAGCAGCAACACGAGTCCGATCCAGACGATGGTCTGGATCCAATCGATTCCGTTCACGCGATCTCCCTCCCTCGGTCGCGCGCCGTGGCTCGCAGCGTCGCGACGGCCGGTACAACTCCGTTCAACATATCAGGAGGGTCGGTCGGCCGTGCAGGCGATTGGTAGGCTCGATGCGGCCGACCGGCCGGAACACGACCTGGAGAACACGACTGTGAGCAACCCCCTCGCCCCCGGATCCCTCACCGACACGCGCGCCGTCGTCACCGGCTCGTCGCGCGGCATCGGCGCCGACACCGTCGGGTACCTGGCCGAGGCCGGCGCCAAGGTCGTCGTGAACTACCGCAACAAGGCCAAGCGCGCCGAGCAGATCGCCGAGAAGGTCGTCGCAGCCGGTGGCTCCGCCCTGGCGATCGGCGCCGACCTGACCGACCACGAGTCGGTGCAGGCGCTCGTCGACACCGTCGTGCAGGAGTGGGGCGGCATCGACCTGCTCGTCCTGAACGCCTCGGGCGGCATGGAGTCCGGCCTCGGCGAGGACTACGCGCTCCGCCTGAACCGCGACGCGCAGGTCGACATGCTCCAGACGGCCGTGCCGCACATGCCCGCCGGGTCGCGCGTCGTCTTCGTCACGAGCCACCAGGCCCACTTCGTCGAGACCGCCGAGACGATGGACGAGTACGTCCCCGTCGCCAAGAGCAAGCGCGCCGGCGAACTCGCCCTGCGTGAGCTCATCCCGCAGCTCGAGGCCGCCGGCATCGAGTTCGTCGTCGTCTCCGGCGACATGATCGAGGGCACGATCACCGCGACCCTGCTGAACCGCCTGAACCCCGGCGCGATCGAGGGCCGCCGGCAAGAGGTCGGCAAGCTCTACAGCGTGTCGGAGTTCGCGGCTGAGATCGCCCTCGCTGCGATCGAGCCGATCCCCGCCGACCACACCAAGCTCGTCGGCGACGTCAGCGGCTTCGTCGGCTAGCGTCGGGCGGGTGACTGCCAAGCCCGGCCTGCGCCGAACCTCCCGCATCATCCTGCTCGACCCCGAGGGTCGCGTGTTCCTGATGGACACGAACTCGCCGTCGTCGGACGGTGCACACCGGTGGATCACGCCCGGTGGCGGGGTCGACCCCGGCGAGGACCACCGCGACGCGGCGATCCGCGAGCTGCGCGAGGAGACCGGCATCGTCATCGACGACCCGGGCGAGCCCGTCTGGTCCTGGGACTTCACCGTCGAGTGGGACCTCGCCGACCACGACCGCGGCCACAGCGAGTTCTACGTCGTGCGCACCCCGGGCTTCGAGTTGTCGGACGCCGAGTGGACGGACGACGAGCGGGTCGACATCCTCGCGTCGCGCTGGTGGACCGCCGACGAACTCGACGCCACCGACGAGCCGTTCGAACCGGCGGAGCTGCCGGAGCTGGTGCGTCGGTTCGCTGCCGCCTGACTCGGCCGTCGTCTGACCCGGCCGTCGTCTGCACGGTGCCGGGTCCGTCGACCGGTGCGGGGTTGGTGGCGTGGTGTGCGCTTGTGGCGCTGCACGGTGCGCGGAACCGCGCACGGAGTGAGAAAGAGCGCACGGTGCTGACGGGAGGCGCGGTGCGGGCGTGACGTGTGCCTCCCGTCCGGTGGTGGGTTCGTCCAACGCACGGTGCCGGGTCCGTCGGCCGGTGCGGGGTTGGTCGCGTGGTGCGCGCTTGTGGCGCTGCACGGTGCGCGGAAACGCGCACGGGGTGAGAAGGTGCGCACGGTGCTGACGGGAGGCACGGTGCGGGCCTGACCCGTGCCTCCCGTCCGGTGGTGGGTCGAGTCCAACGCACGGTGCCGGGTCGTCTTGTCGGTGTCGGTACCCGTCGGTACGCTGATCGACATGCATACCAGTTCCGGCGACGACGGCGTTCCGAGCCGGAGCGTGCACGCCGCTGACGGCCACGACCGGATCCGCGTGCGCGGTGCCCGCGCCAACAACCTGCAGGGGATCGACGTCGACCTGCCGAAGCGTCGACTCACGGTGTTCACCGGTGTGTCCGGGTCCGGCAAGAGCTCGCTGGTGTTCGGCACCGTCGCCGCCGAGTCGCAGCGGATGATCAACGAGACGTACAGCGCCTTCGTGCAGGGCTTCATGCCGTCGCTCGCACGACCCGATGTCGACCTGCTCGACGGTCTGACCACCGCGATCGTCGTCGACCAGGAGCGCATCGGCGCCGACCCGCGGTCGACCGTCGGCACCGTCACCGATGCGAACGCGATGCTGCGCGTGCTCTTCAGCCGTCTGGGCGACCCGCACGTGGGTGGTCCGAACGCGTTCTCGTTCAACCTGGCGACGGTCACCGCCGGGGGAGCGATCACCGTGCAGAAGGGCAAGGACGCCAAGGCCGAGAAGGTCTCGTTCACCCGGCTCGGTGGCATGTGCGCCGACTGCGAGGGGCGCGGACTCGTCAACGACATCGACCTCACGCAGCTGTTCGACGACTCGAAGGCGCTCGGCGACGGGGCGATCACGATCCCCGGCTACGGCACCGACGGGTGGAACGTCCGGATGTACGCGGAGTCCGGGTACTTCGACAAGGACACCCCGATCCGCGACTTCACCGAGCAGGAACGCGCCGACTTCCTGTACCGCGAGCCCACGAAGCAGAAGATCGCCGGCATCAACATGACGTACGAGGGGCTCGTCCCCCGAGTGCGCCGCTCGATGCTGCAGAAGGACCGCGAGGCGATGCAGCCGCACATCCGCGCCTTCGTCGACCGTGCGGTGACCTTCACGACGTGCCCGGCGTGCGGTGGTACCCGGCTGAACGACATCGCCCGCTCGTCGAAGATCGGCGGGAAGAGCATCGCCGACGTCTGCTCGATGCAGATCACCGACGTCGTGCCGTGGCTGCGGGCCATCGACGACCCCGGCGTCGCGCCGCTGCTCGACGGCCTCCGCGACCTGCTCGAGTCGTTCGTCGAGATCGGTCTCGGCTACCTCTCGCTCGACCGCCCGACCGGCACGCTGTCCGGGGGAGAGGGGCAGCGGGTCAAGATGGTGAAGCACCTCGGGTCGTCCCTCAGCGACGTCACGTACGTCTTCGACGAGCCGAGCACCGGGTTGCACCCGCACGACATCGAGCGGATGAACGGCCTGCTGCTGCGGCTGCGCGACAAGGGCAACACCGTCCTCGTGGTCGAGCACAAGCCCGAGGTGATCGCGATCGCCGACCACGTCGTCGACCTCGGCCCGGGCGCCGGCTCCGGCGGCGGGACGCTCTGCTACCAGGGTCCGGTGCAGGGGCTGCGGGGGAGCGGGACCATCACCGGTCAGCACCTCGACGACCGCGTCTCGGTGAAGACCGCCGTCCGCCGGTGCGACGGGGCGATCGCGATCCGCGGTGCGTCGGCACACAACCTGCACGACGTCGACGTGGACGTCCCCACCGGGGTGCTCACCGTCGTGACGGGCGTCGCCGGTTCCGGCAAGAGCACGCTGATCCACGGTTCGCTCGCCCATCGCGAGGGTGTCGTGGCCATCGACCAGAGCGGGATCCGCGGCTCCCGACGCAGCAACCCGGCGACCTACACCGGGCTGCTCGAACCCATCCGCAAGGCGTTCGCGAAGGCCAACGGCGTGAAGCCCGCGCTGTTCAGCGCGAACTCCGAGGGCGCGTGCCCCGCGTGCAACGGCGCCGGTGTCGTCTACACCGACCTCGGGATGATGGCGGGCATCGCCACCCCGTGCGTGGAGTGCGACGGCAAACGGTTCGACCAGTCGGTGCTCGGGTACCAGCTCGGCGGCAAGGACATCAGCCAGGTCCTGGGCATGTCCGTCGCCGAGGCCGTGGCGTTCTTCGCCGACGGTCCTGCCGCGCTGCCTGCTGCGCACACGATCCTGGCGCGCCTGGCCGACGTCGGACTCGGTTACCTGACCATCGGGCAGCCGCTCACGACGCTGTCGGGCGGAGAACGGCAGCGCCTCAAGCTCGCGACGCACCTCGGCGAGCCGGGCGGCATCGTCGTGCTCGACGAACCGACCACCGGACTGCACCTGGCGGACGTCGCCCAGCTGCTCGGGCTGCTCGACCGCTTGGTGGACTCGGGCAAGACCGTCGTGGTGATCGAGCACCACCAGGCCGTCATGGCGCACGCTGACTGGATCATCGACCTCGGGCCCGGCGCGGGGCACGACGGCGGCCGGATCGTGTTCGAGGGCACGCCCGCCGACCTCGTCGCCGCTCGCTCGACACTGACCGGCCAGCACCTGGCGACGTACGTCGGCGTCTGAAGCAGGGGACAGGTTCGTGCACGGAACCTGAACGTTGCCGGTGCGATTCGGATAGCGTTTGATCGACGCTCACGATCGGCTACCCGGCCTGGATCGGCGTCCTGATCGAAGGAGCTCCCATGTCCAACCCCGGCAACGCGCCCGCTCAGTCCAACACCTTCGGTGTCGTCTCCCTGGTGCTCGGCATCGTCGGCGTCGTCGGCGGCATCTTCATCGCCCTGATCGGCATCATCGCCGGCATCATCGGGCTCGTGCTCGGCATCCTGGCGCGCAAGCGTGGGGGCAGCCGCGGCACCGTCCTCGCCGGCATCATCCTGTCGGCCGTCGCGATCGTCATCGGCATCGTCGGCTACATCCTGACGGCGGTCATCCTCACCCAGTCGTGATGGAGCGCGTTCGCGGGCGCACTCGGTGCGTCCGCGGGCGTGCATCGCGAGCAGAAGAGGTCGAGTCCGCCATCCGGACTCGACCTCTTCTGCTCACCCGATGGCTTCGCGCCCGGTCCGGTCACCGGCGGTTCGCCCTTCGGCGAGGAACCCGGTGAAGGCGGCGCGCACACGGTCGAGGTCCGGCTCGAGCCCGGTGATGTGTCGGAGGCTCGCGACCGCTTGCCCGACGGCCATCCAGCCACCGTCGACCACCCGGTATCCGGCCGCACGTGCCGCCCGGACGAGCGGCGTCTCGAGCGGGAAGTAGACGGCGTCGGAGACCCAGGCGCCTCGGGGGAGCAGCGCGGGGTCGAAGGCCTGCCGCGGGTCGTCGTTCATGCCGAGCGGTGTAGCGTTGACGGCTCCGTCCGCCGTCGCGAGCACCTCGTCGGCATCGGTCATCGCCAGGACGCGGGCGTCGACGGAGGAGTCGGGCGGTGGCTCGAGCGTCGCGACGAGGGCCTCCGCGCGGCCGACGTCCGCATCGACGACGTCGAGCCGCCGGACACCGAGTCCGACGAGCGCGTGGGCGATCGCCGAGCCGGCACCACCGGCACCGAACTGCACGACGTGCTGCCCGGCGACCGATCCGAGACCGCGCTCCACGGCGATCCGGAAGCCGGTCTCGTCGGTGTTGTACCCGATGCGGCGGCCGTCGCGGAACAGCACGAGGTTGACCGCACCGATCCGGACAGCCCGCGGGTCGAGCGCGTCGAGCAACGGGACGACGGCCTGCTTGCAGGGGTGCGTGACGTTGACCGCGCGGTACCCCTCGGCCTCGGCGGTGGCGAGCAGTTCCGGCAGATCGGCAGCAGTTCGGCCCAGCACGTCGAGGTCGAGCAGGCGGTACTCGTAGTCGAGTCCGAGCACCCGGCCCTCTGCTTCGTGCATCAGGGGAGTCAGCGACCGCTGCAGTCCGGCGCCGATCAGCCCGACGAGCGTGTGCGGCATCGTTCCTCCTGTGGCGTCGACCGGCCGTCCGACACTAACGCGCCGTGCAGGAGACCCGATACGTCATCAGCGCGTTCGGCGTACCGTCCGGCGCATGAGCTACAGCCAGCCAGACCCAGCCGAAGAGACCACCCAGAGCGAGACGCCGGAGCAGCCGGACACCGACCAGGAGAACCTGGAAGAACAGGGCGGTGAACCGGCGGCGCTCGAGATCGACGCCGACGACGTCCCGACGAAGCCCGTCGACTGACACTGTCGCCCGACGATGTGCTTCGTGAGCAGAAAAGGTCGGGTCCGCGCGTGGGACTCGACCATTTCTGCTCACGAAGCCCTCTGGTGCCGCTCATAGGCGTGCGCCGATAATGCATATTATGTCAACTCGGAATCGGACAGGGGCTCCCCGTGCGTGAACTCGTCCTGAAGATGTCGATGTCGTTGGACGGCTTCGTGGCCGCTCCCCGAGCTGAGTCGGACTGGATGTTCCGCGGCGGAAGTCCGGACTCGATGGCCTGGGTGCTCGACGTCGTCGCTGGTGCGGGCGTGCACGCCTTCGGCCGCAAGACCTTCGAGTCCATCTCAGGTTTCTGGCCGACGGCGCCCGGGCCGATCGCCGAACCGATGAACCGGATCCCCAAGGTCGTCTTCACCACGCAGCGCGACTTCGATCCGCGAACAGCGGCAGTCCCCGACCCCGACTCCCCCGCGGCGGCGACCTGGACGGGTGCACGAGTCGCAGCCGGACCGCTCGAAGCCGAGGTGACAGCGCTCAAGCAGGAGTCGGGCGGGTACGTCCTCGCTCAGGGCGGGACGGAGTTCGGTCGCAGCCTGGTCCGGGCTGGTCTGGTGGACGAGTACCGGCTGGCCGTCCTGCCCGTCGCGCTCGGGTCAGGCGATGGCGTGTTCGCCGACCTGACCGACGAGCTCGATCTCGAACTGATCAGTTCTCAGGCCTTCGCAGGCGGCGCGCTCGGACTGGTGTACCGACCGAAGCGCTGAGCAGGTCAGAAGACGGCGACGGTCATCCCGGTCGACGTGGCGGGACGGTCCATGGCGACGATCGCCCCGGGCAGGTCGTCGAAACCGATCGTCCGACCGATCGAGTCGTCCGGACGCAGTCGCCCGGTGACGACGTCGGCGAGCATCGCCGCGTACTCCCCCACGGAGATCCCGTGGCTGCCGAGCAGTTCGAGCTCATCAGCGATGACGCGGCCCATCGGGATCACCGGCTCGGCCTCGTCGTCGAGCAGCAGGCCGACCTGCACGTGACGTCCCCGAGGGCGCAGGGAGGCGACCGCTGCGACGGAGGTCGCTCGGCTGCCGAAGGCGTCGATCGAGATGTGCGCGCCGCCGTCGGTGCGAGCGCGGACTGCGGCGACGGCGCCGTCGTCCATCGGCACGGTGACGGCACCGAGTGCCGCCGCACGTTCGAGCGCCGCCGGCGAGACGTCCACCGCGACCACCTGGGCGCCCGCCGCGACCGCGACGATGATCGTCGACAGGCCGACGCCGCCGCAGCCGAACACGACCACCCACTCCCCTGCTGCGACCCGACCTCGGGCGTGCAGGGCGTGGTACGCCGTCCCGAACCGGCACCCGAGTGCTGCGGCCTCGGCGAAGTCCACGGCGTCCGGGAGCGCGACCACGTTGACGTCGGCGTGCGGGATGACGACCGATTCGGCGTGGGAACCGGGCAGCGTGAACCCGGGTTGCTGCTGGCGCGTGCACACCTGGGTGGCGCCGTCGACGCACTCCGGGCACGTCCCGCAGGCGAACACGAAGGGCGCGGTCACCCGGTCACCGACCGAGACCCGGGTCACCGCGTCCCCGACGGACGTGACGACACCGGCGAACTCGTGCCCGGGGACGTGCGGCAGCGAGACGGAGTCGTCGTGCCCCTTCCAGGCGTGCCAGTCACTGCGGCACACCCCGGTGGCCGCGACCCGGACGACGACACCGTGGTCCGGTGCCACCGGATCGGGCACGTCGACGATCGACGGGGCGGATCCGAACTGGTCGTACTGGACTGCGCGCATCCCGCCATCGTCCCAGACGGTGGTGCCGCGTTGTCCACAGGCGACGGATTGGCCGTTGCCCGCCGACGGCGACCGCCGGTTCACTGGTCCCATGGACGAACCGACCGCACTGCACTTCTCCGCCGACCCCGCCGACCTCGACGTCGACCGCGTGCACCGCTGGCTCAGCGAGCAGTCGTACTGGGCACGGGGTCGCAGTCGTGCCACCCAGGACGCGATCATCGCCGGGTCCCGCAACTTCGGCGTCTACGACACGGCGACGGGTGCGCAGCTCGGGTACGCCCGGGTGATCACCGACGGGGTGACGTTCGGCTGGCTGGCCGACGTGTTCGTCGATCCGGACGCTCGTGGCCGTGGTGTCGGCGTCGCCCTCGTGCAGGGCGTGACCGAGGCGATCGAGCCACTCGGGTTGAAGCGGTTCGCCCTGTTCACCGCGGATGCGCAGGCACTGTACGAGCGGTTCGGGTTCCGTCCGCTCCCCGACCCGGAAGGCTGGATGATGCGCCCCGGGCCGGGGTTCGGCGCCGACGTGCACGACTGAGCCGGACGCCGTGACCTCAGTACTCGATGCGGCCGTCCCGGTTGTGGAACTCGCCGGTGGGCCCGTCCGGCCCGACGGTGGCGAGCGCGAAGGTCGCGTCCGTGCCCTCGGTGATCGTCTGGTGGCCACCGAACCCGTTGAACTCGGTGGCGGTGTACCCGGGGTCGCTGACGTTGACGCGGAACCCCGGCAGGTTCTTCGCGTACTGCACGGTCAACGCGATCACCGCGGCCTTCGACGCGGCGTAGGGCACCGCCGGCACCGCGTACTCGTCGTGGCCCGGGGTCGTCAACCACCGCGCGAACCCGACGCCCGAGGCGACGTTCACGATCACCGGGTGGTCGGATGCCCGCAGGAGCGGGAGCGCTGCCTGTGTGACCCGGACGATGCCGGTGACGTTGGTGTCGAGCACGGCGGACATCGCGGCGGCGTCGAGGTCGTCGACGCCGAACGACGTCCCGAGGATGCCGGCGTTGTTCACGAGCACGTCGAGGACGGGGATGGTCGCGATCGCGGCGTCGATGCTGTCCTGGTCGGTCACGTCGAGCTGGACCACCTGGGCACCGAGGGCGCGTGCTTCGTCGCCGGTGGACGGATCGCGCATGCCGGCGTACACGGTGTGGCCCGCGTCGACCAGGCGGCGGACGGTCTCGAGCCCGAGGCTGCGGTTGGCTCCGGTGATGAGTGTCGTTGTCATGCCCCCACTCTCCGCCTGAGCGGCTGACTCCCCCAGGCACCGTGCGACGGTGGGACCAGCAGTACCAGGACGGACAGGAGGCGCGGGGCGAAGATGGTGGACATGAGCGAGTTCGCGAGTGTGTTGCGTTCCTGGCGCGACCGCGTCCGTCCCGAAGAGGTCGGCCTGCCGGCCGGGCCCGGCCGACGGACCCCGGGTCTCCGACGCGAGGAGCTCGCCGCGCTCGCCGGGGTGAGCGTCGACTACGTCGTCCGGCTCGAGCAGGGCCGCGCGCTGAACCCCTCACCGCAGCTCCTCGGCGCGCTCGCCACGGCGCTTCGGCTCACCGCGGCCGAGCGCGACCACCTGTGCCGGGTCGCCGGCGTCGCTCCCCCGTCGCTCCAGGTCGTCCCGCGGCACATCACCCCCGGGGTGCAGCGGCTCGTCGACCGCCTCGGCGACGTCCCGATCGCGGTGTTCACGGCGACGCACGACATCGTGCTGTGGAACGACCTGTGGGCTGCGTTGAACGGTGACCCCTCGCGGGCCGTCGGCATCGAGCGCAACCTGGTGTGGCGGCACTTCATGCACGCGCACGACGGTGTCGAGTGGGACGACGAGCACCAGGAGGAGTTCTCGAGCGACCTCGCAGCGGACCTCCGGCAGGCATCCGGCCGCTACCCCGCCGACCGCGACCTGGCCGAACTCGTGGCGCGGCTCCGCCGGGAGTCACCCGAGTTCGAACGTCGCTGGGACACCGGTCGCATCGCCGAGCACCGGGCGAGCCGCAAGCAGGTGCACACGCCCGTCGGCCCCATCGAGATCGACTGCGACGTGCTGACGGTCCCGGGTGGCGACCTGCGGATCGTCGTCTACACCGCGGTTCCCGGAACCGAGGACGCCGCCAAGCTCGACCTGCTGCGGGTCACCGGCCTCCAGCAGTTCACGACGGCGCCGTGACCGCGATGGGCGAGCACGACCGCTGGCGTCCGGACGGCGGCTGGTCCCCTGGCTAGCGGTCCGAACGAACGACTGCCGGAGCGGTCCACGCTCGGCTCAGGACGGCGTCGTCCGGTTCGTACATCCGGAGGATCGGGCGGAAGTCCCCGGCGGGGCTCGGGAGCCAGTTGGCGTCCGGGTCCGCTGGCCGCTCGTGGCTGATCGTGATCGTGAGTGCGCCGTCCGGGTCGCGGACGATGCCGGGTGTCCGGTCGCCGACCGAGTAGCGGTCGATGGGGTTCGCGACGAGGTAGAAGTCGGGCATGGAGTACATGGTCAGCGACCAGAACCCGCCGACGGGAGGGGTCGGATCGAGACGGAGCGTGTAGGTCCGGGACCCCGTGAGCTGCTCACCCTGGTCGTCGACGTACGTCATGATGTACGCCGCCTCGTACGCGTGGTTGCCCCACAGACCACCGAGTGCCGCTGCGGCACGTTCGACGATGCGCAGTTCCGGATCGGTGATCGTGAATCGGTCGTCGTCGAGCGCACCCACCTCGAAGAAGTCGAGGTTGTAGTCGAAGGCGTGCAGGGTGAGCTTCCAGCCGTTCACCTGCGGGCTCGCACCCGAGGTGAGCGCGTGCTCGAGCGCCGCTCGTCCGGCGTCGAGACCGGCGGCGAGCCTCTCGTGCGCGGTGGTGGACAGGTCGAGGTACGGAGTGGTCGGCGCGGTGGTGCCGGCGGGCGCCAGCGACCGCTGCAGTTCGCGGTCGCGTGCCGCGGGCGGGAACTGCTGGGACCAGACGCGCAACTGCTCGAGGAAGACCAGGTCCTCGGGAACGGCTGGGTCCGGTTCGGCGAGGCCGATCGGACGGGCAGCGGCGTCCAGCGGCGTCAGCGTCGTCGCGTCCTGGAGCGCGTGCACGGTGGGCAGGTCGTCGTCGCTGCTCACCGCCCAGCGGCCGACGATGGACGCCACCGTCGTCGGGAAGTGGATGACGGTCGTGCCCGACGGTGCGGAGTCGTCCCACGTCGGTGGCACGAGGAGGAACTCTGCCGCATGGGTGCCGGTCGCACGGTGGCCGACGTAGGCGAAGTTGTCCGTCCACGCGGACACGAACTGCAGCACGTAGTACCGACCGGCCGTGTCGGGTACGCGCAACCGGACCGGTCCGACGCTGAGGTCGATCTGGGCCATCGAGTACAACGTGTCGTTGTTGATGGTCACGAACGTGTCGTCCGGCCCGGCGAGGGTACGGGCGTGTCCGAAGGAGTTCCACGGTGCCGCTGGAACCGCACCGACACCGGTCTCGACGTACCGCGCGACCTGCGCGAGGTTGAACACCAGCGGGAAGCCGTACAGGTACGCCTTCGTCAGGAGTGCTCGGTCGGCATCGCTGCTCACTGCTGTGTCGGTCATGCAGCGATCTCACCGCGAACCGCCGCCAGTGGCTTCACCCCGAACGGGTGAGCAGGCCGCGATGCGACTTCCGGCATCCCCCGATCAGAGCTCGTGCCTCACTGCGACGAGCTCGGGCTCAGCGCTTCCTCGTCCGCCGCGACGTCCTTCTGCACCGCGAACTGGGTCCGGTGCAACTCCTCGTACCGTCCGCCGACGGCCAGCAGTTCCTCGTGGGTCCCACGCTCGACGATCGAACCGTCCTCGACCACGAGGATCAGGTCCGCGCTGCGGATGGTCGACAGCCGGTGGGCGATCACCATCGCCGTCCGCCCCTCGAGTGCCTCGCTGAGCGCAGCCTGCACGGCCGCCTCGGACGTCGAGTCGAGCGCCGCGGTGGCCTCGTCGAGGATGACGACGCGCGGCTGGGCGAGCAGGAGCCTGGCGATGGTCATCCGCTGGCGCTCGCCGCCGGACAGCCGGTAGCCGCGCTCGCCGACCATGGTGTCCAGCTGGTCCGGCAGGGAGCGGATGAGCGGTTCGAGCCGTGCGCGCCGGACGGCGTCCCACACCTCGTCCTCGGTCGCCTCGGGCCGTGCGAGGCGCAGGTTGGAGCGGATGGTCTCGTGGAACAGGTGGCCGTCCTGCGTCACCATCCCCATGGTGTGTCGCATGGAGGCGAACGTGACGTCGCGGACGTCCGACCCGGCGAGTCGTACGGCGCCGCTGTCGACGTCGTACAGGCGGGAGAGCAGCTGTGCGATCGTGGACTTGCCGGCCCCGGAGGTGCCGACGAGGGCGACGGTCTGCCCCGGCTCGATCCGGAACGAGACGCCGTGCAACACCTCGTCACCGCCGCGGGTGTCCAGCGTGGAGACCTCCTCGAGCGAGGCGAGGGACACCTTGTCCGCCGAGGGGTACGCGAAGCGGACGTCGTCGAACTCGACCGCCACCGGGCCGTCGGGGACGGTGCCGGCGTCGGGCTTCTCCTGGATGAGTGGTTCGAGGTCGAGGACTTCGAAGACGCGCTCGAAGCTGACCACCGCGCTCATGATCTCCACCCGGGCGTTCGCGAGGCTGGTCAGCGGCGCGTACAGGCGGGTGAGCAGGAGGGCCAGCGTCACCACGTCGCCCGTGTTCAGGTGGCCACCGAGGGCGAGGGCGCCGCCGACCCCGTAGACGAGCGCGAGGGCGAGCGCGGAGACCAGGGTGAGGGCGGTGACGAAGACGAACTGCAGCAGGGCACTCCGCACCCCGATGTCGCGGACCCGGGCTGCGCGGACCCGGAACTCCTCGGCTTCCTCGTCGGGCCGGCCGAACAGCTTCACGAGGGTGGCACCGGGCGCGGAGAAGCGCTCGGTCATCTGCGTGCTCATGGCGGCGTTGTGGTCGGCGGCCTCGCGACGCAGCGCGGCGAGGCGGCTGCCCATGCGCCGCGCGGGCACGAGGAAGATCGGGAGCATCACGATCGCCAGGACCGTCACGAGCCAGGACGTGCTGAGCATGACGGTCAGGGTGAGGATCAGCGCCACGAGGTTCGTGACCACGCCGGACAGCGTGCCGCTGAAGGCCTGCTGCGCACCGATCACGTCGTTGTTGAGGCGACTGACGAGGGCACCCGTCCGTGTGCGGGTGAAGAACGCGATCGGCATCTTCTGCACGTGGTTGAAGACGGCGGTCCGGAGGTCCAGGATCACGCCTTCGCCGATGCGTGCGGAGAACCAGCGCGTGGCGAGCGACACGCCTGCGTCGCCCACGGCGACCAGGGCGATGACGACCGCGAGCCAGACGATCGTGTCGAGCGCGCCCCGGGCGACGATGACGTCGACCACCCGGCCAGCGAGCACCGGTGTCGCGACCGCGAGGACCGCGCCCACGACGGAGAGGACGATGAAGACCACCAGCTTGGCCCGGTAGGGCACTGCGAACGTCATGATCCGCCGCACCGACTCGCGCGAGATGCCGTGCTTGCCGTCCTTGGCGGTCGAGATCTTGTACAGCGAGCTCCAGGCCACGCCTTCCATGCTCATGGCAGTCAGGATACGTCGGTCCCCGTGCCGCTCAGACCGCGGTGAACACCAACGAGGCGTTCTGCCCACCGAACCCGAACGAGTTGTTCAGCGCCGCACGCATGGTCGCGGTCCGAGCCGTCCCCGCCACCACGTCCAGGTCGATCGCCGGGTCCTGGTGCTGCAGGTTCAGCGTCGGCGGCACGACCCCGGTCTCGAGTGCCCGGACCGTCAGGATCGCCTCGACTGCTCCCGCCGCACCGAACATGTGCCCGATGGCGCTCTTCGGCGCGGTGACGAGCGCACCGGTCCCGACAGCACGACCGATCGCCGCTGCCTCACCGACGTCCCCGACCGGGGTCCCGGTCGCGTGCGCGTTGACGTGGTCGATGTCCGCACCGGTGAGCCCGGCCATCCGGATCGCCGCCGTCATCGCGCGCTCCTGCTCGCTGCCGTCCCCGAGCGGGGCGGTGATGTGGAACGCGTCCGACGTGATCCCCCACCCGGCAAGCGTCCCGTGCGACCGCTGTGCGCGGGCGGCGGCGTGCGAGGCCCGTTCCAGGACGACGAACCCGGCACCCTCGCCGAGCACGAACCCGCGGCGGTCGGCGTCGAACGGTCGCGACAACGTGGTGGGGTCGTCACCGTCGGGCTTCGCGAGGGCCTGGGACTGCGCGAACGATGCCATGGTGACCGGGGTGACCGCCGCTTCGGTGCCGCCCGCGATGACGACGTCGGCCTCCCCCGTGACGATGAGCCGCGCGGCCGTCGCGATCGCCTCGGCACCGGACGCGCACGCCGAGACGGTCGTGTACGCACCGGCGCGGGCGCCGTACTCGATGCTGATCTGCGCTGCGGCCCCGTTGGCCATGAGCATCGGGACGGTCCGGGGCGACACCCGACGCGCGCCCGAGGCGCCGAGCACGTCGTGTGCATCGAGCAACGTCTCCACTCCCCCGATGCCGGTCCCGACGACGACGGCCAGGCGGTCGCCGTCCACCGCGGGCGCGCCGGCGTCGGCCCAGGCCTCGCCGGCGGCGACGAGCGCGAGCTGCTGGCTGCGGTCGAGTCGGTTCGCCCGGACGCGACCGAGAGCAGACTCGGCGTCGAGTGCTGCGTCGGCGCCGACCATGATCGGCACCCGTTCCCAGAGCTGCCCGTCGCGGTGCAGCTCGTGCACGCCGGAGCGTCCGGCGACCAGGGCGTCCCACATTGGCGCGACGCCGTGGCCGAACGGTGAGACCGCGCCGTAGCCGGTGATGGAGATGTCCACGAGTGCTCCTTCTTGTACGTTGAACAAGTGGAGTTGTACCACGTACAATTCAGAGATGGCAACCACCGACGGCACCGGGACGACCCGCGGCGCAGCGACCCGAGCGAGGATCCTCGCCGCGACCGCCGGACTCCTCAGCGCGGGGGCAGCCGGTGGCGCGGGCGGAGTGAGCACCCCACGCCACGCCGTCACCGTCAGCGAGATCGCCCGTGCGGCCGGGGTCTACCCGAACCAGATCACGCACCACTACGGCTCGAAGGACCGCCTCGTCCTCGACGCCGCCTTCGCGCTCTTCCTCCGCGACACCACGCGCCTGCAGGTCGCCGGTCGGCGAGCCGGGTCCGCCGACGCGTTCCGTCAGGTGCTCGCACGCACCGCGCTCGCCATGCCGTCGACACTCCTCGTCGTGCGCGCGCTGGCCGCCGCCGGTGACGACGACGCCCAGCGGGAGCGCGTGCGGCTCCTGCTCGCGGTCCTGTTCCGGCAGTCGGAGCGCTACCTCGAGCGCGTCGTCGCCGAGCACGGCTGGACGAGTCCGAGCGGTGTCGGCCGTGATGCCCGGACGTTCTGGAGCGCGGTGTTCGGCGCGACGCTCCTGGCCGACGCGGGCGTCACCGGCGGGCCGTCGGACCTCGACCTCGCAGGCACGGTGTCCATCCGCTGAGCGCGGGACGACGACCGGCGAGGGCTACTCGCCGAAGCCGCTCCGCACCAGCTCCACCAGTGCGTCGACCGCGACCTGCGCATCGGCTCCGCTCGCCTCGATCGACACGGTGGCACCCTTCGGCAGCGCCAACGCCATGATCGCCAGCAGGCTCTTCGCGTCCACGCCGTTCACGCGCACCGCTGCGTCGTACTTGGCTGCCGTCTTCACGAACTCCGCCGCGGGGCGGGCGTGCAGGCCGGTCTCGTTCACCAGTTCGACGCTCTCGGACGCGGCCACGTCGTCGACGCTGGCGGCCCCGTCACCCGGCCCCGTGCCTCCCGGCTGGTCACCGGACGGACGGGAGGCGCTGCTCGCGTCGTCCGCGGACCCTGCGGCGGACGCCGCGGCAGCGAGCACTGCCTCGGCGTCACCACCGGTCTGGGCCGCGACGGCCGCGGCGACCGCGCCCTCGACCAGGGGCGCCGGCGAGACGTGCACGCGTGCGCGGACGTCGTCGTCGAGGAAGTCGAGCGCCGTGTCGGTGGTCAGGTAGGCCGAACCGAGGTCGCACAGGACGACGACGGCGTCGGCGTCGGCGAGTTCCTCGATGCCGGCGGTGATCGCCTCGAACGACGTGCCGATGCCGCCGTCGTCGGTCCCGCCGGCCGCGACGAGCGGTACGTCGGCCGCCATCTGTCGGGCGAGTTCGACGGTGCCGGAGGCGATCGCGGCGCTGTGCGAGACGATCAGGATGCCGACGGTCACGCGGCGGAGCCCGTCGTCGCGTCCACCGCGGCGCGCAGGATGTACGCCGTCGACTGTGCACCCGGATCGCGGTGCCCGACGGCGCGTTCGCCGAGGTAGCTCGCACGCCCCTTGTGGGCGACGAGCGGTTCGGTGGCCTCGGCGCCCGAGGCGGCGGCGTCGGCCGCGGCGGCGAGCACCGCTGCCGGGTCGTCACCGGCGGCGGCGGCAGCGGTGGCGGCGTCGACCGCGGGGGTCCAGGCGTCCACCATCGTCTTGTCGCCGACGGCGGCCTTGCCGCGCGAGACCACGCCGTCGCGGGCTGCGGCGAGCACGGCGACGAGCGTGTCGGCGTCGAGCTCGGTCGCGTCGCCAGCAGCCTGGGCTGCCTTCAGGTACGCGGTGCCGAACAGCGGGCCGGCGGCGCCGCCGACGGTCGAGATGAGCTTCGTCGCGACCGTCTTGAGCACGGCGCCGGGCGTGTCGAAGGACCCGCCGTCGATGGCCTCGAGCACGGCGCGGAAACCGCGGTCGAGGTTCTCGCCGTGGTCCCCGTCACCGATCTCGCGGTCGAGTGTGACGAGTTCGGCCCGGTGTTCGTCGATCGTCGCAGCGGTGCGACGGACCCAGTCGATGGCCCATTCGGTGTCGAGCGCCAATGCGGTTCCCTTCGTGTTCCCGGCCCGGTGGGCTCGGTGTCGTGGTCGGTGGTCGAGCGGTCGATGTCGGCTGCTCAGCGACCCCAGCGCAGTGCTGGGGTCTCCACCGGTGCGTCCCAGAGTGCCGTGAGTTCCTCGTCGAGCACCGTGACGGTGATCGAGAACCCCTGCATCTCGAGGGACGTGACGTAGTCGCCGACCAAACTACGCGTGACGTCGTACCCGCGGTCCGTCAGCACCTCGGCGGCGCGGCGGTAGGCGATGTACAGCTCGGACAGCGGCGTGCCGCCCATGCCGTTGACGAGCAGGAGCAGCTTCGAGCCGGCCGGGGCGTCGAGGTCGGTCAGGATCGGTTCGAGCACACGGTCGACGAGCTGGTCGGCCGGTGCCATCGGGATGCGCTCGCGCCCGGGCTCGCCATGGATGCCGATGCCGAGTTCGACCTCGTCGTCGGCGAGCGTGAAGGACGGCTCCCCCGCGTGCGGCACGGTGCCGGACGCCAGGGCCAGGCCCATCGACCGCGTGACGTCGTTGACGTGGCGGGCGATCGCGGCGACGGCGTCGAGGTCGTCACCGCGCTCGGCCGCGGCACCGGCGCACTTCTCGACGACCACGGTGCCGGCCACGCCGCGGCGACCGGCGGTGTAGAGCGAGTCCTGCACGGCGACGTCGTCGTCGACCACGACGGCCTCGACGCGGATGTCGTCCATCTCGGCGAGCTCGGCGGCGGTCTCGAAGTTCAGGACGTCGCCGGTGTAGTTCTTCACGATGTGCAGGACGCCCGCGCCGCCGTCGACGGCCTTGGTGGCCGCGACGATCGGGTCGGGGGTCGGACTCGTGAACACCGGGCCCGGGACGGCGGCGTCGAGCATGCCGTACCCGACGAAGCCCGCGTGCAGCGGCTCGTGTCCGCTGCCGCCGCCACTGACGATGCCGACCTTGCCGGCGACGGGTGCGTCGGAGCGGTGCAGGTGGATCGGGTCCTCGACCAGGACGACGTGTCCGGCGTGTGCCCGGGCGAATCCCCGGACGGTCTCGTCGACCACGGCCTGCGGGTCGTTGATGAGCTTCTTCATGCGCGTGCCTCCACGGGTACGGGGCCGAGCCGAGGCGAACTGCACACCGCCGTCGTCGACCGGAGTGCGCCCAATCTACATCCGACGCCCGGGCGCTCGTTCGTCCGGTCTGCACGTTCGTGCAGTGCGACGGGGACGCGTCACCGGCTCGCGATCCCCCGCAGCGCACGCCGGTTGCACGTTCGTGCACGATCCCGGACTTCCCTCAGGAATTCATCGCCGCGTCGTTCGCCTCGTCACTAGGCTCGGCCTCAATCACTCAACGGGGAGTGCGGCGCAGCACCACCGGACCCCCACCTCACGCACTGGAGGTCACCGATGGACGACATCGGCGTCAAGTTCCTGTCCGAGCTCGTCGGTACAGCGATGCTCATCATCCTGGGTGGCGGTGTCGTCGCCGCCGTCTCCCTCACGAAGTCGAAGGGCTTCGGGGCCGGCTTCCTCATGGTCACGATCGGTTGGGGCTTCGCGGTCTTCGCCGGCGTCCTCGTGTCCTACAAGTCGGGCGGCCAGCTCAACCCGGCCGTCAGCCTCGCCCAGGCCATCCTCGGCAACATCAGTGTCGGCACGATGCTCATCTACTGGCTCGCGCAGATGATCGGCGCGGTCATCGGTGCCGTCATCGTCTGGCTCGCCTACAAGCAGCACTTCGACGAGGAGCCCGACGCCGCTGCGAAGCTCGGCGTCTTCTCCACCGGCCCCGCGATCCGGTCGTACGGCTGGAACGTCGTGACCGAGATCATCGGCACCTTCGTGCTCGTCTTCGTCATCCTCGCGATGACGAACGGCAAGGCACCTGCCGAACTCGGCGCCGTCCCCGTCGCCTTCCTCGTGATCGCGATCGGTGTCAGCCTCGGTGGCCCGACCGGCTACGCCATCAACCCGGCCCGTGACCTCGGCCCGCGCATCGCCCACGCCTTCCTGCCCATCAAGGGCAAGGGCTCGAGCGACTGGTCGTACGCCTGGGTGCCGGTCGTCGGACCGCTCGTCGGCGGTGCACTCGCCGCCGTGCTGTCGCTCGCGCTGCTGCCCGTCGTCAGCTGAACCAACCCAACCCCGGGGTGGGCGGCCCGCGATCGCGGGCCGCCCACCGCACCGAACACCCGTAAGGAGCACCAATGGCCGACTACATCGTCGCCATCGACCAGGGCACGACCTCCACCCGAGCGATCGTCTTCGATCACTCCGGCTCGATCATCTCGACCGGGCAGAAGGAGCACGAGCAGATCTTCCCGCGCGCCGGGTGGGTCGAGCACGACCCCGCCGAGATCTGGGACAACACCCGCGAGGTGATCGGTCAGGCACTGTCGCGTGCCGACATCACGCGTCACGACGTCGCCGCCGTGGGCATCACCAACCAGCGCGAGACCGCCGTCGTCTGGGACAAGACCACCGGCAAGCCGATCTACAACGCGATCGTCTGGCAGGACACCCGCACGCAGTCGATCGTCGACAAGCTCGCCGACGGTGACACCGACCGCTACAAGGCCATCGTCGGCCTCCCGCTCGCGACGTACTTCGCCGGCACCAAGATCATGTGGATCCTCGAGAACGTCGAGGGTGCGCGTGAGAAGGCCGAGGCCGGGGACCTGCTCTTCGGCACCACCGACACCTGGGTCCTCTGGAACCTGACCGGTGGCGTCGACGGCGGCGTCCACAAGACCGACGTCACGAACGCGTCCCGCACGCTGTTCATGGACCTCGAGACGCTCCAGTGGCGCGACGACATCCTCGCCGATTTCGGTGTGCCGAAGTCGATGCTCCCCGAGATCGTCAGCTCCTCCGAGGTCTACGGCCACGTCGAGTCGTCCAACCTGCTCCGCGAGGTCCCGATCGCGGGCATCCTCGGCGACCAGCAGGCCGCGACCTTCGGCCAGGCGGCGTTCGACCAGGGCGAGTCGAAGAACACCTACGGCACCGGCAACTTCCTCATCTTCAACACCGGTACCGAGATCGTCCGCTCCGAGAACGGCCTGCTCACCACCGTCGGCTACAAGCTCGGCGACCAGGAGACGCACTACGCACTCGAGGGCTCGATCGCCGTCACGGGTTCGCTCATCCAGTGGCTCCGTGACAACCTCGGTCTCATCGGCAGTGCGCCGGAGGTCGAGGCACTGGCCAAGACCGTCGAGGACAACGGCGGCGTGTACTTCGTGCCGGCGTTCTCCGGGCTCTTCGCGCCGTACTGGCGTCCGGATGCTCGCGGAGCCATCGTCGGCCTGACCCGCTACGTCAACAAGGGGCACATCGCACGTGCGGCCCTCGAGGCGACGGCGCTGCAGACCCGCGAGGTCCTCGACGCGGTGAACGCCGACTCGGGCGTGGACCTGACCGAGCTCAAGGTCGACGGCGGCATGACCGCCAACAACGAGCTCATGCAGTTCCAGGCCGACATCCTCAACGTGCCGGTGGTGCGTCCGGTCGTCGCCGAGACGACGGCGCTCGGCGCGGCCTACGCGGCCGGTCTCGCGGTGGGCTTCTGGGCCAACCTCGACGAGCTCCGTGCCAACTGGCAGGAGGACAAGCGTTGGGAGCCGCAGCTCGACGCTGCGGAGCGCGAGCGCACGCTCCGTCTCTGGAAGAAGGCCGTCACGAAGACCTTCGACTGGGTCGACGAGGACGTCCAGTAGCGACGCACGCGCACGCTGACCGCGTGCACTGAACGCACCGACGGGAGGCCCGGTGCCGGTTCCAGGAACCGGCACCGGGCCTCCCGTCGGTTGCGTCTACTCCGCGTCGGTCGCGGTCGGGACCGCGATCCAGTCCGCCAGCTTGCGGGTACCGGCGCCGGAGTCGATCGCCTCGGCCGCGACCGCGAGCTGCTCGCGGAAGCGCTGCAGGATCGGTCGGTCGGACTCGGCCGGGTCCTGCGCCAGACGGAAGGAGACCAGTCCCGCTGCGGCGTTGAGCAACACGATGTCGCGTACCGGGCCCGTCTCCCCCGACAGCACGCGGTGCACGACGGCCGCGTTGTGCTCGGGGTCGCCACCGAGGAAGTCCTCGGTGCGTGCACGTGCGATGCCGAGGTCGCGCGGGTCGAGGTCGTGCTCGATGATGCGCCCGCCGGTGACCTCCCAGATGTGGCTGTGGCCGGTGGTGGTGAGCTCGTCGAGGCCGTCGTCCCCGCGGAACACCAGGGCGGTCGCGCCGCGGGTCTGGAACACGCCCGTGATGATCGGCACGAGGTCGAGCTGCGCGACGCCGACGGCGTTCGCTTCGCACCGTGCGGGGTTGACGAGCGGCCCGAGGAAGTTGAACACCGTGGGCACGCCGATCTCGCGGCGGACCGGCCCGGCGTGCGCGAAGCCCGGGTGGAACGCGTTCGCGAACGCGAAGGTCAGTCCGACACGCCGGAAGGTGTCCGCGACACGCGCGGCGTCCATCGTGAGATCGAGCCCGAGTGCGGCGAGCACGTCGCTCGAACCGGACTTCGACGAGCTCGCCTTGTTGCCGTGCTTCACGACGGGCACCCCGGCGGCGGCGATGACGATCGCCGCCATCGTCGAGACGTTCACGGTGCCGACGACGTCCCCACCCGTGCCGACGATGTCCAACGCCATCGGGTCGACGTCCAGCGGAACGGCGGCGTCGAGGATCGCGTCGCGGAACCCGACCACCTCGTCGACGGTCTCGCCCTTCGCGCGGAGCGTCACGGCGAACGCGGCGATCTGTGCCTGGGTGGCGCGCCCGTGCACGATCTCCTCCATGGCCCATGTGGATTGCCTGATCGTCAGGTCCTCGCGCGCCATGAGCGCGCTGATCACTGCAGGCCAAGAGAGTGCGTCAGGCATGGCTCGATCGTAGTGAATTCGAGAGACCCGCCAGTCTCCTGCGAAAACACTGTCTGGGGTTTCGGCCATAATGGAGGACGTGACTAGCACCCCTCTCTCCAGATCCGCCAGCGGTCCGGCCCTGAACAGGCCGAACGCCGTTGCCGTGGGGACGATCGTGTGGCTGGGCAGCGAGGTCATGTTCTTCGCCGGCCTGTTCGCGATCTACTTCACGCTGCGCAGCACGTCCCCCGAGCTGTGGGCGGCCGAAACCTCCAAGCTCGAGGTGCCCTTCGCCTCGGTGAACACGATCATCCTGGTGCTGTCCAGCTTCGCGTGCCAGTTCGCCGTGTTCGCTGCAGAGCGCTTCCAGGTGCACCGCACGAGCTGGAACCCGCGCCACTGGGGCATGACGGAGTGGTTCTTCGTCACCTACGCGATGGGCGCGATCTTCGTCTGCGGCCAGATCTTCGAGTACGCCAACCTCTGGCACGAGGGCGTCACGCTCTCCTCCAGCGCCTACGGCTCGGCCTTCTACATGACGACCGGGTTCCACGGCCTCCACGTCACGGGTGGCCTCATCGCCTTCCTGCTGACGCTCGGCCGCGGCTTCGCCGCGAAGAACTTCGGTCACAAGGAAGCGACCACCGCCATCGTCGTGTCGTACTACTGGCACTTCGTCGACGTCGTGTGGATCTTCCTCTTCGCCGTCATCTACCTTCTCAAGTAGGAACTGGACACCCCCGAGCACATGTTCAACAGAACCAAGACCAAGAAGGGCCGCCGTTCACCGATGGCGACCGTCTCGCTCATCGTCGTCGGCCTCATGACCACCGGCGGTGCGTACGCGCTCTTCAGCTCCACGGCCAACGCCGACGACAGCACGAGCACCGTCGCGGCGACCAGCCAGTCGAAGGTGAACGAGGGCCAGAAGCTCTTCGCCTCGAACTGCGCGACCTGCCACGGCCTCTCCGCCCAGGGCACGAGCGAGGGTCCGTCCCTCATCGGTGTCGGCGCCGCCTCGGTCGACTTCCAGGTCGGCACCGGCCGCATGCCGATGGCCGCCCAGGGTCCGCAGGCCGAAGAGAAGCCCGCGCAGTTCACGGACGAGCAGGTCGACGCCCTCGCCGAGTACGTCGCCTCGCTGGGCCCCGGCCCGGCCGTCCCGTCCACCGAGCTCACCAACGGTGAGGACGGCGACGCGGCCGAGGGTGCCGAGCTCTTCCGCATCAACTGCGCCATGTGTCACAACGTGGCCGGCGCCGGCGGTGCCCTGACCGAGGGCAAGTACGCACCGAACCTGTCGACGGTCTCCGGCAAGCACATCTACGAGGCGATGCAGACCGGCCCGCAGAACATGCCGGTCTTCAACGACCTGAACCTCACGCCGGAGCAGAAGGCCGACATCATCACGTACCTCAAGTACGTGCAGGACAACAAGTCGCCCGGCGGGTTCGCACTCGGCTCCCTGGGCCCGGTGGCCGAGGGTCTGTTCATCTGGATCTTCGGACTCGGCGCGGTCGTCGCGATGACCGTCTGGCTGACCGCGAAGTCCAACTGATCGTCCGTGTCGAACGACACTGAAGGGAACACCATGGCAGAGCACGACGACGAGACGCTGAACTCGTCCTCGGCTGTCGAGAAGCACGGCACGACCACCTCCCCCGGGATCGCGGTGCTGCCCACCGACCCGTTCGAGAACCCGGGTGAGCCGCCGCACCGCGCGCGCCGCACCGACGTCGACCCGAAGAAGCAGCGCCTGGCCGAGCGTCAGGTCGCGACCTTCTTCTACCTCTCGATCGTCGGCAGCGTCCTCTCGATCGCGGCCTACGTCGCGTTCCCGATCGACTCGAACGACTTCGGGACGGTCCGCACCGCGAACCTCTTCCTCGGCCTCTCGATCGCCCTCGCGCTCATCGCGCTGGGCCTCGGCGCGGTCTACTGGTCGAAGTCGCTCGTCGTCGACCGCGAGATCACCGAGCTCCGCCACGGCACCCGCGGCACGGACGCGACGCGCGCCAAGGCCGTCGAGGCCTTCCAGCTGGCCGACAAGGAGTCCGGCTTCAGCCGTCGCAAGCTGATCCGCAACTCGATGATCGGTGCGCTGGCCGCGTTCCCGCTGCCGGGCATCGTCCTGGTCCGCGACCTCGCTCCGGCCGAGGACCCGAACGAGCTCCTGCGCCACACCTTCTGGAAGCAGGGCCTGCGCCTGACGAAGGACCCGACGGGTCTGCCGATCAAGGCCTCGGACGTGACCATCGGTTCGGTGTTCCACGTCATCCCGGACGGCATGCTCGACTCCGAGCACATGCTCGAGGAGAAGGCCAAGGCCTCCGTCCTCCTCATGCGTCTCGACCCGAAGGACCTCAACCCGTCCAAGGGCCACGAGAACTGGGGCTACGACGGCATCGTCGCGTACTCCAAGATCTGCACCCACGTCGGATGCCCGGTCGCGCTCTACGAGCAGCAGACGCACCACCTGCTGTGCCCGTGCCACCAGTCCACCTTCGATGTCTCGAACAACTGCGAGGTCATCTTCGGTCCGGCCGCACGCCCCCTCCCCCAACTTCCGATCGCGATCGACGACGACGGCTACCTGGTTGCCCAGAGCGACTTCCACGAGCCGGTCGGACCGTCCTTCTGGGAGCGTGAACGCTGATGACCAGCACCCCCACCACCACGGCACCGAGCAGCACGGCCAACAAGCCGGCTCCGGAGCGCGGATCCCGCATAATCGGCGGGGTCGCCAACTACATCGACGAGCGCACCAGCATCTCGGGGCTCGTCAAGGAAGTCGGCCGGAAGATCTTCCCGGACCACTGGAGCTTCATGCTCGGCGAGGTGGCGCTGTACAGCTTCGTCGTCGTCCTGCTCTCCGGTACGTTCCTGACGTTCTTCTTCCAGGCCTCGATGGCCGAGGTCGTCTACAACGGCACGTACGTCCCGCTCAAGGGCGTCGAGATGTCGACGGCGCTCCAGTCCACGCTGGACATCTCGTTCGACATCCGCGGTGGGCTCTTCGTCCGCCAGGTCCACCACTGGGCGGCCCTGCTGTTCGTGGCGTCGATCATGCTGCACATGGCCCGCGTGTTCTTCACCGGTGCCTTCCGCAAGCCGCGTGAGCTCAACTGGGTCTTCGGCTTCCTGCTCTGGGTCCTCGCCATGGGTGAGGGCTTCACCGGCTACTCGCTCCCCGACGACCTGCTCTCCGGAAACGGTCTGCGGATCATCGTCGGCATGATCGAGGGCGTTCCGGTGATCGGTGTCTGGATCGCCTACCTGCTCTTCGGTGGCGAGTTCCCGGGCACCGACATCGTGGGCCGCCTCTACACGCTGCACATCCTGCTGCTGCCGGCGATCCTCGTCGCGGTGCTCGGTGTCCACCTCGTGCTCGTCGTGATCAACAAGCACACCCAGTTCGCTGGCCCGGGCAAGACCAACGACAACGTCGTCGGTGTCCCGATCCTCCCGGCGTTCGCCGCCAAGGCCGGCGGGTTCTTCTTCATCGTCGCGGGCATCATCGCCCTCATCGCGTCGATGTTCACGATCAACCCGATCTGGAACTACGGCCCGTACGACCCCTCGCCGGTCTCCGCCGGTACCCAGCCCGACTGGTACATCGGCTTCGCCGACGGCGCACTGCGTCTGGTGCCGCCGCACTGGGAGGTCGTGTGGTTCGGCTACACGGTGTCGTTCAACATCCTGGCGCCCATCGCGGTCCTGGTGCTGCTCATCCTCGCGATCCTGCTGTACCCGTTCCTCGAGTCGTGGATCACCGGCGACAAGCGCGAGCACCACATCCTGGACCGTCCGCGCAACGCCCCGACCCGCACGGCGATCGGTGCCGCCGGCATCACGCTCTACGCCAGCCTCTGGGCTGCGGCGTCGTCGGACATCATCGCGACCCACTTCCTGGTGTCGATCGAACACGTGATCCACGTGATCCAGGCAACGACGGTCCTCGGCCCGTTCGTCGCCTTCTGGATCACGAAGCGCGTGTGCCTCGCACTCCAGAAGAAGGACCGCGAGATCGTCCTGCACGGCTACGAGTCCGGTCGCATCGTCCGACTCCCCCACGGCGAGTACATCGAGGTGCACGAGCAGCTCGACGAGTACGAGCGCTGGAAGCTGCTGCAGTTCAACGAGTACAAGCCGCTCATGATCCGCCCGAACGCCAAGGGGCAGATCACCGTGGTCCAGAAGGCCCGTGCGAGCGTCTCCCGCTTCTTCTTCGAAGACCGCATCGAGCCGGTCTCGAAGGCCGAGCTCGAGGCAGCGCACGCCGCCCACCACGGCCCGGACCTCGAGGGCAGCCACCAGGCCCAGCAGGTCGAGGAAAAGCACTAAGCACGACGACAGGAACCCCCGCCACCACGTGGCGGGGGTTTCTTCGTGCGATGGGCGAAACGCCGCCCCCAGTTCACGGCTGGTTCACTGACACGTGCTGGACTCATCCAGGACGGTGTGGCAACGTGTTGCACCACGCATCCGCCAACGGAATGAGACCCCGATGGACAGCCGGACGGCCGAACACCCCAGGCCGAACCACTTCCTCCTCCACCTCAGCGACACCCACCTCGTCTCCGGCGACGGCGATCTGTACGGCGGGGTCGACTCCGCCGCCCGGCTCACCGAGATCGTCGCGGACATCGAAGCATCAGGCACCCGGCCCGAAGCGATCGTCGTCACCGGCGACGTGGCTGACAAGGGCGAACCGGGTGCCTACGCCCGTGTCCGCGAGATCGTCGAGCCGGCTGCCCGCCGGATCGGTGCCCAGGTCATCTGGGCGATGGGCAACCACGACGAGCGCGGCGCGTTCCGTCAGGAGCTCTTCGGGTTACACCCCACCGACCGTCCGGTCGACTTCGTCTACGACGTCAACGGTCTGCGGGTGATCACCCTCGACACGAGCGTCCCGGGCCACCACCACGGCGAGGTCTCCCCCGAGCAGCTCGACTGGCTGGCCGAGGTCCTGTCCGAGGCTGCGCCGCACGGCACCATCCTGGCGATGCACCACCCGCCCGTGCCGAGCGTGCAGGACCTGACCGTCCTCGTCGAACTCCGCGACCAGCAGGCCCTGGCCGAGGTCGTGGAGGGCAGTGACGTCCTGTCCATCATCGCCGGACACCTGCACTACTCGACCAGCGCGGTCTTCGCGGGCATCCCCGTGTCGGTCGCCAGTGCCACCTGCTACACGCAGGACCTCACCGAGTTCCAGGGCGGCACGCGTGGGCGGGACGGCGCGCAGTCGTTCAACCTGGTGCACGTCTACGGCCACAACGTCGTGCACTCGGTCGTCCCGATCGGGCACTACTCCACGGTCGGCGAACCGGTGTCGGCCGTCGAGACCGAGGCCCGACTCGCAGCGCACGGGGTCACGATCCCGCCCGCGGTCGAGCCGGCTCCGGTGACCTCGAGCATCCCGGTCTTCACGCTCGACTCGGTGCCGGTCTCCCCCGTCCACCGGTAGGTCGCCGCACTTCGTGAGCAGCAATGGTCGGGTCCGCGGTGCGGACCCGACCATTTGTGCTCACCATGTGCGGTGAGCGTGCGCGCGGGGCGGACGGGAGGCGCGTGGCGGGGCCGCTACGGGCCTCCCGTCCGGTCGGTGGTCACGACCCACCGCGAGTCGTGTGTCGAGCGGTCAGCTTGCGTCGTCTGGACGGCGCGCGTGCCGACAGGCCGCGACCGCTCGGCGGTCGGCGACGGGGCGGGGCGGTCGGGAGGCGCGTGGCGAGTCCGTCCCGGCACTCCTGTCCGGCAGGTGGTCACGACCCACCGCGAGACGTGTGTCGAGCGGTCAGCTTGCGTCGTCTGCCGGCGCGTGCGCCGACAGGCCGCGACCGGTCGGCGGTCGGTGACGGGGCGGGGCGGTCGGGCCCGGAGCCGTGGCTGGGTTTCGGCGCCGGGCTCGCAGGCTCGCCCGGAGCGCGTGGCTGGGCTCCGGCGCCGGGCTCGCAGGCTCGCCCGGAGCGCGACAGCAGAACGCTGGCGCGTTCTAGACGCTGTCGCGCTCCCACGGCGCGGGGAAGGGGAAGTAGCGCTCGAGGAAGTCGGTCACGCGCTGCGTCCGCTCCTCGTCGCTGACCTCCGGGAAACTGCCGTCGTTCAGGCAGAAGAAGTCCGCGTTCCGCTTCTTGAGCAACTCGTCGAGCGACCGCAGCCCGGACTGCATCGTGGTGTCGATGTAGCGGACGTCGGCGTTCTCCTGCGTGATCGCTCGACCCGTGAGCAACGAGTAGTAGTGGTACAGCGAGTTTGTCACCGAGATGTTCTCGGCCGCACGGAAGCGCGACGCCGCCGTGGCACGGAACTCGTCGGCGAACTCGTGCTCCATCTCCGTCATGATCGACGACCGGAGCGGGGTGGGCGCGTGCTCGAGGTGCCGGGTGGTGACCGCGCCGAACCGCTGCTGCAACAGGCGACGGTTGACCCGCGCGGAGTTCTCGAACCCGCTGCGCGCGGCGTTATTCACGCCGAGGCCGATGCGGGTGGTGGCGAGGATGAACTTCGACACCGACCCCGGGCTGAAGAACACCGAGGGGTCGACGGTGCGGCCGAAGAACATGTCGTCGTTCGAGTAGATGAAGTGCTCGCTGATGCCCGGGATGTGGTGCAGCTGCGACTCGACGGCCTGGGAGTTGTGCGTCGGCAGCACGGACGGGTCGGCGAAGAACTCCTCGCTGCGCACGATTCGGACCTTGGGGTGGTCGGCGAGCCAGTGCGGAGCGGGCGAATCGGTGGCGATGTAGATCTGGCGGATCCACGGTGCGAACGTGTGCACCGAGCGGAGTGCGTACTTGAGCTCGTCGATCTGGCGGAACCGTGCGGGGGCGTCGTCGCCCTCGCCCAGGACGGCCGTCGCCTGCGCTGCCTGGCGCGCGCGCTGGTACTCGATGGCGTTGCCGTCGACCCACGAGAAGACGATGTCGATCGGGAACCGGATGTCGGAGACGTGGTCGTCGAACATGTGCTCGACGGTGCGCCAGGTGCGGCCGTAGCGCTCGATGTCGACGAGCACGAACTCGTCGACGGGCAGGCTGCGGCGCATCAGAGCGTTCTCGACGGGCGCGAGCACCTCGGTGTCGGTGAGTCGCCAGAACTCGAGCTGCACGCTCGTCTCGGCGCCGTAGCGCAGACGACCGAGGGGCTCCAGGCGCGGGCGGAACACGCGCAGCACCGGCTCGTCGACCGGCCCGAGACCGTCGTCCTGCACGAGCACGGCCGGTTCGCCCGGCGGCTTCGCGTAGAACGGTTCGTTGACGGCGGCGGCCATGACGGCGCTCTCCGCACGCTGCCGGTCGCGCTCGTCGATCGCGATGACCGGACGCTCGTCGTTGCCGCGGATGAGCAGGTGGTCGACGTCGGCTTCGGTCAGCGCGTCGTCCAGGAACAGAAGGTCCTCGATCATCGACTGCTGCGGCGTCAGGTGACCGTTGAGCAGCGTCAGGCGCCCCTTGCGGACGACGACGTCGGGCCGGTCGAGACCGCCGGAGGACGGTCGAGGGGTCAGCAGAGGACTCTCGGTCACCGGCTCGGTCTCGTCGTTCATCCATGCCCTTCGGGTCGTGCTGCCGGGTCCTGTACCCGACCCTGCGATCCTACCGTCCGCCCGCCCGGTCGGTTCCGCAGGCGGTCAGCGGAGCCGGTCAGGAGGCCCGGGGTGCGTCCGCCTCGCGCGGCACCTTGACGGCGATGCCCACCACGATGAACAGGGCGGCAGCCAGGATCTGCAACGCGGCCCACACCTGGCCGGGGATCGGCACCGTGACCAGGGGGTTCCAGCAGACGGCGACGGCGGCCATCAGCGCGGCGGCCCACCACGTCTTCCCGCGCACCGCGAAGACGAGCACGATGAGGGACAGCACCGTGACACCCCAGCGGGCGAAGACGAAGCCGGACGAGTCGATGATCGCCACGCAGGCGAGCAGGACGATCGCGGCGATGAGCGACGGCGCGAGTGCCGGCCGGGTGAACCCCGGGGTGGCACGGGTGTTCGTCGTCCCCGCGGTCGGTCGGACCGGTGCGGCGGGCACGCCGTTCTGCGACGACCCCACCGGGGGTCGTCCCTTGCGGGCAGCCATCAGGCGGGGGCCTCGTCGAGGTCGATGGCCGTGAAGGACCGGGACATCGGCGGGAGACCCCGCACACGCTCGAGCGCGGGGACCAGCTCGCCGAGGTAGGCCCGGTAGCCCTCGTCGGTGAGGTGCAGGCCGTCGTCGGTGAAGCGGTCGTCCAGGTGGTCGCCGCCGGCCAGCGCGGGCCAGGCGTCGAGGTACTGCGCGTGGCAGGTCGCGACGAACTGCCGCAGGTGCCGGTTCGCCTCCTCGATCTTCGCCGTGTACTCGGCCTGGCGGGGCAGGACGGAGACGAGCAGCAGGCGGACACCGGGCAGCTCGCGCCGCAGGGTGACGAGGATCGTCTCGACGTTGCGGACGACGTGTTCGGCGCTCGCCCGGTGGTTGCCGAAGTCGTTCGTGCCGATCAACAGCACGATCACCTCGGGCTGCTCGGCGATGACCGCGTCGAGCCGTGCGAGCACGCCGTCCGTCGTGTCACCGCTGATGCCCTGGTTCAGGGTCTGCTCGTCGGGGAGCCAGCTGTCCCACGACCCCTGGGCCGTGATGCTGTCCCCCAGGAACAGGACGGGACTGCGTTCCTCGGTCATGCTGCCTCCTCGTTCGCCGGTTCCGGACTCCCATTGTGCTGGGTCCGGTTGCGCTGCGTCGACTCGGTGTTGTCCGACTCGCGCTCGGCGGCCGCGGTGATGCGCTCGACCATGCCGGGGAAGATGATCCCGTGGAAGGGCAGGATCCCGTACCAGTACAGCCGGCCGGGCAGGCCCTGCGGGAAGTAGATCGCCCGCTGGTGGTAGTCGCTGCCGCCCTCGGGGTTCGGGGTCACGGTCATCTCGAGCCAGGCGCGCCCGGGTGACTTGAACTCGGCGCGGAGCCGCAGGTAGTGACCGCGCTCGAGGCGTTCGACGCGCCACCAGTCGAGGGCGTCGCCCTGCTCGAGTCGGTCCTGGTCGCGACGACCACGGCTGAGCCCGACACCACCGGCGACCTTGTCCATCCAGCCCCGTGCGACCCAGGCCAGCGGGAACGAGTACCAGCCGTTCTCGCCGCCGATCGACTCGACGACGCGCCAGACGTCCTCCGCCGAGGCGGTCGAGTGCCGCTTCCGGTCGTCGACGTAGACGGTGTGGCCGGCCCAGTCCGGGTCGGTCGGCATCGGGTCGGCCGAGGCGCTCGACAGGGTGGCGCTCCGCCAGCTCGTCTGCACCTCGCCGGAGCGCATCTTGTTCAGGGCCAGTCGGACCGCGCGGCGGTACGAGGTGAGCCCGCCCTCGGGCTGCGGGACGACGTCGTCGATGTCGTGCTCGCGCTGGACGCACTCGAACTGCAGCGACTCGATGATCGGCGTCGCGAGCTTGCGCGGGATCGGGGTGACGACGTTGAACCAGTGTGCGGCGAGGCGCGGGGTGAGCACCGGCAGGACCGTGATCGGCCGCTGCCGCAGCTTCGCCTCGACCGCGTAGCCGTTGAGCATCTGCCCGTAGCGCAGGACGTCCGGCCCGCCGATGTCGAAGGTGCGGTTGACGTCGGCGGGGACGTCGAGCGCCGCGACCAGGTAGTACAGGACGTCGCGCACGGCGATCGGCTGGATGCGGTTGCGCACCCACCGCGGTGCGGGCATCCACGGCAGGACGTCGGTCACGTGCCGGATCATCTCGAACGAGGTGCTGCCGGAACCGATGACGACGCCGGCCTGGTAGGCGATCGTCGGCACGCCGGAGTGGAGCAGGATCTCCCCCACCTCCTTCCGACTGCGCAGGTGCTTCGACAGGTCGCCGTCGGGGTGCAGGCCGCCCAGGTAGACGAACCGGCTGACACCGGCACGCTTCGCCTCGTGCGCCATCGTCTCGGCCGCCTGCCGTTCCGCGGACTCGAAGTCGCCGTCGGCACCCATCGCGTGGGCGAGGTAGTACACGGCCTCGACGCCGTCGACCGCGGCGCGGACCGCGTCGGCGTCCTGCAGGTCTCCTTCGGCGACGTCGACGTCGCTGCTCCACGGGACGTCCTGGAGCTTCCGGGGGTTGCGCACGAACACGCGCACGGAGTGTCCGGCTTCGAGGAGACGGGGGACGAGACGACCGCCGATGTACCCGGTGGCGCCGGTGACGAGGACCTGCATGCCCGGAACGCTACGCGGCACGCCTGACGGGTAGGCTTGCCGGGTGGACAACGCAGCCTTCCCCGTCACCGCCGATGCCGTCCGCGGCCTCATCGACCACGCGATCCTGAAGCCCGAGCTCACCCGCTCGGACGTCGACGCCCAGCTCGACGAAGCCGCCGCGTACCGGGTCTTCAGCGTGTGCGTCCGGCCCAGCGACGTCGCCTACGCCGTCGAGCGTCTCCGGGGCACCGGCGTCGGCGTCGGGACGGTCATCGGCTTCCCGCACGGCACCACCTCCACCGCGGCCAAGGTCGCCGAGTCGCTGCAGGCCCTCGCCGACGGCGCCTTCGAGCTCGACATGGTGCAGAACATCGGCGCCGCGAAGTCCGGCGACTGGGAGCGCGTCGAGCAGGACGTCCGCGCCGTCGTCGACGCAGCCGGGTCCACCGTCGTCAAGGTGATCCTCGAGACCGCGTTCCTGACCGACGACGAGATCGTCGCAGCCTCGCGTGCCGCGCAGTCCGCCGGTGCCGCGTTCGTGAAGACCTCCACCGGGTTCGCCGGCGGCGGGGCGACGACCGAGCACATCGCGCTGATGCGCCGAACGGTCGGTGCCGACACGGGCGTGAAGGCCTCGGGCGGGGTCCGCGGGCTCGACACCCTGCTCGAGATGGTGGACGCCGGGGCGAACCGCATCGGCACGAGTGCGTCCGCGCGCATCCTCGACGAGGTCGCGCACCGCGTCGAGACCGGTGCCGCGTCGTCGCAGGGCGACGACACCAGCTCCTACTGACCCACCGCGACACGACCTGATCCACCGCACGACGACCTGACCCGACCGACCCACCACCTGCCAGGCCGGGGCCCACCGGACGCGACGCCGCGTCCGGGAGCCGCCCCGGGCCTCCAGACCGCCGCATCGGAGCGCGCATGTCCAGCACCGCACCCCAGCCCCCCGCCCTCGCACTCGCCGTCGACCTCGGCGGCACCAAGGTCGAGGCCGCGCTCGTCACCGACCAGGGCGTCGTCCTGCCGGGCACGCGCTTCCGCAGCCCCACCGGGCCGCAGCGCACGTCCGACGAGCTGCAGGCCGCCGTCGACGAGGTCGTGACGAGCGCGCTCGCCACGGTCCCGACCGACGCGACCCTGGTCGGCGTCGGGGTCGGCTCGGCCGGCCCCGTCGACGAGGAGCACGGCCTCGTCTCTCCGCTCAACATGCCGGTGTGGCGCGGCCACCCGCTGCGCGACCGCATCGCCGCGCTCGTGCCCGAGGGCGTGCCGGTCACGCTGCGCATGGACGGCCTGGCGATCACGCTGGCCGAGCACTGGGTCGGTGCGGCCCAGGGGTACGACCACGTCATGGGCATGATCGTGTCGACGGGCGTCGGCGGTGGCCTCATCCTGCACGGCCGGACCGTCAGCGGCCCGACGGGCAACGCCGGGCACATCGGGCACGTGGAGTGCGGCGGTTACGACGATCCGTGCGCGTGCGGCGGCACCGGCTGCCTCGAGGCGATCGCCAGCGGCCCGAAGACCGTTGCCTGGGCGCAGCGCCAGGGGTTCGACGGGTCCACCGGCGAAGAACTGTCGGCGGCGTACGCGGCCGGCGACGAGATCGCGGTCGCCGCGGTCAAGCGCAGCGGCCGGGCGCTCGGGCAGGCGATCGCGGCGGCGACGAGCCTCGTCGACCTCGAGGTCGTGGCGATCGGCGGCGGGTTCTCCCACGTCACGCCGGACCTGTTCGAGTACGCACGCGAAGCGGTGGCGGAGCGCGTCGAGTTCGGGTTCGTGACGAAGGTGCGCATCGTGCCGACGGCGCTGTCGCAGGACGGCCCGCTCATCGGCGCGGCGGCACTCGTGCACCGCGCCGACGTCCTGCGCTGACGTCCTGCGCTGAGCGGACCGCGCCGACGCCGACCTGGAGGCTCGGTGCGGGCCCGCCACGGGCCTCCAGGCCGGTCCGCGGCTTGTCCACAGGCATGTCGGTCGCGTGCGCAGGTCGGGCAGGATGTGCGGGTGCCCCGCCCGCGACTGCTGACCAGTGACGACTGGCCGGAGCCCGAGCTGCGTGCGGCGGTCCTCGCCGGCGAACTCGTCCCAGTCGGACCGTGCTGGGCCTCCCCTGCCGAGCCCCAGACGCCGTCGTTGCGTGCCGCCGCTGCCGCCTGGGTCCTGCGGGATGGGCGGCTGATCGCCTGCACCCTGACGGCCGCGTGGATCTGGGGTGCGGCGTCCAGACTGCCGGCACCGCTCGAGGCCTGCATCCCGCCGCAGGTCCGCGTGCACGTCGGGCCGGACGTGCGCCTGCGGGAGGTCCGGATCCAGGCTGACGACAGCGCCGTCCTCGGAGGGCTGCGGGTCACGATGCCGGCGCGGACCGCGGTCGACCTGCTCCGGATGCCGGACCTCTCGGCCGGCGCGTTCGGGGAGGCCGAGGCGACGGCCGTGCACGGGCTGCTGGCGATCGGGGCGGTCACCGCGGCCGAACTGCAGGTGCGGCTGAGCGCCCTCGGGACGATCCCGATGGTGCGGCAGGCCGAGCGGCGGTTGCGGGGGCTGCAGGACGCCGCTGGGGGCGCTGGAGGCGCTGGGGGCGTTGTCCGGTAGTGCGTCGCGGGTGCGAGCGGTCACAACACCCCGCTCGCGTCCGCCGAGTGGTCGCGAACTGTCGGTCGGCGGGGCCGCAGCCGACGGTTTGTGACCGGTCGACGGGGCCCGCGCGACGTGTCGCGACCGGCGGATGGTCGGGCGTCGGCCGGACGTCGGGCGGGAGGCGCGGGGCGGGGGCGCCACGGGCCTCCCGTCCGGAGCGTGCGAGCGGTCACTACACCCCGCTCGCGTCCGCCGAGTGGTCGCGAACTGTCGGTCGGCGGGGCCGCAGCCGACGGTTTGTGACCGGTCGACGGGGCCCGCGCGACGTGTCGCGACCGACGGATGGTCGTGCCGCGCGGGGCACTGCCGCGGCGACGCGCGCTCGAGCCGTGCTCAGCCGGCGCTGACGCGGTAGACGTCGTAGACGGCGTCGATGCGTCGGACCGCGTTCAGCACCCGGTCGAGGTGGATGGTGTCACCCATCTCGAACACGAACCGACTGAGCGCCAACCGGTCGGACGAGGTCGAGACCGTCGCCGACAGGATGTTGACGTGGTGGTCGGTGAGCACCCGGGTGACGTCGCTGAGCAGCCCCGACCGATCGAGCGCCTCGATCTGGATCTGGACGAGGAACACCGACTTCGACGACGGGGCCCACTCGACCTCGATCATCCGGTCGGGCTCGTTCATCAGGGACTTGACGTTCGTGCACGACGACTGGTGCACCGAGACGCCCTGCCCGCGGGTGATGAACCCGACGATCTGGTCGCCCGGCACCGGCGTGCAGCACTTCGCGAGCTTCACCAGGATGTCCGGCGCACCGCGCACCAGCACGCCGCTGTCGCTCGTGCGCAGCTGACGGCTCGTGACCTGGCGCGGGAACGTGAGCTCCGGCTCGTCGGTCTCGGTGTCGCTCTGGACGCTGCCCAGGACCTTCTCGATGACGGACTGCGTCGAGACGTGCCCCTCGCCGACCGCGGCGTACAGGGCCGAGACGTCGTCGTAGCGCATCGACGAGGCGACCTCGGCGATGGTGTCCTGGCTCATGATCCGCTGGAGCGGCAGGTTCTGCTTGCGCACGGCGCGGGCGATGGCGTCGCGGCCCTGCTCGATCGCCTCTTCGCGGCGCTCCTTGGTGAACCACTGCTTGATCTTGTTCCGCGCCCGGGGGCTCTTGACGAACTTCAGCCAGTCCTGCGACGGACCGGAGTCGGGGTTCTTCGACGTGAAGATCTCGACGACGTCGCCACTCGACAGCGAGCTCTCGAGCGGGACGAGGCGACCGTTGACCTTGGCGCCCATGGTGCGGTGCCCGACCTCGGTGTGCACGGCGTACGCGAAGTCCACCGGGGTGGCGCCGGCGGGCAAGCCGATGACCTTGCCCTGCGGCGTGAAGACGTAGGTCTCCTTCGCGCCGATCTCGTAGCGGAGCGAGTCGAGGAACTCCCCCGGGTCGCTCGTCTCGGCCTGCCAGTCGGTGATGTGCGCGAGCCACGCCATGTCCTGGTCGTCGGTGGTCGACGAGGTCCCGACGTCTCGGCCGGCGGCACGCTGCTTGTACTTCCAGTGCGCGGCGACACCGAACTCGGCGCGCTGGTGCATCTCGTGCGTGCGGATCTGGATCTCGACCGGGCGCCCCTGCGGCCCGAGCACGCTGGTGTGCAGCGACTGGTACAGGTTGAACTTCGGCGTCGCGATGTAGTCCTTGAACCGGCCGGGCAGCGGTGTCCACCGCGCGTGCACCGAACCGAGCATGGCGTAGCAGTCGCGCACCGTGGGCACGAGCACCCGGATGCCGACGAGGTCGTAGATCTCGTCGAACTCGCGACCCCGCACGATCATCTTCTGGTAGATCGAGTAGTACTGCTTCGGCCGCCCCATGACCTCGCCGCGGACCTTCGCGGCCTTCAGGTCCTTCTTGAGCGTGCCGATGACGTTCTGGACGAACTGCTCGCGCTTCGGCTGCCGTTCCTTGACCAGGCTGTCGATCTCGACGTAGAGCTTCGGGTGCAGGACCGCGAAGGACAGGTCCTCGAGCTCGAGCTTGATCATCTGGATGCCGAGCCGGTGCGCGAGGGGCGCGTAGATCTCGAGCGTCTCCTTCGCCTTGCGGGTGGCGGAGGTGGACTCGACGAAGCCCCAGGTGCGGGCGTTGTGCAGCCGGTCGGCGAGCTTGATGACCAGCACGCGGATGTCCTTCGACATCGCGATGACCATCTTGCGGACCGTCTCGGCCTGGGCGCTGTCGCCGTACTTGACCTTGTCGAGCTTCGTGACGCCGTCGACGAGCATGGCGATCTCGTCGCCGAAGTCGACCTGCAGCTGGTCGAGCTGGTAGTCGGTGTCCTCGACCGTGTCGTGGAGCAGCGCGGCGGCGATCGTGATCGGCCCGATGCCCAGGTCGGCCAGGATCTGGGCGACCGCGACGGGGTGCGTGATGTACGGCTCGCCGGACTTGCGCTTCTGACCGTCGTGCGCGCGCTCGGCGACGGAGTACGCGCGCTCGATGAGCGTGACGTCGGCCTTGGGGTGGTGCGAGCGCACCGTGCGGATCAGGGTGTCCACGGCACCGGCCGGCTGGGCGCGGGAGAACAGGCGCGGCAGCAGCGACCGGAGGGAACCGAGGTTGCCCGTCGTGTTCGGTCCGAGGGGGCTGGTCGGCCGCTGGGCGGAGCCGGGGCGGCTCGGCGCGGACGGCTCTTCGCGGGTGTCCGTCATGATGCGCCTCCCAGGACTCGGTCCGAGAGCTCGATCCGAGCTCGATCCGCCAACACTACGCGTGTCCGGTCAGTGCTCGTGAACCGGTTCGCCCTGGGCGTCGCGGACCACCGGTGCGCCGGACTGCTCCCAGGCGACCATGCCGCCGGTCAGGTTGACCGCGGAGACACCGGATTGTTCGAGTGCCGCGACCACCCGGGCCGAACGAGCACCCGAGTGGCAGACGATGATCGCCGGTTCGTCGCCGCCGTCGATCTCCTGCCAGCGGTTCACCAGCTCGGACATCGGGACGAGCGTGGCCTCGGGAGCGTGGACCTCGTCCCACTCCCCCTGCTCACGGACGTCGAACAGCCGCGACCCCGACTCCAGCCGACGACGCGCCTCGGCGACGTCGACCTCGGTGATCTCGATCGGCATCAGGCGGTCGCCTTCGCGTCGGCGTCGACCTCGCGCTGGCGCTTCTCGGCCGCCTGGATCTTCTTGGCGTCGGCCTGCTTGATCTTCGGCTCGTTCTCGCGCAGCTGGGCGTACATCGGCGAGGCGATGAAGATCGTCGAGTAGGTACCGACGATGATGCCGATGAACAGTGCGAGCGAGATGTCGCGGAGCGTGCCGGCACCGAGCACGTACGACCCGATGAACAGGATCGCCGCGACCGGCAGCAGCGCCACGACCGAGGTGTTGATCGAGCGGACGAGCGTCTGGTTCACCGCGAGGTTCACCGACTGCTTGAACGTGCGGATCGACTCCTGCGCGGTGTTCTCACGCACCTTGTCGAAGACCACCACGGTGTCGTAGAGCGAGTACCCGAGGATCGTCAGGAACCCGATCACCGCCGCGGGCGTGACCTCGAGCCCGACGATGCCGTAGACACCGGCCGTGATCAACAGGTCGTGGACCAGCGCGGCCATCGCGGAGAGCGACATCTTCCAGGTGCGGAAGTACAGCGTCATGAACACGGCGGCCAGGGCGAGGAAGATCACCAGACCGCGGATCGCCTGGGCGAGCACGTCGGCGCCCCACGTGGCACCGATGAACGTCGCCGCGACCTGGCTCTCCGGCACGTTGTACGCCTCGGCCAGGGCGTCCTGCACCTCGGTCGTCTGACGGTCGGTGAGCTGGCCGGTCTGCACGCGGATGCCGTGCGTTCCGAGCTGGGAGACGCGCGGGATCTCGTCCGAGACGACCCGCTCGACGGTGTCCGTCGCGATGCTCTGGTCGGTGTTCTTGACGTCCGACAGGGTGAACTCGGAACCACCGGTGAACTCGATGCCGAGCTGGTACCCGCCGCGCAGCCACGGGGTGGCGAGCGAGATCACGATCATGATGAGCGCGATGAGGTACCAGGTCTTGCGTCGTCCGATGATGTCGTACGACCGCTTCCCCGTGTAGAGGTCGCTGCCGAACTGGCTGAAGCTGGCCATCAGTCGTCCTTCCCGTCCGGCGTCGAGCCGTTGTCGCCGGAGGCCTGCTGGGCCTTCCGCTCCGCGATCGTCTGTCGGCGCTGCGCCTCACCGGCACTGCGCTGGCGCTTGCCGTCCACCACGGGGGCGCGGAACTGCGCACGCCCCTTGTAGACCGCACCGAGCGCCGCTGGGTCGAGCCCGCTGAACTTGTGCCCCTCGCCGAAGAACCGGGTGCGGGAGATGAGCTGCATCATCGGGTGGGTGAAGAGCGCGACCACCACGATGTCGATCAGCGTCGTGAGGAGCAGCGTGAACGCGAAGCCCTTCACGTCGGCGACCGCGAGCACGTACAGGGTGACGGCGGCGAGGAAGTTCACCGCGTCGGACGCGAGGATCGTGCGGAGTGCACGCTTCCAGCCGGACTCGACCGCACTCTCGAGTGCACGACCGTCGCGGAGTTCGTCACGGATGCGTTCGAAGTAGACGATGAACGAGTCCGCCGTGATGCCGATCGCGACGATCAGACCCGCCACACCCGCCAAGGACAGGCGGTAGTCGACGCGCCAGGACATGATCGCGATGACCAGGTAGGTCAGGACGGCGGCCACTCCGAGCGAGAGCACCGTGACGAACGCGAGCGCCCGGTACTGGATGACGGAGTAGATGATCACCAGGCCGAGGCCGATCAGGCCCGCGACGAGACCGCCGATGAGCTGCGCCGTGCCGAGCGTCGCCGAGATGTTCTCGTTCGACTGCACCTGGAAGTTGATCGGCAGTGCACCGTACTTGAGCTGGTCGGCGAGCGTCTTCGACGACTCGGCCGTGAACGAGCCGGTGATCTGCGCCTTGCCGTTGGTGATGGCGGAGTTCGTGGACGGGGCCGTGATGACCGAGCCGTCCAGCACGATCGCGAACTGGTTCTGCGGTGCCTGCAGCGAGACGAGGCGGTTCGTGACGGTGCGGAAGTCCTTCGTGCCCTGGCCGTCGAAGGTCAGGTTGACGGCCCACTGGCCCGTCGACGTGCCCTGCGAGTCGGTGGCCAGACCCGAGGTGGCGTTGCTGATGTTCGCACCGGAGACCTCGACCGGGCCGAGGATGTACTTCGACGCACCGTCGGCGTCACACGTGACGAGGGGCTCGTCGTCCGGAGCCGAGGTGACGTCGTCCGGAGCCGCGCAGTTGTAGTTGGTGTACAGGTCCTGCAGCGCCGGGGTGATCCAGTTGACGTCGCTGGCGTTCGTCGGCTTCGCGCTCGGCGTCGCCGCGAGCGATGCGGGCGGCGAGTACGGCGTCGGCGAGGCGGTGGACTTCCCGTCGTCACCGACGGCGGAGTTCGTCGCGGCCTCGGTGAAGAGCACGGGGCGGAACGTCAGCTTCGCCGCTGCCTCGATGCGGTCGATCGTGGCCTTGTCGGGCCGACCGGGGATCGACACGACGATGTTGTTCGCACCCTGCGTGTTGATCTCGGTCTCGGAGACGCCGGTGGCGTTGATGCGCTGGCGGATGATCTCCACCGCCTGCTGCAGCTGCTGCGAGGTGACCGAGTCGCCCTCGGTGTTCTGCGCCGCGAGGGTCAGCTGCGTGCCGCCCTGCAGGTCGAGTGCGAGCTCCGGTACCCAGCTCGCGCCCTGGTACCACTTGTCCGTGTCGTCCTTCGAGCTGCCGGCGAGGATCGTCGCGGCGGTGTTCAGGCCGGCGAGGATCGCCATCAGGATCACCAACCAGGTGAGCGAGCGCAGCGCCTTCTTGACGGGTGTCGATCGTGCCACCGGTCGTCTCGTCTTTCTGTTCAGGACCGTCGGCGCTCAGGCACGACGGCAGAGGGAAGCCGCCGGGTCAGACGACCCGGCGGCCGAGGGCGTCAGTCGTCGGACTTGCGCTTCGAGTCGGTCTCGTCGAGGCGGTCGTTGTCGACCCGCTCGCCGTAGACCGGCTCCCCGTTGAGTTCGGCGACGGGCTTGGCCTCGTCCTCCGGCGTCGCGGTGGTCTCGATGTCGGAGGCGCTGTCGTCGACGACGCGCGACAGGGTCTGGCGGTGCACGGTGACGACGGTGCCGGGGGCGATCTCGACGTCGGCGGTGACCTTCTCGTCGTCGACGGAGAGGAGCGTGCCGTACAGGCCGAAGGACAGCATCACGCGAGCACCCGGCACCATCTTGGTGGCGAGCTCGCCCTGCTGCTTCTTGCGCTTGCGGCTGTTGTAGAACATGAAGGCCGCGAACGCCACGACGATGACGATGAGGATGACTTCTTGACCCATGATGCAGTTGCCTTCTCTGGTTGCTCGGTTTCGGGCCGTAGCAGTCTAGGGCACGCCACTGTGCGTGGCATGTCACCCGACCGATCGGCCGCTAGTCGGTGGTGTCGGTGTCGTCGAACAGGCCCGGGAGCGGCCCGACGCCCTGCCCTGGGGTGAGGCCCAGGTGCCGCCACGCGACCGGGGTCGCGATGCGGCCGCGCGGGGTGCGCGTGACCAGACCGACCCGGACGAGGAAGGGTTCGACGACCGACTCGATGGTCTCGGACTCTTCTCCGACCGAGACCGCGAGGGTGTTCAGCCCCACCGGTCCGCCGTCGAAGCGGGTCAGCATGATCTCGACCACGGCGCGGTCGAGGCGGTCGAGCCCGAGCTCGTCGACGTCGTACAGGTCGAGTGCACCCTGGACGGCCGCCATGCCGTCGGTGGTGCGGTGCACGAGGGCGTAGTCGCGGACCCGGCGGAGCAGCCGGTTCGCGATGCGCGGGGTGCCCCGGGAACGCCCGGCGATCTCCCGCAGCGCCGATCGGTCGATGTCGAGCTCGAGCAGGTGCGCGGCGCGGATCAGGACCTGTTCGAGTTCGTCCTTCTCGTAGAACTCGAGGTGCGCCGTGAAGCCGAAGCGGTCGCGGAGCGGGTTCGGCAGCAGGCCGGCGCGGGTGGTGGCACCGACCAGGGTGAACGGCGCGAGGTCGAGTGGGATGCTCGTCGCGCCGGCGCCCTTGCCCACCATGACGTCGATCCGGAAGTCCTCCATCGCCAGGTAGAGCATCTCTTCCGCCGAGCGCGCCATCCGGTGGATCTCGTCGATGAACAGGACCTCGCCCGGCACGAGCGACGACAGGACGGCAGCCAGGTCGCCCGCGTGCTGGATCGCCGGACCGCTCGACATCCGCAACGGACGCCCGGTCTCGTGCGCGACGATCATCGCCAGCGTGGTCTTGCCGAGGCCGGGAGGACCCGCCATCAGGATGTGGTCCGGGGTGCGGTCCTGCATGCCCGCGGCTTTGAGCAGCAGGTCGAGCTGCCCGCGCACCTTCCGCTGGCCGACGAACTCGTCGAGCGACCGCGGCCGGAGTGCACCTTCGAACGCGAGTTCTTCCTGCGACTCGGCTCCGGCTGACGTGATGCCGCTCATCGACCGGCACCGGCGGGCCGGAGCGCACCGAGCGCGGCGCGGAGCAGCGCCTGCGTGCCCATGGCCGCGGCCCCTGGCTCGTTCGCGACGGTCTCGTCGACGGCGGTCTGTGCTGCGTCCTCGCGCCAGCCGAGGCCGATCAGTGCGGAGACGACGTCGGTCGCGGCCGGGTGGGCAGCGGTGCCACGACCGGCGGTGACGACGGCGGCCTGCTCGAACGCGGCGAGCTTGCCGGTGAGCGCGAGGATGATGAGCTTCGCGGTCTTCGGGCCGATGCCGGAGACCTTGCGGAAGGCGCCGTCGTCGTCCTTCGCCACGGCGTTCGCGACCTGCGACGGGTCCATGTGGGCCAGGACGCCCATCGCGGACTTCGGCCCGACACCCGTGACGCTGCGCAGCAGGTCGAACACCTGGAGGGCGTCGGTCGACTCGAAGCCGAAGAGCAGGTGCTCGTCTTCGCGCACGATCATCGCGGTGCGCACGAACACCTCGGACCCGTGGCGCATCGTCAGCGCGTGGGCCGGGGTCACGGTGACGGCGTACCCGACTCCCCCGGCCTCGATCACCACGCCGGAACCGGCGATGTCGATGCAGGTACCCCGGAGACTCGCGATCATGCCCCGAGCCTACGGCCGCCCACCGACGCGGCCGACGAGCCACGCGGTCGGGCCGCGGCAGCGGCCGCACGGGCGAGCGGGGAGTCGACGGTGCCGCCCTGTGCGTCGCGCCACGCGCGTTGTGCCGGGGTGAGGTTCGTGGCACGTTCGCCGGCGACGTCCGGTGATCCGAGCCTCCAGGCATGGCACACGGCCAGCGCGAGCGCATCGGCGGCGTCGGCCGGCTTCGGGGCCTCGGCGAGACCGAGCACGCGCGCGATCATGGTCTGCACCTGGCGCTTGTCGGCGTTGCCGTAGCCGGTGACGGCCGCCTTGACCTCGGACGGCGTGTGCAGGCCGACGGGCAGCCCGCGGGCCGCCGCGGCGTGCAGCGCGAGCCCGGCCGCCTGGGCGGTGCCCATCACGGTGCGGACGTTCGCCTGCGCGAACACACGCTCGACGGCGACCGCGTCCGGGTGGTGCTCGTCGATCTCGGCGGCGATGCCGTCGGCGATGCGGAGCAGCCGCTGTTCGAGCGGCATGTCCGCCGGGGTGCGCACGACCGTCACGTGGACGAGCCGTGCGCGCCGGTTCGGTGCGACCTCGACGACGCCGACGCCGCACCGGGTGAGCCCGGGGTCCACCCCGAGCACACGGAGCACGGCTACTCGCCCTCGTCCTCGTCGAGCTCGGCCTGGACGTCCGCCGGCACGTCGAAGTTGGCGTAGACGTTCTGCACGTCGTCGCTGTCCTCGAGCGCGTCGATCAGGCGGAAGACCTTGCGGGCGGTCTCGGCGTCGACCGGCACCTTGAGGCCGGGGACGAACTCGGCGTCGGCCGAGTCGTAGTCGATGCCGGCGTCCTGCAGCGCGGTGCGGGCTGCGACGAGGTCGCTCGCCTCGGTGATGATCTCGAAGCCGCCGCCCTGGTCGATGACGTCCTCGACACCGGCGTCGAGCACGGCGGTCATGACGGTGTCCTCGTCGAGGCCGTCGGTCTTCGTGACCGAGATGACGCCCTTGCGCGAGAAGTTGTAGGCGACGCTGCCCGGGTCGGCCATGGTGCCACCGTTGCGGGACATCGCCGTCCGGACCTCGGCCGCTGCGCGGTTCTTGTTGTCGGTGAGGCACTCGATCAGCATCGCGACGCCGTTCGGGGCGTAGCCCTCGTACATGATCGTCGTGTACTCGATCGACTCACCGGTCAGGCCGGCACCGCGCTTGACGGCGCGGTCGATGTTGTCGTTCGGGACCGAGGTCTTCTTGGCCTTCTGGATCGCGTCGACCAGCGTCGGGTTGCCCGACAGGTCGGCGCCGCCCATCTTCGCGGCGACCTCGATGTTCTTGATGAGCTTGGCGAAGGACTTGGCACGACGGCCGTCGATGACGGCCTTCTTGTGCTTGGTCGTCGCCCACTTGGAATGCCCGGACACGGTTCTCCTTGCGTCTTGCGGAAAGTCGGGGTCAGTTTACCCAGCCGGGAGGCCCGGCGCCCCCCCGCCCCGCCGGTGCGGGCACGCAGGCGGCCGGGCCCAGGGCCCGCGGGCGGTCGTGCCCAGAGCCCGGGGGCCGCGTCAGGCGCTGCGCACCATGGCGAGGAAGCGGCGGTGGAAGCGGTCCTCGCCGGCGACCTCGGGGTGGAACGCACTGGCGAGGACGTTGCCCTGCTGCACCGCGACGACCTGCCCGTCCGCCAGCGCACCGAGGACCTGGACGCCGGGGCCGTGCTGCTCGACCACCGGGGCTCGGATGAAGACCGCGTGCACGGGGGCGTCACCAAGCTCGGGCATCGGGACGTCGACCTCGAACGAGTCGTTCTGGCTGCCGAACGCGTTCCGACGAACCGTGGTGTCGAGCACGTCGAGGGTCTGCTGGCCGCTGATGCCGTCGGTGATCCGCGACGACAGCATGATCATGCCGGCGCACGTGCCGTACGTCGGCAGGCCGTCGCGGATGGCAGCTGCGAGGGGCTCGGCGACGCCGAACGACCGGGACAGCTTGTCCATCACGCTCGACTCGCCGCCGGGGATCACGATGCCGTCGAGCGCCGCGATCTCCTCGGGTCGACGGAGCGGCACCACGTCGGCGCCGAGCTCCGTCAACGAGGCGATGTGCTCGCGGAAGTCACCCTGCAGCGCCAGGACCCCGATGCGGGGCCGGGCACTGCTCGTCGTGCTACCAGCCACGCTCGGCGAGGCGGTGCGGCGCGGGGACGTCGGCGACGTTGATGCCGACCATCGCCTCGCCCAGACCACGCGAGACCTCGGCGATGACCTTGGGGTCGTCGTGGAAGGTGACGGCCTTGACGATCGCCGCGGCACGCTTCGCCGGGTCGCCGGACTTGAAGATGCCGGAGCCGACGAACACGCCGTCCGCGCCGAGCTGCATCATCATCGCGGCGTCGGCCGGGGTGGCGACGCCACCGGCGGTGAAGAGCACGACGGGGAGCTTGCCGGTGCGGGCGACCTCGCGCACGATCTCGAACGGCGCCTGCAGTTCCTTGGCGGCGACGTAGAGCTCGTCTTCCTTGAGGTGGCGCAGCGCCGCGATCTCCTTGTTGATCGTGCGGATGTGCTTCGTGGCCTCGGACACGTCACCCGTGCCGGCCTCGCCCTTGGAACGGATCATCGCAGCGCCCTCGGTGATGCGACGGAGCGCCTCGCCCAGCTCGGTGGCACCGCAGACGAACGGCGTGGTGAAGTTCCACTTGTCGATGTGGTTGACGTAGTCGGCGGGCGAGAGCACCTCGGACTCGTCGATGTAGTCGACGCCGAGCTCCTGCAGGATCTGCGCCTCGACGAAGTGGCCGATGCGGGCCTTCGCCATGACGGGGATCGACACGGCGGCGATGATCTCCTCGATCATCGACGGGTCGGACATGCGGGCCACGCCGCCCTGTGCGCGGATGTCGGCGGGGACACGCTCGAGGGCCATGACCGCGGTGGCGCCGGCTTCTTCCGCGATGCGGGCCTGCTCGGCGTCGACGACGTCCATGATGACGCCGCCCTTGAGCATCTCGGCGAGGCCGCGCTTGACGCGGTCGGAGCCGGTGATCGAGGTGCCAGGGGTGCCGGAGGTGCTGGTGCTGTCGCTCATGATGCCGATCAGTCTAGTCCGCTGCCGGCCAGCCCTCGGCGAGCAGTCGGCGGGTGTCCCCGAGCATCTGGGACATCGACTTCGTCCGCGCGATGATCGGGAAGAAGTTCGCGTCAGACTGCCACCGCGGCACGATGTGCTGGTGCAGGTGTGCGGCGATGCCGGCCCCCGCGACCTCGCCCTGGTTCATGCCGATGTTGAAGCCGTCGCAGTGCGACACGGCGCGCAGGACCCGCATCGCGGTCTGGGTCAGCTCGCCCATCTCGCGGAGCTCGTCCGGCGTGGCCTCGTCGTACAGCGGCACGTGGCGGTACGGGCAGACCAGCAGGTGTCCGTTGTTGTACGGGAACAGGTTGAGGAGCACGTAGGCGTGCTCGCCCCGGGCGACGATGAGGGCGTCCTCGTCGGACTTCCGCGGTGCCTCGCAGAACGGGCAGTCGTCCGCGTGCCCGCGGCCCGTGCCGTCGCGCCCGGCGTCGATGTACGCCATCCGGTGCGGGTTCCACAGGCGCTGGAAGGCATCCGGGACGGCCGCACCGGTGGCGGCGTCCCGGATGACCAGCGGGTCCTGCTCGTCCGTCATCAGACCTGCGCGCGCTCGCGGATCGCCGTCAGGATGCGGTCGACCGCTTCGTCCACGGGCACGGCATTGTCCTGGCGCCCGTCACGGAAGCGGAACGAGACCGCACCGGCGTCGCGGTCGTCACCGCCCGCGATGAGCTGGAACGGCACCTTCGCCTTGGTGTGCGTGCGGATCTTCTTCTGCATGCGGTCGTCCGAGTGGTCGACCTCGGCGCGGACGCCGTGCGACCGGAGCTTCGCGATGACCTCGTCGAGGTAGTCGCCGTACTCAGCCGCGACGGGGATGCCGACGACCTGCACCGGCGACAGCCAGGCCGGGAACGCACCGGCGTAGTGCTCGGTCAGCACGCCGAAGAACCGCTCGATCGAGCCGAACAGCGCGCGGTGGATCATCACCGGGCGCTGGCGGGAGCCGTCGGCCGCGGTGTAGTCGATGCCGAAACGCTCGGGCAGGTTGAAGTCGAGCTGCACGGTCGACATCTGCCAGGTGCGGCCGATGGCGTCGCGGGCCTGCACCGAGATCTTCGGGCCGTAGAACGCGGCGCCGGCCGGGTCCGGCACGAGCTCGAGACCGGACTCCTCGGCGACCTGGCGCAGGGTCTCCGTCGCCACGTCCCAGACCTCGTCGTCACCGACGTACTTCTCCGGGTCCTTCGTCGACAGCTCGAGGTAGAAGTCGTCGAGGCCGTAGTCGCGCAGGAGCGAGAGCACGAACGCGAGGGTCGTGGTCAGCTCCTCCTTCATCTTCTCCTGCGTGGTGAAGATGTGCGCGTCGTCCTGGGTCAGGCCGCGCACGCGGGTGAGGCCGTGGATGACGCCGGACTTCTCGTTGCGGTAGACCGTGCCGAACTCGAACATCCGGAGCGGCAGATCGCGGTACGAACGCGGCTGCGACCGGTACGCCAGGATGTGCATCGGGCAGTTCATCGGCTTGAGGTAGTAGTCGGCGCCCTGACGCGTGACGTTGCCGTCCTCGTCGCGTGCCTCGTCCATGTGCATGGCCGGGAACATGCCGTCCTTGTACCAGCCGAGGTGCCCGGAGGTCTCGAACAGGTCGCCCTTGGTGATGTGGGGCGTGTAGACGAACGAGTAGCCGTTCTCCTCGTGCCGACGGCGCGAGTAGTCCTCCATCTCGCGGCGGATGATGCCGCCCTTCGGGTGGAAGATCGCCAGGCCGGACCCGATCTCGTCGGGGAACGAGAACAGGTCGAGTTCGGCACCGAGCTTGCGGTGGTCGCGCTTGGCGGCTTCCTCGAGACGCACCAGGTACGCCTTGAGCTGGTCCTTGTCAGGCCAGGCGGTGCCGTAGATGCGCTGCAGCTGCGGGTTCTTCTCGGAGCCGCGCCAGTAGGCAGCGGCGACGCGCATGAGCTTCGCGGCGTTGCCGATCCAGCGGGTGTGCGGCACGTGCGGGCCCCGGCAGAGGTCCTGCCAGACGACCTCGCCCGACTTCGGGTCGACGTTCTCGTACACGGTGAGCTCGCCGGCGCCGACCTCGACGCTCTCGCCGGAGGCGCCGTCGGTCGCCGCACCCTTGAGCCCGATGAGCTCCTGCTTGTACGGCTCCCCCGCCATCAGCTCCCGCGCCTGCTCGTCCGAGACGACCACGCGGCGGAAGCGCTGGGCCTGCTTGACGATGCGGTCCATGCCCTTCTCGATGGCCTTGAGGTCCTCGGGGGTGAAGGGCTCGGCGACGTCGAAGTCGTAGTAGAAGCCGTCGGTGACGGGCGGCCCGATGCCGAGCTTGGCCTCGGGGTTGATCTGCTGGACGGCCTGCGCGAGCACGTGCGCGGCCGAGTGACGGAGGATGTCGAGCCCGTCCTGCTCCTGCAGGGTGACGGCCTCGGCGGTCTCGCCGGCGGCGACGTCGGCAGCGAGGTCCTTGAGGACACCGTCGACGCGGATCGCGACGACGCCGCGCTCACCGTCGAAGAGCTCGGTGCCCGTCGTGGTCGTCGTCGCGGTGCGGGGCTCGGGTGCCTGGGGCACGGCTGCGGGCTCGGCGCTCTCCGGCGCTGCGGCGACTGACTCGGTCACGATGATGGGACTCCTCGATCGAAATGGTGCGTCAAGACTAGTGCGCGCGTGGGGCTCAGGCGGGCACGGCGCCGAGCGTCGTGACGGGCAGGCGCGGCTCGAGTCGCTCGCGTCCGTTCAGCCCGTCGAGCTCGAGCAGCGCGGCGAACCCGACCGCCTGGTAGCCCGCGCGTTCGAGCAGCGTGATGGTGGCGGCGCCGGTCCCACCGGTGGCGAGGACGTCGTCGACGACGAGGACCCTGGTGCCCGCGGGGAGCTGGCCCGGACGCAGCTCGAGCTCGGCCTCGCCGTACTCGAGTGCGTACTGCTCGCTGAGGACCTCGCCCGGCAGCTTGCCGGCCTTGCGCACGGTGAGCACGCCCACCTGGTGCTGCGCGGCGATCCCGCCGCCGAGGGCGAAGCCCCGTGCCTCGATGCCGGCGACGGCGTCGAACCCGGCACCGACCGCGAAGGGCGCGGCGAGTGCCTCGCACACGCGGCCGAACGCGACGGCGTCCGAGAACACCGGCGTCACGTCGCGGAACAGCACCCCCGGCTTCGGGAAGTCCGGGACGACGGCGGTCAGGCGTTCGACGAGTGCAGCTGCGGTTTCGGTCACCCGCCAACGGTACGGGAGGCCCGGGGTGCGTCCGACACGTCGGCGCACGGTGCGGGCTCGGTCGCGCCGTGCTGGGTCGTCGGTGCGGCGCACTGTGCGGGTTGCGTCGGCCGGTGCGCCGGCGGTGGCTCGGTGCGGGGCTAATCCCTCGCACCGAGCCACCAAGCGGGCACGGGACGGCGACGGTCGCACGGTGCGACGGTCGCGTGTCCGATCCGGCTCAGCGCCAGGCGCGCATGAGTGCGGCCTGCAGGAGCAGGTCGTTCTCGCGCTGCTGCCGCTCGCGGTCGAGTTGCAGCCGTGTTGCGTGGTCGATCACCGGACGGACCCGGCGGGTCCGCCGGCTCCAGATGATGAGCGACATGCCGATGCGCAGCGCGATGCGGTCGGTGAGGGAGACCCGGTGGCGCGCTGCGCGGGTATCGGGAGGACGGGTGGCGGTCTTCGATGACACGGTGATCCCTTTCAGGGCATGACGGAGTTGCCCGGCACACGGGCAGGAGTGGACTGCCCGGAACACGGGCAGGTCAAAATGAATGCGTGAGAATGCATTCCGCGGTCACCGGAGGAATGTCCGACGACGCGGTACTGAATGACTTCCGGTACCGAGAGCGTCGCACCGACCGCCGACATTCTCCGGCGACGATCGACGCAGTCCGATCGCGTGCGCGGAGCACACGGGTCGGGACCGATCGGCGATCGACGGAGCCGGTTCGACGCGAGCCAGAACGGCTCAGCGCGAGGTGTCAGGCGACGGACTCGTCACGAGACGAGGATCGAACGACACAGATGTCGGCAGAAGGCGGAACGCTCCGGGTCAGCGGACGCGGAGCGGGGTGCCGACGCGTCCACGGATTCCACGGAACGGAGTGGTTGCGGTGATCATCATGGTCGGCCCCCTTTCGGTCTCGAGCTGTCGGAGTCGTCCCCCGGCTGCACTGCAGCGGTTCGCGACGAGTGAACACTATCGGCCCCGCAATTCGCAGCGCAACCCCTTTCTCCGATTTCTCCGGAATTGCATTCCCGAACACCACGCTGTCGTACCCGGACGCCACGAAGGCCCGGTACCGAATCGGTACCGGGCCTTCGTGGGCGAACGGCTGCTACAGCGCCGCGGGTTCCACCACCGCTGCCGTCAGCACGTCGTCGACGACGTCGATCCGCACGGTGTCCCCGGCGGTCACGCCACCGTCGACCACGAGCGTCGCGATGCGGTCGTCGACCTCGCGCTGGATGAGCCGGCGGAGCGGACGCGCGCCGTACTCGGGCTCGTACCCGTGCTCGGCGAGCCAGTCGACCGCGGCGTCGGACACGGAGAGCACCATGTCCTGCGCGACGAGCCGCAGCGCCGTGTCCTGCAGCAGCAGTGACACGATCGACGTGATCTGCGACCGGTCGAGCTTGCGGAAGAGCACGATCTCGTCGATGCGGTTGATGAACTCCGGCCGCATGGCCTCGCGGAGCTTGCCCATCACCCGGGCGCGGAGGTCGTCCTCGCCGTACCCGTCAGTGGAACCCACGGGCGCGAAGCCGAGGGCGCCCGACCGCGAGGCCAGGAACTCCGAGCCGATGTTCGACGTCATGATCACGACCGTGTTCCGGAAGTCCACCGTGCGCCCCTGGCCGTCGGTCAGTCGACCGTCGTCCAGCACCTGCAGCAGCAGGTTGAACACGTCGGGGTGCGCCTTCTCGACCTCGTCGAGCAGGATCACCGAGTACGGGTTCCGGCGCACGCGTTCGGTGAGCTGCCCGGCCTCGTCGTAGCCGACGTACCCGGGAGGCGCCCCGACCAGCCGCGAGACGGTGTGCCGCTCGCCGAACTCGCTCATGTCGAAGCGGAGCATGGCGGACTCGTCACCGAACAGCGACGACGCCAGGGCCTTCGCCAGTTCGGTCTTGCCGACGCCGGTCGGGCCGAGGAACAGGAAGCTGCCGACCGGACGACGCTGGTCGCCCATGCCGGTGCGGCTGCGTCGGACGGCCTTCGCGATCGCCGCGACGGCGTCGTCCTGTCCGACGACGCGCCCGTGCAGTTCCTGCTCGAGCACGGCGAGCCGTGAGCGGTCGCCCTGGGTCAGGCGCGTCGCCGGGATGCCCGTGGCGCGTGACACCACACCGGCGATGTCGCGTTCCGTGATCGAGGTGCCCACGGATTCCGGACGGGTGGGCCCACGCCGCCGGTCCCGCGGCGACGCGTCAGCGGCGTCGCGGCCGTGCCGGTGGGGAGCGCGGGGAGCGTCCGCCGACGTGGCGGCGGCGATCCGGGCCTCCAGTCCGACCGTCTCGTCGCGCAGGCGCGACGCCTCTTCGTACAGTTCCTCGGCGACCGCGCGGTCCTTCTCGGCCAGCAGCTCGGCGACCTGGTCGCGGAGGGCCTCGACGTCGACGTCGCCCGAACGGGCGAGCCGGCGCCGTGCACCGGCCTGGTCGATGAGGTCGATGGCCTTGTCCGGCAGGTGCCGGTCGGTGACGTAGCGGTGCGAGAGCTCGACGGCGGCGCGCAGCGACTCCGGCGTGTAGACGACGCCGTGGTGCTCCTCGTACCGGGGTGCGAGGCCGGTCAGGATCGCGACGGCGTCCTCGACGCTCGGCTCCCCGACCGTGACCGGCTGGAAGCGACGCTCGAGTGCGGCGTCCTTCTCGATCCGGCGGTACTCGTTCAGGGTGGTCGCGCCGACCAGGTGCAGGTCGCCGCGGGCGAGCCGGGGCTTGAGGATGTTGCCGGCGTCCATCGAGCCGCCCTCACCGCCACCACCGGCGCCGACGACGGTGTGGAGCTCGTCGACGAAGACGATGAGCTCGTCGGCGTGTGCCGCGATCTCGTCCATGGCCTTCGTCAGGCGCTCCTCGAAGTCGCCGCGGTACCGGGTGCCGGCGAGCATGCCGGGCAGGTCGAGGGCGACGACGCGCTTGCCCTGCAACAGGGTGGGGACCTCGCCGTCGACGATTCGCTGGGCGAGTCCCTCGACGATGGCGGTCTTGCCGACGCCGGGCTCGCCGATCAGGACGGGGTTGTTCTTGGTGCGACGGAGCAGGATCTCGACCGCCTGCTCGATCTCCTCGGCGCGACCGATGACGGGGTCGATGCGACCGTCACGGGCCCGCGCGGTGAGGTCGGTACCGAACTGGTCGAGGGTCGGGGTGTCGCTGACGGAACCGGACTCGTCCGTTCCGGTCGTTGCACTGGTTCCGGGCATGGGGCGCCCCTCTCGTGCTGCTGCCGCCGCCTGCTGGGCGTAGTCCTGCATGGCCTGCGGGGTGACACCGGCGCTGGCGAGCAGCTGCCCGGTGACGGTCTCCTGGTCGGTCACGAGCGCGAAGAAGACGTGCTCGGGGTCGGTGTAGGTGCTGCCGAAGCCCCGTGCGGCCTGGGTGGCCTCGACGAGGATGCGCTGCGCCGTGCCGGTCAGGGCCGGGCGGCCGGTCTGCTCGGGCTGCGGCTCGCGGGCCATCGGCAGGCGCTGCTCGATCTCGGCGGCGAGGCGCTCGGGGTCGACCCCGGCGGAACGGACGACGGCGTCGAACGGCTCGGTGCGGACGAGCACGTGCAGCAGGTGCAGCGCGTCGAGCTCGTGCTGCCCCTGCGACACCGCGTACTCGGCGGTGTGCTGGAGCAGCTCGTGGGTACGGCGGCTGAGGAGCCGCGTGATGTCCACCGGTCGGCCGAACGCACGGGGGCGCTGCGGGTCACCGGTGTTCTGCGCCGCGAGGAGGCGGGCGAGGAACTCGTCGAACGAGTCACTGCTGCCGGTCGGGCCGAACGTCTCTGGCAAAGGGACCTCCTGGGAACTTGAGTGCCTTTGACTCAATGCAACGCAGGAGTGCCGGGGTCATTCCCGGCCACCGGAGAAACTTGCGGCGACCCGACTCAGGTCCGCGCGATCGCTGCCGAGATGGCGTCGGTGACCCGCGCGAGGTCGGCCGGAGCCACCTCGATGTCGAACCCGCGGCGCCCGCCGGAGACGAAGATGCTGTCGTACGCCAAGGCCGACTCGTCGAGCACGGTCCGGATCCGGGACTTCTGGCCGACCGGGCTGATCCCGCCGACGACGTACCCGGTGCGCTTCTCGGCGAGGGCCGGATCGGCCAGCGTCGCCTTCTTGCCCCCGACCGCCGCCGCGATGGCCTTGAGGTCGAGCCGGTTCGCCACCGGCACGATCGCCACCGCCAGTGCGCCGTCGACCGAGACGACCAGGGTCTTGAAGACCTGCTCCTCGCGGAGGCCGAGTGCGGCGGCGGCCTCCTCGCCGAAGTTCGTGGCGCTCTCGTGATGGTCGTACACGTGCGGCGTGTACGACACCCCGGCTCGGTCGAGCGCGACGGTCGCTGGGGTGCTCGGCGAACCTGCGGTCATGCGGCGATCCTCTCCCGCGCTGCCGTCCTGTCCGTGGCGGCACGCGGGCGTTACGCTGAACCGACCATGACCGTCGCCCTGCTGATCCTCCGCGCCGCCGCCGCGCTGCTGCTCGGGGCGCCCGCGATCGGCGACCCCGCGGCCGGCGTCCTGCCGCTGCTGGCAGTGGCCGCGCTCGGCCTGACGGCCGTCGCCGTGGCGGTCGTCGTCGCGCAGGTCATCGCCACGGTGCTGGCGGCGGTCCTCGGGCTGCGGTCGACGGGCGTCGAACACGCTGCGGTACCGGACCTGGTCACCCGCATCGCGTGGAGCCACCCCGATGCCGACGGGCACGTCCGATCGCGTGCTCCGGGAGTCGTCGCCCCGGCCTGACCACCGACCGGTGGCCGGGCCCCTCGCGACCCCTCCTGCGAACCACCACCGATCGGAACCGTCATGGACCTGTCCACCCTGCCCCTCGTCGGCCCGCTGCTGCACGGTGGCGCGGACCTCGTCGCCGCCCTGACCGCGGCGCTCTCCCCCACCATGGGCTCGTTCGCCGCGGCGATCGCCGTCGTGCTCCTGACCCTGGCCGTCCGGGCCGTGCTCGTGCCGCTGTCCGTCCTGCAGGTCCGAGCGGAGCGCGACCGACGTCGGCTCGCGCCGCAGCTCGCCGCCCTGCGGAAGCGCCACGGGAAGAACGCCGAGCAGCTGCAGCGCGCCGTCCAGCAGCTCTACACGAACGAGAAGGTCTCACCCCTGGCCGGCTGCCTACCCGTCCTCGCGCAGGCTCCGGTGCTGTCCCTCGTCTACGCCCTGTTCACGCATGCGTCGATCGGCGGCACGGTCAACGCCCTGCTCGAGGCCACCCTGGTCGGGGTCCCGCTCGGGCACTCACTCGTCGTCACGCTCACGTCGCCGCTCTGGGTGCACGCCTGGGTCGTCGTCCTGCTGCTGGCCGTGCTCGCCGTCGTCGTGGAGCTCAGCCGTCGCGCGAACCTGCGCTGGAACCCGGTGCCGACGCCCGAGCCGGGCGCGCAGGTGCCCGGTGCGGCAGCGACCGCCGCCATCGGGCGGTTCGCCCCGTTCATCACGGTCGTGTTCGCCGCGATCGCCCCGCTCGCCGCCGCGCTGTACGTCGTGACGAGTGCCGCGTGGACGGCGGGTGAGCGAGCCGTGCTGCGCCGGGTGATCCGGTAGCGCGGGCGCGTGGCGTCGGGCCCGGCGTCAGCCGCCCTGGCCCTCCTGCTGCGGCCCCTGGTCCACCGGGTCGTACTCGGTGCCGCGACCCTGCTCCTCGTCGGCGGTCGGCACGTGGCGCTCCGTGCCGGTCCCACCGGGGCTCGTCGCCACGTAGTCGGCCTCGCCGGACTGGGAGTCGTGGCTCAGCGGCTCGAGGGTCTCCGGGTCAGCGTCCTGCCGCGGTTCGGGTTCGGTGCTCATGCGTCACGCCTACTCCCCTCGTTCTGGGTGCGCGCCGCCGCCCCGGCAGTGCCACGATGAAGGGAGTCCACGCGACCGGCAGATCGGGAGTGCGCATGGCCCACGACGACGTGGCAGCGGAACGGGCACGGCTCGAGGCCGTCGCCTGGGGAGCGGCATCGCGCCCCGCCGACGCGGCGCGCGCCCGGATCGCGCTGCAGGACCTGGCGAGCGGGCGGCGGCCGGGTGGACGGCGAGCGGTCGCGGGAGTCGCCTCCGACACGGGGCCCGACGGGCGGCCGGGAGGCACGGCCCCGGCCAGCGGGCAGGTCGCGTCCCCGGAACGGTCGGCTCCACTGCCCGGCTCGTCGCCGGAACCGACGGCTCCACCGTCCGTGCCATCGCCGGGGCGGTCGGTCCCGGAGCGCGCGACGGTTGCTGCCGAGCCGGATCCGTCCGTGCAACCGGATGCCTCCCTGAGACCGGAAGCCGGATCCTGGGCGGCGACCGAAGCCCGAGAACCCGGCCGTCCCGATGACGCGGGTGACGATGTCGGGGGTGAGCCGGGCCTCCCGGTCGGACCGACGCGACGGTCCCGGTGGCGCACGCTGCTCTGGACGGAGCGGCCACGCGTCTGGATCGCGCTCGGCGCGGCAGCGGCGGTCGGGGTGGCGTTCGCCGCCGGCACCGTCGTCGGGCCCGTGCGCGGCGACGTCGCAGCGGCACCGAGCGTCACGCCGACGGCGGGCACGGTCACGCTCGAGCAGCTGCTCGACGTGCCGCAGACCTACGCCGACCAGCTGCCGGGTCCGGTGGAGGCACCTGTGAGCCTGCACTCCACGCGGCTCGTGTTCACGAACCGGGCGTTGGACGGCGGCTCGTTCGACACGCCGTGGGCCGTCTGGGCCGGGGTCGGCACGGACCGGTCGACGATCTGCCTGGTGGCGACGGCGAACCGGATCGAGTCGTCGACGGCGTGCTTCCCGCGCGAGGCGGCACTGCACGGCTCGGTGTCGATGTCGGCGCAGTCGATGAGCGGGACGTTGACGATCGCGCTCCGGGGTGGCGGCGTGCAGGGTCGGGTGACGAACGAGAACTGAGGGCGCGGATTGTTGGAGCGCTCCGAGAATCTCCGCTGACCCCCTCGCGGGCTGCGGTCCATCGTGCAACACTGGATGAGCGCACTCGCCGTGGAGTCGTACCCACATCACCCACATCCACAGCGAGCGTGCCCCGCAGACCTCCCGGTCATCGTCGTTCCCCCGAACGGCACCGTCGCGCGCTCGCCCGTGCCCCGGAGGAGGTCAGCAGCGTGTCCACCAACACCACCACCTCGGCCGTGTCGACGAACACGCGGCCGATCACCGTCACCACCCAGTCCATCGTCGGCATCGCCGTCCTCGGGCTGGCGACGTTCTTCGCCATCACCACCGAGCTCATGCCCGTCGGGCTGCTCGGCACGATGAGCGCCGACCTCGGTGTGTCCGAGGCCACCATGGGCATCGTCGTCACCGTGTACGCGGGCGCCGTGGCACTCCTGGCGCTCCCGCTCACCGCCTTCACCGCGAAGCTCCCCCGCAAGGCCGTGCTCGTGTCGACGCTCGTCGGCTACACGGTGTCGAACCTCATGATCGCGTTCGCACCGTCGTTCGCCGTCGTCTGCGCCGGCCGGGTCGTCGGCGGCATCGCGCACGCGCTGTTCTTCTCGGTCGCCTCGGCGTACGCCACCCGGATCGTGCCGCCGCGCCTGGCCGGTCGCGCCATCGCGTTCGTGTACTCGGGCAGCTCGCTCGGGTTCGTGCTCGGCGTGCCCGTCGCCACCTGGGTCGCGCAGCACATCGGCTGGCGCCCCGCCGTGTTCTCGATCGGTGTCGCCGCCGCCGTGCTCGCCGCCGTGGCACTGCTGTTCCTGCCCGCCGTCAGTGGTGCCTCGTCGCCGCACATCGGGTCCCCGAAAGCATGGGCGCGCACCGGGCTGCTGTCCGTCGTGATCGCCGACCTGCTCCTGTTCGCCGGGCACTACGTCGTCTACACCTACGTCGGGCCGTACGCGATCGACGCCGGACTCGACGCCTCGATGGTGAGCGGTGCGCTGCTCGTCCTGGGCGGCACCGGGGTGATCGGCCTCTGGCTCGCGGGCATGTTCGTCGACCGGGCGCCCCGGCAGACCCTCATCGCCGCCGTCGCCGTGATGGCCGTCGCGTTCGCCGCGATGCCGTTCGTGCACGGCTCCCTGGTCGGCACGATGGTCGTCGCCGGCGTGTGGATGGCCGCGAACGGCACGACGGGCACGCTCTTCATGGCGGCCGCGATCCGCTCCGGAGGCGTCTCCCCCGACATCGCCGGTGCGCTCATCAACGGTGCGTCGAACATCGGCATCGCCGGCGGTGCAGCCATCGGTGGGCAGGCGCTCGGGATCGTCGGGCTGCAGTACCTGCCGTTCGCCGGTGGTGCGGTGCTGCTCGGGTCGCTCGGGGTCGTCGTGCTGGCGCGTCGGGGCTTCCCGGTGCACACGGTCGGGCAGGAGCACCTGTCGACGTCGTCGATCGAGGCGATCACGTCCTCGCTCGCGGTGGTCACCACGTCGGTGCCCGTCGTCGGTCGGGCGATCCAGACCCTGACGGGCTCGGTCGCGACGGTCACGGGCTCGCACCGCACGCACCGCACGCAGTAGCGCGGCGCGCGGGCGGCGCGGCGTCGGGTGGCGTCGGGTGGCGTCGTCGTCGTCCTCGGCCTCGCGCTGCGCCGAGGTTCCGAAATCTCGGCATCTCGGCGGTCCTGGCGGCGATCCGTGGAACCTCGGCGGTGCAGCGGCGGCATGTCGTGGACCCTCGGCGTCGAGGTCCGGGCGTGGCGTCGTCGCGGCGGCGTGTGGCGGCGTGTGGCGGCGTGTGGCGAGGGGCCGCGGCGACATGCCATGCGCGCGGCGTCGAGGTTCCACGAACTGCCGTTCGCGTTGCGCTGAGGTTCCACGAACTGCCGTTCGGGACGCCGAGATGGGCAGATTTCGGAACCTCGGGGGTGGGGCGGCGGCGTTTCGTGGGGCGGCGGCGTGGCGTGCAGCAACACGACGAAGGGCGGGCCGGCATCGCGCCGGGCCCGCCCCTCGTCGTGACCGATCAGTCCTGCAGGTGGCTCCGGCGACGGTTGCGCACCGCGCGGAAGGTCAGCAGCGCCGCACCGAGCAGCACGAGCACCCCGGCCGCGATGAGCCCGGGCTTCAGGTCCGCACCGGTGTAGGCCAGCGGCCCGCCGTTGCCGACGTCACCCGAACCGGCGGCCGGCGCGTTGCCCGAGCCTCCGGCAGCCGGCACGGTCGGCACCGCGGTCGGCGAGTTGCTCGGCGTCGGTGCACTGGGCGACGGCGACGGAACCGGGGTCACCGCGGCCTCGACCACGAAGGCGAGCGGGGTCGCTGCGCCGTCCTCGGGCGTGACTACGGTCACCGGAGTGGCGCCGTCGACGTCGACCGTGATCGTGTACTCGGTCGTCGGCTGCAGGTCGACCAGGTCGAACACGCCGTCGGAGTCGGTGGCCACGGTCACCGGCGGGCCGGCCTCCGGGTCGGTCGGCGTCGCGACGACGTCCACGCCGGCGACCGGGTCGCCGTTCGTGTCCGCAACGGTGCCGGGCTGGTCGGTCGTGATGACCTCGGGCGCGGCGGCCGACGTGAACGGCAGGTCCGACGTCACGCTGGTGCCGGCGACCGCGGCGATACCGGTGTTCGCGGTGTCACCGGTGGCACCCGCGGCGGGGACCACCGTGCGGACCGTGTAGGTACCCGCAGACGTGGCGAAGGTGTAGCGACCGTCGGCGTCGGTGGTGTCCGATCCGACGACGGCGCCGCTCTCGTCGAGGAGCTCGACGACCACGCCGGCGGGCACGGGCGTGCCGTCGAGCGACACGACGCCGGTCACGGTGGCGATCACGGCGGGCGGCGCCACGATCGGCTCGGGCTCGACCGGTGCTGCATCGGCGTCACCGGTGGTGATCGACACGGGCGGCTCGTCGGCGACGGAGACGTCCAGCTCGGTGCCGGCGGGCAGGTCGGAACCGGTGTACACACCGTCGCTGTTCGTCGTGGTGTCGACCAGCGTGTCGCCGGTGTCCGGGTCGGTGATGACGACCGGGATGTTCGAGACCGGGTTGCCGTCGTCGTCGGTCACCGTCCCGATCACCGCGACGGTCTCCGGTGGCGATGTGAACGCGAAGTCGGCGACCCCGTCGACGCCGCCTGGGGTGCCGTCAACAGCGAGCGACACGCGCTGCGGCTGCTCCGGACCGTCAGCACCCGCCGGCGGGGTGACCTCGACGCGGTAGTTCGCGATCACCGGCAACTGCGGGAACACGTAGTTGCCATCGGCGTCGGTGGTCGTCGTGTACACGGTGCCGCGCGGTGCGGTCACGGTGACGGTGGCTCCCGGGATCGGGGTGCCGTCGAGGGTCGCGGTGCCGCTGATCGCCGCGGTGCGGTTGGCGAACCAGGTCTGGTACACCGGGAACCCGCTGCGCTGCTGGTACGTGATGGTCAGGCTCGTCAGCGACGCGGTCGGGGTGAACCAGGCCGAGGCGCCCGCGGTGTCCGACGCGGCGGCGTTGCCGGTCAGCGTGCGGGTGGCGGCGTCCCAGGTCGGCTGGTCCTGACCGGTCGTGCCGTCCGGATCCGGCGAGCAGGACCATCCGGCAGGGCTGGATGCCGAGCACGAGTTGTAGGAGCCCTGGTACCCGAGCTGCTCGGCGGTCGCGGCACCGCCGCCGGCCACCGTGGCCGAGATCGTCGCCTGGTCGGCGTCGATGTCCCCGAGGACGAACGACCAGCTCTGCGCGCCGGGCGTCGCGCCGTCGAACGTGTAGGTGGTGGTCGAGGCCGAGTCCCCGTTGGGACGATCAGCCTGCGGCCGCTGGTTCATGTACGTCTGCGCACGACTCGTGCCGTAGACCCCACCGACCGGCGTCCCCGCCGACTGCCACGTCGATGCACCGCTGATCACGGTCGACTGCCGCGAGTTCGAGGTGAACGTCGTGGCGGGGAACCCGGGCAACGTCATCGTGCCCGTGTACGCCTTCGACGCCCCGCTCAGGGTGAACGTGCCCCAGTTGCCCGCGGGCTCCGCCGAGGCGCTCGTCGCGCCGCCGATCGCGAGTCCTGCTCCGAGTGCGAGGGCGGTGAACCCTGCTGTGACCGTGCGCCAGCGCCGCATGTGTACTCCCCTGGTGGTCGCGCCGGCCCGCCCGACACCCGGTCAGGTTATCCACGCCCCCGTGACCCTGTCCGGACCGTCACCCGATCGTGACTCACCCGCAACGGGCGATGCGCTCACCCGGCCGGATCCGGCCCGTCGAGCAGCACGAGCAGCGCGTCCACCGCGGCGACCTGGCCCGCGACGAGCAGCTCCCGCGCCTCGGCGACCGGCACCCACCGGGCGTCGTCGACCTCCGGCACGTCGACGAACCGTCCTGAACCGCGTGGCAGCTCGAGCCGGACGGTGTTGCTCCGCACGACGGCGACCTCGAACGCCGGGGCCGGGGCGGCGAACACCCGCACGCGCTTGCCCGAGGCCTGCCGGAACTCGCCCAGGTCCGTGACGTCGTCGGCGGCCACGGGTGCGGGGACCCCGATCTCCTCACCGAACTCACGCACGGCAGTCTCGAGCGCGTCCTCGCCGGCTTCGACGAGTCCCTTCGGGATCGACCAGGCACGTGGCCGGTTCCGCCAGAACGGCCCGCCCATGTGCGCGACGAAGACCTCCGGCCCGGCCGGACCGGTCCGGTGCAGCAACAGTCCGGCGCTCACCACCACGCCTGCGAGACTACGCGGCGTCGTACGGGAGGCCCGGCCCACGTCCGGCGCTCGCGGTCACCGCCGCGCACGGCCGGTTCCACCGCTGCGCACGGCCGGTTCCACCGCCCCCGACCGGAGTACCGTGTGGCGCACGGAGCGCCAGGTGACGCCCCCGAAGCCTGCGACGGAGGAGGCCGATCGGGATGGACGAGCGATGGACGACGGTGACGTTGGCCGCCGATGCGGCGATGCCCCACGACGAGGCCCTGCGGTGGATCGTGGCCCGCGCCGACGCCGATGTCGAGCGGCTGCGGATCATCGGCGCCGACCACGCGTTGGAGGGCCGGACTCCGGTCGCCGACCAGCTCGCCGAGGCCGCGCGGACCGCCCTGCCCGGTGTGGCGGTCGAGGTGCACCGGCACGCGGGTCCGTTCGCCGCAGCCCTGGTCGAGGAGTCGGACGGCGGTGACCTGCTCGTGATCGGGAGCTTCCGCCACCGGCGCGGATCGACGGCCGGCGGTGACCCGGCGCGGGTCGCCGAGCGTGCTGCCGTCCCGACCGTGGTCGTGCCGGAGGGTCCGCACCCGATCGACGGTGACGTGGTGCTCGCGGTGGAGGACCCGATCGACGAACGTGCGGTGTCGATCGCCGTCGACGAGGCCGTCCGGCGGAACCGACGGCTGACGCTGCTGCGCGCGTGGGAGATGCCCGTGCTCACCCGGACCGGGCTGACCGACTTCGCCGAGGACCCGCTCCGGTGGCGTACGAGCAACGCCGAGCTGCTGCAGCGGGTGACGTCCGTGCTGGCCGCACGGTACCCGTCGCTCCGCATCCGTCCGCTGCTGGTCGAGGGCCACCCGGGTCACGCCATCGCGTCGCACACCCGCCGGGCGTCGTTGGTGGTGCTCGGCCGCGGCCACGTGCGCGCGCTCTCGGGCTCGTTGCTCCACGACGTCGTGCGCGAGACCGCCGCCCCGGTCTGCGTGGTCCCGCCGGCGGCGCACCCGGACAGCCGAGCGGCCACGGCGACCGAGACCGCCGGTGGGATCAGCCGGCGAGGGCGCGGATCGCGGCGGCCATCCGCGCGGTCAGGTACGTGACGCCGCGCTCGTTCGGGTGCAGGGCGCCGGCCTTCAGGTCGATCTTCCGCAGGTCGCCGGAACCGGTGAGCGTCACCCCGGCCACGTAGCGCTTCGACGCGGCGCACGGCGAGTGGTCCTGTGTGCTCGCGAAGACGTCGACGAACCGCACCCCGGCGGCGGCGGCAGCGGACCGGGAGACCTCGTTGAGCTCGTCCTGGACACCGTGCAGGTACTCGACGTCGGTGTCCGTGAACGGGTAGGTGTCCGACGGGAACGAGCCCGCCAGGGTGCCGAGGTCGAGTGCAGACCGGAAGCAGCCCTTCGCGGGGGTGTCCTCGGCGTCCGGGAAGATCGCCGGGTACCCGAGGAACACGACGACGGCGTTCGGGGCGGCCCGCTGCACCGCGCCGAGGGTGTCGGCGATGCCGAGGGCCACGCGCGACTGGATCTTCACGGCGAGCTGGTCGACGCCGTCCTGCACCAGGGTGCTCTCGCACGACGGGGCGTCGCGGCCCGAGAACACCGGGCCGCTCGCGGAGATCGCCAGGCACGAGGCCGCCGTGCCGAACAGGTCCGCGTCGTTGCCGCCGATCGTCAGGGTCACCAGTCGGGTGCGGTCGGACAACGACTCGATCTGGGGTGGGACGCCCTTGAACTGGTGGCCCATGGTGACGTCGGCGCTCGTGGCGCCGGCGCACGTGACGTCGGTCAGGGCGAGCCCGAACTGCGCCGCGAGCCGGTGCGGGTAGTCGCGCGCCGACTGCACGCAGGCGTTCGTCGGCAGCCCGGTGCGGTCCCCCAGGCCGTACCCGGCCGAGTAGGAGTCGCCGAGCGCCACGTACTCACTGCCCGGCGGGACCGCGTCGAGCGTCTCGGTGGGGTCGGCGGTCACGGGGTACGGCTCGGGCACCGGCCACATCGGCGCCGCGGAGGCCGGCGGCGCGCCGACGGACCCGCCGAGGCCCGCCGCCACGAGACAGACGGCGCCGACCACCGCCAGGGCAGCGCGCAGTGGCCGGCGGGCGATCCGGAGCAGTTCCGGCCTCAGCGGCGTCCGAGGCGACGCTCGCCGCCGCTGCCCGTGCGGTACTCGAGGCCGTAGTGCTGGAACAGCTCGGGCTCGGTCGCGGCGTCGAGCTCACCGTCGGTCGCGATGGAGGGTGCGTCCTTCACGAGCTTCTTCGGGAAGGTCACGCGCAGGTGCTTCGGTGCGACGGTCGCCCCGACGAGGGGGACGAACACGAGCTTCTGGAAGCCGACCATCCCGGTCGTGAGCGCACCGAACGCCGGCTCGGACGTGGCGGTGTCGTAGTAGATGCTCTCGAGCGTCCCGACCTTGTCCTCGGCCTCGTCGACGACCGGCAGGCCGATCCAGTCACGGATGTTGGCGGCTTCGAACACGAAGGACTCCTTCCGAGTGCCCGGTGGGTCCGGGTGGCTCTCGGTCGACGCTACCGGTCGGCCGCCTGTGGGGTCACCCCGAGCACGTCGAGCCGGTCCACCGCGGCGAGCACGTCGGCCGCGCCGACCGCCAGGATCGCCGGGTCGGGGTCCTCGGCGAAGACGTCGCCGCGCCGGACCGAGGCATCGGTGAGCACGATGTGCGGACCCGACGCGGGCGGTCCCCAGGCCTCCGGCGGCGCCGGGCCGAAGAGCACCACCGACGGCACGCCGTACGCGGTCGCGAGGTGCGCCGCACCGGTGTCGACGGTGACCACGAGCCGCGCCGCGGCGATGACGCCCGCGAATTCCTGCAGCTCCAGGGAGCCGGCCAGGACCGCCCCCGGCGCCAGGCCGGCCGCGTCCGCGACGGCACGTGCACGGACGACGTCGTCCGCGCCTCCCGTCAGGACCACGTCGGCACCGCGCTCCCGCAGTCCGCGCACCACGTCGGCGAAGCGGTCCGTGGGCCAGTGCCGCGCCCCGTGGAAGGCACCGACGTGGACGACCGCGGCGTCGGCGACCACGGGCGGTGCCGAGGGGCGGTCGACGGGCACGTCGTCGGCGTCGGCGGGGACGCCGTGCCAGGTGAGCAGGTCCGCCCAGCGGTCGCGTTCGTGCACGTCGGACGGCCACTCCGGACCGTCGTACCCGTGGGTCGGGTCGGCGTGCCCGATGACCCGTCGGGGCTGCAGGGCGGCGATCAGGTCGGACGACTCGGGGCCGGCGCCGTGCAGGTTCACCGCGACGTCGACCGTGCCGGCGGGGGCGTTGATCGGGTGGTCGAGGCCGTGCTGCGCCAGGTGGACGTCCACGGCGGGGACGAGTTCGACGACGGGCGCCAGCCACGCCGTCGTCGCGAGGGTGATGCGGTGGTCGGGGAAGGCCCGTCGCAGAGCGCGGAGCGCGGGGACGGCGACCAGGAGGTCGCCGAGCTTGATGGCGCGGAGGACGACGAGCTCCGGGCGTCCGTCGGCGGCGGGCAGGGTCTCGAGTGCGGTCACGGGCGCGACGGTAGGCGGTGTCCGCTGGTGGCGTCGGCAGCGGGCGCGTTCCCCGGCTGTCCTGAGCCGGCACGCGGCCGCCGACCGGTACTCCGGTGCCATGCCCCTCGCTCCGGACCGCGCGATCCGCGGCCTGCTCTTCGACCGCGACGACACCCTCGTCGTGGACGTCCCGTACAACGCCGACCCGCGCCTGGTGGTGCCCGTCCCCGGTGCCCGTCGCGCCGTGGAGCGGGCTCGTGCAGCCGGGCTGCTGCTCGGCGTGGTCACGAACCAGTCCGTGGTCGCGAAGGGCCTCGCGACGCGCGAGCAGGTCGACGCGACGAACGCCCGCGTGGACGCGCTCGTCGGGCCGTTCGACGTCTGGTGCGTCTGCCCACACGACGCCGGCGACGACTGCGCCTGCCGGAAGCCGCGGCCGGGCATGGTCCTCGACGCCGCCGAGCGACTCGGGGTCCCGCCGGACGCGCTCGTGGTGGTCGGCGACATCGGCGCCGACGTGCAGGCGGCGCGGGCCGCAGGAGCGCAGGGCGTGCTCGTGCCGACCCCGCGCACGCGACCCGAGGAGGTCGACGACGCCGAGACCGTCGCGGCGACCCTCGCCGAGGCCGTCGACCTGGTGATCGCCGCGGCCGGTCCGTCGACCGTCGGGACGGACCGCACGTGAGCCGTCCCCGCGTTCTCGTGGCGCGCCTCGACTCGTTCGGTGACGTCCTGGTCGCCGGCCCCGCCGTGCGCGCCGTCGCCGCCGGTGCCTCGCACATCACGATGCTGTGCGGACCGCAGGGCACCCCGGCCGCCGACCTGCTGCCCGGTGTGGACCGCGTCCGGGTGTGGGCAGCGCCCTGGGTCACCGAGACGGCGCGGCCGATCGACGACGCCGTGCTCGCCGAGTTCCGCGCGCTCGTCGCCGAGGAGCGACCCGACGAAGCGGTCGTCCTCACCTCGTTCCACCAGTCGCCGCTGCCCCTGGCGCTGCTCCTCCGCCTCGCCGGTGTCCCCCGCGTCTCCGGGGCCTCGGTCGACCACCCGGGGTCGCTCCTCGACGTCCGCCTGCGACCCGGCGAGGACCTGCCCGAGGACCTCCCCGAACCCGAGCGCGCGCTGCGGATCGCCGACGCGGCCGGGTTCCGGCTGCCGCCGGAGGACGATGGGAGGCTCGTGGTGCGTCACGACGCCGTCGCACCCCGGTCCGTGGCCGGGCTGGGACGGTACGTGGTCGTGCACCCCGGCGCCAGCGTCCCCGCCCGGTCGTGGCCGGCGTCGCACCACCGGGAGCTCGTCGCCGCGTACGCCGAGCGTGGCGTGCCCGTCGTCGTCACCGGCTCCCCCGGTGAACGCGACCTGACCGCGGCCGTCGCCGGCGCCACCGGCATCGACCTCGGCGGTCGGACCACGCCCGCCGAGCTCGCCGCGGTCCTGGCCGGTGCCGAGGTCGTCGTCGTCGGCAACACCGGGCCGGCGCACCTCGCCGCGGCGGTCGGCGCACCGATCGTCAGCCTCTTCTCGCCCGTCGTCCCCGCCGTCCGGTGGGCGCCGTACGCACCGCTGGTCGAACTGCTCGGGGACCAGGCGGCTCCCTGCCGGCTCAGCCGTGCCCGCGAGTGCCCCGTCCCCGGCCACCCGTGCCTGTCCACGGTGCGCATCGAGGACGTGCTCGCGGCCCACGAACGGCTGCTCGACCGCGCTTCGCGGATGGAACCGAGAAGTCTGCGGAGCGCGCCAGAAGGTGCTGCGTAGCGTCCGCCACTGCTCCCCCTTCTCCTCGTGCCCGACCGACCGAAAGGCCCCGCATGCGCATCCTCGTCTGGCACGTGCACGGCGGCTGGATGGACGCCTTCGTCCGCGGCCCGCACGAGTACCTGATCCCGACCACGCCGGCGCGCGACGCCTGGGGCCTCGGTCGTGGCGGGCGCGCCTGGCCGGCGTCGGCGATCGAGATCGACCCCGCCGACGTCGCCGACGCCGAGGTCGACGTGGTCGTCCTGCAACGCACCGAGGAACTCGACGCGGCGAAGCGCCTGCTGGCCGGTCGCGACGTGCCGATCGTCTTCGTCGAGCACAACGCGCCCCGCGTCGACGTGCCGAACAGCCTGCACCCGTTCCGCGACCGCGACGACCTGACCATCGCGCACGTCACGCACTGGAACGCGCTGATGTGGGACTGCGGCACCACGCGCACCACGGTCGTCGAACACGGCGTCGTCGACCCCGGCCCGCGCTACACCGGCTCGCTCGACCGCCTCGGCGTCGTCATCAACGAGCCCGTCCGCCGGGACCGCGTCGTCGGCACCGACCTGCTCCCCCGCTTCGCGGCCGTGGCACCCGTCGACGTCTGGGGCATGGGCACCGAACGGCTGCCGGAGCTCGGCTTCGGCGACGCCGTGGTCGCCCGCGGTGACGTGCCCTCCGACCCGATGCACACGGCCCTCGCCGAACGCCGCGCGTACGTCCACCCGAACCGGTGGACCTCGCTCGGCCTGTCGCTCCTCGAGGCGATGCACCTGGCGATGCCGGTCCTGGTGCTCGCGACGACGGACGCGGCCCGCACGGTGCCGGGCGAGGCCGGCGCGATCGCGACGGACGTCGAGGAGCTGGTGCGGGCCTCCCGGATCCTCATCGAGGACCCCGACGAGGCGCGCCGACGGGGGGCCGTGGCGCGGGAGGCCGTACTCGCACGGCACGCGCTCGGCCGTTTCACCGCCGACTGGGACGACCTGCTCGACGACGCCGTGACCCGCGGTGCCCGGCGCGACCGGGCGGTCTCGGCCCCGACTTCGGCCACGGCCTCGGCCCCGACTTCGGCCACGTTCGAGGGGAGCCTCCGATGAAGATCGCGATGGTGTCGGAGCACGCGAGCCCGCTCGCCGTGCTCGGCGGTGTCGACGCCGGTGGACAGAACGTCCACGTGGCCGAACTGTCCGGGGCGCTCGCGGACCGCGGGCACCAGGTGACCGTCTACACCCGGCGTGACGACGCATCCGCGCCGGTCCGGGCGCCGCTGCGTCCGGGGGTCGACGTCGTGCACGTCGACGCCGGTCCGGCGCGGCACGTGCCGAAGGACGAGCTGTTCCCCTTCATGGGGACGTTCGCGTCGGTGCTCGCCGCGGAGTGGTTCGTGGACCGGCCCGACGTCGTGCACGCGCACTTCTGGATGTCTGGGCACGCGGCACTCGACGCCGTCGCGCAGGTGCAGGCCCGGACCGGCGGCACCCGCATCGCCGTCGCGCAGACCTTCCACGCGCTCGGCGTCGTGAAGCGTCGGCACCAGGGCTCGGCCGACACGAGTCCCGCGGAGCGCGAGTGGCTCGAACCGGCCGTCGGACGGAGCGCCGACCAGGTCGTCGCGACGTGCTCCGACGAGGCCTTCGAGCTGAAGGCCCTCGGCGTCCCCCTGCAGCGCATCTCCGTCGTGCCGTGCGGTGTCGACGTCGCGCTGTTCCGCCCCGACGGGCCCGTCGAGGAGCGCGGCCGTCCGCAGCGGGTGCTCACCGTGTCGCGGCTGGTCCGGCGCAAGGGCGTCGGCACGACCATCGCCGCACTCGCCGCCCTGGTCGCCGAGGGGCGCGACGTCGAACTCGTGGTCGTCGGCGGTGCCGGTGTCGCCGGGGCCGACCTGGTGGACGACCCCGAGTACCAGCGGCTCGACGCCCTCGCCCGGTCGCTCGGGGTCCGTGACCACGTGACCTTCCGCGGACAGCTGGCGCAGCACGAGATGCCCGCCGTGTACCGGAGCGCCGACGTCGTGGTCTGCGCACCCTGGTACGAGCCGTTCGGCATCGTCCCGCTCGAGGCGATGGCCTGCGGTCGACCCGTCGTCGCGTCGAGTGTCGGTGGGCTCATCGACACCGTCGTCGAGGACGGCACGGGCCTGCACGTCCCGCCGCGCGACGAGGCCGAGGTCGCCGCTGCCGTCGGCGCCCTGCTCGACGACCCGGACCGCCGCGGATCCCTCGGCCGGGCCGGCCGTGCACGCGCGGAGTCGCGGTACACGTGGAAGAAGGTGGCCGCCGACAGCGAGCGCGTGTACGAGCGGCTGCTGGCCGGTGCCGTCGCCGTGGCCGCACCGACCACCACGGCGGGCGCACCGCAGCGCACCACCACGGCGGGCGCACCGCAGCGCACCGCCACCCACGCCGGACGGGTCCCGCGTGCCGCACAGCCGACCGAGAGGACCGCCCGATGACCATCGACCAGCAGCCCGGCATCGACGAGCACACCACCGCGAGTGCGCGCATCGTGCTCGACCACGTCGCCGCCTCGGTCCCCGTGATCGCCTCGCTCGTCGACCACCACGACCACATCGCCGCCTGGGCCGACGACATCGCGGCCCGACTCGTCGCAGGTCGCCGCCTGCTCGCTGCGGGCAACGGCGGGTCGGCCGCCGAGGCGCAGCACCTGACCTCGGAGCTCACCGGACGGTTCGACGGCGACCGCCCCGCCTACTCCGCGATCTCGCTGCACGCGGAGACCTCGGCGGTCACGGCGATCGGCAACGACTACGGCTTCGACCAGGTCTTCGCGCGACAGGTGTCGGCGCACGCCCGGGCGGGTGACGTCGTCGTGCTGCTGTCGACCAGCGGCAGGAGCCCGAACCTGCTCCGCGCCGCCGAGGCCGCCCGCGCCGTCGGTGCCCGGACGATCGCGATGACCGGGCCCCGGCCGAACCCCCTCGCCGAGGCCGTGGACGACGCGATCTGCATCGCGGGGCCGTCCGCCAACGTGCAGGAGGCGCAGCTCGTGCTCGTGCACGCCCTGTGCCGGGCGATGGAGCCCGCACTGCGCCGCGGGGTCCGGCGATGACGCCCCAGCAGCCGGCCGCGCAGCGACCGGCCGGGCCCCACCGCGCGGCGGGTCGTCGCCTGCGGATCGTCGTCGTCGGCGACACCTTGCTCGACGTCGACGTGGCCGGCACCAGCGATCGGCTCAGCCCGGACGCACCCGTGCCCGTCGTCGACGTCACGACCGACGACCGCCGCGCCGGGGGTGCCGGACTCGTCGCCACGATGCTGGTGCGCGACGGACACGACGTCACCCTGGTCACCGTCCTGGGCGACGACGCCCGTGCGCAGGAGCTCCGCGACCTGCTCCCCGACGTCACCGTGGTCGCCGGGCCCTCCGGTGCCCCGACGCCGGTGAAGACCCGCGTGCGCGTCGTCGACCACGCGCTCGTCCGCATCGACGAGGGTTGTGCGACCCCGCCCGTGCCCGAGGCCACCGACGCCATGACGGCCGCCCTCGACGACGCCGACGCGATCGTGGTTGCCGACTACGGCCGCGGGGTCGCCGCCGCTCCGGCGCTGCGGGAGGCCCTCGCACGCCTCGCCGAGCACACCCCCGTGGTCTGGGACCCGCACCCGAAGGGCGCCGCACCCGTTCCCGGCATCACCGTGGCCACCCCGAACGCCGCCGAGGCCCGCCGGTTCACCGACGTCGACGGCCACGGCGTGCCCGTCGCCACCGTGCCCGTCGCCACCGTGCCCTTCGCGACCGTGGCTTTCGCGACCGTGGCCGCGGCGGCCCTCGTCGAGCAGTGGGGTGTCGGCGCCGTCGCGGTGACGCTCGGCGACCGCGGAGCACTCCTCGCCGACGACCGTTCGGACAGCCGCTTCGTGCCGGCACCCTCCGTCACCGTCGGCGACCCGTGCGGCGCCGGCGACCGGTTGGCGGCCGGTGTCGCCGTCGCACTGGCCGGTGGAGCGGACGTCGCCGACGCCGTCGCCGCCGGTGTGGTCGCGGCCTCCGAGTACCTGGCCGCCGGCGGCGTCACCGCGCTCTTCGCCGACGACGGCCCCGCGCCGCTCCGGGTACCGGGAGCCGACCGCGACGCGCTGCGCACCGTGCACGAGGTCCGGAGCGCCGGCGGCACCGTCGTCGCGACCGGCGGCTGCTTCGACCTGCTGCACGCCGGGCATGCCCGCACCCTGTCGGCCGCGCGGGCACTCGGCGACTGCCTGGTCGTGTGCCTCAACTCGGACAGTTCAGTCCGCGCGCTCAAGGGTCCGGACCGGCCGATCATGACCCAGGACGACCGCGTCGAGCTGCTGCTCGCCCTGGACTGCGTCGACGCCGTCGTGGTGTTCGACGAGCACACCCCCGACGAGGCACTTCGCCGGTTCCGCCCGGACGTCTGGGCGAAGGGCGGCGACTACACCGCGAGCGAGCTGCCCGAGGCCGCGACCCTCGCCGAGTGGGGCGGACGAGTCGTCACCGTCCCGTTCCACCCCGGCCGCTCGACGACCCGCCTGGCCGCAGCCCTCGAACACGTCGGCTGAACCCGACGGACCCACGCCCCTACGGAAGGAATTCCATGCCCGTCCCCACCACCCCCATCGGTCGCGTCCTCGTCACCGGCGGCGCCTCCGGACTCGGCGCAGCGGTCGTCGCCGCGGTCGTCGAGGCCGGCGGCACCCCGATCGTCCTCGACCTGCGCGTCGACGCGGTGTCCGAGGGCATCGACGCCGTGGCCGTCGACGTGTCGGACACCGACGCGGTCGAGCAGGCGGTCCGCCAGGCGGCCGACCGTCACGACGGACTCGACGCGGTCGTGACCGCCGCGGGGATCGACACCCCGGCACCGATCGACGCGATCTCGTCCGGCAACTGGGAGAAGATCGTCGCGGTCAACCTCATCGGCACCGCCTCGGTCGTCCGCGCCGCACTGCCCGCCCTCGAGGCAGCGCACGGACGTGTGGTCACGATCTCGTCGTCGCTCGCCCTGCGCGGCGTCGGCGACGGCACCGCGTACTCGGCGTCGAAGTTCGGCGTCCGCGGCTTCTCGCAGGCCCTGGCCGCCGAGACCGCCGGTCGCGTCGGTGTCACCAACGTGATCCCGGCCGGCATGCGCACGAACTTCTTCGCCGACCGCACCGAGCAGTACAAGCCGGGTCCGGACGCGCAGCTCATCGAGCCCGAGTACGTCGCGAACGCGATCCTCTTCGCGCTGGCGCAGCCGGCTGGCTGCGAGATCCGGGAGCTGTCGATCATGCCCGCGACGGAGCCGAGCTGGCCGTAGGCGCTCGCTGCGCGCCGCGCCGCTGCCAGGCGCATTGGTCGTCGCCACGGGGCGGACGGGAGGCGCGTGCCGGGTTGGCACCGGGCCTCCCATCCGTCCGTCTTGTCACGTTGCCTGCGCGGTGCGGCTTGCGTCGTCTGGTGCGGAGTTGACGGCGTGGTGCGCGCCTGTGGCGCCGCACGCAGCGGTCAACGGCGCACCGGGTGGGGACGTGCGCACGGTGCGGCCGGGAGAGGCGGTGCCGGCCGTGCGCCGGGCCTCCCGTCCGTCGGTCTTGTCACGTTGCCTGCACGGTGCGGCGTGCGTCTTTTGGTGCGGGGTTGACGGCGTGGTGCGCGCTTGCAGCGCCGCACGCAGCGGTCAACCGCGCACCGGGTGGGGACGTGCGCACGGCGCGGCCGGGAGGCGCGTGCCGGGTTGGCACCGTGCCTCCCGTCCGTCCGTCCTTCTTGTCACGTTGCCTGCGCGGTGCGGCGTGCGTTGTCTGGTGCGGAGTTGACGGCGTGGTGCGCGCTTGCAGCGCCGCACGCAGCGGTCAACCGCGCACAGGGTGGGGACCTGCGCACGGTGCGGCTTGCGTTGCCTGGTGCGGGGTAGACGGCGTGGTGCGCGCTTGCAGCGCAGCACGCAGCGGTCAACCGCGCACGGGGTGGGGACGTGCGCACGGTGCGGTCAGACGGTGCCGCGGTCAGACGGTGCGGAGCAGGTCGGCGACGTCGTCGAGGACCCACTGCGGGTCGACCTCGTCGACGTAGGACGGGTCGTGCGCGCAGCGCTCGGCCGTCCACCCCACCTGCGTGACGTCGATCCCGCAGACCGGGCAGCGCGTGACGTAGGACAGGTGCACGCGGTGGCGCCCGCGGTCGAACGGCCCGGCGTTGACGACGTTGCCGAACCAGAACACGCCGACGGTGGGCGTCCCGACGGCGACCGCCAGGTGCCGCGGGCCGGAGTCGTCGCCGACCATGACGTCGGCGGCGGCGAGCACGGCGGGGAGCTCGCGGAGCGGCACGGCACCGGTCAGGTCGTGCACCCGTCCGGCGAGGTCGGCGGGCAGCGCCTCGACGATGGCGGTCGACGCCGGCACGTCGGACGCGTCGCCGACGAGCACCACGTCGTCCCCGGCGGCGAGCCAGACACGGGCGACCTCGGCGAATCGTGAGGGGCTCCAACGGCGGCGCGGGTCCGTCGCCCCGGGGTGGATCGCCACAAGCCGGGTGCCGTCCCCGGCGACGCCGAGCCGCTCGCGGACCGCTGCCCGCTCGTCGTCGGACACGCGCACCCGCGGATCGAGCGTGACGGGGGCGGCACCCGCGAGCGACACGACCTCGAGGGCACGCAGGACCTCGTGCTGGTAGTAGACGTAGCGCACCCAGCGCTCGAGGACCTCAGCGTCCTCGGTCGCGGTGCCGACGGTGTGCCGGGCGCCGAGGCGGAGCAGGAACGGGTTCGAGTTGCGACCCCCACCGTGCAGCTGCACCGCGAGGTCGAACCGGCCGGCCAGCCGCGCGAAGAAGTCCTCGGCATCAGGAGCGTCGTCGCCGGCGTCGCGGACACCTGGTGCGACCGGGAGTTCCTCGAAGGCGTGCACGGCGTCGGTCCGACCGCCCAGGACCGCTGCCGCGGCGGGCGTGCCGAGGAGCGTGGTGCGCGCGTCCGGGTAGGCAGCGGCGAGGGCCTCGAGGGCCGGCACGGCGAACATCAGGTCGCCGAGGCCCCCGCCGCGGAGCACCGCGATCTCGGTCACGCCGTCGAACCGTTCTCCGCCCACACCGATCTGCTGCACGCCTCTCGTCTACCGGTCGGATCCCGGTGGGACGTCCAGCACCGGGCGGCGGACAGCCACCGATGGACACGAAGCGCGGAGTCGAGTCGGCACACAGCGGTGTCCGAGCACCGTCTGACCCCCGCCCGCCCTCCGGAAGGACACCATGACGATCGCACCTGCTGCTGCCGACGCCGCCACGGACCTGGTGGTGACCGACCCCGTCGACGGGACGGTCGCGTCGACCGTGCCCCGTGCCTCCGAAGCCGACGTCCGCGATGCGGTCGCCCGCGCCCGGGCAGCTGCGGGCCCCTGGGCGCGCACCGCCCCGGCCGAGCGCGGGGCGCTTCTACACGCGGCGGCCGAGCACGTGCGCGCACACGCCCAGGAACTCGCCGACCTGAACACCCGCGAGACCGGCAAGGTGCCGGGTGACGCACTCGGTGGGGTCGAGGCCGGCGTCGGGACGCTCGTGCAGTACGCCGAGCTCGGACCGGTGCACCGCGGCGAGGCGCTGCGCGGGCAGTTCGGGGCCGCCGACTGGGCCGTCCCGCACCCCCGCGGCGTCGTGCTCGCCCTGACGCCGTGGAACGACCCGGTCGCCGTAGCCTGCGGCATCCTCGGTGCCGCGATCGTCACCGGCAACACCGTGGTGCACAAGTGCAGCGAGCGGTCCCCCGCCACCATCGCGCGCCTGAACGCCCTGCTCGCTGAGGTCCTGCCCGACGGCGTGCTCGTCGGCGTGGACGGGGACCGGTCCACCGGCGAGTTGTTGCTCGCCCAGGAGGGCATCGACGTGTACGCGCACGTCGGGTCCACCGCGACCGGTGACCGGCTGTCCGAGGTCGCCGTCGCGACGCGTGCCCACGTGGTCCGTGAGAACGGCGGGAACGACGCGGTCGTCGTCGATGCCGACGTCGACCCGGTGTGGGCGGCCGCCCAGGTGGCGCTTGGCGCGTTCGCGAACACCGGGCAGATCTGCACCAGCGTCGAGCGCGTCTACGTGCACCGTGACGTCGCCGGGCCCTTCGTCGCCGCCCTCGTGGCCGAGGCGGAGCGCCGCACCGCCGCACCCGCGACGACCTACGGCCCGTTGGTCGACGACCGGCTGCGCAGCACCGTGCAGTCCCACGTCGACGACGCCCTGCAGCGCGGTGCCTCGGCACGGACCGGTGGGCTCACCCCGGACGGCGCCGGGTCGTTCTACCCGGCGACCGTGCTCACCGGGTGCACCGACGACATGCTCGTGATGACCGAGGAGACCTTCGGTCCGATCGCGCCCGTCCGCGTCGTCGACGACTTCGACGAGGGCCTCCGGCTCGCCGCCGCCGACCGGTACGGCCTGGCCGCCACCGTCCTGACGAACGACACCGGTCACGCCCTGCGCGCCGCCGCGGAGCTGCCGGTCGGCACCGTCAAGGTCAACGCGGTGTTCGGTGGTGCGCCGGGCGGCAGTGCCCAGCCGCGAGGTGCCTCCGGAGCGGGTTTCGGGTACGGCCCGCACCTGCTCGACGAGATGACCACCACCACGGTCGTGCACCTCGAGCCCGCACCCGCACGCACCGCGGGCGGCACACGGTGAGCGTCGACGTCCGGCTCGTCCGCGACCTGGTCGCCACGATCGACGACCGCGAACCGCTCGTCGTCGTGATCGGCGACTGCATCCTCGACCGGTGGACCGTGGGCGAGGCCGAGCGGGTCTCGCGCGAGGCACCGGCACCCGTCGTCCGGGTCACCGAGACCATCGCGGTGCCCGGTGGTGCCGCGAACACCGCGGTGAACGCCCGCGCGCTCGGCGCCCGGGTCCGGCTCGTCGGACTCATCGGCGACGACGAGGCCGGCGACGTCCTGCGCGAACGGCTCGAGACCGCGGGCGTTGACACCGCGTTCCTGGTCGAGATCGCAGGTGCGCGCACCACCACGAAGTCCCGCGTGGTCGGTGGCGACCGGGTCGTGGTCCGGGTCGACGACCTGGCTGGTACGCCGACCGCTGACCACAACGAACGGCTGGGGCGTGCCGTCGCCCGAGCCGTCCGGTGCGCCGACGCCGCGGTCGTCTGCGACTACGGACTCGGCGTCCGAGCCGAGGACGTCGTCCCGGTGCTCGACCGCGACCGCCCCGGGTCCATCGTCGTCGACGCGCACGACCTGCCCCGCTGGGCGCCGTTGCGACCCGACCTCGTCACACCCAACGCCGGCGAGGCCGCAGCACTGCTCGGACGCGACCTCGGAAACGGCGCCGACCGGGTGGCCGCCGTCCTGGGTGCACGGGCCGACGTCCTCGCCCGGACCGGTGCCCGCGCGGCCGTCGTCACGCTCGACCGCGACGGCACCGTGCTGCTCGAGCCCGACACGGACGAGGGCTTCCGCACCCGCGCGGTGCCGGCGTCCGAGCAGCAGGCGTCCGGAGCCGGGGACACGTTCTGCGCCGCCGCGACGGTGGCGCTCGCGGTCGACGCGTCCGTCCGTGATGCCGTGTCCGTTGCCCAGGCTGCCGCCGACGTCGTCGTCCGCGAAGCCGGTACGTCGGTCTGCAGCGCCGCCGCGTTGCTCGACTCGGTGACGGCGCCGGCCGCGACCGTCGTCGACCACGACGAACTCGCGGCCGCCGTCGAACGGGCCCGTCAGGTCGGTCGTCGCGTGGTGTTCACGAACGGCTGCTTCGACGTCGTGCACCGTGGGCACACGACGTACCTGCGCCAGGCCCGGGACCTCGGCGACCTGCTCGTCGTCGCGTTGAACGACGACGACTCGGTGCGGCGGCTGAAGGGACCGGAACGCCCGATCAACCCGGCCGAGGACCGCGCCGGGGTGATCGCCGCCCTGGCCTGCGTCGACCTGGTGACGGTGTTCGCGACCGACACCCCGATCCCGCTCATCGAACGGCTGCGTCCCGAGGTCTACGTCAAGGGCGGCGACTACTCGCCCGAGATGCTCCGCGAGACGGCGGTCGTGCGCGGGTACGGCGGCGAGGTGGTCATGGTCGACTACGTCCCCGAGCACTCCACGACGGCCGTGGTCCGGCGCATCCGCGAAGCCGCGGCAGCGTCGGCCGGGTCCGCGGTGCCAGCCGCAGCGACCACCGCGACCGCGGCCGCGCCCGCAGCCGCGCCCGACCCCGAGGGGACCACCGACGGAAAGGTCATACCGCAGTAGGGGGTCGTCGAGACCCCGGCGGGATGGCAGCGCTCCCGGCGCTCCGTAGCGTCGAACCCGTCGACGAGGTCCGTCGGCGGAGGGAGCGTCGCCGTGTTCGACCAGATCACCCCGTTCGTCGTAGAGTTGGCCGCGAGTCCGCTCGTCTACGTCGTGCTCGTCGCCCTGTGCTTCGTCGACGGCTTCTTCCCGCCGGTCCCGAGCGAGTCCGCGCTCGTAGCCGTCGCCGCCATCGCCGCGACGTCCGGCCAGCCCGTTATGGCCGGGGTCCTGGTGGCCGCCGCGGTGGGTGCGATCGCGGGTGACTCGGTGGCGTACTGGATCGGTCGCCGGATCGGACTCGCCCGCCTGGCGCAGTCCCGACAGCCGCGGATCGCCGCGGCCTTCGCGTTCGCCGAACGGCAGATGCAGCGCCGGTCCGCGAGCCTGATCCTGGTCGGTCGGTACATCCCCGTCGGCCGGGTCGCGGTGAACATGACCGCCGGCGCGACCCGGCTGCCCTACCGTCGCTTCCTCGCCATCAGCGCGATCGCCGGGACGGCGTGGTCCGCGACCTCGGTCGGGATCGCCCTGGCCGCGTCGCAGGTGCTGCACGAGCCGCTCGTCGCCGCCCTGGTGTCGATGGTGGTCGCGGGCGGCCTCGGCATCGCGGTCGACCGGGTGATCGGTAGCATCAGCCGCAGGCGCGACACCCGTGCCGCCCGAGCGGCCGCCGCGATCGTCCCCACGACCGGCGTCCCCACGACCGACGTCCCCACGACCGTCGTGCCCACGACCGACGTGCCCGCGACCGACCTGCCCACCGCGAGCACCACACCCGTCACGCACGCCCCGTCCGCCACACCCCGAATCGTCCCCACCGGAGAGATCGTCCGACCGTGACCACCGCCCTGCTCCGCCCGCGACCGACCTGGCTGCCGCTGGCGACCCGGATCGCTCTCGTGGTTGCGGTGGTGTCCCTGTTCAGCGTCGCCGCCCCGGTGACCTCGGTCTACTACGCCGTCGCGGTCCCGCTCTCCCTGCTCGTGTCGGCGGTGCTCGCGGTCAGCATCGGCATCGCCCCGTTCGTCCCCCGAACCGCAGCCGCCGCCCACCTCGTCGGACTCGTCGCGCTCGGCCTGCTCACCGCGCCGGTCGAGACGAGCCCGTGGCCGATCCCGGTCACCGGCATCATCGGCCTGAGCGTCCTGCTCGTCGTGCTCGGGGTCCGCTCGACCTGGCGGCTGACCGCGATCGTGTGGGCCGTCGCCGCCGTGCTCCCCCTGCTGCTCGTCGCGGTGACGCCGGGCCGCTGGGACCAGCCCGCCGTGTGGGCGACGAGCTTCGTCGTGTCCGCCGGCGACACGCTCCTGGTCGCCGCGGCCGCCGTCGTCATCGGGCAGCGCCGCAGCATCCGCCAGGAGCTCGTCGCCGCCCGCCGCGACGCCGAGCTCGAGCAGGCCAGGCGCCGCACGGTCGAGGAGCGCTCCCGGATCGCCCGCGAGCTGCACGACGTCGTCGCGCACAGCATGTCCGTCGTGCACATGCAGGCGGAGTCGGCCCCGTACCGGGTGGCCGACCTGCCGCAGGAGGCCCGCGCCGAGTTCGCCGCGATCGCCGAGACCTCCCGCACCGCGCTGCGCGAGATGCGCCAGCTGCTCGGTACCCTACGCGGGGACACCGCCGCCGAGCGCGCGCCGCAGCCGGACCTCGCCGACCTGCCCGCGCTCGTGCAGGCCACGCGCGCCGCCGGCATCCCCGTCGACCTCGACGTCGACGTCGCCGACGACGTCGACCGGCTCGCGCAGCTCACCGTCTACCGGGTCGTGCAGGAGGCGCTCGGCAACGTCGCCCGGCACGCGCCCGGCGCGTCCACCGTCGTGACGGTCAGGAGGCATGGCTCGCGTCTCCGGGTGGAGGTCGCCAACACCGCTCCACCCGCTGGCACCGTGCCGGCCGCACCACCCGACGACGGTGGCTTCGGCCTGGCCGGGATGCGCGAGCGGGTGACGGCGCTCGAGGGCACGATCGACCACGGCCCCGTGGCGGACGGCGGCTTCACGGTCGTGGTGACCCTGCCCGTCCGCGTACCGGCGGCCGACGGGGGAAGCCGATGACGCGGGTGATGGTGGTGGACGACCAACAGATGTTCCGCATGGGACTGCGGGCGATCCTCCAGGCCCAGGACGACGTCGAGGTCGTGGGCGAGGCCGCGAACGGTGCCGAGGCGGTGGTCGCGGCGATCCGGCTGCAGCCGGACGTGATCCTGATGGACGTCCGGATGCCGGAACTCGACGGGATCGAGGCGACCCGACGGATCACGGCGGCGCCGACGGACCGACCCGTCCGCGTGGTCATGCTGACGACGTTTGACATCGACGACTACGTGTTCGACGCCCTGCGGGCCGGGGCGAGCGGCTTCCTGCTCAAGGACGCGAGCGCCGACGAGCTCGTCGCGGCGGTGCGCACGGTGGCTGCGGGCGAGGCACTGCTCGCGCCGCGCGTGACCCGGCACCTGGTCGAGGCGTTCGTCGCCGGACCGGTCACCGCCGCTCCGCGTACCGAGGTGCTCGACGTCCTGACCGACCGGGAGCGCGACGTGTTCCTGCTCATGGCGCGCGGGCGGTCGAACGGCGAGATCGCGGGCGACCTGTTCATCGCGGAGCAGACCGTCAAGACCCACGTGGGGCGGGTGCTGGCGAAGTTGCAGTTGCGCGACCGGGTGCACGCCGTGGTGCTGGCGTACGAGGCCGGCCTGGTCCGCCCGTCTGCCTGACGCGCCGCCGCGCCGCTCACGTCCCCCCGCCGCGCCGCGCCCGTCCGCCGCGCCGCTCACGTCCCCCGAGGTTCCGAAATCTGCACATCTCGCGCGCCGAAACGTCGGTCCGTGGAACCTCGGCGTCGCGCCAGCGGCGTGTCGCGCGATCTCGTCGGTGTCGCAGGGCCGGCACGGGTACAGGTAACGCGCGGGTACTTGCGCGCGCAACCAGCGACGTCGCCGATGTCGTACGACATCGAGTACGTCGCAACTGCGCGCCCGCAACGGTTGCACACGCGGAGCGGCGACAAGGTCGTTGTCGAACGACATCGAGAGTGTCGCACCGGGTCGAAGCGGGTCGCGGTGGGCAGACCCGACCACAGACGGACGGGAGGCCCGGTGCCAGCTGGCACCGGGCCTCCCGTCAGAAGGTGGTCGCGACTCAGGCGGCGAGGTGCGCCTGCAGGAACCAGCGGTCCTTCGTCAGACCGCGCTCGATCTCGATGACGACGTCCTGGCTGTTGAGGTCGACCTCGTCGAGACCCTCGACGGCGCGACGGACCTGCAGCAGGGCCGCGTCGATCTGGGCGATGACCTCGGTGATGGTGACGTCGGAGTTCTGGAAGCCCTGCGACAGCGGCGGCAGCGTCGTGTTGGCGGCGACGGTCGCGATGCGCGAGTCGACCGGCAGGCCGAGGGCGACGATGCGCTCCGCGGCGGTGTCGGCGTAGGCCTGGGCGTGCTCGACGATGTCGTCGAGGAGCTCGTGCACACCGACGAAGTTGCGGCCGCGGACGTGCCAGTGCGCCTGCTTGCCGTTGACGACGAGTGCCTCGAGGTCGATCACGACGGGGGCGAGGAACTGTGCCACTCCGGCGGCGAGCTCCGGCGTCGTCGAGAACGGGGACGTGGTGGTCGTGGTGCTGGTGGTGGTCGTGGTCATGTCTGAACCTCCTGCGTCGTGGTTACACCGGATCGCTGGGCCTGTCCTGACCAGTTCGGTGCTGCCGATGGACACAACCATGCCCGCTTCTCTTGTATGCCGCAAGGAAGCGGAGGCTGCCCTTACCGGCGGCGAGCAGCCGCCAGCCGGCAGCGGTCAGCCGACGAGCGTGTCGAAGCCGGCGTCGCTCAGCTCGAGCTGGACGGCGGAACGTGCGCGCTCGACCCAGGGGCTGTCGGTGCACCCGATCCAGACGCTCGTGCGCGGCTCGCAGTCGGCGACGCACCACTCGGCCGCCCAGCCGGTCAGGGCGTGCGCGAGGGCCTCGCCGTGGTCGGCGAAGACGAGTGGCGACACCGCCGAGGTGCGGGCGCTGCGGACCAGCCACGTCACGGTCACGCGGGGCGGCGCGGGCAGGATGCGGATCTGCTCGTCGAGGGCGACCTCGACGAAGACCTGTCCGTACGCGTTCTCCGGCAGGTCTTCAAGCTGACGGTGGATCTCCGGCAGGTCCTCGACGCCGCCGGCGATGAGGATGCGTTCGCTGGGCTGTCGCCGGGTCCGTGCCATGCTGCAACGGTAAGGCAAGCCTTACCTCATCACAAGGGCTGCTGGCCGGTTCCGGCGATCTCCACAGCCGGCACACCGAGTTCGTGCGCCAGGAACGTCCACATCCACGACAGCGCGACGGTGTTCGTGAGCCCCGGGACACCCTGGGCGATCTGCGTCGCGACGCCGTCGCTGTAGGCCGCGAGCTTGAGGGCCACGGTGTCCGGCTCGATCGGTCCGGCGCCGCCCGGGAATCTGCCGGCGTCGGCACCGCGGCGGATCACACGGACCAGACAGGCCTCCCAGACGCGGATCCGTTCGGCGTACTCGGCGGCCACCTCGGGCCGGCGGGCGACCGCAGTCCAGTAGTCGGACCAGATCCGCCAGTGCTGCCGGACCTGTTCGGTGTCGTCGAACAGGGGCGCGACGAGCATCCGCAGCGCCTCGACGGGGTCGGACTCGGCGTCGACGGCGATGACGATCGCCCCGTAGAAGCGCTCCGTCTCGAGCACGACGACCTCGTTGAGGATCTCCGCCACGCTGCCGAAGTGGTACGTCACGGTGCCGACGGACACTCCGGCCTCGGCGGCGATGTCCCGCAGACCCGTCGCCCCGACGCCGTTCCGGACGATGACGGCACGGGCGGCCGCGACGATCATCGCGCGCCGGACCGCGGGACGCTGCCGGGCGCGCGGCGCCGCACCCGCTGCCGCGCCCGGTGCAGCACCCGCCGCCGCCCCCGGTGCAGCACCCGCCGCGCCGGTCACGCCGAGGTCCTCGGGACGTCGTCGGCGAAGGTCTGCTCGGTGACCAGCACCTCGGGGGCGTCGGGGTCGCCGTCACGGGCCCAGGCCCGCACGGTGTTCACGACGTGGAAGGCCTCGGCGTCGGCGGTGACCTCGGAGGACGTCTCGAGCCGTGCCGACCAGTCCGGCTTCTCCAGGCCGATCGCCCAGCGCGACGATGCCACGGCCGAGTTCGGGTCGTCCGACCGGATGCGGTACGTCTCGCGGGCGTCCTCGCTGAAGACGAGCCCGTCGGGGTAGACCCGTCCACCGCCGTACCCGGGGTCGACGTCGAGGGTCCACTCCCCCGTCTCGACGTCGTGCGTGACGGTGCGCTGGGGCAGCTGCTCGGTCGGTGCAACGCGCTCGATCGCGAGCGGCGTCGACCGCTCGGGCTCGTCGAAGCGCACGTCGTCGTCGGTGTCGCGCGTCCAGACGGGCAGGCACACCTCGGACGCCGTCGGGTCGATCGTGACGGTGGCCTCGGTGCCGTGCGGCCAGACCCAGGGCCAGTAGGACGACGACACCGCGATCCGCAGGCGGTGCCCGGCGGCGAACCGGTGACCGGTCGCGACGAGCTGCACCGGCAGCGACGCCGGCTCACCGGGGACCAGCGGGTCGTTCCGGTCCATGCCGTCCCGCTTCGCCGCGTTGAGCACCCCGCGCGTCACGAGGGTCGACGAGCCGTCCGGCGCGACGTCGCACAACCGCACCGTCAGGGTGGCGCGGGGCTGGTCGCTCGTGACCGACAGGGTGACGAGCGCGTTGCCGAGCAGGTCGAACGCCCGGCCGACGGGCAGGTCGAAGCAGACGGAGCGGCCGTCCTCGGCACGCTGGTCGGGTGGCAGGTCGGTCGCGTTGCCGAACGGGAAGAACCGTCCGGCGTCGGCGCCGGTGTGCTGCGGCGACCGGACGACGACCGGCCCGTCCTCGCCGCCGCGGAGCGTCGCGAGCGGCAGCGCACGCCGGTGCGTCGCCGCCGAGGGCCACGCCTCGGCGCCGACCCACCGGCCCCGTCGCGAGGCGTAGTACGTCGCCGGGGCTTCGCCCTCGTTGATCCAGGCGCGGAGTGCGGGGTCCTCCTCCACGCCGGTGTCGATCCCGCGGAGCCAGCGGTCCCACCAACGCAGCGTCTCCTGCAGGAACCCGATCGACGGTCCGGGTGCGAGACCGCGGTCCGGGTACTGGTGCGACCACGGCCCGACGATGCCCTTGACCGGGGACTGCACGTTCGACACCAGTCGGAGCACGGCGTCGCGGTACGGGTCCGCCCAGCCGCCGACGGCGAGGACCGCTGCACCGATGTTGCCGTAGTCCTCGGCGGCGCTGCCGTGCCGCCAGTAGTCGTCGCGTTCCTGGTGCGCGAGCCACACCGGCGTCATCGGGCGGTTCGACTCCAGCCGCTCGCGCCACCGGTCGACCCAGTCCGTGCCGACGACCTCGGGCCGGGGCGGCCGCGAGTTGAACGCGAACATCGTCGCGCCCCACGCCGCCATGTCGATGCCGAGCACCGCTCCGCCGACGTAGTGCACGTCGTTGTCGTACCGGTCGTCGGTCGAACACACCGTGACGATGGCCTTGAGGGCAGCGGGCGCACGCGCCGCCAGCTGCAGGGCGTTGAACCCGCCCCACGAGATGCCGAACATGCCGACGGCACCCGTCGACCACTCCTGCTCGGCGAGCCAGGCGATCACGGCCTCACCGTCGCGGAGCTCCTGCTCGCTGTACTCGTCGTCGAAGAACCCGTCCGACGAGCCGCTGCCCCGGATGTCGACCCGGACCGAGGCGTACCCGTGCTGGGCGTACCAGGGGTGCCGTTCGGAGTCGCGCGGCGCGGTCCAGTCGTCGAGTCGGTACGGCAGGTACTCGAGCAGCACCGGCACCGGACCGTCGGACGACGCCGGCGACCAGATCCGGGTGTGCAGTCGGACGCCGTCGGGCATCGGGATCCACTCGTCGCGGACGGTCACGCCGTCCGGCAGCGAGTCCGGCGCGCCGATGGCGGTGAGGGTCGAAGCGTCGGCGTACACCGAGCGATCGCGGCTCATGCGTCCTCCCAGTTCCGGGTCAGGTGGCCGTCGCCGTGGTCCGTCCAGCCCTCGGTGTGCCGCCAGCGCGGTACCCCGTCGCCGACGTCGGGCAGCTCGGTGCTGCCCGGCTCGAGCGTCGCGGCCAGCAGCGTCGACGTGTACGGGTGGTTCGGGCCGGTGAAGACCCGCTCGGTCGGTCCGATCTCGACGATCCGGCCGCCGGTCATCACGGCGACCCGGTCGGCCACGCCCCGGACGACGGCCAGGTCGTGGCTGATGAACAGGCAACTGAGCCCGCGCGAGCGCTGCAGGTCGGCGAGGAGCGCGAGGATCCCGGCCTGCACCTGCACGTCGAGCGCGGTGGTGATCTCGTCGGCGATGACCAGGCGCGGCTCGGCGGCGAGGGCCCGGGCGATGCCGACGCGCTGCCGCTGCCCACCGGAGAGCTGCGCCGGCAGCCGCTCGGCGAACTCCGGGCCGAGGCCGACCTGGGTGAGCAGCTCGCCGACGCGCTGCCGCGAGGACGTGCCCGTGAACAGCTTGAGCGGTCGCCCGATCGCCGCGCCCACGGTGCGCCGCGGGTTGAGCGACGTGTCGGCGTTCTGGAACACGAGCTGCACCGCACGACGAAGGTCCGGGGACCGTCCGGCGATCGGCTCGCGCAGGTCGCCGCTCACGGTCCCGTCGTCGAACGAGAACGTGCCCGACTCGGCCGGCACCAGGCCGGCGAGGGCGGTCGCGAGCGTCGACTTGCCACTTCCGGACTCCCCCACGACCGCGAGCGTCTCACGCGGTGCGATCGTGAAGGAGACGCCGTCGACGGCGGCCGGCAGGCCGCGTCCGTAGCGGATCACCAGGTCCTCGGCGGTCACCACGGGACGGACGAGCGGTTCGGGAGGAACGGTTCGGCCGGCCGTGGAGGCGACCGTCGACGAGACGGTCGCCGTCTCGGGCACGCGATCCGTCCCTCCCGGCCGTCGCCCGTCCGGCACCGCGGCCAGCAGGGCACGCGTGTACTCGTGCTGCGGGGCGGCGAAGAGCGCCGCCGTGGCGGCGTGCTCGACGATCTCGCCGTCGCGCATGACGGCGATCTCGTCCGCCATCGCCGACACGACCCCGAGGTCGTGGCTGACGAGCAGGACGGCCATGCCGAGCTGCCGGCCGAGGTCAGCGATCAGGTCGAGGACGGCGGCCTGGGTGACGACGTCGAGCGCCGTCGTGGGCTCGTCGAGCACGAGCACCCGCGGGCGTGCGGCGACGGCCATCGCGATCGCGATGCGCTGCTGCTGCCCACCGGAGAGCTGGTGCGGGTAGCGGCGGACGATCGCGTCGGGGTCTGGCAGCCGGACCAGCCGGACCAGCTCGGCGACGCGCTCGGGGCCGTCGGGTTCGCGGTGGGCGCGCAGGGCCTCGCGGATCTGCTCGCCGACGCGCATCGACGGGGTGAGCGCCTGGCCGGCGTTCTGCGCGACGACGGAGGCAACGCCGCCGCGGAGCTCGCGGCGGCCGGACGGTGACAGCGCGAAGACGTCGTCGCCGCCGACGCGGACCGAGCCGCCGACGATGGTCGAGCCCGCCCGGAGGTGCGCGAGCAGGGTCCGGGCGACGGTGGACTTGCCGCTGCCGGACTCCCCGACGAGGCCGAGGGTGCGCCCGGCGGGGATCGCGAAGGAGACGCCGCGCACCACGGGGACCAGGCGCTTGCCGGCCGCGTAGGAGATCGCGAGGTCGTCGACGCGGACGATGGGGTCCGTCGCGGTCGCCGGTGCGGCCGGTGCGGTGTCGGTGTGCGTCATGCGCTCACTCCCTTCGTTGCGCGGTCGACGCCGAGCGACTTGCTCAGGCCGTCGGCGGCGAGGTTGAGCCCGATCACCAGGGTCGCCAGGGCGACGATCGGTGCGAGCGTGCCGAGCGGCACCACGGTCAGCGCGGTGCGGTTCTCCTGCACCATCAGCCCCCAGTCCGGCGTCGGTGGGTTGGCGCCGAAGCCGAGGAAGGACAGCGACGCGACGAGCAGCACGATCCACGAGGCCCGCATGGCGTACTCGACGAGCACCACGTCGAGGACGTTCGGCAGGATCTCGCGGAACACGATCGACAGCGCACGTTCACCCCGGGCCCGGGCGGCCGTCACGTAGTCCTGCGTGATGACGGTGCGGGCGGCACCACGGACGACGCGGGTCACGGCGGGCGCGTAGACGACGGTGACGGCGAGGACGATCACCCAGAGCCCGGCGTCGAAGACGGTGACCACGACCAGCAGGGCGAGGATCGACGGCACGCTGAGCAGGGCGTCGACGACGCGCATGACGGCCTCGTCGAACCAGTTGTCGGCGTACGCCGTGATGCAGCCGAGCACCGTGCCGACCGCGACCGCGATCGTGGTGGCCAGGAAAGTCACGAGCAGGGCGTACCGGCCGCCGTTGAGCGTCCGCGACAGCACGTCACGGCCGTACTGGTCGGTACCGAGCCAGTGCGTCCAGGTCGGACCGGCGAGGACGTCGCCGGCGTTCGTGGCCACCGGGTCGTACCCGGCGATGACCGGTGCGAGCAGGGCGAGCACGACGTGCAGGGCGATGAGGCCGAGGCCGATGCTCAGCGCCGTCGAGCCGCGCAGGGGCGCGAGGGCCCCGGCGAGGACGGCGCGTCCGGGGCGGCGGGTGGCGGTGGCGGTCATGCGGCGGCCTTCCTGGTGCTGCGCGTCGTGCGGGTGCGCGTGCGCGGTCGCCGCTGGCGGGTCCGCAGCTTCGGGTCGAGGACGAGCGCCACGAGGTCGGCGGCGAGGTTGCAGACGACGTAGATGACGGCGCTCAGGAGCGCGATCGCCTCGATCGTCGGCAGGTCGCGGTTGAAGACCGACTCGAGCATGAGCTTGCCCATGCCCGGGTAGTTGAAGACGTTCTCGACGACGACGACACCGCCGAGCAGCCAGGCGACGTTGAGCGCGACGACGTTGAGCGTCGGCAGCAGCGCGCTCGGCACCGCGTGCTTCCAGACCACGCGGCGCATCGTCAGGCCCTTGAGCTCCGCCGTGGTGACGAACTCGGACGCCATCACGTCGATGGTCGAGGAGCGGGCGGTGCGCACGATGTAGGCGGCCATCGCCAGGGTGAGCACGATGATCGGCAGCCAGATCGTCGGCAGGAGTTCGCCGACCGTGGCGTCGCTCCCCCGCAGCACGACGGCGGGGAAGATCGGCAGGCCGATCGCGAAGAGCAGCACGAGCACGGTCGCGACCATGAACTCGGGCACGCTCATCACGACGAGGCTGACGATCGAGATCACCTTGTCGGACGGGCGACCCCGACGGACCCCGGCGAGGACGCCGAGCGTCAGGGAGACCGTGACGCCGACGAGCATGGCGGGCACGGCGATGAGCATGCTGTTCCGGAAGGCGGTGAACAGCGTCGGCGCGACGGCCTCGCCGCTGACGAGCGAGGTGCCGAAGTCGCCGTGCACCGCGCCACCGAGCCACTGCAGGTAGCGGAGCCACACGTTCTGGTCGAGGCCGAGGGTCTCGCGCAGCTGCTTGACGGCGTCCGGGGTGGCGTTCTGGCCGAGGAGCTGCTGCGCGACGTCGCCGGGCAGTGCCTGCACGGCCAGGAACACGAAGAGCGAGGCGAGCACGACCGTGAGCACGGCGATGCCGACCCGGCGGAGGACGGGGACGAGGACGTCCGACGGGGTGTTCTTGGTCGTCATCGGCGCAGTCCGATCCGGAGGTAGTCGAACTCGAAGCCGTACTCCGAGTAGTTCACGACGTCGCGGGACAACCCCACGAGCCGGTCGCCGAACATCGGGGTCATGTCGGCCCCGTCCTCGACCACGAGCCGCTGGGCGTCCTGGTAGAGCGTCAGCCGCTTGGCGTCGTCCATCTCGGCGCGGGCGTCGTCGAGCAGCCCGTCGAAGGTCTCGTTCGACCACGCGCTCTCGTTGTAGGACGAGCCCGTGCGGAAGATCTGGTTGAGCAGCTGGTCGATCGGCCGGCCGGTGAACCAGTAGCTCACCATGAGCGGCTTCTGCATCCAGATCTGCGTGTAGTACGAGTCCGAGCTCGCGTTGCGGACCGTCAGGCGGATGCCCGCGTCGGCGACGGCGTCGCGGTAGGCGACCGCCATCGGCGTGAAGACCGACTCGTAGCTCGACGTGTAGATCGAGGTCCGGAACCCCTCGTGACCGGCCTGCTTGAGCAGTGCCTTCGCCTTGTCCGGGTCGTACTCGCGGTGGTCGTCGACGAACGCGGCGAGCTGCGGCGGGACGGGGTTGTCCCACCCGGGCGAGCCGGTGCCCTGCAGGGCGGTGTCGACGATCTGCTGCGGGTCGTAGGCGAGCTTCATCGCCTGGCGGACCCGCGGGTCGCTGAACTCGTCGCTCGTGGCGAGCATCGGGATCGTGTACCACTGGGCGTTCTTCGACCGGGCGACGGTGGCGCGGTCGGAGGCGGACACCACCCGAGCGGTCGCGAAGTCCAGGTTCGTCTGCGAGATCAGGTCGATCTGGCCGGCGAGCAGCGCGTTCACCCGGGCGGTGGTGTCCTGGATCGAGTAGAAGTCGATGCCGTCCAGCGCGGGACGCCCGGCGAAGTGGTCGTCGAACGCCTCGACACTGCCGGCACCGGCGGGGGTGAACGCGGAGAGCCGGAACGGACCCGTCCCGATCCCGGTGCGGCCGATGTCGGCGATCGCGGCCGCCGGCACGATGTAGCACTGGTACGCGGTGAGCAGCGACGGGAACTCGGCGTTCGGCTTGGTCAGCGAGAACCGCAGCGTGTACGGGTCGGTCGCACGCATGGAGTCGGCGTCCATCACCTCGCCGAGGACCCCGGCCTGCGGGCTGCCGGTCTTCTCGTCGAGGATGTGCCGGATGCTCGCGATGGCGTCGTCCGCGGTGAAGCGGCTGCCGTCGTGGAAGGTGACGCCACGGCGGAGCGAGAACGTCCACTCGGTGCCGTCGGCGTTCGCGGACCACTCCTCGGCGAGGTCGGGCACGGTGGTGCCCTGCTCGTCGAGCTTGACGAGCCGGTTGTAGAGCGCGCCGAGGTACTCGTACGCCGACAGGGAGCTGGCGGAGTCGAGGGTCTCGGCGGCCGAGGCGGCCGGGCGCGCGATGCGCAGGCGACCGCCGCGTCGGGCGACGCCGGTGGCCGCCGCTTCGGGGATGGTGGGCGTGCCGGCGTTCGCGCCGGAGCTGCACCCCGTCAGGGTGAGCAGGCCGAGGCCGGCCAGGCCGGCGGCGCCGGTGAGGAGCGCTCGGCGGCTCGGGCCGCGGGCGTTCCGGGGTTCGGGGACGATGGGCTGCATTCGGGGTGGCCCCTCCTGTAATCGTTCCGGTGAACGATAGAGGGAACCTGGCGATCCCCCAACTCCTGCTCCTCGTCCGTCCGAGTGTTTACGAACTCGTTACACGGGCGCCGCCGGCACGGAGCATGATCGGACCATCCCGTCCGAGGAGGATCATGGCGACGTTCACCAGGGGGTTCGGTGGCCGTCGAGCCGACCGCGACGACACCCGCATCCCGCCCGGCCAGACCCTGGTGCGCGACTGGCCGGTCCTGTCGGCCGGTGCCACGCCCGACGTCGATCCGGCGTCGTGGGTCTTCTCGATCCGCACCGAGAACGGTCTGCACACCTGGACGTGGGACGAGGTGCACGCGCTCGGCGTCGAGGACGTCACCGTCGACATCCACTGCGTCACCCACTGGACCAAGCTCGACATGCCGTGGCGCGGCGTCCCCCTCGACCGCCTGTTCGAGGACGTCGAGACGTCGCTCGACTACTGCATGGTGCACAGCACCGGCGGGTACACGACGAACGTGCCGCTCGACGAGCTGCTGGACGGCAAGGCGTGGATCGCGTTCGAGGCCGACGGCGAACCGCTCGAGCCCGAACACGGCGGTCCGGCGCGCCTGCTGGTGCCGCACCTGTACTTCTGGAAGAGCGCGAAGTGGGTGAGCGGGATCGTCATGCAGGCGGACGACGAACCGGGCTTCTGGGAGAACGCGGGCTACAACCTGCACGGCGACCCGTGGAAGGAAGAGCGGTACTGGTGACGGTTCCCGACACCGACGTGCCCACCGCCCCGTCCACCGACCTGGAGGCCCGGATCGCGCCCGCCGGTCGGCCCGCGCCCCGCAGGCGGCCGGCCTGGCACCCCGCGACGGTCGCCTCGGTGGAGCGCGAGACCCCGAACGCCCGTCGGGTCGTCCTGGACGTCCCGACGTGGCCGGGGAACGACCCGGGCCAGCACCTGGACCTGCGGCTCACGGCCGAGGACGGCTACCAGGCATCCCGCTCGTACTCGATCGCCTCGGCGGGTGACCGGACCGACGTCGTCCTCGCCGTCGACCGCGTCGAGGGTGGCGAGGTGTCCCCGTTCCTGGTCGACGCGGTCGAGGTCGGCGACGCGCTCGAGGTGCACGGGCCGCTCGGCGGCTGGTTCGTGTGGCGTCCCGGCGCGTCCGACCGTCCGGTGCAGCTGATCGCCGGCGGCTCGGGGATCGTGCCGCTCGTCGCCATGGTCACCGCGCACGCCGAGGCCGGGGACCCCGCACCGTTCCGGTTGCTCGTCGCCGTCCGGACCCCGGACGGCGTCTTCTTCCGCGCCGAACTCGACCGGGCCGTCGCTTCCGACGCTCCGCTCGAGGTGACCACCGTGTACAGCCGGATCGCTCCACCCGGGTCCGCCGTGCTCGCGGGACGGCTGACCCGCGATGCGCTCGCCGCCGCGGTCTTCCCACCCGACGCCAGGGCGCTCGTCTACGTGTGCGGCTCGACGCCCTTCGTCGAGCAGGTGCTCCGCTGGCTCGCCGACCTCGGGCACGACACCGCCGACGTCCGTGCCGAACGGTTCGGGGGCAGCTGATGATCGTCGTCGACGGCAACGCCCTCGCAGGGGTCCTGTCCGAGGAGCTCGGTCCGGAGCCGACCGTGACGGTGCTCTGCTGCGCGGGGTGCGGGTCCCGCGGAACGGTCGCACGCACCGCCGTGTACTGCTCGGCGATGGGCTCCGTCGCCCGGTGCCGGACGTGTGACACCGTGCTCGTCACGGTGGTCGAGGCCGGATCCGCGCGCTGGATCAGCCTCCCCGGCACCCGTGCCACGCTGATCCCACTTTCCGAGGATCGCGGCTAGCGCAATCACCGAACGCATCTCGTGCGGAGTTCTTGCGGCTTTCCGCATGCCCCGAACTGGGGTCCAATCCGACCGCGACGATGCTCCGGATCACTCTTCGGGACATCGCTGGGCCACCCACCCGGCGTCTCCACTCGGGGCAGTGCGGCCTCTGCGTCCGGCGGGCGCGGGTACCCGAAGCCTGCGCCCCCGGATGCGCCCGCTCACGGCGCCCGGGAACGACAGAACCCCCGGTGCTGCTCTGTGAGCAACCCCGGGGGTCCTGTTCCGTCCGAGCGGATGACGAGATTCGAACTCGCGACCCTCACCTTGGCAAGGTGATGCGCTACCACTGCGCCACATCCGCGTTCGCACGCCGTGTGGGCCGTGCGGAGTCGACTGTACCCGATCGCGGGCCCACAGACGTGTTCTGCGGCAGATCCGGGCGTGTCCGGTGTCGCGAGGCGCGGCCCGTCGCGGCCCGACGCGGTCGTCAGGCGCGGTCATCAGGCACGGTCATCAGGCACCGAGGAGTTCGATCGGAGCATGAGCTACGTGCACGACAACCCGGGCGGGACCGAGGCCCACGGCGTCGACCTGATCGACGGTGACACCCCCGCCATCCGCATCCTGGTGCACGGCGACCTGCCGACCACGATCGAGCACGAGGGGCGGACCTGGCTCGCCACCGGCGACGCGCACGACGACGGTGACGACCAGGCGCCCCCGATCGCGATCTACCGCCCGGTCTGAGCCGCGCTCGGCGACGGGCCGGGCGCTCGACTGCGGTCAGTGCCCGCGGACGTCGCCCGTCAGGATCGCGTGCTCGGCGCCGGCCGACAGCTCGTCGTGCAGGGCGTCCGCGAAGAACTCCCCCGCACCGAGGCTGACCAGGTGCGTGAGCGCACCGCCCACGTCGACCAGCCCGGGGTTCCACTCGTCGTGGAGGGACGCGCGGACGTGCCCGGACTCGTGCACGACGACGACCCCGATGTGGTCGTGGGCATCGCCGACCTCGAGCACGGCGTCGTACACGACCGGTTCGGTGTCCTCGCCGAGGGGCTCCAGGTGCACCTCGCCGATCCCGGGCCACTCGGTGCGGAACACGGGCAGGTCCGGCGCGTGCAGGTGCGGGGCGCGTTCGTCGGTGACGGACTCGATCTCCCCCGACGTCAGGTACTCGTCGACGACCTCGTGGATCCGGTCGTGCAGTCCGGGCTCGTACTGCCACCAGCGCTGGTGCACCGCCCGGAGCCAGTCCTGCGTCGCGGCGTCGGCCGAAGCCGAGGTCCCGACCAGCTGCGGTGCCGTGCCGGGCGATCCGACGACCTCGAGCTGCTCGTCGTGCGTCTCGACGGTGATGGACCCGGTGGCCTCGTCGGGGTGCACGCCGTGGACGTCCTCGGGGGCCGCGGCCCAGATGCTCGCCGGGAGCTTCGGCGGCAGGGCGAACGCCACCGCGATCGCCGGACGCGCCAACGCCTCGTCGAGCGCGTCGCCGAGGTGCACCTCGTCCGAGCGGGACCCCATGACGATGCCGCCGGTCGGGGGCACGGCGGCCAACCGCTCGAGGTCCTCGTGGTCCGCGTTCATCGACGCGAACACGTGGGTGTCCGCCCACTGGACGAACTCGCCGGCGGCACGGTCCTGGTCCTCGAACGGCACGTTCCAGACCGAGGGGTCCGCGAGCACCCACGACGCCGAACGACCGGCGGGGCCACGACGCACGGCGTCGACCACGGCGGGGACGAGCCCGGGCAGCCCGCGGTACGCCGGGCGCACGGTGAGGCGGTCCAGCGCGAGCAGGTCCGGCTTGCCGAGCATCTCGGCGGCGTGCGTCTGCAGCGACAGGAAGGTCTCGCCCGTGGCGTCCGGCACGACGATCGCCGCGGCGAAGTCACCGTCGACGTCGGACACCTGGTACCCGAGCACCAGTGCCTCGACCGACTCGGGCGATCGGCTCGTGTACGCGGCGACCTCGGCGACCGACACCGCTTCGGCCTCGTCGTCGGTGATGGGCACCCGGACGTCGATCACCCACCGGTCGACGTCCTGGCCGGGGTAGGCGTCGCCGTCCTCGTCCGAGATCGTGATGTGCACGAGCCGCAGGGAACCGTCCCACGCGTCGTGGACGTGCTGGGCGATGGCGGCTTCAGGGTCGTCGGTCACGGACGCCACCGTATCGGTGGCGGACCGGGCACGTGGTCAACCGTGCTGCGCGACCATCGCGTCGACGCTCCGCATCGCGGTCGCCAGGATGGTGAGCACCGGGTTGACCCCGCCGTTCGTCACGTGCACCGAGCCGTCGGTCACGCGCAGGTTGTCGTGTCCCCACACCCGGCCGAACGGGTCGACGACCGACGTCGCGGGGTCCGTCCCCATCCGGAGCGTGCCGGCCTGGTGCTGGCCACCGCTCGTGCCCCGGACCGGACCGTGCAGCTCCGCCACGCGCGTGGCGCCGGCCGCGCGCAACCAGTCGCCGCTCCGGGCGCTGGTGTGGTCGCGAGCACGGACGTCCTCCGGGTGGACCCCACCGCTGAACGACGCCACCGGGATGCCGTACCGGTCCGTCACCGCGGGGTCGACCCGGACGCGTGCGTCGGCCGTGGTGACCTCCTGGATCGGCCCCATGATCCGCATGCTGCGCCGCGCCAGGTCCCGCATCGCGTGCTTGCCGTCGAGCCCGGAGCGCGGCGCGAGCCCCGTGCCGACGAGGTACTGGTACGTGTTCGACGGCGTCGCGATGAACTCGTTCGCCAGGATCCCGCCACCGATCTGCCCGGGCACGCCGTGCCGGTAGTCGGTGGTGGCGATCGACGGTCCCGGTCCGAGCCCGTCGTCCACCACGTCGTCGAAGACGCCCATCGCGCCGCCGTAGACGTGGCCCTGCAGGTGCCGGCCGACCTGGTCCGCACCGTTGCCGATGCCGTCGGGCTCCTGGTCGCTCCGGCTGTTGAGCAGGAGCCGTGCCGACTCCACCGCCCCGGCCGCCACGACGACCTCGGTGGCGTCGACCTCGGCCCGCCAGTCGCGGCCGTCCGCGGTGCCGACGATCGTGACGCCGACCACGCGGCCGGCACTGTCCGTGCGCAGCCGGGCGACCCGTGACTCGAGCACGATCGACGCGTTCCCGGTGGCGAACGCGCGGGTCAGCATGGTGTTCTGGCTGCCGTTCTTGGCGTCGACCGGGCACGCGAAGCCGACGCACATGCCGCACTGTTCGCACGCGCGGCGGCCCAGGTACGGCGTCGAGTTGATCAGGAGCGGGACGTGCACCGTCGAGATGCCAAGGGCGTCCGCGGCGCCGGCGAGCCGGTCCCGCGCTGCCCCCGACGGCAGCGGTGGCATCGGTCGCGCGCGCGAGCGCTCCCCGGACCACGGACCGTCGACGTCGCCGCCGCTGACCCCGATCTCCCACTCGGCGCGCTCGTACCAGGGCTCGAGCTCGTCGTACCCGAACGGCCAGTCGGCCAGGGCGCTGCCGTCCGGCACGCCGTACGTCGACGCCATCGCGAAGTCCCGCGGCCCGAACCGCCAGGCCTGTGCGCCGTAGACCCGTGTGCCGCCGCCGGCCGTGACGGCGTTGTTGTGCCACCCCGGCGACGAGGGCCGGAGCACCAGGAGCTCGCGACCGTCCGCCACCGTCCGCGGGTTGCCGACGTCGGACGGCCCCGACCGCGGTGCGACGCCCCAGCTCGACCGCGGGTTCCGGATGTGGTCACGGCTGAGTTCCGCGGTGCCGGGCCACCCACCGGCCTCGACCACGAGCACGCGCCGACCGGACTCGGCGAGCCCGCACGCCGCGACACCCCCGCCGGCGCCCGACCCGACGACGACCGCGTCGTACCGGTCCGCCAGCTGCGACGGGTGCACGACCGTGGGCGCTGCGGTCGGTACCGGTACCGGCACGCTCCAGCCGTCCGGCGGACCGGGCTGCCACCCCACCATCTCCCATGACCGCTCCCCCGCGTTCCCGCCGTTCCCCGCGTCGGCGTAGTAGCCCGCGGCCACGAGCTCGGCGAACCAGGTCCAGTCGGGATCGTCGCCGTCGCGGAGCTCGTCGACGCCCTCGTGGTCGTCCGCGTACTCCACGACGCCACGGAGACGGTCCAGCCAGTCCGGCCGGTCGACCAGCACCCCGGCCAGGAAGTCGAGCGCGCCGGCCTCGGACGCCGACGGGTACTCGTCCGCCGGCACCACCCGGTCGACCAGGGAACGGAGCCGTTCGTCGTGCGTGCGGAGGAACTCCTGCGCTGCGGTGGCCGTGTGGTCCGTCATCGGTCCTGCCTCTCGAGCAGCGCCGGTGCCGCCCCACGAGCACCGTAACGGACACGGCAGGGTCCGAGGCCGGGGCTCAGCCGCCGATGCCCTCGAGGTCGAGCAGGTCGTCGTCGCTCAGCACGACGGCGGCACCCTCGATGTTCTCCTGCAGGTGCGCCCGCGACGACGTGCCCGGGATCAGCAGGATGTTCGGGGACCGGCGGAGCAGCCACGCCAGGGCGACGGACATCGGCGTCGTCCCGAGCCGTGTCGCCACGGTCGAGAGCACCTCGGACTGCAGCGGGGCGAAGCCGCCGAGCGGGAAGAACGGCACGTAGGCGATGCCCTCGGCCGCGAGCCTGTCGATGAGCGGGTCGTCCTGCCGGTTGGCCAGGTTGTACATGTTCTGCACCGAGACGATCGGTGCGATCCCCTGCGCTTCCGCCACCTGTTCCGTCGTCGCGTTGCTCACGCCGAGGTGCCGGATGACCCCCTGTCGCTGCAGGTCGACCAGCGTCTCGAACGCCGGGGCGATCGGCCCCGCGACCGGACCGTTCGCGTCGCCCAGCCGCAGGTTGACGAGGTCCAGCACGTCGACGCCGAGCGTCTCGAGGTTGTCGTCGACCTGTGCGCGCAGTTGGTCGGGTTCCCGAGCGGTCGGCCAACCGCCTCGGGCGTCCCGCCGCGCGCCGACCTTCGTCGCGATGACGAGGTCGTCGGCGTACGGGTGCAGCGCCTCGTGGACCAGCTCGTTGACGATGCGGGGGCCGTACGTCTCGGCGGTGTCGATGTGCGTGATGCCGCCCGCGACGGCGTCCCGGAGCACGGCGACAGCCTCGTCGTGGTCCTTCGGTGGCCCGACGACCCGGGGACCGGTGAGCTGCATCGCGCCGTAGCCGAAGCGTGCGACCGGCCGGTCGCCGAGGGTCCAGGTGCCGCCCGGCAGTCGAGGGGTGGTGGTGCTCATCGGATCTCCTTCGAGGGCGTGCCGACGCCGAGGGCGCAGCGCACTCCTGACAGCCTGCTCGCGTGGGCAGCGGCTCGCACGACACCGACGCGCGTTCCGGCCCACTTGCAGCGGACGGCCCGCTTGCAGCAGACGGCCCACTTGCAGCGGATGCCCCACCGGACGTACGCTCCTGCCAGAGGGCAAAACGCCTCGTCGCTCCGGCGGCCAGGCACCCACACGCGGTCTCGGACGAGTCGCCACTTCTTCATCGAAGGAGTGCACGTGTCCACCCGTTCCCCCGCCCGGCTCCGTGACGCCGGGATCGCCCTCGCCGGCCTGTCCGCCGTCTTCCTGTTCGAGATGCTCGACAACTCTGTGCTGAACGTCGCGCTGCCCACCATCGGCCGTGAACTCCACGCGTCGACGACCGGACTCCAGTGGGTCACCGGCGCCTACTCGGTCGTCTTCGGCGCGCTCATGCTCCTGTTCGGCGCGGTCGCCGACCGGTTCGGCCGACGCCGGGTGATGCTCGTCGGCCTGGTGCTGCTCGCGCTATCCGCGCTGGCGACCACGCTCGTCACCACGACCGGCGAACTCATCGCGGTCCGCGCGCTCATGGGGATCGCGGCGGCCATGACGACGCCCGGGTCGATGGCCCTGGCCTTCCGGCTCTTCGACACCGACGCCCTGCGGGTCCGGGCGCTGACGGTCATCTCCACCGCGGGCCTGGTCGGGCTCGCGGTCGGTCCGACGGCGGGCGGCTTCGCCCTCGCGGTGGCGCCGTGGCAGGCCCTGCTCCTGGTGAACGTCCCGATCGCGGCGCTCGCGTTCATCGGCATCCGAGCCGGCGTGCCCGCTGACCGACCGGAGGACCTGCACCCCGACCGGATCGACGTGACCGGCGCGCTGTTCGGGACCACGGCCCTGGTCGGTGCACTCGGGACGCCCACCCTCTTCGCGGAGGCGGGCAGCGCCTCCTGGCCGGGGTGGACCGGGGTCGTCGTGACGGTCGCTGCGGTGGCGGCCTTCGTGCAGCGGGAGCGCACCGCGGCGCAGCCGCTGCTCGACCTGCGCCTGCTCGCCCGTCCGCTCGTCGCGAGCGGTCTGGCGTACAAGGCGGCCTCCGGACTGGCCGTCTCCGGCCTGTCCTACCTGGTGACGCTGCAGCTGCAGTTCGCCTGGGGGTGGTCGCCGGCGCTGGCCGCGATCGGGACCCTGCCGCAGGTGGTGGTGCTCCTGGCGTCCGGGCGATTCGTCGGCCCGTTCGTGCAGCGGGTGGGCCTCGGCCGCGCGGCCTGGCTGAGCGCCGGTGCCGTCGTCGCAGGACTCGCGCTCTTCACGGTCGGCGGCCGAGCCGGGTACGGCTGGGTCGCCGCGGCACTCGTCCTCGTCGCTGCGGGGATGCGGGTCGTCGGGGTCGTCGCGGGCAACAACGTGCTCCAGGGCCTGCCGTCGAACCGGACGTCGGTCGGTGCGGCGCTCGTCGACACCTCGAGCGAGCTCGCGACCGCGGTGGGCATCGCGGCGACCGGGACGGTGCTGGCGCTGCTCGTGCCGGGCAGCATCGCGTCGACGTCGTGGACGGCGGACCGCCTGACCGCGTTCGAGGACGGGATCACCGTCGCGGGCGTCGTCCTGACGGTCGTCGCCGCGCTGCTCGTCGCCGTCGGCATGGCCCGCGCGACGACCCGCGCGGGCACGCCGGTGGCCGAACCGGCTCAGACGGCGCTGTAGCCGCCGTCCGCCACGAGCACGGACCCGGTGATGAACGACGCCGCGTCGCTCGCCAGGAACACGACGCTCGGCGCGATCTCCTCGGGCAGGGCGAAGCGCTGCTGCGGTGCGTCCTCGATCCAGTACCGCCGGAACTCCGGGGAGTCCACCGGCGCCATCTCGGTCTTCACGTACCCGGGGGCGACGGCGTTCACGCGGATCCCGTACTTCGCCCACTCGACCGCGAGCGACTTCGTCAGGTGGTGCACGGCGGCCTTCGACGCGTTGTACGCCGGCTGCCACTGCGGCCGGTTCACGATGAGGCCCGACATGCTGCCGATGTTCACGATCGAGCCCGAACCGGCATCGCGCATGTGTGCGCCGACCGCCGTCGACGTCTTCCACAGTGCGCGGACGTTGAGATCGAACACGTCGTCCCACTCGCTGTCGGCGACGTCGAACGCGTCCCGGTGGTGGCACGTGCCGGCGTTGTTGACGAGCACGTCGAGGCGGCCGAGGGCCGCCATCGCCTCCTCGGTCATGCGCGCCACCTGCTCGCCGTCGGTGATGTCCGCCGTGATGGTGACGAAGTCGTGGCCGGCTTCCGCGGCCTCGGCGGCGACCCGGGCGTTGCGCTCCGCGGAGCGCCCGACGATCGCGACGCGGGCGCCGGCCTCGGCGAGGCCGAAGGCGAACGCCCGGCCGAGTCCCTGGTTGCCGCCGGTGACGAGGGCGGTCCGGCCGGTGAGGTCGAAGGGTGAGGTCATGGAGCGGGCGCCTTCCTGAGCGGGGTCGGCGCGGTGCACCGCGTCGACGAGGTACCGCCCTGCGTACACGCACCCGGCCGGGAGGCGCGGCGTGCGTCCGCCGCGCGCCGCGCCCACGGCTGTGGTCACGACCACCGCCGCCCGCTCTCCCGGTCACGGCCCTCCGCGTTCATCCGCCGCCTTCTCGATTCCCTCTGCGATCCACGAACGCTCGAACGGCTCGCCCCGGTGGGGCAACGAGCACGACGCTGGTCACGACGAGCACGGCGACGATTCCCACCGCTCCGATCGTCAGCAGGTCCGGGCGGAGGACCGACTGGCCCCGCAGGGCCTGCCACAGCGCGATCGAGGTGACCGCGGCGTACGCCGCCCCTGCGACGACCACGACGCGCACGCGCGACCGCTCCCGCATCGTCGCCGGCAGGACGAGCGCGAGGAGGGGCAGCACCTGCAGGGCGTGCATCCCGATGAAGTGGGACACGCGGAGGTCGCCGTGGAGGCTGTTCCAGCCGAGCAGGGGGATCCCGCCGGAAGGGTCGTCGCCCCCGACGGAGTGCGAGCCGTACGTCCCCGAGCCCGGATCGGCCAGCTGCGCCGCAGTGGGGATGACCATGAGGAACCCCACGGAGAGGCCAGCCAGGGCGACGACGAGCCCGATCCGGAGCGCCCAGGCCGACGCCCGGTCGTCCAGGTTCGAGAAGACCGCGACTGCGGCGCCGACGAGCAGCGTGGCGCAGTACATCAGGGTGACCCCACCGGCCATGAGCTGGTAGAACAACTGGTTCGTCGGGGTCGACACGTTGAAGTGGCTCCCCACGCCTCGCACCACCTGGATCGAGATCACGACGATCTCGAGCAGCGATGCGGCCGCGCCGACGGTCCCGGCCCACCAGCCGATCCGTCGCAGGACGGGCCGCTGCACCAGGGAGAGCATCCACGCCAGCGTCACGGCGTAGAGCGCGAGCGACACGGAGAACTTGAGCGGCTTCGCCCAGATCGGGTCGGCTGCGAGCGTGCGCGGATCGACCAACAACCCGACGACGCACACCACCGCCCAGACGCCCATCAGCGCGGCGAACGCCACGAGCGGCCGGTGCCATCCCCGGGTACTGAGCAGGAGGGCACGGGTCGCGTCGAGGACGACGCTCACGAGCGGGCGTCCACCGCAGTCAGCTCCTCGGAGATCGACCAGAGCCGAGCAGCGGTCTCCGGGTCCTGTGCCTGCTTCGACCGGCCGATGACCTCGGCTCCACCGCGCATGTGCATCATGCGCCGCGGTCCGACGAAGGTCCCACCGGGCAGGTCGGCGCTCGCGGCCATCAGGGACGGCAGCGCACCGTCCTCTGGCTCCTGCCCGAGGACCGGGACGAGACGGTCCCACAGGTTGGGGCGCTGTCCGGCCGGTCGCTCGTAGATCGCCGTCTTCACCAGGCCCGGGTGGGCTGCCAGCGCGCGCACCCGGGACCCCGACGCCAGCAGGCGCCGGTCGAGTTCGGACGTGAACAGCAGGTTGGCGAGCTTGGAGTCGGCGTACGCACGGCCGGCGTTGTAGGTGCGCCGGTACCAGTCGAGGTCGGTGAGGTCGAGTCGGGCCATGCGTTCCGCCTGGGAGGCGACGGTGACGACGCGGTCGGTGACGTGCGGCAGGAGCAGCGTCGTCAGCAGGAAGTGTCCGAGGTGGTTCGTCCCGAACTGGAGTTCGTGCCCGTCCGCCGTCCGTTCCAGGTCCTTCGACTCGACGCCGGCGTTGTTCACCAGGATCGCGATCGGCTCGTCGATGCCGTCGGCGAACGCCTCGACCGTGTCGAGCCGGGCGAGGTCGAGACGGCGCACACGGTGGGTCCCCGGAGCGCCGGGGAGGGCGGAGACGACCGCCCGGCCCTTCTCCTCGTTGCGGACCGCGAGGATGATCCGCGCTCCCGATCCCGCCAGTGCGACGGCCGTCGCTCGGCCGATACCGCTCGTGCCGCCGGTGATGATCACGGTCTCGTCGGTCGGAGCTCGACCGGTCCTGATGTCGTCCATGCCGCCAATGTAGACACTGACTACTTTGTTGTCAACGTCTACACTGGCGTCATGAGTGCGCAAGCTCGTCCGTACCACCACGGCTCACTGCGGCAGGAGCTCGTGCGGGAGGGCCGTGCGCTCCTGGTCGAGGAGGGGCAGCAGGCGGTGACCGTGCGGGAGCTCGCGCGCCGCGTCGGCGTCAGTCACGGCGCGCCCCTGCGACACTTCCGCGACCGGGAGGCCGTCCTCGACGCGATCGCCGCGGACGGCTTCGACGAACTCCGTGGCCACCTGGAGGCCGCGCGCGGCCCCGGGGACCTCGGGCCCCGTCTCACCGAGTACGTCCGAGCGCACGTCCGCTTCGCCCAGGAGAACGGCCCTCTCGTCCAACTGATGTTCACGTCGACCGACGACGGCCCGCGACCCGAGGGCGACCACGGGTCGTGGTCCTCGGCGGAGCGGTTCTTCGCCCTGGGTGCGGAACTGCTCGGTGAGCGCGACCCGGCATCGATGGGCCCGGTCCCGTTCCTGCTCGCAGCGACGACCGAGGGCATCAGCGCACTGGCGGCGGCCGGGCGGATCCCGCCGGAGCGTGTGGACGAGGTCGTCGTCGCGGCGGTGCGGATGCTCCTCCCACAGATCGAGCAGCAGCTCGGCCGGCCCTCCGACGTCTCGATGAGCCAGTCCGGCCCGTGATCGACGCGTGGCGGCCGAAGGCGGCGGGGAACCGTGTTGCCGGCCCCCGCCGCGCGCGGACGGTCAGACGCGGCCGAGCATCGCTTCGTTGAGGATGGTGCCGCCGAGCATCCAGCCACCGTCGGCGACCTCGTCGAGGATGACGAGCGTCGTCGGTCGGGCTCGCTCGCCGTAGACGTCGACGATGGCATCGGTGACGGCGTCCTGGAGCTTCTTCTTGGACTCGGGGGTCAGGGTGTCAGCAGGGACCTTGATGTTGGCGAAGGGCATGGTGTTCCTCTCAGTGGGGGGTCCGGACGTTCCGGGGGTCAGGGTGCGGCGTTCGGGGACAGGAGGTCCTCGATGCCGACGCGGCGGTAGAACTCGGCTCGGATGCGGTCCGCGACGGCCGAGACGACCTCGCTGCCGTCGTGCGAGGGATCGATGTGGACGCGGTACGGACGACCACCGCCGGGCAGGTCCACGACCCGTACGATCTCGTCGGCGACGTCCTGCACGTCGGCGTCCGCCGGCACGGTCTCGGCGAGGCGGCCGGTCAGGTCCCGCCGGAGCGCTCCGTACTCCTCGTCGTGTGCAGCGACGCGGTCGGCGTCCGCCGGCAGCGCGGCGTTCGTGAAGTGGTTCGTGCCCGAGGTGAAGGCACCCGGGACCACGATGGTGGTGTCGATGCCGAAGCGGACGAGTTCTGCGGCGTAGCTCTCGGCCAGGGCGTCCAACCCGGCCTTCGCCGCGAAGTACGGCGCCAGGAACGGCGGGTGCCCGCCGCGGGTCGACGAACTGCCCACCCAGACGACCAGTCCGGACCGGCGGTCACGCATGTGGGGCAGGACGGCACGGGCGACGCGTTGGGCGCCGACCACGTTGACGTCGTACAGCGCCGCGAACTGCTCCGGCGTGAACGCCTCGGCCGGGCCGTAGGCCATGTGTCCGGCGTTCTGCACGAGGACGTCGATGCGCCCGTGTGCACGGACGACGGTGTCGACCGCGTCCTCGACGGACTGCAGCGACTGGACGTCGAGCTCGACGGCGCCGAGCCGCAGCGCCTCACGGTCGGCGAGGTCCTCGAGCGCCCTGCGAGCGGTCGCGTTCCGACCGTCGACGGCGCGCATCCCCGCGATGACGACGTTGCCTGCCCGTGCGAGCGACTCCGCCGTCAGGCGACCGAAGCCGCTCGAGGCTCCGGTGACGAGGACGACCCGCGGCGTGGGCATCAGACCATCCCCCCGTTGGCGCGGATGGTCTGCCCGTTCACCCAGTGTCCGTCCGGTCCGACCAGGAACGCCACGACGCCGGCGATGTCCTCCGGAGTGCCGAGGCGCTCGAGGGGCGGTGCCTTCGCCAGCGTGTCGATCTGCTCTTCCGTCTTCCCGTCGAGGAACAGCTCGGTCGCCGTCGGCCCCGGAGCGACCACGTTCGCCGTGACGTCACGGCCACGGAGCTCCTTCGCCAGGATCAGCGTCATGCCCTCTGCCGCGCTCTTGCTCGCGACGTAGGCGCCGTAGGTGGGGAACTGCGTCCCGACCACCGAGGTCGACATGCCGACGAACGCGCCACCGGCGCGGAGGCGACGAGCCGCTTGCTGTGCGACGACGAAGGTGCCGCGGATGTTCGTCCGGTGCAGCGCGTCGAGGACCTCCAGGTCTTGGTCGGCGATCGTCGACAGTGCGAGGCGTCCGGCGGAGTGCACGACGACGTCGACGCCACCGTGGTCGGCCTCGACCTGGTCGAACATGGCGGCCACGGCGTGCTCGTCGGCGACGTCTGCCTGCACGGCGACCGCGTGTCCGCCGGCTGCTGTGATCTCCTCGACGGTGGCCGCGGCAGCTGCCGACCCGCTCGCGTGGTTCACGACCACGGTGAAGCCGTCCGCTGCCAGACGGGACGAGACCGCGCGGCCGATGCCGCGCGAGCCGCCCGTGACGATGGCAACGCGTGCAGAAGTGTGAGCCATGGGGTGTCCTTTCAGCGATATGCGCCCATCATTTCGGCGCTACGACAGAACGTAGCATGATTACGATCGGTGCTACAAGCTGCGCTACGATCGCCGCATGGCTCGTTCTGACGAAACACTTCGCAACGCGCTGCTCAGCGCGGCGGAGGAGCAGCTGGTCGCGTCTCCGGACGGGGACATCGCCACCCGAGCGGTCTGCGAAGCGGTCGGTGTGACACAGCCCGTCCTCTACCGGATCTTCGGCGACAAGCGTGGTCTCCTGGACGCCCTCGCCGAGACCGGTCTGCAGCGGTACACGCAGCGGAAGGCCGAACTCGAGGCGTCGGATGACCCGTCGGTGGACCTGCGCCGCGGCTGGGACGACCACCTCGCCTTCGCCCGCGAACACGCCGCGCTCTACCGGCTGATGTTCGCTCCGCGACCGTGGGCGAACAGCGCTGCCCGCGATGGACTGACCGTCCTGCTCGAGAGGACACTGACGCGCTGTGCCGCCGCCGGCCTGCTCCGCGTCGACGTACCCGTCGCGGCGACGATGTTGCTCGCTGCCAACGTCGGACTCGCCCTCGACCGGATGAGCACACCCGCGCGGCACGAATCCGGCATCGCTGCCGACGCCCTCCGCGACGCAGTCCTGAGCGCGGTCCTGGTGGTGCCGCCCGGCCCGGGGCACGACGACCTCGACGCAGCACCCCTCCGGCAGCTCCGCGCGCAGCTCGACGCCGGCGGGTCGAGCGCGCTGCTGCCCGAGGAAGCCGCACTCATGCGAGTGTGGCTCGACCGACTCGATCCGCGGAACGATCGCGGCAACGGAGGATCCCGATGATCTCCACCTTCCTCGTCGAGCACGCGCCTCTCGTGCGCGTCGCCTTCTGGGTCGGCGTCGTCGTCGCCGCGGGCCTGGCCTGGGCGCTCCACCGCCTGCGGCTCCGTGGTGTGCTGCTCGGCCTGTCCGGGCTGTCGTTCATCGCGGTGCTCCTGCTCACCCTGCTGCCCGACGGCGCTCGGCCTGACGGCGTCACGTGCACCGTGCAGTTCTCCGTGCCGTTCCAGGGCCTCGACACGCTCGCCAACGTCGCGATGCTGCTGCCGATCGCACTCTTCCTCAGCACGGCGACGAACCGACCGCTCTCCGTCCTCGCCGGTGCGGTCGCCCTCTCCGCTGTCATCGAGGTCGTCCAGGCGCTCGCCCCGGTGCTCGGCCGCCGCTGCGACACGAACGACTGGTTCATGAACAGCGTCGGAGCGGTGCTGGGGGCGGCGATGGCGCTCGCCATCTGCGCGATCGACCGACGGCGACGGGCTGCCTCCGTCTCTGCTTGAGTCGTCGCCGGCGTCGGCCGCCTCGGCGTCGACGCGGGCGTCGGCTTCGACGAGGTACCGCCCGGCGGTGCACCGCGTCAGGTCGCTCGGTGCGGTTCGGTTGCCTCACGACGGTCGAGCTCGGCGAGCATCGCGGCGGTGTTCCGCAGCACCTTCGGTGTCTGCACGATGGTGACGACGAGGAACACCAGGAACATCGCTGCCGCGAACCAGAAGACCGGCCGCCCGGTAACGGCGAGGGACACCTCGAGCACCATCAGCACCACGAACACGACGGGCCCGAACCACCGCTGCCGGCGGTACTGCTGCTGGTAGTGCGTGAGCGCCTGGCGCCACTGCGCCGGGTCCGCATCAGCGGGCAGTTCGCCGCGCCGCACCGCTCGGCCGAGCGCACGGTCACGCGCTGCCGGGCCGACGCTCCGGCGCTGCCGACCGATCCAGAGCCCGAAGAGCACGCCGAACACCGCGCCCGTGACCGCACTCGCGGCGACTCGGACCCCGACGGGGACGTCGTCGGGCATGGTGACGAACGTCGACAGGTACCAGAAGCCGCCGAACGCGACCGCGAGGACGATCATCACGGCCCACAGCGGCCACCCACGCATCGAATCCACCTCGCCATCGTGCCAGCCGACCGCGGCGATCGCCCGGAATGCAGAAAGCCCCCGGCCAGACCTGGTGGTCCTGCCGGGGGCTTCCTCGTGGTGGGCGATACTGGGATCGAACCAGTGACCTCTTCCGTGTCAGGGAAGCGCGCTACCGCTGCGCCAATCGCCCAGATTCCCTGTCTGAACCGGAGTTCGCACAGGATCTGGAGGGTGTTGCTGGAGGTGGGGACGGGATTCGAACCCGCGTGGACGGCTTTGCAGGCCGCTGCCTAGCCTCTCGGCCACCCCACCATCGAGGTTCACGTCTCCGTGAGTACCCGAACGGTGGGATACCCTCTGGTGAGTCGTGGGACTCCGAGAAGACCCACACTCGAGCGGATGACGAGATTCGAACTCGCGACCCTCACCTTGGCAAGGTGATGCGCTACCACTGCGCCACATCCGCACTTGTCTTTCCGCTGTCGCGGCGACGACGTAAACTCTATACGAACCCAGGGGCATCCGCCAAAATCCTTCCCGTTCACCGGGCGTGTCCCCCGAGTTCATGCGGATCCGGCCGGTTCAGTACCCCTCGCAGACCGCGCGCCACACCCGGGGAGCGCGTCGTGTTCGGAGCACCGCCGGACATCCGCTACTATCGACTCGCACGAACAGTGCAGGGGGCGATTGGCGCAGTTGGTAGCGCGCTTCGTTCACACCGAAGAGGTCATCAGTTCGAGTCTGGTATCGCCCACCCTTGAGACAGAGCCCGACGCAGCAGCGTCGGGCTCTTGTCATCTCACCGACCCGCAGCACGCGGGCCGCACCACCAGCACGATCGGACGAAGGGGCGCATGACCGACGTCGACCTCGAGTTCGCCCGGGTCCGAGCGGTCCTCGACCGTCCGACCCTGCGCCTCATGTCCCGCCCGACGAGCGCGACGGTCCTCGCCGTGTTCCGCACGGTGTTCGACCGCGACGTCCAGTACGTCCCCGCCGACCGCATGCACCTGCAGGTCGAGGAGCACGTCGCCCGCCTGCAGGCCTCGGGTGCACGCGTACCCGCGAGCGAACAGCACGAGCAGAGCGAGCAGGACCCCCGACCGAACGGCCGCGCCCTCTGCCGTGAGTGGGTGGCGGCACAGTGGCTGGTCCGCTCCAACTCCCCCGACGGCGACGAGCAGTACTCCCTGACGAGTCACGCGCTCGAGGCCCTGAGCCTCGTCGACGCCCTGTCGGCCGACCGCGCACTGATCAGCGAGAGCCGCCTCGCGATGATCGTCGACGCCGTGCACCGCTGGGCCGCCCGCGCAGAGCCGGACCCCGACGTGCAGATCCGCCGCATCGACGCCCAGATCGCCGAACTGCGGGCCGAGCGTGAGCGCCTCGAGCACGGCGACGACGTCGTCACCGTCGAGGACGACCGGATGCGCGACGGGTACACGAACATCTCCGACCTGATCCGGCAGCTGCCGAGCGACTTCAAGCGCGTCGAAGAGGCCGTCGCGACGATGCACCGCTCGATCGTCGAGGACTTCCGACAAGAGGTCCGCCCGATCGGCGAGATCCTCGACGACTACCTCGCGCGCACCGACAACCTGATGCAGGCGACGCCCGAGGGCCGCGCGTTCGAGGGTGCCTTCGAGCTCCTGCGCGACGACGCCCTGCTGCTCCGCCTGCGCGACGACATCGCGACGATCCTGTCCCACTCCTTCGCCGACGGCCTCGGAGCCGGTGAGCGTCGCGCGTTCCGCAACACCGTCACGATCCTGCGCCAGGGCATCGAGGACGTCCTCGCCCAGCGGCGTCAGCTCACCGCGACACTGCGCGACCAGATCGTCGCCCACGACGTGGTCCGCGACCGTGAGCTCGACGCCGTCATCCGGTCGATCAACCGCGGCCTGGCGACGCTGATGGACCAGGGCGGTGCGCGCGACCGCATCCCGCTCCCGCTGTTGCCGGCGTCGGCCGAGGTCGGCACCCTGCGCGAGCGCTTCTACGACCCCGACGCCGAGTCGGTGCCGCCACCCATCGAGGAACCCGACGACGACGTCTTCGAGGACCTCGACGTCGAGATGCTCCGCAAGCACGGCGGCCCGCTCCTGACCGAGCTGCGTGCCGCGCTCCGGTTCGCCGAGGCCGACTCGAGTGTCGACGCCTTCCACGGGCTGCCGCCCGAACAGCGTCGACCGGTGGAGCTCTTCGGCCTCGCCCACCTGCTCACCGGACGCGACGACTTCGAGTCCGCCGCGCACGTCGCCGAGCACCGCACGGTGCGCCCGGACGGCAGCCCGGTCACCTTCCACATGCCCACCGCTGCGCTCGCTGCCGAGCACGCGCCGGTCGGCGATCCCCACGACGACAACGCACAGGAGGCACGGTGAGCGACACGACGCCGGCACCGGTCGACGAGACCGTCCCGTACGACGACCCCGCAACGGTCGTGCAGGACGACGAACGCGACGAGTCCAGCTTCGCCCTCTTCGAGGGCGACGAGGGCCGGCTCGACGAGCACCAGCGACGCGCGCTGGTGGCGCTGCTCCGGCACTCGTACGTCAGCTCCCGCACCCACCCCGACGAGTGGCGTGCCGTCCTCGACGCCGAGTACCAGTTGCGGTCGCGTCTGAACGACCTGTTCCTCGAGCTGCACGTCGACCGTGACCGCGAGGTCGCGTGGAAGCGCCAGGCCCGTTCGGAGAGCCAGCGCCGCACGTTCCCCACGCTGCTGCGCGACCTGCCGTACACCCGCGAGGAGACGATCGTCCTCGTCTACCTGCGGATGCGCCTGCGCGCCGATGCCCGACCGGGTCCGGACCAGGTGGTCGTCGACCGCGCGGAGATCCTCGGGCACGTCGCCGGCTTCCGACCGGCGACCGCGACCGACCGCACGCGCGACGAGGGCCGGGTGGCGAAGGCCGTCGAACGCCTCGTCACGGCGCGCATCCTGATCCGCACCTCGGACCCGGACCGTTTCCGGGTGGCGAGCGTCGTCGAGGTGCTGCTCACCCTGGAGCGCCTGCTGGAACTGGACACGTGGCTGCGGACCACCACCGCGCACGAAGACGCGACCGACCAGGGCGGCGAGCCGACCGACGGAGCTGCCACGGGCCTCCCGGCAGACGGCGAAGCCGAGACCGACACCGATGACGACGGCGAGACGGAAGCATGACCGACACCTTCCAGATCCCCGCGCTGTTCGACACGGTCGCGCAGTGGCGCGCCGAGTCGATGCAGGTCGTGAACTGGGGCGGGTTCCACGGCCACCGGCAGGTCGAGCTGTCCGGCACCGCGACGCTCATCTCCGGCGCGTCCGGCACCGGCAAGTCCACGCTGATGGACGCGTACCTGGCCGTGATGATGCCGTCCGACGTGCCGTTCAACGGCGCCTCGAACGACGCCACGACGGGTCGCGCGCGCAGCGCCGACCAGCGCAACCTGCTCACGTACCTGCGGGGCAAGGTCGACACCCGCCGCGATCCCGAGTCCGGTGCCCTGCGCGACGTCAACCTGCGCGGCGACGACCAGACCACCTGGGGCGCGGCCGCGGTCACGTTCCGGAACGACGACGAGCGGCGCTTCACGGTGCTGCGGGCGTACATCGTGCCGAAGCGCGCGCGCGGCGTCGGCGACATCCAGATGACCATGGCGACGGTCGACGACACCTTCGACCTGCGTCGGCTCGAGGAGTTCGTGCCGACCCGCTTCCACCACCTCGAGCTGACCGGACGAGTGCCGGGGCTGGTGATCCGCGACACCTACCAGGAGCTCGCGTACACGCTGCAGACCCGGCTCGGCATCGGCGACTCCGGCGGCGGGAACCGGGCGATGCGCCTGCTCGCGCGCATCCAGGCCGGGCAGCACCTGCCGACGGTCGACGCGCTGTACAAGTCGCTCGTGCTCGAGACCCCGGGCACCTACGAGGCCGCCGACCGCGCCCTCGCACACTTCTCCGCGCTCGACGAGGCGTACGAGGCGATGGACACCGAGGAGCGGAAGGTCCGCATCCTCTCCCCCATCACCGACCTGCACGACGAGATCGAACGCTCGAAGGCCGCGGCCGAGGCCCTGGACGGCATCGCCACCGGCGCCGAGGTCTCCCCGTTCGCGCACTGGACGGCCTCGCGGAAGCGGGACCTGCTCGACGCCGAGGTGGACCGCAACAGCCGGGAGCGCACCGCCTCCCGCGCCGAGGTCGCCGCCGCCGAGGCCCGGCACGCCGCCGTGGAGATCGAGCTGCGTGACGCCGAGGCGCGGCTGCGCGACCAGGGCGGCAACGCGCTCGCCCAGCTCGAGGACCGCATCGAGCGACTCACCCGTGAGCGCGACGCGGTGGTCCGGACCCGGGCGACCTTCGAAGAGCGCACAGCGGTGCTCGGCACGTCCGTCGCGACCGAGGCCGACTTCACTGCCGCGCAGCGCAGCTCGCACGAGTTCCTCGGTTCCTACGCTGCTTCGCGCTCGTCGTTGGACGACCGCCGCGACGCCCTGACGCGCGAGGAGTACCCGCTGCTCGACCGGGAGCGCTCGCTGCGCCAGGAGCGGCAGTCGCTCGAGCACCGTCAGGGCGCGATGCCCCTGCCGATGCACGAGGCCCGGCTCGCGATGGCCCGCGCCGCCGGGATCGACCCCGCCGACCTGCCGTTCGTCGCCGAACTGCTCGACGTGCAGCCCGGCGAAGAGCGCTGGCGCACGGCCATCGAGTCCGTACTGGCCCCCGTCGCCCGCACCCTGCTGGTCGACCAGGACCGCCTCGGTGCGTTCAGTGAGGCGATCGACGCACTCCGCCTGCCCGTCCGCGTGCAGTTCGAGGGCGTGCCGACCGGACCGCACCTGGACCTCGACGGCGATCCCGCGATGGTCTCCGGCAAGCTCGCGATCAAGCACTCGCCGTTCAGCACCTGGGTGCGGGAGCGGATCGAGTCGGACCGCACCGACGCCCGCTGCGTCACCGACGCCTCGGAGCTCGGTGGTGGTGGTCGGCGCGTCACCGAGTCCGGGCAGCTCCGCGACGGCCGACGTGGTGCGCACGGTGACCGCCGCCAGGCGAACGTCATCGGCTTCACGAACGAGGCCCGCGTCGCCGCCGTCGAGCAGGAGCTCGCGTCGATCGCGCAGGACCTCGCCACGCTCGAGGCCCGTCGCACCGACGTCGCGCAGGACCTCACCGCGCTCGACGTCCTCCGCGCCGCGCACCAGCACGTCGTCGACGTGACCTGGGACGCCATCGACGTCCAGGGCGTCGAGACCTCGCTGGCACGCCTCGACGAGGAACGGCAGGCGCTCCTCGCCGCCGACGACGGCCTCAGGACCCTGCGCGCCTCGGTCGCCCGCCTGCGGAAGTCGCTCGACGAGACGGCCGACCGCCGCTCCGCCGCGCGGCTCTCCGTGCAGCGCCTCGAGGAGCGGCACGCCGTGCTCGTCGACGGCCAGGACGCCGCCGCCGAGATCCTGTCGCGTTTCGACGACACCCCCGAGTCGTTGCCCGACGACGAGCAGTCGCGACTCCTCGCCGAGACGTTCGCCGAGGTCGGGGCGCCGGACGGTGTGGACGGTTTCGACGACGCCACCCGACGGCTCCGACGACGCCTCGAGGAGCGGCTGTCGCAGGCACTCGACGGTGCCGCAGCGGCCTCGACGTCGTTGACCCTCACGTTCCAGCGCTACCAGGACGCCTGGCCGGACCCGAACCTCGGCACCGGCGTCGCGTCGTACCCGGACTACCACGCCATCCTCGACCAGATCGTCGCGACCGGCCTGCACGCACGTCGCACCGAGTGGCGTCGGCGGCTGTCGCAGTGGAGCGGCGAGGACCTCGTGCCGCTCGCCGGCGCCTTCGACCGGGCCGTCGTCGAGATCGAGGAGCGCCTCGAACCCGTCAACGAGATCCTGCGGGACCTGCCGTTCGGCGCCAACCGCGACCGCCTGAAGATCCAGATCCGGCGGGTCACCCGCGAGGACGTCACCGCGTTCCGCCGCGAGCTCCGCGCCCTGTCCGCCTCGGTCGACGCCGAGCTGACCGACGACGTGCTCGAGACCCGGTTCCGCCGGCTCCGGCGCTTCATGGCCGTCATCCGCCCCGACCCCGACGCCGCGCGTGGCCGCACCACGCAGCGCGACGCCGTGCTCGACGTCCGGCGGCACATGGAGATCACGGCGGTCCGCTACGACACGTCGGGCAACGACCTCGGTGTGTACTCGTCGCTCGGTGACAAGTCCGGTGGTGAGACGCAGGAGCTCGTGGCGTTCATCGTCGGTGCGGCGCTCCGCTACCAGCTCGGCGACGAGACCCGTCCACGCCCCCGGTTCGCCCCGGTGTTCCTCGACGAGGCGTTCATCAAGGCGGACTCGGAGTTTGCCGGTCGTGCGGTCACCGCGTGGCTGCGGCTCGGGTTCCAGCTGGTGGTGAGTGCGCCGCTCGACAAGGTCACGGCGCTCGAGCCCTCGATGGAGCGGCTGCTCTCGATGCGCAAGCACCCCGAGACCGGTCACTCGTCCATCACCGAGATCGCCCGGGTCCCCGCCGACGCCTGACCTGCGGCGGGGGCGGGCCTGGGCGGGCGTGGCGCCCCGAGGTTCCAAAATCTCGGAACTTCGGGCGCCCCCGCGGGCATCTGTGGAACCTCTGCGGCACGCACGCGGCATGTCGTGGAACCTCGGCGTCGCCCCGCCGTCCCCGCCGTCCCCGTCATGTCCCGACGCGTCCGAGCTCGTCAGGTTCCGAGATCTCGGAACCTCGGGCGCTCACTCGGGAATCCGTGGAACCTCGGCGGCACGCACGCGGCATGTCGTGGAACCTCGGCGTGCTGGGTGGAACGGGCTGACCGGCGTGCAGGACGGAGCGAGCTGAACGGCGCGCGGGACGGAGCGGGTTGATCGGCGAGCACGCTACGGTGATGCCGTGTTCGGACGCCGCTCCCCCAAGCCCCGCCCCGACGACGCCCCCGGCCTCGGCATCGGTGCGCTCGTGCAGGTCATCGACTCCGCGGAGGGCGGTGAGCGGTGGGCCGACGAGCCGATCGGTGTGATCGTGGCTCCTGGCGGCAACCAGATCGTCGGCTACCCCGGCGTCGGCGAACCGCTGTCGTGGACCGTCGCGTTCGAGGAGCCCGTGTACACGAAGGACGGCCGCGGCCCCTTCGAGCGCGCGACCGTCCTGAGTCGTCAGTTGGTGCCGATCACGACCGGCAGCGGCGAGTAGCCCAGCGGGCTCAGTACTCTTCGGAGCCGCTCTTCATCATGGCGGCGACCGCCATGCAGCAGCCCACACCACCGAGGACGCCGATGCCGATGATGATGCCGGCGATGAGTTCGAGCATGGGGTGACTCCTTGGTTGCTTCGGCCGTGTGGCTTCCCTCAGGTTAGCGGATACCGCGACGGTTCAGCGGATGCCGCGACGGATCAACGGATGCCGCGCATGAGCTTCAGCACCGGCTTGGCCAGGACGAGCAGGACCACGCCGACCGCGACGGCGACGAGACCGAGCACGGCGAAGTACGGCGCCTCGTTCGCCGGGTCGTAGTACTGCGACAGCACTCCGGTGACCGCGGTGCCGAGAGACACCGACAGGAAGAACAGCGCGACCATCTGCGTCTGGAACTTCGGCGGCGCGAGCTTCGTGGCGACGGACTGGCCGACGGGTGACAGCAGCAGCTCGGCGAGCGTGAAGACGAGCAGGATGCCGACCAGGGCGAGCAGCGGCGTGCCGTTCTGGCCCGAGCCGACGAAGGGCAGGAACAGCAGGAACGCGACGCCCATGATGCCGGTGCCCAGGCCGAACTTCGTCGGGGTGGACGGCTGTCGGTCGCCGAGCTTGGTCCAGAGCGCCGCGAAGACCCCGGACAGCACGATGATGAAGACCGGGTTGATCGACTGCACCCACGAGACCGGCATCTCCCACCCGAAGAGCGAGCGGTTCAGTCGCTCGTCGGAGTAGACCGTGACGACGGTGAACTGCTGCTGGTAGAGCGACCAGAACACGGCGCTGCCGATGAAGAGCGGGATGAACGCGAACACCCGCGAGCGCTCCTGCGCCGTGATGCCGCTCGTCAGGATGACGACGAAGTACCCGATCGTGGCGAGGATCACGATCGCGACGACCACGGTGGGCAGGTTGCCGACGTTCAGCAGCCCGGTCAGGACGGCGACCGCGATCACGACCAGGGCGACGACGACCCCGACGCCGATCAGCGGCAGGCGTCGGCGGTCGACGGGGTTCGTGACGTGGCGGACCGTATCGGGCAGGTTCTTCCGACGGATGGCGTACTGGACCAGGCCGGCTGCCATGCCGACGGCGGCGAGCCCGAAGCCGTAGTGGAAGCCGAGCGAGCTCTGCAGCAGGCCGGTCAGGAGCGGCCCGAAGAACGCACCGAGGTTGACGCCGAGGTAGTACAGCGAGAACCCGGCGTCACGGCGGGGGTCGTCGCGGCTGTAGAGCCCACCGACGATCGTCGTGGCGGTTGCCTTGAGTCCGCCGGACCCGAGCGCGATGAGCACGAGCCCGACGCCCACGCCGGCCACCCCGGGGATGAGCGCCAGGGCGATGTGGCCGAGCATGACGACGATCGCGCTGCCGAACAGTGTGCGGTCGGCACCGAGCAGCCGGTCGGCGATCCACGCGCCGATGATCGTGAACAGGTACACGGCGCCGCCGTACGCGCCCATGATCCCGGTCGCGATGCCCTTGTCGATCCCCAGGCCGCCCTGCGTGACCGTGTAGTACATGTAGATCAGGACGATGCCCTGCATGCCGTAGAACGAGAAGCGCTCCCAGAGCTCCACCGCGAAGGGCGTCGACAGCTCGAACGGCTGTCCGAAGAAGGTGCGTTTGGGCTTGGGATCGTGTCCCGTGGTGGAGCCTGACATGTCGGCCAGTCTGCCCCGCGCGCCGGTGGCGCGCACAATCGTTGATGGGTGCTCATCAAATCGATCGACGCGTGCAGTTGGAGGGTTCCCACCATCGTGGTCGGTCCGTGCCGGGCAGCGTTGTGCGGCCTGCACGGCGTTCCGCCGGCTCCCGGCGGCGGTGTCTAGCGTGGGGAGCGCAACACCGGACACCGCAGTTCAGGAGGACTCCGACCATGGTCGACACCGCATCCGCGCAGCACACCGGCACGCCCACGGCGAAGCACGACGCCGGCGTGAACCCGGGCACGAACGCCAGCGAGAACTCGGGCAAGAACACGAGCAAGCACACGAGCGACAACGCGGGCAAGCCCACCGACATCCGCATCGACGTCGACATGGTCGAGACCCTCCTGCTCGGCCGCTGGGCCGAGGACCGCCGGATCTCCCGCCGCCTCGTGCTCGACCCCGCACTGCACAAGACCGAGGGACTCGGCACCATCGAGCACCGTGCCCGCGCGTTCGAGCAGCTGCAGATCCTGGTCGACGCCGGAGCCATCCAGCGCCCGTACCCGCCCGAGCTCGGCGGTCAGGACAACCACGGCGGCAACCTGGCGGCGTTCGAGGAGATCACCACCGCCGACCCGTCGTTGCAGATCAAGGCCGGCGTGCAGTGGGGCCTGTTCGGCTCCGCGGTGCACCACCTCGGGACCGCACGGAACCACGAGGAGTTCCTGCCCGGCATCATAGGGTTCGACGTTCCCGGCTGCTTCGCCATGACCGAGACCGGCCACGGTTCGGACGTGCAGAACATCGCCACGTCGGCGACCTACGACCCCGCCACGCAGGAGTTCGTCGTGCACACGCCGTTCCGCGGGGCGTGGAAGGACTACATCGGCAACGCGGCCCTGCACGGCAAGGCGGCCGTCGTCTTCGCGAAGCTCGTCACCCAGGGCGTCGACCACGGCGTGCACGCGTTCTACGTGCCGCTCCGTGACGACGACGGCGCGTTCCTGCCGGGCGTCGGCGGCGAGGACGACGGCGTCAAGGGCGGCCTGAACGGCATCGACAACGGCCGGCTGCACTTCGACCACGTCCGCGTTCCCCGCACGAATCTACTGAACCGCTACGGCGACGTCGCCGAGGACGGCACCTACAGCTCGCCGATCGACTCGCCCGGACGCCGTTTCTTCACGATGCTCGGCACCCTGGTGCAGGGCCGCGTGTCGCTCGACGGTGCCGCGGTCGTCGCCCAGAAGATCGGGCTGCAGATCGCCCTGACGTACGCGATGCAGCGCCGGCAGTTCCCGACGGCGGGCGGTGTCGAGGGCGTCCTGCTCGACTACGGCCGGCACCAGCGCCGACTGATCCCCCGTCTGGCGACGGTGTTCGCGCAGTCGTTCGCGCACGAGCAGCTGCTCCGCACCTTCGACGACGTGTTCAGCGGGCGTGCCGACACCCCGGAGCGCCGCGAGGACCTGGAGACCCAGGCCGCCGCGTTCAAGTCACTGTCGACGTGGTCCGCGCTCGACACCCTGCAGGAGTGCCGTGAGGCCTGCGGCGGCGCGGGCTTCCTCGCCGAGAACCGCCTGACGAGCCTGCGCGCCGACCTCGACGTCTACGTGACGTTCGAGGGCGACAACACCGTCCTGCTGCAGCTCGTCGGCAAGCGTTTGCTCACCGACTTCCGGAAGCGCGCGCCGCGCGACGCCGCGTCGACCGCGAAGTTCGTCGCCTCGCAGGTGGGCGCGAAGCTCGCGGACGCCTCGGGCCTCCGCCGCCTGGGCCAGACCGTCGCCGACCGCGGGTCGCTCGCCGCGAGCGTCACGGACCTGCACGACCCCGCCACGCAGCGCGCGCTGCTCGCCGGCCGCGTGGACACCATGGTCACCGAGATCGGGCTCCGGCTGAACACCGCCGGCAAGGACCGCGCCCGCCAGGCCGTCCTCCTGAACCGGTCGCAGCACGAGCTGATCGAGGCTGCGCGCGCCCACGCGGAACTCATGCAGTGGGACGCCTTCACCGAGGGGCTCGACGCGGTCCCCGAGGGCGACACCCGCCGGGTCCTCGTGTGGCTGCGCGACCTGTTCGCGCTCGGGCTGCTCGAGCAGCACCTCGACTGGTACCTGGTGCACGGGCGTCTGAGCGCGCAGCGTGCCCGTGCGGTGTCGGCGTCGATCGACCGGCTCGTGGCGCGGCTCCGTCCGGTGGTCCCGCAGCTCATCGAGACCTTCGGCTACGAGCCCGGCCACGTGCGGGCGCCGATCGCGCTCGGCGAGGAGCAGGCGCGCCAGGACGAGGCCCGGGCGTGGTTCGCCGCCGAGGCGGCAGCCGGACGACTCCCCGAACAGGAGAAGAAGCCCAGGCGCTAGCGACGAGCTCCGGCGCCAGCGACTACTCGGTCGGGTCCGTCGGCTGGGCGGACCCGCCGAGCGCGGCACGCAGCCGTGCCTCGGCGTCGTCACCGGAGGCACCGGTCGCGCCGGCAGCCGCAGCGGCCTCGGCGTTCGCCTCGGCGACCGCGCGCACGACCTCTTCACGCTGGATCTTCACCCCGCGTGGTGCGTCGATGCCGATCCGGACGCCGTCGCCCCGGGCGTCGAGGACCGTGATGACGATGTCGTCACCGACGAGGATCCGCTCGCCGACCTTCCGCGTGAGTACCAGCACCCGCTCAGCCTAGCGACAGGACGGGGACCCCCAGCAGGTCGACGGACTCCGGCGTGGCGGTCTCGCCCGCGCCGATCGCGACGACACCGGCCACCGGCAGCCGTGCGGCCACCGCGGACACCATCGCCGCGGTGTCCTCGGGCTTCCGTCCGACGTCGACGACCACCCAGACCTGGTCGGCCTCGATCCCTTCGCCGGTCGCGCGGTCGTCCCACGCGGCGACGGCGAGCACCGCGTGGCCGTCGCGCACGCCGTCGGCGCGGGCGAGGATGGCGGACCGCCGGTCGGCGGCGTCCGTCGGCCGCAGCGCGTGCCGGACGGCGAACAGCCCGGCCGCGGCGTCGACGTCGTTCGCCCGGCCGACCAGCAGGACCAGGTCACCGTCAGCAGACCGCACTGCGGAGACAGCAGACCGCGCGGCAGGGGCCGTGGGCCGGGCCACGCGCACGGCGGGCGCGACGTCGGGGACGGTGGCCGGGCCTCCTGGCAGGGTGTCGGTGACGGCCTGGAGGCGCGGGTCGACGTCCGCAGGCCCGTCCGCTCCGGGCAGTGCGCGCGTCGGGCGCGGGGCGCTCCCCGTGATCCCGTCCGCCACGAAGCCGTCGAGCACCGACGCGAACGCGTCGGCACGCGTGGCCTGGGTGCCGTCACCGCGCGCGATGCGGGCCTCGGCCGCGTCGGCGTCGGCGAGCAGCGCCGCGATGCCGATCCGCTGGACGGGTGAGTCGGCGATCACGACGCGTGCGGTCGGGGTCTCCCCCGGTTCCGGCACCTCGACGGTGGCCTCGACGTGGGCCTTGCGGAACAGCCCGCCGATGCCCGGCGTGGTGACCCGCTCGGCGGCGACGATCCTCGCGCCCGCGCCGAACTCGGTCCGGACGGCGTCGCGGACCTCGTCGAGCGTCGCGCCGTTACGCTGCAATCGGGTCGGCGGCACGGACAACTCCCACGGTCTCGATGGTGGAGCCCGCGGCGGTGGCCTCCTGGTACGACAGCACCGGGAGCCCGTTCGACTGGGCGGCGACCATGCGGTGCACGGCCGGGCGGAGCTGCGGGGCGCAGACCAGGACGGCGGACAGGCCCTGGTCCTCGATGCTGCGCACGGCATCGCGGACGGAGCCCAGGACCTGCTCGATGCGGTGGGCGTCGAGGACGATCTGGCTGCCCTGTTCGGATGGCCGCAGCCCCTCGAGCATCGACTGCTCGAGCAGCGGGTCGATCATGATGACGCGCAGGGTGCCCTGGTCGGTGTACCGGGCGGCGAGGGCGGGGCCGAGTGCGGCGCGGGCGGCCTCGACCAGCCCGTCGGGGTCGGTGGAGGCCTTGGCGCGCAGGGTCAGCGCCTCGCAGATCCGCCCGAGGTCGTTGATCGGCACGCGTTCGGCGAGCAGGCCCTGCAGCACGCGCTGGAGTTCGGCCATCGAGAGCATGCCCGGCACGAGTTCCTCGACCGCGGCGGGGTTGACCTGCTTGACGCCCTCGGTCAGGACCTTGACGTCCTCGCGGGTGAGCAGGCGAGCGGCGTTGTCGCCGATGACGGCCTGCAGGTGCGTGACGAGCACGGACACCCGGTCGATCACGGTGGCGCCGGTCATCTCGGCGGCGTGCCGGAGTTCGGCGGGCACCCACTTGCCGGTCAGGCCGAACACCGGCTCGACCGTCGAGGTGCCCGGCAGCCCGTCGAGGTGGTCGCCGAGCGCCAGGACGCTGCGCGCCGGGGCGGTGCCGCGGCCGGCCTCGACGCCGGCGATCCGGATGGCGTAGGTCGACGGCGGCAGGTCGATGCTGTCGCGGGTGCGGACCGGCGGCACGACGATGCCCATGTCGACCGCGATCTTGCGACGGAGGGCACGGACCCGGCCGAGCAGGTCGTCGGAGGCGCCGGACACCATGTCGACCAGGTCGGGCGCCAGCAGGATCTCGAGGGCGTGCACGCGCATCTGCTCGATGAGGTCCTCGGGGGTGTCGCCGGAGGGAGCGGCGGCCTCGAGGGCCTGCTGCTCGGCGGCGGCCGACTCGGCGTTCGCGGCGTTCCGGCCGATGCGCCACGCGGTGAACAGCAGGGTCGCACCGACGAGCAGGAAGGGCAGGATCGGCATGCCGGGGATGAACCCCATCGCGATCGCGGCGACGCCGGCGATCATCAGGGCGTTGCGCGACTGCGAGAGCTGGGTGGCGGCCGACGCACCCATCTCGGACTCCGCGCCCGAGCGCGTGACGATCATGCCGGTGGAGACCGCCATGAGCAGGGCCGGGATCTGCGTGACGAGGCCGTCGCCGATCGTCAGGATGCCGTACTTCGACAGGGCGTCGGTGGCGGACAGCCCGTTCTGCAGCATGCCGATCGCGATGCCGCCGATCAGGTTGATGATGATGATCAGGATGCCGGCGATCGCGTCGCCCTTGACGAACTTCGAGGCGCCGTCCATCGCGCCGTAGAAGTCCGCCTCGGCGGAGACCGCGGCGCGGCGGTCCTTCGCCTGCTGGTCGGTGATGAGCCCCGCGTTCAGGTCGGCGTCGATCGCCATCTGCTTGCCGGGCATGGCGTCGAGGGTGAACCGTGCCCCGACCTCGGCGACGCGCTCGGCACCCTTCGTCACGACGACGAACTGGATGACGATGAGGATCAGGAAGATCACCGCGCCGATGATGATCGACCCGGACACGGCGACGTGGCCGAACGCCTGGATGACGTCGCCGGCGAAGCCCTCGCCGAGCACGAGCCGGGTCGACGCCACGTTCAGGCCGAGGCGGAACAGCGTCGCGACGAGCAGCAGCGACGGGAACACCGAGAAGTCGAGCGGCTTCTTCACGAACAGCGTCGTGAGCAGGATCACCAGCGCCAGCAGGATGTTGATGATGATCAGGAAGTCGAGCAGGAACGACGGCACCGGCAGGATCAGCAGCAGGATGATGCCGACGATGAACACCGGGACGACGAGCTTCGGCAGGTCCTTGCGGTTCATGCGGGGAGTCCTTCGGTCGGGGTCTCGGCGATGCGCGGTGCGCGGAGCTTGCGGGGGCGGAGGTCACCGGTCAACGTGGCCGGGTCGATGACGCTCGCCACCTCGTCGGGCGTGGTCGGCCTCGGTGGTGCGTGGGTGCCGGCCGCTGCACCGCGGGCCTTCAGGGCCATCACGAACGACAGCACCCGGGCGACCGGCGTGTACAGGTCGACGGGGATCTCGTGCCCGAGCTCGCACGCGGCGTGCAGCGCGCGGGTGAGCGGGACGTCGCGCACGATCGGCACACGGTCCTCCTCCGCCCGGGCACGGATGACGTCGGCGACGGGCCCGGCGCCCTTCGCGACCACCCGCGGTGCGGCCTTGCCCGGCTCGTACTTGAGCGCGACGGCGTAGTGGGTCGGGTTCGTCATGACGACGTCAGCGGTGCCGACCGCCTGGATCATCCGGTTGCGGCTCATCGCGAGCTGGCGGGAGCGGCGCTGACCCTTGACGAGCGGGTCGCCGTCGCTCTTCTTCTGCTCGTCCTTGACCTCGCGCTTGGTCATCATGGTGCGCTTGCGGTTGCGGCGGATGACCACGAGCACGTCGATCGCGGCGAGGACGAGCCCGGCGGCGATCGCGGCGCGGAGCAGGGTGCCCGCGCCGTCCGCTGCGGCCTCGAGCACGGCGGACAACGGCAGCGAGCCGCTGGTCATGAGCACGGGCATCAGGCCCTGCACGGCGAACCAGAGCACGAGGCCGACGACGGTGGTCTTCAGCAGCGCCTTCGCCCCGTTCCAGAGCGCCTGGACGCCGAACACGCGCTTCAGGCCCGCGATGGGGTCGAAGTGCGACGCCTCGGGCGCGAGCTTGCGGATGTGCACCCCGCCCTGCGCGACGGCGGCCGCGGTGACGGCGACGAGCACCACCGCGAGCATCGGGCCGAGGGTCGCGCCGACGCTGGCCATCGCGTCGCCGAACACGTGGTTCATGGTGCCGATCGTCGGGTTCGCGATGACGGACTGCACGGCGACGAGCTGTGCCGTGCCTGCGGCTGCCGCGTTGCCGATCATCGACGGCACCATGAGGGCGACGACGGCGATGCCGATCCACGCACCGAGGTCCTGGGACCGGCCGAGCTGGCCCTTCCGGTGGACCTCCTGCATGCGCTTCTGGGTGGCCTTCTCGGACTTCTCACCGCTGTCGGACACGGCGCCTCACCCCCGTCCCGTGATCGCCTGGACGGCGTCGCCGGTCAGCGACGACACCACCGAGGGCAGGGCCATGAAGAGCGCTCCGGCGAACAGGACGGTCAGCCCGATCTTGATCGGGAACCCCATCTGGAACGCGTTGAGGGCCGGTGCGACGCGGGTGAGCAGCCCGAGGCCGACGTCCGCCAGGAACAGCACGACCACCAGCGGTCCGGCGATCTGCAGCGTCGCCAGGAACATCTGCGACATCGCCGCCACGAGCAGGTGGGCCAGACCGTCGACCGCGAAGCTGCCGGTGAGCGGCACGGCATCGAAGGAGCGCACGAGCCCACCGACGATGAGCTGGTACCCGCCCGAGGTGAACAGGAGCGCGAGTGCCGCCATCTGGAACAGCCGGGTGAACTGGGCGCCGTTGACCTGCGACTGCGGGTCGAACGCCTGCGCGAGCGTGAACCCGCCGAACAGGTCGATGAGCGCACCGGCGGACTGCACCGCGGCGAACACCAGGAACACCAGGAAGCCGAGCGACAGCCCGACGACGAGCTGGGTGAGCAGCGCGAGCAGGAAGGGCCCGGTGTCGAGCGACTCGTAGCCGACGGCGACGCGCGGGGCGACGCCGATCGCCAGGCCGAGCCCGAGGATCACCTTCACGGTGCCGGGGAACGCCCGGTACGAGAACGGCGGCGCGATGACGAAGAACGCGACGAGCCGGACGCCGGCGAGCATGGTCGCCTCCAGACGGTCGGCGTTGATCGCGAGCTCCATCAGCCGCTGCCGAGGAGCTTCGGGATCATGTCGAAGGCGACGTGCGTGAACGCCACCATCTCCGAGATCATCCAGTTGCCGCAGACGACCAGGGCGATCGCGACGGCGACGGCCTTCGGCACGAACGAGAGCGTGACCTCCTGGATCTGGGTCACGGACTGGAACAGCGAGATCGCGAACCCGACGACGAGCGACGTGACGAGCACCGGAGCGGCGAGCTTGCCCGCAACCAGGAGCGCCTGGAGGACCAGGTCGATGACGGCCTGCTGGTTCATGCCCGCCCCCTAGACAACGTGGTAGCTCTCGATGAGCGACGTGATGATGAGGCCCCAGCCGTCGACCAGGACGAAGAGCAGGATCTTGAAGGGCAGCGAGATCATGACCGGCGGGAGCATCATCATGCCCATCGACATGAGCGCCGCCGAGACGACGAGGTCGATCACCAGGAACGGGATGAAGATGACGAACCCGATGATGAACGCGCTGCGGAGCTCCGAGATGATGAACGCCGGGATGACGGTCGTCATCGGCACGTCGGCCATCGACTTCGGGTTGTCGAGCCCTGCGGCGCGGGTGATCAGGGCGACGTCCTCGTCACGGGTCTGGTGGAGCATGAAGGTCCGCAAGGGTTTCGTGCCGATCTCGACGGCCTGGTTGAAGTCGAGGTGGCCGGCCAGGTAGGGCTGCAGGGCGTCGTCGTTGATGTGCCCGAGCACCGGCGCCATCACAAACAGCGACAGGAACAGCGCCAGGCCCGCGATCACCTGGTTCGGCGGGATCGACTGCAGGCCCAGGGCGTTCCGGGTCATCGCGAGGACGACGAAGATCTTCGTGAACGACGTCATCATGAGCATGAGCGCCGGGGCGACGCTGAGCAGCGTGATGCCGATGAGCGTCACGACGGCCGACGACGGGGTGCCGTCCGGGCCGTTCACGCTGACGCTGAAGTCGCCGTTCGCGGGAGCGGTCGGCGTCGCGGGGGCGGTGGGTTCGACGACGCCGGCGGCGTGGGCACCGGTCGCGGTGAGCATGAGGAAACCGGCGACGACCGCCAGCCCGAGCAGGACGAGTGCGGCGGTGCGTCCGGTGCGGACCGCGGTCACCCGGCGCGCCGGTTCCGCAGGGCGGCGGCCGCCTGCCGCCAGGTGTCGACCGACAGGATCGAGCCCTGCAGCTGCTGCGCGGTCGGCACCGTGGTGCGCTGCGGACGACGGTTGCGCGGGCGCATCGGCAGGGGCTGCGCCGTCGCTTCCGTTCGGTCGGACGGGAGGCCCGTGGGGGCGTCCGCCTGCAGCGCCAGTTCCTGACCGAACACGTCGGCCGACGGGGCGGGCCGCACGGGCAGCTGCACGGGTCCGGTCACGATGGTGAGCTCCGGAGCGGGCGCCTGCCCGCTCGTCAACAGGCTGACGCCCTGCTCGGAGACCCCGAGCACCAGGCGCTCCCCCTCGACGTCCACCACCACGACGCTCGCCTTGCCGCCGAGGCCCTGGCGACCGACGACCTCGACGGTCGCCGCACGGCGCCCGGAGGTCTTGCCGGCGAAGCGCTTCTTGCTGGCACGGTGCAGCACCCACATGAGGGCGAGCACGACGCCGAGCGACAGCGCGACGCGGAGCGTGATGAGGAGGGTGTCCACGCGGGGCTCAGAGGGATTCGGCGACGTCGAGGATGCGGGTGATCCGGACGGCGTAGTCCTGGTCGACGACGACGACCTCGCCGTGCGCGATGAGGCGACCGTTCAGCAGGACGTCGGCGGGCGCACCGGCGCTGCGGTCGAGTTCGACGACCGCGCCGGGCTCCATGCCGAGCACGTCACGGACCGACATGCGGGTGCGACCGATCTCCACGGTCAGGGTCATCTCGACGTTGTTGATGCGGCCGAGGTTGCCGGCGGGCACCCCGACGGGCGCGGCGGCGGAGACCGTGCCGTGCTCGCGCACCCGGATGCCGAACCAGCCGCTCGGGACACCACCGGCGGTCAGCTCGAACACCACCGTGTCGGGGTCGGCCAGCAGCGCCGCCGCCGACTCGCGGCTCGCCTCGCCGAGGACCCCCACGCCGAGCACGGACGCGGCGGCCTCGAGCGACGGACGCAGCACGTCGGTGACGGCCACGATCCCGTGGTCGGTGCCGCCGGCAGCGATCACGGCCTCGAGGTCGGTGAGCACGAGGGCCAGATCGGCCGACAGGCCGCCGACGAACGACGCGACCACGGCGTCGGTCGCCGCTTCGAGCACGACCGGGGTCGCGCCTCCCGGCAGCAGCAACGCACCCAGCGGGACGGCCGTCGGGAGCTGCGCCGCGAGCGACTCGGCCGCGGTGGTCTGGAGGGTGGTCGTTTCGGTCATCAGTGCTGCTCCGTGCTCGTGGTGGTGACGACGATGCCGGCGAGGCGCGAGCCGTTCGCGCCGACCGCGGCGGTGCCGACGGGTTCACCGTCGACCGCGATGGTGAGGGGGCGGTGCTGCGGGTGCGGCAGCGGCAGGACGTCGCCGACCGCGAGCCGGAGCACCTGCGTGGGCAGGACCGTCGCCGGGGCGAAGCGCAGGCTGACGCCGACGGGGACGCCCGCGAGCTGCGCGTCGAGCAGGGCCTGGGCGTCGGCGGGAGACACGTGCGCGGCGGCCTCGCCGAGCTGCGGCAGCACGGCCTCGGCGGGCAGCGCGAGCGTGCCGGGGGCGACGCGGTCGCCGACGCGGATCGAGAACGCCGCGACGATCATCAGGTCGCCCTTCTGGGCGGCCTGGGCGAACTGCGAGTTGAACTGGAAGCCACCAGCCGTGACGTCGTGCGCGAGCAACCCGCCGAACGAGTAGCGGAGATCGTCGAGGGCGTCCTCGACGATCTTGCGCACGAGGGCCTGCTCGATGGGCGTGAAGGTGCGCTCCGGGGTCGGCAGCGGCTTCGACGCGCCGAGGGCGTGCGAGACCCAGGTCAGCGCGGCGTCGAGCGGGACCTGCAGGACGCCCTTCGGGACGACGTCCGCGATCGGCAGCAGCACCATGCCGGTGAGCGCGGGCAGCGAGGCGGCGTACTCGTCGTACGTCACCATCTGCACCTGCTCGCAGGTGACCTGGCTCACGGCGCGCACCTTCGCGGTGAGCTGCGTGCCCCACTGCCGCGCGAAGGTCTCGAACGCGAGCTCGAGGACCCGGGCGTGCTCGCGGGCGAGCGTCGACGGGCGCGCGAAGTCGTACACCTCGGGCGCTGGCAGGGTCTCGGTCACGGGTGCGTCTATCGGTCGCCTGTGCGGCACCCGTCAGTGCTGTACCCCGTACTGGGGATGCGGGGTCTCCAGCCCCGTCGGCCGTGCGTCAGCCCTGGCGTGCTCCGTCCTGCGCCTTCGCCAGTGCCGGCATCAGCGCGCTGACGTCCTGGTCGGCGTTCGACAGGACCACGATGTCGACCCGTCGGTTCAGGGCGAGGTCCTGGTCGGTGCCGCCCTTCGCGAGCGGCCGGCTCGACCCGAAGCCGACGCTCTGCACGTGGTCGCCCGGCATCCCGCCACGCTCGACGAGGTCGCGCAGCACCCCCGTCGCCCGAGCGGCGCTGAGCTCCCAGTTGGTGGCGTACGGTGCCGTCGAGTTCCGCTGGTCGGCGTGCCCCTCGACGCTGACGTCGTGGTGGCTCGTCTGCAGGACCGGGGCGATCGCGTCCATGATCGACTTCGCCTGGTCGGACAGGTCGGCGCTGTTCGTGCCGAAGTAGGTCTCACTGCCGACGAGGCGGACGATCAGGCCACGGGCGTCGACGGTGAACTGCACGTTCGCGGTCTGGCCGGCCTTCGCGAGGTTCTGCTTGATCGCCTGCTCGATCGCCGTGAGGTCGTCGAGCTCCTTCTGGGCGTCGGCGAGGTCCTGCTTCGTCGCGGTCACCGGCACGACGGTCGACGCGGGGTCGACGTTGGTGTCCTTCGTGCCGGACGACGCCGTCGAGTGGTCGGCCTGCGACTTGTCGGTGGAGTACCCGGAACCGTCCTCCACCTGGTCCTTCGTCACCACCGTGCCGCTGGCGGTGTCGACCTTCTGCGACTTCACCTCGCCGAAGCCGGTCGCCAGGGAGTTCTTCAGGGCGATGTACTTCTCCTGGTCGACCGTCGACATGGCGAACAGCACCAGGAACATGCACATCAGCACCGTGATCATGTCCATGTACGACGCCATCCAGCGCTCGTCGGGGTGCTCGGCGTCGTCGTGGCCCTTCTTCGCACGACTGCGGCCGCGGCCACGGGGGTTGGCGCTCATCGTCAGGCCGCCAGTTGCTGGTCGTCGGCGTCGGCGTCTTGCTTGTTCTTACCGGCCTTGCCCTTCGAGGTGTCGGTGCGCGCTGCCGGCGGCACCATCGCCTTGAGGCGTTCACCGAGCAGGCGCGGCTGGCTGCCGGCCTGGACCGCGAGCAGCCCTTCCATCAGGAGCGTCTGGCGGTCCGACTCGAGCTGTGCGAGCTTCCGGAGCTTGCCGCCGATCGGCAGCCACATGAAGTTCGCGGTGAGCAGGCCCCACAGGGTCGCGACGAACGCACTCGCGATGAGGGGGCCGAGCTCGTCGGGCTTGCCGAGGTTCGCGAGCACGTGGGTCAGGGACACGACGGTGCCGATGATGCCGACCGTCGGGGCGAAGCCGCCGAGTCCCATGAAGAACGCACTCGCACTGCGCGTGGGGGCCGCGTTCGACTCGATCTCGTCCTCGAGCAGGATCCGCAGCTCGTCACCGTCGGTGCCGTCCGCGATGTTCTGCAACGCCTTCTTCATGAACGGGTCGTCGTGCTTGTCGGCCTCCTGCTCGAGGGCGAGCAGACCGTTCGACCGAGCCGTCTCCGCCAGGCCCACGACGTCGTCGATGACCGACTGTGGCGGCGTGACCTTGCCGGTGAACGCCTTCGGGACGGCCTTGAAGCTCGCGATGGCGTCCTTCAGCGTGGTGCTCGCGATCCCGCAGCCGATGGTGGCACCGAACACGAGCAGCATCGGCGCGGGCAGGAACAGCCCGGCGAGCTCGACGTGCTCCATCTCGACCATGCCGAACAGGGCGCCGAAGGCGAGCAGGATGCCGACGATCGTTGCGATGTCCACGTCAGCGACCCCCGTCCAGCGCGCGACCGTGCTGCGTGGAGCGGAGCGCGGCGACCGGGGCGAGTGTGGGCTGCGAACCGGTGTTCGTGCGGGGGGCCTGGTCGGTGCCGTAGGCCATCCCGACGATGCGGGCGCGGTACGCGGCGATCAGGTCGATGACGTCGGCCATCGACTCCCGCACGATGTACTTCGCGCCGTCGACCATGATGAGCGTCGTGTCCGGCGTCTCCTGGATGCGCTCCACGAGATCGGGGTTCACAGCGAATCCGCTGCCGTTCAGTCGTGTGACGACGATCATGGCCCGTCCTGGTTCTCGATCGTCCCGCCGCCGTCCGTGGGGCGGGATGCGGGCCCGTCCGTGGGCCTGCACGGAGGACTATCGGCGGGTGCGACGGGTGCGTTAGCGGCCGTCACTAGCCTGGTTCGGTGATCGATGCCTCGGACCTGCTCGCCCACCCGCGTGGCCGGCGCTTCTGCCTGGAGCTCGTCAGCGGTGTGCAGGACCCCGCCGACCCGGCCGCCCTGCAGCTCGGCGACCTGCTCTTCTGGGCGGAGCACCACCTCGGCGTCGAACGCGGCGACGACCGAACGCTCTTCGGCATCGGTGGTGCGGTCGGACCCGAGCCGGCTCCGGACCTGGCAGCGGTGGCGAGCGCACTCGCGGCGGTGCCCCTGCCGTCCGTGGGCGAGGACGATGTCGTCGTCGCGCTCGAGTCGACTGCGGACAGCGCGCTGTGGTGGCAGCAACCCGATGCGCTGGACGCGCTCCTCGCCCGGACGGAACTGCAGGCCGCGCTCCGGCGGCTCGCTCGGTGGGCGGTCGACAGCCCGGTCGTGCGCCGGCTCTTCGACCCGCAGGGCGGAGCATGGAGCGTCGAGTTCGACGAGGGCGACCAGGCCCGTCGTCCGAGCGCGGAGGCGGCACTGGCCGACTGGGCGCTGGAGCTGCGTGACGAGATCTCCGAGGGAAGTCCGGGGGTGGCCAGCGGGGTGTGGTGGACGACCCCGCCGTGGCCGCTCGCGCAGCACACGCGAGCGCCGTTCCCGTCCGCCGGGCCGCTGGCGCTCTGGGCGGTCGAGGACTCCTTCGGGCAGGAACGTGCCGTCGTCTCGGCCGTGCCCGCCGATTTCACGGCGCGCGTGTGCACCGTCGACGGTCCCGCCGACTGGGCCGCGCTGTGCCGACGCTGGCCGCTCGACGTGACGGGGACGACCCGACGGAACGACTGGGCCGTGGCGACCGGACGGCAGGGCGACTGGGTGCAGCCGGACTGGTCCGCGGTGGCCACCGAGTACGACGTCGTGCACCTGACCGTCGCGGGCTGGTTCCGCACGTCCGGGCTCACCGTGCCGGTCGACGGCAGCCGCGCGAGCGTCGTCGCAGGGTGGACGCCGGACTCCGCGTACCGGCTCACCGACCGGGGAGCCGGGGACGAGGCCGTCACGGGCGATCCGGAGACCTGGTCGCGCCCGGGCAACGCAGGGGTCTGGCGCCGTCTCAGCTGATCCCCAGGAAATCGCTGCATCCGATCGGGGTGCTCCGGCGGTAGTGGGGGTACGACGTCGATGACGACGCCGTCCGCTCCGGCCCGGACCGGCCCGAAGGAGAACGCCATGCGCAAGACACTCGTCACCGGCCTGAGCGCCGGTGTGCTGTTCGCGGCCGCCGCGGTCGTACTGCCCGCCACCGCCGCGACCGCCGCCACCGGTGAGGCGACACTCTCGGTCCTCCACGCCGTCCCGGACGTCACCGTGGACGTGTACCTCGACGGGAAGCGGGCGATCGACGACTTCACTCCCGGCACCCTCGCCGGTCCGATGATGGTGCCGGCAGGTGCACACCAACTCGCCATCACCGCCTCGGACGCCGCCGACGCGTCGAAGCCGATCATCGGACCGGCGGACGTCTCGTTCGACGCGGGCGGCAACTACACCGCGGTCGCACACGACGCGGCGGACGGATCACCGACCGCCACGGTGTTCACCAACGACACCTCCGCCGTGCCCGCCGGCCAGGGGCGTCTCGTCGTCCGGCACGTCGCGGCCGCACCCGCGGTCGACGTCCTCGCCGGCGGGAAGGCCGTCGTCACGAACCTGTCGAACCCGGACGAGCAGGCACTGGAACTGGCGGCCGGCACGGTCTCGGCGACCGTCGCCGCGACCGGGACGACCGACCCCGTGATCGGCCCGGCAGACGTCGCGGTCACGGCCGGCGCCGACACCATCGTGTACGCGTGGGGCAGCCTGGACGACTCGAACCTCGCGCTCGCCACGCAGACGATCTCGGACCTCGGTGGCACGCCGAACGGTGTCCCCGCCGGCAACGCGGGTCTGGTGGCCACGAACGGTCAGGACTCCCTGCCGCTCGTCGGTGGTGCAGCAGCGGCCCTGGCCGCAGCCGCCGCGATCGGTGCCGTGCTGCTCCGTCGACGCACCGCAGCGGCCCGCCGCTGAACGTGCGGTTCCCAGTGCGGTCCGTCACGGTGACGGCCATCGTCGTCGCCGTGGCGGTCGCATCCCTGACCGGGTGCTCGTCGGCCGGACACGCCCCCGACGGGCAGCCGCCCGCCCTGCCGACGAGCACCCCCACTCCGGTCCCGACGGCGTTCTCGACCGCGGTGCCGCAGCAGGCAGCCACCATCCCCCCGGTCCGGCGCGCACCGGCTCCGACCGGCATCGTCGTCGACCACGACGGCATCAGCGCCCCCGTCCAGCCCGAGGGCGTCGACGGCAGCGGGGCGATGGGCCTCCCGCCCGACCCCGCGACCGCCGGGTGGTACCGGTTCGGCCCAGCGCCGTCGTCACCGGAGGGCACCGTCGTGATCGCCGCCCACGTCGACGCCGTCGGGTACGGTATCGGACCCTTCGCCCGGCTCCGGGACGTCCCCCGCGGGACGACGGTCACCCTCACCGACGCTGCCGGTGCCGACACCCGGTGGCGGATCGACTCCGTCAGCACGCTCGAGAAGCAGGGCCTCCCCTGGGGAGACGTGTTCCGCGACGACGGACCGCGCCGACTCGTCCTGGTCACGTGCGGCGGCCGGTTCGACACGAGCACCGGACACTACGAGAGCAACCTCGTCGTCACCGCGGCACCGATCTGACCGAGGCGACCGACGGCCGCTTACGATCAGGTCGTGGTCGACGACGACCGCACCAGCGACAGGAAGACGTGACGACCATCCTCCCGGACGACGGCGAACTCTCCGACGCGTTCAGCGCCGGGGGCGAGTACGGCCTGCGCGCCGTCTACGAACGCTGGTCGTCGCTCGTGTACTCCTTGGCCCTGCGGGCGCTGTCGGACCCGGCAGCCGCGGAGGACGTCACGCAGCAGGTCTTCGTGAAGGCCTGGCAGCGGAGCGCCAGCTACGACCCTGCCAGGGGTCCGCTCGGCGCCTGGCTGGTCGGCATCACCCGCAACTGCATCGTCGACGCCCTGAACGATCGCCGTCGGCACGCCAGCGCAGCCGACCCCGAAGTCGTCGAAGCGACGACGCCCGCACCGGAACCGGCGTTCGACCTGGCGGAGCGCGCACTGGTCGCGGGCGAGCTCGACCGACTCGACGAGACACCGAGACGAGTGATGCGACTGGCGTTCTACGACGACCTCAGCCATCGTGAGATCGCCGAACGGCTCGACCTGCCGCTGGGCACCGTGAAGAGCCACATCCACCGGAGTCTGGCTCGGCTCCGAACACGTCTGGAGGTGATCGAATGAAGCACGTCGACGACGAGACCCTGGCGATGCTCGCGGTCTCCGACCAGGTGGCTGAGGACGACGTCGCCGAACACCTGGCGTCCTGCGCCCGGTGCCGCGACGAGGTCGCCGTGCTGCAGCGGGTCGCCGCCGTCACGCGGGCGTCCGACGACCTCGAGCTCATCGCGCCACCGGACCACGTGTGGGACCGGATCGCGGCCGAGATCGCGCAGACGCCGCAGCAGGTGACCGCCCCCGTCGACCCGCGGTCCCACGTCGTGTCCCGTCGACCCCGGTCGGCCACGCGTCTTCGTCGTCTCGTGACGGTCCTGATCGCGGGTGCCGGCGTCCTCGCGGTCGTCCTGGGCATCGGCGTGGCGACCGGCGTCGTCCCCGGGTTGCCCCGTGGGGGCACCGAGACCGTCCTCGCGAACACCGAACTCGCGGCGCTCCCCGGCTGGTCCGGCACGTCCGGTACCGCCGAACTCGAACGCGACCGGGACGGGCGGGTGACGCTCGTGATCGACCTGCACGGTGAACGCGGTCGATCCGGTACCGGTCCGCTCCGCGAGGTCTGGATGATGCGGTCCGACCTCGCCGGCCTGGTGAGCGTCGGCTACCTGGACGGCGACCGCGGCACCTTCACCGTGCCCGCCGACCTGGACACCGCGCGGTTCCCCGTGGTCGACGTCTCCGCCGAAGCGGACGACGGCGACCCGGCGCACTCCGGCGACTCGATCGTGCGCGGGACGCTGACCGATCCCTGAGCAACAGACGCAACGCCGGCTGATCGCGTGCCGACAATCAACTGCCACATTTGTTGCATTTCCGCTTACAATTGCGCCATGTCCGCATCAACCGAGAGCAAGCTCGCCGGCCTCGCAGCCGGGCAGTGGGGCATGCTCACTGCCGCGCAAGCCACCGAAGCGGGTGTCGCGCGGAGCACGCTGCTGCGACGAGAGCAGACCGGTGCGCTCGAACGCATGCGTCACGGCGTGTACCGCCTGCCTGGCGCTCCCGTCGACCCCGCAGACGACATCCGCGCCGCGTGGCTCGCCTCGGATCCCTCGACCATCGGGCGTGACCGACTGGACGACCCCGACGTCACCGTCGGTGGAGCAGCGGCCGCGGCGGTACACGGCATCGGCGACCTCTCCCCTGCCCCGTACCTGCTCTACACGTCGACGCGGCGGCGCACTCGACACGATGACGTCCGCTACAGCACACGCCCCGTGCCAGCCGAAGACGTGATGATCCTGGACGGTCTCCCCGTCACGACACGCGAGCGCACGATCGCCGACCTGCTCGACGAGCCCGGCGCTGACATCTCGACCGTCGCGGACGCACTGCGCGACGCAGAGCTCTCGGGCGCCGATGTCGACGTGCAGTCCTTGATCGAGCACCTGGATCCGATGGCGAAGGGTCTCGGCCTCGACGACGGTGCCGCCCTGTACCAGCGCCTCCGCTCCCTGACGCAGGTGGACGAGGTCCGGCTGCGGGACCTCATCGCGCACACGGACATCGTCGAGCAGGTGGACGCCGCGGTGGAGGCTCACCTGCGAGAGGCACTCGAGGCCGTGACGGCGCAGATCGACCGGCAGACGCGCACCGTCATCGAGCCGGTGCTCCGTTCCGAAGCAGTCGAGACGCCGACGGCGCAGTCAGGGCGTCCCTCCCGGATCGGGGTGCCGAAGGTCGTACTCCCGCCGGGCCTCCTGCCGAAGACCACGCTGCCTCCGTCGACGCTCGCGCTGATCGACCAGATCGCTCAGAAGTCGGCGCGACCGTCCGGCGCGAGGCGCGACGGTACGTCCAATCCGACCACCCAGCCCGAGGAGACCGACGAACGGTGAGCAAGCCAGAGCACTACGCGACCCCGCTGGCCACGATGCAGGCGATCACAGCCGCCGCGCGCGCTGCGTCGCCGGCGATGGGCCTGCGGGTGAGTGACCTTCGGAGCTACCTCGTTTTCGACCGGTTCCTGGTCCGGGTGTTCCGCGATCCGCGGCATGCGTTCATCCTGAAGGGTGGCACGAGGATGCTCGCGTTCATCCCGACCGCACGCGCCACGGTCGACGTGGACCTGGAGACCACGCTCGGCCTCGACGACGCCGTGAAGCACCTCTCCGACCTCGTCAGTGTGGACATCGGCGATCGCCTCCGTTTCCGACTCGTGTCCCGTTCGGACGGCGGTGGCGACGACCAGCCCAACCTGTCGGTGGCTCGCCTGGCGTTCCGCGCCGACGAGACGCGGGAGGTGGTGAAGATCGACCTCGCGGTGCACGCGCGGGCTGGTGCCGCGACCGTCGTCGCCGCTCCGGCTTTCCGTGTCCCCCTGACCCGATCCGTGGAGTCCGTCGACTACCTCATGATCGCGATCGAGCAGCAGATCGCCGACAAGGCCGCTGCGATGATGGAGACGCGGCACGTGGGCGGGGACGGCCGCTCCTCGCGAGCGAAGGACCTCGTCGATCTCGCCCTGATCGCGGTGCATCTGCCCTGCGGCGCGCGTGCACTCCGCGGTGCGGTCGCGTGGCAGGTGGGCGAGCGAGGAATCGAGCCATTCGTCGCGGTCGACGCCTCTGATGCGATCCAGCGCGGGTACCGGAAGGCGGCGCAGCGTGCGGTGGGTCTCACTGAGGACTGGCGAGAAGCGGAGTCGCTGGCGAACGGGATGCTGGGTCCCGCGCTGGACGGCTCGGTGACCGAAGGTCGGTGGGATCCAGAGCTGAAGGCCTGGGTCCCGCTCCGCTGATGGCGTCGGACAGTCGCCCTGTCCCCCGAATTCTCAGCTGTGACGTATTCGAGACCTCGGGGCGCGCAACGGGTGTCGTTCTCCAGTCCTTTTATCTCATGAGCGTGTTACGTTGGCGCCATGTCCGACACCACCACCGTCGTCTCGCCGGTCACTCCGGCATCCGCCGCCCCGCTCCGCGAGGTCGGTGCCCTCATCCGGGGCGCCCGCAAGGGCCGCAGCATGACCCAGGCGCAGCTCGCCGAACGCGTAGGCACCAGCCAGAGCGCGATCAACCGCATCGAACAGGGCGGGCAGAACCTGTCCCTCGAGATGCTCACCCGCATCAGCGACGCCCTCGACCAGCAGATCGTCTCGATCGGCGGCGCCCCGCAGCGTGCCCACCTGCGCGTGCAGGGCGGCCGGAAGCTCAGCGGCTCCATCGCCGTCAACTCGAGCAAGAACGCCGCCGTCGCGCTGCTCTGCGCCTCGCTCCTCAACCGCGGCGTCACCCGCCTGCACAAGGTCGCCCGGATCGTCGAGGTCGACCGGATCATCGACGTCCTCCGCAGCCTCGGCGCGAGCGTCACGTGGTCCGAGGACGGCGAGACCCTCGAGATCGTCGCCCCGTCCGACCTGCACCTCGACGCGATCGACGCCGACGCCGCCCGCCGCACCCGCAGCGTCCTGATGTTCCTCGGCCCGCTCAGCGGCCGGTACGAGTCCTTCCGGCTCCCCTACGCCGGTGGCTGCGACCTCGGCACCCGCACGGTCGAACCGCACCTCATCGCGCTGCGCCCCTTCGGCGTCGACGTCGAGGCGACCTCCGGCTGGTACGAGGTCGGCGTCGCGAACCAGGACGTCCCCGCGAAGTCCGTCGTCCTCACCGAGCGCGGCGACACCGTCACCGAGAACGCGATCCTCGCCGCGGCCGCCCGCGACGGCGAGACCGTCATCCGCAACGCCAGCCCCAACTACATGGTGCAGGACCTCTGCTTCTTCCTCGAGCTGCTCGGGGTGCAGGTCGAGGGCATCGGCACCACGACGCTCCGCATCACCGGCAAGAGCCGCATCGACGAGGTCGTGGACTACTGGCCGAGCGAGGACCCGGTCGAGGCGATGAGCCTGCTGACCGCCGGCATCGTCACCGACTCCACGCTCACCGTCACCCGGGCGCCGATCGAGTTCCTCGAGATCGAGCTCGCGACCCTGGCTGAGATGGGCCTGCGGTTCGACGTCACCGACGAGTACCCGGCAGCGAACGGCCGCACCCGCCTGGTCGACATCACCGTGCACCCGTCCGAGCTGCACGCCCCGATCGACAAGATCCACGCGATGCCGTTCCCCGGGCTGAACATCGACAACCTGCCGTTCTTCGTGGTCATCGCCGCGATGGCCGAGGGCACCACGCTCGTGCACGACTGGGTGTACGAGGGCCGGGCGATCCACCTGCTCGACCTGACCCGTCTCGGCGCGAGCGTCACCCTGCGCGACCCGCACCGCCTCGACGTCACCGGTCCGACGCACTTCTCCGGTGCCGAGATCAGCTGCCCGCCGGCCCTCCGCCCCGCGGTGGTCATCCTGCTGGCGATGCTCGCGGCGAAGGGCGAGAGCGTCCTGCGCAACGTGGGCATCATCGCCCGCGGCTACGAGCAGCTGCAGGAGCGCCTGAACTCCCTCGGCGCGTCCATCGAGACGTTCCACGACTGAGGCGACCGCCTGCCCGCGTGACCCGACGGCCCGTCCCCGCAAGTGGGGACGGGCCGTCACCCGTTCTGCGCGGATCGACCCGCGCCTCCAGGCTGATGCGCAGGAGCGCTCCACCACCCACCCAGGCGACCAGTGCTGGATGGGGTGATGGCCACGAGATCGCTCTTGACCGTCCCCCTGTTCATCACCGCCGCGGCCGCCGCGGCGGCCTGGTTCGTCCTCGGCCCCGCCGCCGCCCTGGCGTTCGTCGCGCTCGCGCTCCTCGAGATCGCGATGGCCGCCGACTCGTCGGTGCCGATGGCCGGCATCGCCGGACGGCTGCACTCCCCCGCCCGACGGCTGTTCCTGTCGCTCGGGATCGTCGCGGGCGTCCTCGCGATGCGGCTGCTCCTGCCGCCGGCGGCGGTCGCGGTCGGCGACGCGACCGACCCCGCGAGCTCCGTGCAGGAAGCCGTCTTCGCCCCCGGCTCGTTCTCGGCGCACCTCGCCGAGGTGCGACCCGCCCTCGCCGCCTTCGGCGCCGCCTTCATCTGGCTCGTGTTCGCCGAGTACCTGTTCAACACCGACCGCGCGTCACGCAGGTCCTGGCTGGGCCGCCTGGAGGCCCGGCTCGCCGCCGTCGCGCGTCCTCGCGTCTGGTCGCTGGTCACCGCTGCGACGGGGGTCGCCGTCACGGCCGTCCTCGTCGGCGTCGACCGCGCGTGGTCGCCGGGAGCCCTGCTGCCGGTCGTGCTCGGCGGCGCGGCGGGCATCGTCGCGTACCTCGGGTCGAAGCGCGTCGCCGCCTGGGCGCTCGACGGGGTCGGCTCGGACACCGCGTCGATCGGCGTCGGGCGGGGTGCCTGGCGGATCCACGCCTACGCGTCGACGGTGGTGTTCGAGCGGGGGCTCGTGGTGTTCATGCTGTTCGAGATCCTGGACGGCGTGTACAGCCTGTCGGGGTCCGGAACCCTCGGCGCCGACGGCCTCGGAGCGCTCGAACAGGCGGCGGTCGCGGTGGCGGCGATCGGTGTCGGTGCCGTGTTCCTGGCGCGGTTGACCTCGCGGTTGGACGAGGCCGCGGGGCTGAAGCGGCTGCGGTACCTGAAGGCCGGGGCGGCGTACGTGCTCGGGGTGCTCGCGGTGCTGCTGTGGGCGAGCCTGCTCGTGCCGATCCCGGGGGTCGTCGTCGCCTGGTTCGGCAGCGTGGTGATCGGTTCGGCGCTCGCGAGCTCGTTGCCGTGGCGGGCGTGGTGGCGTCGCGTGGCGCGGGGATCTGCGAGGTCGCGCAGCAGCAGCGGTCTCGCTCCGTGAGTCAGCGGTGGTCGCGGCGAGCGGCGGCTGCGGGAGCGTCATCGCGGACACCGGCGGCGAAGAGTGCCTCCTGCGCGTCGGCGAGGTCCTTGCCCTCGATCGAGAACGCGTCGAAGACCGCGTGCCGGAACCCGAGCCACCCGACCACGACACCGACCGCGACGAGCGCCGTGAGGATGCCGTACATGACCTCGGGGTGGTCGAGGAGCAGCGGGGTCACGAACGCCAGCAGCGCCGCGGCGATCCGGGCCACCGCGATGATCGTGCCCTGGACCGAACCGCGGAGCAACGTCGGGAACGACTCCTGCGACCAGACCTTCATGATCGCCTCGAAGGCGAACGCGTTGCCCACCGCGCCGAACGCGAGCATCGCGACGAGGGTCGGCAGCGAGAAGCCGAACACGAGCGGCAGGCCGTAGCTCACCACGAGGCACACGGCGCCGACAATGTAGAACGGCATCCGCAGCCGACCGTCGACGATGCGCATGAACCAGAACGCGAGCAGCATCCCGATCGGCACGCTGACCAGGTTCATCGTCGAGAAGAACGGCACCGACAGCCCGACGACGTTGACGGCCACGTAGGCGCCGAACTGCCCGCCGGTGTTCGCGCCGAGGTTCGTCAACGTGTAGAAGACCAGCAGGGACAGGAACGGCAGCAGGAAGATGCGCTGCGTCAGGACGTCGCGGATGCCGTGGCGGGCAGCACGGACGGTGTGTGCGCCCGCGGCCTTCTCGGCATGGGCGTCGGACCACGTGGTGGACTCCGGGATCGTGAAGCGCAGGACCATCACGACGAGTGCGACGACTCCGACGTGCGCGAACATGATCTGACCACCGGCACGGCCGAGGTCCCCGACGCCCGCCGAGATGGCGTAGGTCGCCAGGATCCCGGCGAACCAGAGCACCTGGGAGAAGCCGACGAGCCCGCCCCGGTTCTCGTCGGTCGCCGCCTCGGAGATCGTCGCGAGCGAGACCGGCAGGTCCGCTCCGGTGCCGAGTCCAACGAGGATCGTGCCGATGAGCAGGCCGGCGAACGCCGGGCTCGCCACCAGGACCCCTGCGCCGACCACGGTCATGGCCATCGTCACGATGAACACGGCGCGCCGGCCGAACAGGTCGCCGAGCCGCCCGCCGGAGAGCGCGCCGATCGCGATGCAGAACGTGAGCGCGCCGGAGAGCACCCCGATCTGCGTGCCGGTGATGCCGATCGACTGCTGGTAGAGGACGAGCGCGGTGCCGGAACTCACGATCGCGGCCGCGTCGATGTACGAGGCCATCCCCGAGACGACGGCGACCCACCAGGGGTGCGGTCGCCGGGCGGGCTGCTGGGGTCGGTTCACTGCGTTCTCCCTTGAACGTCGGCCGAACACCGGATGAAACGGTTCAACCGGTCGGCGGCACTGTAGCTCGCCGAGTGCCGCAACCGCAAGGATCGTTCACTCCGCCTGCTGTCCAGAGCCTCGCTGTTCGTTTCCTGAGGACATTGACTTCCGCAGCTCCCAGAACCTACGGTCGTCGCAGCGGCACCGTCGCCGCGCGTTCCCGAGGAGAACAGCATGTCGATCGAGCACCTCGCCCGTGGCGTCGCCCATCCGGCCATCGAGTACCGTCCGGAGCTGCGGTGGTGGCTCGCCGAGGGCCTGCACACCGACGTGACCCTCCGACGCGAGGTCGACACCGCCCACGCACTCGGGTTCGGCGGCATGGAGTTCCTGGCGATGGACGAAGGAGCGATCGACCACGGCCGGTACGGCTGGGGATCCGAGGAGTGGGTGCACGACTCGCAGATCGTCGTCGAGGAGACCACCGCCAGGGGCATGTCGGTGAGCTTCACGTCCGGGACGAACTGGTCGAACGCGAACCTGCCGACGATCGACGCGGACCACCCCGCCGCTGCGCAGGAACTCGACGTCGTGCACGAGGACCTGCCCGGCGGGACGAGCCGCTCGGGTGCGCTCCGTCGGATCGACCTCGACGCGCCGATCGCACACACGACGCTCCCCGGTGAACGCGGGACGGTGCGCGTCCAGACGCTCGTCGCGGTGGTCGCGACGCGCGTCGTCCCGGACTCCGCCGGTTCCGGCGCCGCAACCGTGCTGGACCCCGACTCGGTGGTGGACCTGACCAGCGCGGTCACCGACGAGGCGCTCGACTGGACCGCACCGGAGGGCGGCACCTGGCGCTTGTCCACGTTCTGGAGCCACGGCACCGGCCAGACGGCGTCACCGTCGGCGACGGTCAACTGGACGGTGAACTACCTGGAGCGAGCGGGCGTCGACGCCGTGATCGACTACTGGGAACACGTCGTCCTGACCCCTGGCCTCCGCGCCGAGATCGCTCGCAATCCCCGTGCCCAGATGTACATGGACTCCCTCGAGCTGTCGACCTACGGCGCCGGTGGCCTCTTCTGGGGAGCGCACGTCGCCGAGGAGTTCCGGACGCGCCGCGGCTACCCGATCACGCCGTGGCTGCCGTTCCTGACCCGCAGCGCCCCGTTCATGGCGTCGAGCACCACGTACCACGCCGAACCGGTGCCGGACCGGGCGGTCGACGTCGAGAAGGTCCGCTTCGACTACGTCCGGACGCTCACCGACCTGTACATCGAGAACATGCTGCGCCCGTTCGCGGCGTTCCTGCGCGCCAACGGCATGACGCTGCGGTCCGAGATCAGCTACGGGCTGCCGTTCGAGTTGACGCGCCCCGGGCCGGAGGTCGACGGGATCGAGACGGAGTCGCTCGAGTTCGCCGCGCAGATCGACGCGTACCGGCTGCTCGCGGGGCCGGCGCACCTGTTCGGCAAGCAGTACTCGTCGGAGACCGGTGCGACGACCCGCAACCACATGCTCGACCACCGGTTCTACGACCAGATCGTCGCGACGCAGCTCGCCGCCGGCATCACGAAGACCGTCCTGCACGGCTGGGCGAGCACCACGGGCGCCGAGGGCGTCACGAGCTGGCCGGGTCACGAGGGCATGTGGAGCATGTTCTCGGAGCGCTTCGACGCCCGGCAGCCCGCTGCCGAGTTCTACCCGCTCTGGAACGACGCGATCGGCCGGTACCAGTACGTCCTGCGCCAGGGAAGACCGCGGATCGACGTCGGCATCCTGCACACCGACCACTTCACCGACAACGCGTCCGGCATGGTGTTCCGCGACGCCGACGGTGGCCGCGTCCCCGACGAGGTCGCCTACGGCCAGTACTGGATGCGCGACCGGCAGAACCACTGGTGGCGCGACCTCGGCATGCAGGACGCCGGGTGGACGTACGAGTTCCTCGACGGGTCGCTGCTGCTCCGCGACGACGTCCGGGTGGACGGCGGCCTGGTGCAACCGGACGGCCCCGGGTACCAGGCACTGCTCGTCTTCCAGAGCGCGCTCGATGCCGACGTCGCTGCACGCCTGCTCGCCTGGGCCGAGGACGGCGTGCGGATCCTCGTCGTGCACGGCACGCGCGAGCTCAAGTCGCTGATCGCCGGGACGGACACGCACCACCCCCGAGCGGCCGCCCGCACCCCAGGCCTCGACGGGCGCGACGCCGAGCTCGCGGACACCGTCGAGCGGCTGCTGGCCCTGCCGTCGGTGACCGCGATCGACGACGCCGCCGAAACCGTCGCCGCCCTGCGCGGCCTCGGGGTGACGGGCCGCGCCGAGTTCGTGACGGAGGACCGGAGCGTCCTGTCGCACCTGCGCGAGGACGGTGACCTGCTGCACGTGTACCTGTACCACTTCCTGTACGAGACGACCTCGGCCACCACCGTGGAGGTCGCGCTGCCCGGCACCGGCGCGGTGTACCGCGTGGACGCCTGGTCCGGCGCGGTGTTCCCGCACCCAGCCGCACGGACCGAGGGCGACCGGACGATCGTCACCGTGGACCTCGCGCCCGGTGAGACCGCGCTGTTCACGCTCGACCGCAGCGGGCCTGCGCGCGAGATCGCACTCGACGCCCGGCTCGGCGGACGCACGTCGACCGACGTCGTCGTCGTCGAGATGACCGACTGGCGGATCGCGGTCGAGAGCTGGGACGCGGGCGGTGAGGAGCTCATCACCGAGGACCGCGGCCACGGCTACGTCACGCGCGAGGTCCGGCCGCTGACCGACGTCCGACGACTCGACGCCGGTACCGGTCCGCTCCGTCCGTGGAAGGACCTGCCCGCCGTGGGACCGGAGGTCTCCGGGGTCGGCGAGTACGCCACGTCGTTCACCGTCGACACGGTGGACGACGACGGCGCCCGGTTCCTGCTCGACCTCGGGTCGACGGCCGGCGGGCTCGGTTCGGTCGTGCTCAACGGCGGACCGGCACGCGGGTTCGACACCTCGCACCCGGTAGTCGACGTCACCGACGACCTGCGCGTAGGAGAGAACACGGTGGTCGTGCGGGTCGCCAGCTCACTCAACAACCGGTTGCTCGCCCGCGGGTACTACGAGGACGTCCCCGACGTCATCGCGCAGCTGCTCGGCGACCCCGACGCGGTGCAGACGACGCACGTCCGCGACCACGGCCTGCTCGGTCCCGTTCGTCTGGTGGTCGGATGACCCGTCGCGGCGGACGACCGAGCGGTGTGGACCTGCGCCCCGTCATCACCCCCGACCCGTTCGACATCCGGGTCGCACTCGCGGGCATCGTGCACTGGGCGGACAGCCCGCAGGTCCGGCAGCGCATGATGACCGCGATCGACTTCCCCGTGGCCGATCTGTCGATGTTCCTGGTGGTCAACCAGCTGACCTACCGCGGAGCGACGAAGCCGAGCGTGCTCGCGGGGGCGTTGGGCACCGGTCGTGCCAACCTCACGAAGATCGCGAACCGGCTCGAGGACATCGGGCTCGTGGTCCGGGTACCGGCTCCCGATGACGAGCGCAGCGTGTTGATCGCGCTCACCGCCGAGGGCCGCGGGTACGGCGAGCGGATCAGCGACCAGCTCAGCCAGGACCTCGACGCGGTCCTCGCCCACTGGGGTCCGAAGGACGTCGACGCCCTCCGGCGGGTGCTCGCGCGCCTGCGACACGACGCGGCGAACGGGCCCTGAGCCGAGCGTCGCTCCGGCTCCCGTGTGCACGATCACCGTCGGCCGCGTTGACTGGAGTGTCGGTCGAACGAGGAGTGCACGTGCTGGGTCCTGAACTGGTGGTCGTCCTCGGCCTCGCCATCGCACTGACGGCGGGGATCGCGGACCGGATCCGGGTGGCCCCTCCGGTCCTGCTGCTCGTCTTCGGCGCTGCGCTGGCCTTCGTGCCGGAGTTCGCGGACGTCGAGCTGCCGGCCGACGCCGTCCTGCTGTTGTTCCTGCCGGCGCTCCTGTACTGGGAGAGTCTGACGACGTCGCTGCGCGAGATCCGGAAGAACCTGCGCGGCATCGTCCTGATGGGCACGCTGCTCGTCGTCGCCACGGCGGGCGCCGTCGCCGTCCTGCTCCACCTGCTCGGCATGCCGTGGGGTCCGGCCTGGGTGCTCGGCGCCGCCGTGGCTCCGACCGACGCGACCGCGGTCGGGGTGCTCACGAAGATGCTTCCGCGCCGCAACGTCACCGTGCTGCGGGCGGAGAGCCTGGTGAACGACGGCACGACCCTCGTCGTGTACGGCATCGCGGTCGCCGTCACGGTGGGCACGCAGGAACTCACGTTCTGGGGCGTGTCGGGGATGCTCGTCCTGTCGTACCTCGGTGGGGTGGCCGCGGGGCTCGCCGCGGCGTGGGTCGGCACGCTCGTGCTGCGCCGGGTCGACACCGTGGTGCTCGAGAACCTCGTCACGCTCCTCGTGCCGTTCGGTGCGTTCCTGGCTGCCGAGGCGATCGGTGCCTCCGGTGTGCTCGCCGTGGTGGCGGCCGGCATCGTCGTCAGCCAGGTCGGGCCGAAGCTCGACCGCGCCGAGACCCGGCAGCAGGTCCGCGCCTTCTGGTCGTTCCTGACGTTCCTGCTCAACGGTGCACTGTTCGTCCTGGTCGGCATCGAGGCGATGGTCGCGGCCCGGGCGCTGACGCCGTCCGAGCTGCTCCGCGCCGTCGGCGTCGTCCTGGCCGTCGCGGTCGTGCTCGTCGTGGTCCGGTTCGCGTTCCTCAACGCCGCGGGCGGCACCGTCTGGCTCGTCACCCGTCGCACGGGAGGCGCGCCCCGCGAGGGCCACCGCGACCGGCTCGTGAGCGGCTTCGCCGGGTTCCGCGGCGCGGTCTCGCTGGCGATGGCCGTCGCCGTCCCCCGCGTCCTGGAGTCCGGAGCGGACTTCCCGGACCGCGACCTCATCGTCTTCGTCACGGCGGGCGTGGTCGTCGTCACCATCGTCGGTCAGGCACTCGTGCTGCCGGCGGTCCTGCGGCGGGCTGCGCTGCCCGAGGACGAGTCGGTCGGTGAGGAACGTCGCTACGCCGAGCGGACCGCGATCGAGGAGGCCCTCGACGCCCTGCCGCGGTTGGCACGGTCGACCGGAGCCGACCAGGCCACCGTCGACCGGGTGCGCAAGGACTACGAGGCGCACCTGGACGTCATCCAGGCACGCGAGGAGGACGACGACGAGCACCCGGCGGTGCAGCGGCACGACACCGCCGTCGCGCTCGAGCTCGCCCTGGTGCAGCACAAGGCCGCGACCCTGCTGCGGCTCCGGGACTCGGACGAGATCGACGACCTGGTGCTCCGCCAGGTCCGCGCCGGCTACGACGCGGAAGAGGCGCGACTCGACGGCATCACCCCCGCGTAGCGGAACACCGGACGGGGCGGTCAGACCGGTCGCGCGGTCAGACCGGTCGGGGGCGGTCAGACCGCGATGCGGAAGCCGATGTGGCTCATCCCCGTGTCGGACTCCTGGCCGCGCCGTGCCGCCGGACGGTACCGGCGGCAGTAGCTGTCGGCGCACAGGAACGATCCGCCCTTCACGACCCGGCGCTCGACGGTCACGGCCTCGGACACCGGCGCACAGCAGTCGTGCTCGGCGACGGGGTCCACGTACCGGTCGCTCGTCCACTCCCAGACGTTGCCCGCCGTGTCGTGCAGACCGTAGCCGTTCGGTGGGAACGACCCGACCGGCGACGTCCGTCCGTACCCGCGTTCCGCGCGCCAGGGGAAGTCGCCGTGCCAGTAGTTCGCGCGCCGCTCCCCGGGGCGCTCCGCCTCGTCCCCCCAGGTGAACTCCGCGCCCTCGAGGCCACCGCGCGCCGCGAACTCCCACTCGGCTTCGGTGGGCAGTCGCCCGCCCGCCCACACCGCGTAGGCAGCCGCGTCCTCGTGGGCCACGTGCACGACCGGGTGGTCGGCGCGGTCGGCGATGGTCGAGCCGGGACCGGAGGGACGACGCCAGTTCGCGCCGGGCGTCCACGCCCACCACTGGCTGAGGTGTCGGAGGTCCACCGGACCGCTCGTCCCGGTGAACACCATCGAGCCGGCGTGCAGGTTCTCGGCCGGGGCACCGGGGAACTGCGCCGGGTCGAGGGGCCGCTCCGCCACCGTGCGGTACCCGGTGGCACGGACGAACGCCGCGAACTCCCGGTTCGTCACGGCCTGCGGGGCGATCTCGAACGCGGCGACGGTGACGCTGCGCGCCGGGGACTCCTCCGGGTAGTGCTGGTCGGAGCCCATCGTGAACGCGCCGCCGGCGATCCGCACCATCGAGGAGCGGATCGCCGTGGCGGTTGCCGGGCCGGTGGTGGTCGGCACCGTCAGTCGCCGCCGGCCAGGAACGACTGCAGCTTGTCGACCGCCTGGTCGATGCTGAACGTCGCCGCGCGCTGTCGTGGCGGGAACTCCTCGAAGGTGTCCAGGAACTGGGTGACCAGCGTCGTGGCGGCGAGCAGCAGGTAGTCGTTCTCGAACAACCAGTCGAAGTACGTGTTCGACGTCTGGTCCGCTCGTTCGAACGGGTCGGTCCGCAGGTTGTAGAGCTTCGGGACCCGCAGCACGACGAACGGATCGAACCAGACCTGCAGGGTGCCGGTGACGCGCTGCTCCATGAACACCGCCTTCCAGTTGTCGAACCGGAGCGCGAGGACGTCGCCGTCGTCCGAGAAGTACACCAGGCCCGGTCGCGGACCCTGCTCGACCTCCCCGGTCAGGTACGGCAGGAAGTCGTAGCCGTCGATGTGCACCTTGTAGGTCCGGTCGCCGATCGTCTTCCCGACCTTGAGCTCCTCGACCGTGGTCGTGTCCCCCACCGCCGCCAGGAACGTCGGGAGCCAGTCGTGGTGCTGGATGATCGCGTTCGAGATCGACCCCGCCTCGATGTGGCCGGGCCAGCGGATCATCTGCGGGACCCGGAACGCGCCCTCCCAGTTCGTGTTCTTCTCACTGCGGAACGGGGTCATCCCGCCGTCCGGCCACGTGTTCATGTGCGGGCCGTTGTCCGTGGAGTAGATCACGATCGTGTCGTCCGCGATCCCGAGCTCGTCGAGCTGGTCGAGGAGCGAGCCGACCACCAGGTCGTGGTCGATCATCGTGTCGTGGTACGGCGACTGCCACCGGCCGGCCTGCCCCCGGCTCTCCGGCTTCGGGTGCGTCCGGAAGTGCATGTGGGTGGTGTTCATCCAGACGAAGAACGGGGTCTCGGACTCCGCCTGACGCCCGATGAAGTCCATCGCGGCGTCCGCGAACTCCTCGTCGATGGTCTCCATGCGCTTCTTGGTCAGCGGGCCGGTGTCCTCGACGCGCTGCTTGCCACGTCGTCCGTATCGACCGTCCTCGGTGTCGTCGTCCTCGTCGGTCGACCACGAGTGGATCACGCCGCGCGGCCGGGCCCGCTCGTTGAAGGCCGGGAACTCCTCGATGGACGGCCAGTTCGCCGACTCGGGCTCCTCCTCCGCGTTCAGGTGGTACAGGTTGCCGTAGAACTCGTCGAACCCGTGCGCCGTCGGCAGGAACTCGTTCTTGTCGCCGAGGTGGTTCTTGCCGAACTGCCCGGTGGCGTACCCGTGCGGCTTCAGCACCTCGGCGATCGTCGGGTCCTCGGCTCGGAGCCCCAGGTCCGCGCCGGGCATGCCCACCTTGCTGAGCCCCGTGCGGAACACGCTCTGTCCTGTGATGAAGGACGACCGGCCGGCGGTGCAGCTCTGCTCCCCGTAGGAGTCGGTGAAGCGCATGCCCTCATCCGCGATCCGGTCGATGTTCGGTGTGCGGTAGCCCATCAGGCCGTCGCTGTAGGCGCTCAGGTTCGTGATCCCGATGTCATCGCCCCAGATGACCAGGATGTTCGGCTTGTCCTTCGGCATCGCTGTCCTCCTCGTTCGTGTGGTCGTGCTCGTGCATGGATCGTGCTCGGGTGCGCTCCGGTGCGGGCCACCCCGACCGGGTGAGATCGTGGACGTCGTCTGCTCAGCCCGTCAGCAGCGCGACGGCCACCGCGACGGCGGTCGCCAGCGCACACGCGATCGGCAGGAGTCCGAGTCCCTGGGCCGCCGTGGCGGTCGACCGCACCACCAGGTGCCGACCGTCGAACCGGCGCAGCAGGAACCCCAGGACCACGACGACCACGAGGCCGACCCCCGCGATCGGGAGCGTCCACCACCAGTCGAGGGGCGCCACGAGGCCGAAGACGACGAAGAAGGCCACGGTGGACACGAGCGACGCCGCCGTCACGAGGACGAGTGTCCGAGCCGATGGACCGACTGCGCTCGTCACGGGTGCCCACCAAGGTCGTGCGCGATCGCCCGGAGGTCCTCGTCGGAGAGCGTCGTCCGGAGCACCGTGCCGCCGAGGTCCGTCATCGCGCCGACGAGCCGGTCCCCGTCGACCGACGCCACGGAGACGATGACGGCCGCCCCGCCCCGCGCCAGCTCGGCGGCGAGACGCTCCCGGAAGTCCGCGTCCACGCCGGCACGGTCCAGGCTCGCGAAGAGCGCCCCCACCGCTCCGCCGACGACGAGCCCCGCGAACGGCATGAGGAACAGGAACCCGAGCACGGTGCCGAACACCGCGCTCGAGGCCGCCCGTGCACCACGCTGCGAATCACGCCCGGTGGAGTCGACGTGGGTGCGACCGTGCTCGTCGACGTGCACGACGGCGATGCCGTCGAGGGCGATCTCCGCGCGGCGGTCGAGGCGCAGTGCGGCGTCGTGCGCCGCCCGGGCGCCGTCGTCGTCGTCGAAGGCGATGACGACAAGCTCGGTCGCCCGGTCGCTCACGCCGCAGCCGGTGCCGGCGCCGCGCGGGTGCTGCCGACCGCGTTCGCCTTGATCGCGTCGAACTCCGCCGCCGTGATCGTGCCGGCGTCGAGGAGTGCGCGTGCCTTCGCGATCTCGTCGGACGGGGACGTGCCCGCCACGGTGCGGATGTAGCCGTCGGCGGCGTCCTTCTGCCGCTGGGCGGACTCCGCGCTGCGGTCCGCCATCCCACGACCGCGTGCGATCAGGTAGACGAACGTCGTCAGGAACGGCACGAAGACCAGGAAGAAGACCCAGATCGCCTTGTACCACCCGCTGAGCGAACGATCCCGCACGAGGTCCGCGAGGACCGAGAAGAGCGCCATGAGCGAGGCGATGAGCGCCGAGATGAGCAGCCCGTACCAGATCACTGCCCAGAACGTGTACCAGAAGTCCATGATCGTGTTCCCTTCAGGAGTGCGTGGGCGTGCTGTCTAGCGCCGACGGCGCGCGGCCGGCACCACCCGCTTCGGGCGATCCGGCGCGACGGGCTTCCCGGTTCACCCGATCAGGATGGTGCGCACCGGCCCGCGCGGCCGGACGATCCGGGGCATGGACACACTCCCCTCCTGGCGCCCGGGGCACGCCCGCGACGCCGTCGAACAGTTCCTGGCCCGCACGACCGGCGGGGACACCCCGCTGCCGGTCGACGACCGCGTCGCCGTCTTCGACAACGACGGCACGCTCTGGAACGAGAAGCCGATGCCGACCCAGCTGCACTGGCTCGTCCAGCAGTGGGCCGCTGCAGCGTCCGCCGACCCGGAGCTCGCTCGCACGCAGCCCTACGCGGCCGCGCAGTCCGGTGACCTGTCGTGGATCGGGGGCGCCGTCGACCGGCACGCGAGCGGGGACGACTCCGATCTCCGGCTACTGCTGGCGGCGGTGGGGCGTGCGACCGCCGGCATGAGCGTCGACGACTACCGACGGCTCGTGTCGGACTTCTACGCGCACGCCGAACACCCCGTGCTCGGCGTTCCCTACGCGGCGACGGTCTACCAGCCGATGGTCGAGCTCGTGCGGCTCCTGCACGAGCACGGGTTCACCTGCTACGTGGTGTCCGCGGGGGAACGCGACTTCATGCGTCCCATGACGGAGCAGAACTACGGCATCGCCCCGGAACACGTCATCGGCTCCGCCATGGGCCTGGAGTACGTCGACGGCGAGGTCCGCTACGTCGACGCACTCGCGTTCTTCGACGACGGCCCGGAGAAGCCCGTCCGGGTCTGGAGCCGGATCGGACGGCGGCCGGCGGTCGCGGTCGGGAACTCCGACGGCGACCGGGAGATGCTCGAGTACACCGTGCCCGGCCACGCAGGACTCCGTCTGCTCGTCCACCACGACGACGACACCGGCCGCGGCGACCAGCCGTACGACAAGGGCGCCGAGGTCGTGCTCCGTGAGGCCGACGAGCGCGACATCACCGTGGTCAGCGTCCGCGACGACTGGGCCACGGTGTTCCCGACGTGAAGCGCATCGGCCGGAACCACGTGCTGCGCTCGGCGATCGCCGCGACGATCGCGGTGCTCCTCGCGACCGGGGCGATCGTGACGACAGCGGTCCCCGCATCGGCTGCGGACCCTGCGGCGATCGAGGTGAACAAGCTGGTCGACGGCGGCAAGAGCGCCACCCTCGGCCCCGGCGACGAGTTCACCTTCACGATCCGACTCGGGTGCGATGACGCCGACTGTGTGGACGCCCGGATCGTCGACACCCTGCCGGCGGAGCTCGAGGGCTTCCCGATCGTCGACCTCAGCGCCACTCCGCCCAACCCCGCCGCGCCGGCAGACCCGGACTGGGTCGTCACCCACACCGGCTGCGGCGGCACACCGGCGACGGTCGTCACCAGCGACCCGCCGTGCGTGGGCACCCTCGAGTTCGTCCAACCGCTCGCCGACGGCTCCCAGGGCCTCGCCGCGGGCCAGGCGTACACGCTCACGGCGACCCTTCGGGTCCCCGCCGACCTCCCGCCGACGTGGCCCTACAACGGCCAGCCGATCACGAACACCGGTACCGGCACCGCGGACAACGCCGCGACCGCGTCCAGCGCCGCGACGGTCACCGTGGACATCCCGACGACCGTCGACGTCGCGACGACGAAGTCCTGGACGCCCACGAACGAGCAGTTCTCCCCCGGCGCACCGTCGACCATCGAGCTCTCCGCCTCGAACGCGTCGAACGTCCCCGCCACGTCCCTCGTCGTCCAGGACCCGTCGAACGCGGCGGAGGGTGCGGCGACGCTGGACGCCACGAACCCGTTCCGGTACGTCGACGTCACCGGACCCGGCACGATCGCCGTGCCCGCAGGAGCGACCGCCGTGCAGGTCGACGCGTACGTGCTCGACCCCGGGACCGGCACCTACCGCTGGGTCACCGGGACTCCTTCGCCGCCGGGATCCGCGACGTTCCCGGCCGGCGTCGACGACGCCGACGTCGCCGGGGTCCGGTACACCTTCACCGGCCCGGACGGGGCCGTCCTCACGCCCGGCGATCCGGCTGCCTCGATCCAACTCGACGTCGGACAGCGCAGCACCGAGCGGGACTCCGACGTCGAGCTCGGCGAGGGATGGTCCGCCACGAACACCGCCGCCGCCACCGTCTCGGTCCCCGGGCAGGACCCCGCGACGAGCACGGCCTCCGCCGAACACACCGTCTCACCGACGAACCTCGGAGCAGCGGTCACCAAGTCGATCGACCCGGCGCGGGTCCCCGCGGGCACGAACGCGGTCGGCAGCGTGACCGCCACGAACACGTCGGACGGACCGGTCGAGGAACTCCGCGTCAGCGACCTCGACTACTTCACCGCCGACGTCGGCTTCGCCGGGTTCAGCAGTCCGCTCGCGTACCCCGCGACCGCCACCGGCGCCGACGTCGTCTGGCACTTCAGCGACGGGACGACCCGCACCGATCCGTTCGCCGACGGCGACACCCCGGCGGCCGCGGCCCCGGACGGCACCTTCGTGACCGGGTTCGAGATCGTGTACGACGGCCCGATCGATGCCGACGCGACGACGACGACGCGCTTCGGCATCGACACCGCGCTCGATGCTGCCGACGACGCACCACTCCGGACCACCAACCGTGCGACGGCCTCCGTACGCAACGGGGGTGCGACCGCCGACGACGGCGCGTCCGCGCCGCTCGACGTGTTCCGCCCGGACATCGAGATCGCGCTCTCCAAGACCCTCAGCCCGCAGGAGCCGATCGCACCGGGCGGGACGGTCGTGGCCCAGCTCCCGGCCACGACCAGCACGGACTCCGCGTTCGTGACCCCGACGACGATCACCATCGAGGACGTCGCGCCGACGCCCCACGACGACGGATCGTTCTGGAACGCGTTCGACCCGGTCGCGATCGCGCCCACGCAGGTGCCCGCGGGCACCACGCTGACCATCGACTACACGTCCGACGACGGCGCCACCTGGCAGCCGCTCCCGATCGACGGCCTCCCCGCCACCGGCCCGACGAACTTCTCCGGCACCGTCCCCGCCGACCTCCGAAGCGCGATCACCGGACTCCGGTTCGTGTTCACGAACCCGGACGGCTTCCCGCAGGGCACCACCGTGCAACCCAACGTCGTCTCGCAGGCCCGTGCGGACCAGCGGTACGGCGGTGGATCGACGAGCACCCCCGACGCCGGTCCGTCGACCTACACCAACACGGCGACCGCACAGGGCGAGGGTGCCGTCGACGGCGGCACCACCATCGAGAGCGACGTCGTCGAGGCCGACGCCGACGCCGACATCGAGTCGACGACCGGGACGGGGAGCACGATCGCCGGGAAGCGGTGGACCGACACCGACTTCGCCACCGACCGGACCACCGTGGACAGCCAGTCCGGCGAGCAGGTCGGGTCCGTCCTCGAGTGGGGCTCGCGGACGACCGGGACGTCCCAGATCGTCGTCACCGATCCAGCAGGCAACGCGGGGAACCCGGCCGCCACCGTCTTCCAGGCGTTCGACCTCGAGTCGATCGACCCGATCGCGGTGAGCACCGACCCGCTCTGGCGGTGGGACACCGTCACCTCCGTCGAGCTCTTCAGCGACGGGACGTGGTCCACCGTCCCGGCGCCGACCTCCGGCTGGGTCGACCAGACCGGCTTCGTCGGGTACGCGCTGACGAGCGAGCAGACCGCTGCGACGACGGGCGTCCGGATCACCGTGGCGCCCGACGACGACGCCCGCGCGGCGAGCACCGACCCGACCCGACCCGTTCCGGGGTCGGGGATCGCCACGAGCACGACGCCGCGACCGTTCCACCTCACCTGGGAGCTCCGGAACTCCCTCCGAGCACCGGGCACCGCCGACGTCGAGTGGGTGAACGGCACCACCGACTACAACCTCAGCACCGCCGGGTCCGTCCGCAACGCGGTCGACGTCACGGCCACGACCGACGACGGAGACCAGAGCTCCACTGCGGTCGACGACCTCGTCATCCTCGACCGGCCGCCCCTCGTCGGGCTCGCGAAGACCTCCGAGCACGACAGCCTCGCCGTCCCGGCACGCGGTGACGTCGACCCCGACGAGTACCCCACGAACGACTTCACCGTCACCGCCACGAACGGCTCCGCCTCGCGCGCGTCGTACGTCCGCGTGACCGACCCGATGCCGTGCACACCGGCGACCCTCTCCGACTGCACGAGCGACCCCGACGCGTGGTCGGCGGACCCCTTCGACGGAGCCGACTCCACGACCGGCAACCCGTTCGAACGGTTCACCCTCACCGGACTCGACTTCAGCGTCGACGACGACGAGGTCGACGCGGACGCATCGACGGTGACGTTGCTGCACCGGAGTGACACCGGGACGACCTCCAGCAGCACGACCTCGATCACCGGCGCCCGGGCCCAGACCGCGGCACAGCTCGCGGACGTCGTCGGCGTCAGCGTCGTCTACCAGGGCACGGACCCCACCCGCACCGGCGGGACCATCTCCACCGGCCGACCGCTGACCATGACGATGCACACGCAGTTGCGGGCGACGCTCCGGAGCCTGCCGTCCGTCCCCGTGACCGCGACGACCACCGTCACGAACCGGGCGTTCGCGCAGTCGTACGACCCCGTCCTGGCGCCGTCCGGTCAGACCAGCACCCCGACGGACACGGCCTCCGCGGCCGTCGCGCTGGTCCGCGGCGTCCTCGACGTCACCGCGGAGAAGACCTTCACACCGGACACCCTGCTCGAGGCCGACCGCAGCGACACGATCGACGTGCGCCTCGACGGTGCGCAGGGCGACGACGCGACGGTCTCGCCGGACACGGTGACCATCGAGGACACCGACCAGGACTTCTGGAACGACGTCCGGCTCGCAGCGTTCTCCGCGGACGACGTGACGTTCCCGGCCGGGGCCGACCGGGTGCGCGTCGACGTCCAGCTCGACGGCCAGCCTGCGTGGGAGCTCGGGGCGGCATCCGACTCGGCGACGTTGCCGACGTCTGACACGGCCGCGATCACGGGCATCCGCTTCGTCTTCGACCGAGCGGACGGCGACGTCCTCTCCCACGCCGACCCGCCGGCAGCCTGGACCGCCGCCGCGGTGCTCCACGTCGTCGTGCTCCCGGTCGGCCGGGACGGTGCACCCGTCCGGTTCCCCGGCACCCTCGACGACTCGGCGACCGTCACCGCCCACCGCAGCGACGACACGCTCTTCCCCGACGCCACCGCCGCCGCGGACGACACCCTCACGCTCGACCCGGGCACCCGCCAGCTCGACGTCGCCAAGGCGCCCGCGAACGACCAGCACACCGTGCCGGTCGGGACCCCGGTCCCGTGGACCGTCACGATGCGCAACACCGGGACCGGCATCGTCACGCTGACGTCCGTGCGCGACGAGCTCCCCGAGGGCCTCACGTGGGACGGGACGGACCCGACGTTCCGCACCTCGCCCGACGGGACACTGTCCGCCGACGTCACGACGGTCCAGGACGGCCGGACGATCACGTTCACCTGGCCCACCGACGACGACCGGATGGCCCCGGACGAGACGTTCACCATCACGATCCCCCTGACGCTGGAACCCGGTCTGCACGAGGACGAGCGCGCCACGAACTCGGCCGTCGCCGTCACCGGCTCGGCGCTCGACCGCTGCACGAACGACTCCGGCAACGGGCAGGGCACCATCTCGGGACTCCCTGCCGAGGAGTGCGGCACGACCAACTACGTGCAGCCCACGCCCGGGCCGGCGCTGCAGACGAGCAAGGCGGTGCGTGGCGACGTCGTCGACCCGCTCGTCTCGGGTGCGTCCGACCCGTCGGACCCAGGCACGTCCTGCACCCCGGACGACGACGGCTTCACCCTCCCGCCCTGCGTCGCCGCCACGCGTGTCGGCGGGACCGACGAGTGGCGCGTCCGGACGACGAACACCGGCACCGTCGACCAGGACCGGGTCACCTTCGTCGACCCGCTCCCGCAGCCCGGCGACCGGCTCCTCGCGACCGGGGCTCCGCGTGGGAGCAGCTACCGGCCGGTGTTCGACGACTCCTTCGGCGTGGAGGTCGACGCAGCGCTCGGTGCGACGACGACCTGGCAGGTCACGACCGACCTCACCGTGTGCTCGACCACCGACTCGACGACCTGGACGGACGACTCGCTCTGCTCGACGAACACGTGGACCGCGAACGATGCGTTCACCGGCGACTGGGACGACGTGACGGGCCTGCGCGTCTCGGTCGACCTCGGGTCCGTCGGCGGGCTCGACCCGGGCGAAGCCGTCACGGCCCGGTACCGCACCGTCGACGAGCCGGTGACCGCCGCGCACCCGGACGGTGTCCCCACGACGGTCCCGCTCCGCGACGAGACGGCCTTCAACCAGGTCGGGACCACCGCCACACTGAGCGACGGCGGACTCCCGATCGCCCAGGCGCCGGTGAAGGTCGGCGTCGCACCGTCCGTCGGGTCGATGCTCATCCGGAAGCAGGTGACGGGCGCCGGCGCAGGCCGAGCCCCTGATCGGTTCGACGCCGACGTCCGGTGCGAGGTGGCCGGTGTCGCGCTCGACCTGGGTGGTGCCGCCGTGGTGGCCCTCACGTCCGAGAACGCCCTCGAGGCGCGCATCGACGGCATCCCGGTCGGCGCCACCTGCGACGTCGCGGAACGCGGTGCGGTGGGCGCGTACGGGGAGGACGCCCGGACCGTCACTCCGGGCACGGTCCGGGTGCTGGTCGCATCGACAGCCGACCAGAGCGTGCCGACCCTGCAGGTCGTGACGATCACCAACGACTACGACTTCACCCCCACCCCGCCGACGCCGACCCCGACCCCGACACCCACACCGGCACCGGGCCCTCCGTCGGTGACACCGGGTGGGGACGGCAGCGGGTCGGGTCCGGTCGGCCCCGCTCCGGACTCCCTGGCGTCCACGGGCTACGACGGTCGTCAGGCGGTCGTGGCGCTCGCCATCGCCGCGCTCCTGCTCACCGGTGGCATCGCGATCCGCCGTTCCACCCGCCGTCGGCGTCGAGACGGGACCAGGTGGTCCGGGTGAGGACGCGCCCGGGTGCGGGGCCGACGAGACGAGCCCGTCGCGGCGACGATCCGTCGAGCGGGTGGGCCCCGGACGTGCTCGGTCCCGACTTCGAGGCCCGCTCGTTGCCGCTCGAGGACGACGACGAAGGACCGGTGACCGCGACCCTGGTGCGGCGCACCCGGACCCACCGGCTCCCGCGACGGTGGCGGACCGCGATCCCGTGGCGGTCGGGCCACCTCCCCCTGGGCGGCGCCGACGTGCTCTACGTCCACGGATGGTCCGACTACTTCTTCCAACGCGAGATGGCCGAGCACCTCGAGGCGCTCGGCGCGCGCTTCTTTGCACTGGACCTCCGCAAGTACGGCCGGAGTCTGCTGCCGCACCAGACCCCCGGGTACGTCGACGACCTCGCCGTCTACGACGAGGACATCGCTGCGGCACTCGACACCATCGGGCACGGCGACCCCGAGCACGGACGCCGACGACTCATCCTGTTCGGCCACTCGACCGGCGGGCTGACGCTGGCGCTCTGGAACAGCCGCCACCGGGGTGTGGCCGCCGGGCTGGTGCTCAACAGTCCGTGGCTGGAGTTCCAGGCGACCGGCTTCGCCCGCGAGCTGATCGCACCGCTGATGAAGCTCGGTGCTCGGCGCAACCCCCTCGCACCGCTCCCGACCGTCGACCCCGGCTTCTACACCCGCACCGTGTCGAGCGGGTCCGACGGCAGCTGGACCTACAACCAGGCCTGGCGTCCGGAGCGCGGTTTCCCGCTCCACCCGGGGTGGCTCGCGGCGGTGTTCGCCGGCCAGGACCAGGTCGCCCACGGGCTCGGTGCCGAAACCCCGACGCTCGTGCTGCTCAGCACGCACAGCCTGCTGTCCCCGAAGTGGTCGGAGGAGATGACCCACGTCGACGTCGCACTCAACGTCGACGCCGTCGCGCACCGAGCGCTCTCGTTGGGCGACGACGTCAGCGTCGCCCGCATCCACGGTGCCCTGCACGACGTGATGCTCTCGGAACCCCGGGTCCGCGAGACCGCCTACACCGCCATCCGACGGTGGGCACGCACGCTCCCCCTGCCGGGCGCCTGACCGACCAGGACGATGACGATGACCGAGAAGCCCGAGCGCCCCCACTGGACGCGCCGACGCGAGGTGGCGACCGTGGTCCTCCTCTCGATCACCGCGGTGGTGACCGCCTGGTGCGGCTTCCAGGCGTCGAAGTGGGGCGGAGAGATGTCCATCTCGTTCAGCCAGGCGTCGAGCGCCCGGATCCAGGCCGCCGACGCCGCGTCCGGCGCGCGCGACGCACGGCAGTGGGACGTCACCATCTGGGTGCAGTGGGTGCTCGCCGATTCACGGGACGACGCCACGCTCCGCAGCTACGTGCAGGAGCGGTTCTCCCCGGAGCTCCGCACCGCGTTCGAGGAGTGGGACGGTACCGGTCGGACCGCGGACGGGCCGTTCGCGACGGACGCGTACGTGCCGGCGGGATCGGACCGCGCGGCGGCGCTGTCGGCGAAGGCCGACCGGCAGTTCGACCGTGCCCTCGCCGACAACCAGCAGTCCGACGACTACTCGCTCCTGACGGTGCTGTTCGCCCTCGTCCTGTTCTTCGCGGCCGTGTCGGACCGAGGTGGCCGCGAGTGGGCCCGCATCGCGTTGTTCGTCGCCGCGGTCATCGGCCTCGTCGGCGGGGCGTGCCTGCTCGCCACGTTCCCCGTCCTGGTCTGAGACGGGCGCGAGCGCGGCAGGAGCGCCGACCACGGACAGGACGGGAGGCCCGGTGCCAGCTGGCACCGGGCCTCCCGTCCGGTGGTCTACGCGTCGTCGGGCGCCGCCGCGTCGGACGCGAGCGCCTTCCGACGCTGCGCGACCTGGACCGCGATCGCGACCGGGATCGCGGCGAGGGCGACCGCCCGGAGCCACGGGCGGTCGAACACGTGCCGGGTGGCGTGGTCGAGCGACACCGGACCGGGGCCGCCGAGCGCGAACATCGCCGCCGAGAAGCCGAGGAACGCCGGGAACTCGAAGCCGCCGTCCGCGTTGAAGAAGCCGTTCGGGGTGTGCACGCTCGACGCGACGCCCATCGTCGTCGCGGCGCCCGCACCGGCGATCGGGGTGGCGAGGCCGAGGGCCAACGCCGCTCCGGAGCCGGCCTCGCCGAGCCCGGCCAGGACGGCGCTGCGTCGGCCGGGGCGGAACCCCATCGCGTGCATGCCCTGGGCGGTGCCGTCGATGCCGCCGCCGCCGAACGCGCCGAAGAGCTTCTGGGACCCGTGTGAGACGAGCACGGCTCCGAGGGCGATGCGGAGCAGGGTCTTGGCGGTGACCGAAGCGGTGCTGGTGGTGTGCGAGCTCATGCGTTCTCCCGATCGTCCGTGGTGGTGATCCGGGCGACGGTACGCCGGTGCGGACCCGCGTGGTCACCGCCTCGGGCGGGCGTCGTCAGCTGGTGATCCGGCGCCGTCCGGTGACGCGGACGACCAGGCCCGCGACGACGGCCCCGACGATCGGGGCGACGATGAAGACCCAGAGCTGCGTCAGGGGTGTGGCACCGCCGGCTACAGCTACCAGCAGATCGCCGACGAACTCGAACTACCGGTGTCGACGGTGCGCGGGCTGCTCGCTCGGGCCCGTCGGTTCCTGACCGCGGAGATGGAGGCATGGCGATGAGCGACCTCGACGACGTCCCCGTGCCCGAGGACGACCTCGACGGCCACACGATGGAGGAACTCGCCGAGTACCTCGACCGGGGCCGTTCACCCCGTGACCCGTCCATCGAGCGCTCCGCCTCGTGCCGCCTCGCCTTGTCGAACATGGAGCGCCTGCGCGAGCTGTCGCTCGGCGCCCTGCAACACCGGGCCGACGCCGAGCCGGACCGCGAGACCGACTGGGTCGACCGTCTGCTGGCGACGATCCGCTCCGAGGTCCGACCCGGCCGCGACGTGCCGGTCCCCCATCCCGACCCACGACTGCGCCTCACCATGACCGAGGCCGCCGTCCGGGGATTGGTTCGTCGGACCGGTGACACGATGGGCGGGGTCGTGATGGGGAGTTGCGCTCTCGACGGGGAACTCGGCGACCTCGGAGCCCCGGTCCACGTGCGGGTGACCGCCGGGTTGGTGTACGGGGCACCTGCGGCGGAGACCGCGGACCTCCTGCGGTCGCGGATCGCCGCGGCTCTCGACCGCCACACTGCCCTGACCGTTGCGTCCATCGACGTCGTGTTCGACGACGTCTCCCTGCCCTAGGAGCACGACGTGAGCGACGAAGCCCTGTCCCGAGTCCTCACCGACCGGATCCGCACCGTTCCGGGAGTCACCGGCGTCTACCCGAGGAGACCGATCGTGCACGCCGCCGCCGAGGCCGTCGCGTCGGCCCTCTCGCTGCAGGAACCCGACGTCCTCGTGGACGTGCAGCGCGACGGCGCGGCCCTCCGGGTCGGGGCGGGCATCGCCGTCGACGACACCCGGCCGGCGACCGACACGATCCGTGAGGTCGGCGAACGCATCCGCGACCTGGTCGACGAGCGCACGGGCGCACCCGCTGACGTCGTCGAGGTGACGATCCGGCTCGTCGAGGGCATCGGCCTGGCCGCCGACGCGCCCTCCGGCACCGGTGCGGGCGAGCACGCGTCGACCGGCTGACCTCGGGCGCGCTCCGAGCGGGGTCAGGCTGGCGTGCCGAGCTGGTAGCCGGTGCCGCGGATGGTGGTGATGAGGTCGCGGTCGGTCTTCCGCCGGATGTAGTGCACGTACGTGTCGACGGTGTTCTCCTGCTCGCCGTGTTCGAACACCGCGGAGAGCAGGTGTCGCCGCGAGAACGCGCGCGCTGGTTCCGCAGCGAGGACCCGGAGCAGGGAGCTCTCCTTCTCGGTGAGGAGGACCCGACCGGTGTACGGCGAGTGGATGCTGTGGTCATCGGGGTAGAAGGTCCACCCTCCGATCTCCACGCCCGTTCCGGTGCCGGTGTAGTCGCGGGTGAGCGCCCGGAGTCTGGCGGCGAGTTCGTCGAACTCGAACGGCTTCACGAGGTAGTCGTTCGCTCCGGCGTCGAGACCGGAGACGCGGTCGCGGAGCTCGCCGAGTGCTGTGAGCATGAGCACCGGGGTGCTGATCCGCTGGCTCCGGATCGCGCTGATGAACTCGGTGCCGTCCATGCCGGGAAGCCGCCGATCGACGACCATGACGTCGAAGTACCGTTCCACTGCTGTGACGAGTGCCTGCTCACCGTCGGACGCGAGGACGACATCCCAGTCCTCGCTGAGCACCTCGGCGACGAGCGGTCCGAGCCTGGGGTCGTCCTCGACGAGGAGCAGGCGTTGTCCCATGGTGTTCATCTTCCCTCGGCGCGACGAGTGATGGTCGGCGCGGACGTCGCCGCGTGCACTGTCGGGATGCGGAGCGCGAAGACGGTGCCGTGATCACCGGTGGACTCGACGGTGACGTCACCGCCGGCGCGGACCACGATCTCACGCACCAGGGCGAGCCCGATGCCGTTCCCCGTGCGGGTTCCGTCCGCGCTGTGGCCGTGGCCGTGGCCGTGGCCTTGACCGTTGCCGCGGCCGGTTCCGTGTGCGAACCGGTCGAACACCCGCGTCGGTTCGATCCCGGAGATGCCGGAGCCGTCGTCCTGCACGCGGACGCACACCCGGTCGTGTTCCGGCGTGGTGGTCACGGTGACGGTGCCGCCCGGTGGGGTGTGGCCGATGGCGTTGTCCGTGAGCGCGACGAGACAGCGGTGCAGCTGTGTCGGCGTCATGCCCACGCTGGCGCTGTGGTCAACCACGTGGAGACGCACGTGCCGATCATCGGCGAGCACGCTCATGTCACGTCGAAGCCTTGCCAGTCCATCCTGCAGGCCGGCGACACCCGGCTCGGATCGGGTACCTGCAGCAGCTTCGAGGAGGTCGTCGACGATGTCGATGAGGATCCGCGTGTCGCTGGTGAGATCATCGACGATCCGGCGGCGCGGGTCGTCGTCGGCGGTCTGCATGCGGAGCCGCTGGACGCGGGCATGCAGGACGGCGAGCGGTGTGCGGAGTTCATGACTGGCATCCGCGACGAAGGTCCGCTGCACATGCAGCGCCTCCGTCAGCGGCCGGACCGCGCGTCGCGCGATCAACCAGGAGGCGACTCCCGCGAAGAGGATCGCGAGCCCGCCGACCCCGATGATCGCGACCGTCAGGTCGAGCGTGTCCAGGGTGATGTGCACGTCGAAGGGACCGGGCTGCTCCCGCTGCTGGCCTGGGGTGAGCTGCCAAGCGACGTACGCGACGACCAGGGCGATGATCCCGATCACCAACGCCGCAGACACCCCCGCGACGCGGATGGAGATGCCGATGACCGACCGTCGAGAGGCGAGGCGATCCGCATCCCGGTCCGGAGCGCCACGGAGGGACCACCGCGCAGTGGCGTCGACGAGTCGATTCCATGCTGTGTCGATCAATCGGTTCCTCCGTTCCTGACACCGCCGTCCGGGGTGCTCCGAGGCTCCCTCACCCAGGGCAAGGAAACACCAAGGATGCGGTCGAATCCGGACACCCGGGTTTCTTGGTGGAGTCTTGCAGGCACGTTCGTACCGTCGTCGCACCGACCCGGGCACGAGACCCGGTCACGACGAGGAGCACGCCATGACCCAGCTGACCGCTCGGCCCCGCCCGAAGCGCAACAAGGTGCCAGACCCCACCCCGTCGTTCTGGATCATCAAGGTCCTCGCCACGACCGTCGGTGAGACCGCAGCCGATCTGCTCAGCGACACCCTCGGGTTCGGTCTCCCGCTGACGACGGCAGTGATGGCCGCGGTCCTGGTCGTGTTCCTGGTGTTGCAGTTCCGCACCCGCGCCTACCGGCCGGTCACGTACTGGGTCACCGTCGTGCTGATCAGCATCGTCGGGACCTGCATCACGGACAACCTCACCGACGGGCTCGGCGTCCCGCTGGGGGTGAGCACGACAGTGTTCGCGGTGGCTCTCGCGGTGGTGTTCATCGTCTGGTACCGGAGTGAGCGCACGCTCTCGATCCACGAGATCGACACCACCAGGCGGGAAGCGTTCTACTGGCTCGCGATCCTGTTCACCTTCGCTCTCGGCACCGCAGCCGGTGACCTCATCGCCGAGCAGACCGGCCTCGGCTACCTGCCGTCGCTGCTGCTGTTCGCGGCAGCGATCGTGGCGGTCACTGCCGTCTGGTTCATCGGCCGTCGCGGTGCCGTCACCTGCTTCTGGATCGCGTACATCCTCACCCGCCCGCTCGGTGCGTCGACCGGGGACCTGCTCTCCCAGCCGACACACGACGGCGGACTCGGCATCGGGACCATCACCACCAGCATCGTCTTCCTCGCGGTCATCGCAGCGCTCATCGCATGGGTCTCAATCGGCCGTCGTGATCGCGTCGGGGCCGGCACCCGTGAGCAGCTCTCGTCGTGATCGACCGGTTCCCCCTCGCTGTCCACCTGTTCGACGCCGGATCCGTGCTGCACGCCTTCGGCCCTGCCGTCCTCGCCGGGATCGCGGTCCTGGTCTTCATCGAGTCCGGGGTGCTGTTCCCGTTCCTCCCGGGTGACTCGCTCCTGGTCACTGCCGCGATCACCAGCGCCGCGCTGGGCGTCGCACCATGGCAGGTCGCGGTCGTCGCGTCCTTCGCCGCCGTCGCCGGGGACCAGGTCGGCTACTGGATCGGTCGACGCTTCGGCCGCCGACTCTTCCGTGACGGCGCACGGGTGCTCACGACCGCTCGGCTGGACGAGGCCGAAGCGTTCTTCGCCAGGTGGGGCGGCCTGTCCCTGGTCCTCGGCCGGTTCATGCCGGTGGTCCGGACCTACGTCCCGCTCGCGGCGGGGACAGCCGACATGCGCTACCGGAGGTTCTTCCTGTGGAACGTCGTCGGTGCGGTGGGCTGGGCGTGCGGACTCACGGCAGTCGGGGTGCTGCTCGGCGGGATCCCGCTCGTCGCGCACAACATCGACGTCCTGATGATCGTCATCGTCATCGTCTCGATCCTGCCGATCCTGATCGGAGTGGTCCGCAAGCGGCTGAACGGCCGAACGGACCAGGACGACCAGGACGAACGGCCCATCGCGAGCGACCGCTGAGCGCGACCAGCACCCGAACGGTGCCGAACCAGATCACGGATCGGTCCACCGGTGACCGTCAGCGTGGTGGGCGGCGCACGGCCTTCGACGGATGACACCGTGCCGGCCGTACAGTGCACCTGATGACTGAGCAGCAGGCATGACCGCGGACGCCCTGGTGCGCACCCTGCTCGGTGTGCTCGCTCTCGTCGCGGTCGCGACGGTCGTCCTGCTTGCTGCTCGCGCGTCGGCGCCGTGGGCTCCGGCAGTGGCGATCGTCCGCGGCGCCCTGCAGCTCGCCGCCATCAGCCTCGTGCTCACCGGAGTCATCAGATCGCCCCTGCTGATCGGCCTCGCGCTCGGAGTGATGTTCGTCGTCGCGTCCTGCACGTCGGCTCGACGGCTCGGGGGCCTCCCGACGATGGTGCTGCTGGTCGCCGGAGCAATGGCGACCGGCATCCTGGTCAGCGCGGTCGTCGTCTTCGGGAGCGGAGCGATCACGCTCTCACCCCGCTACGCCCTCGCGATCGGCGGCATCGTCATCGGGAACGCGATGTCCATCGCGACCATCGCCGGCCGTCGATTCCGCGAGCTCGTCGACGATCGCTGGGACGAGGTCGAGGGGTGGCTCGCGCTCGGAGCGACACCGCGCCGCGCCACCGCGGACCTGGTTCGACGCGCTGTGAGCGCCGCTCTGATACCGACAGTCGACCAGACGAAGACGACCGGACTCGTCACCCTCCCTGGCGCGTTCGTGGGCGCCGTGTTCGGTGGCGTCTCTCCCCTCGAAGCCGGGCGCTTCCAGATCGTCGTCCTCGCGGCGATCATGGCGACGGGAAGCATCACCGCCGTCCTCGTGACCCGCTGGATCGGCCCGGTGCGGACCCGGCCGCACGTGGTCCCGATCCGCTGACGACTCGTCCCGACGACGATCGTGCCGGACCGTCCGGGGTGCTCGCTCGTCTGGTGCATCTGGGTGGTTCCTTGGAGCGGCGGCGGAAGGGTGCTGTTCGGAGGTCGTGGACATGACTGTTGGAGTGCTCGGAGGTGCCGGCGCTGTCGCTGCGCTGATCGTGGCGACGGCGGCGGCTGCCGCGTTGCTCGCCGTGGCGACCGAGGCGGATCGAGGGCGGTCGTCCGATGCGAGGTGAACGCGCACTGTGGCAACTCGGATCGGCGTTCACAGCAGCGGTGATCGTGGTGCTCATCGGAATCACGTTGACAGCCGTTCCGGGTGTCGGAGCGACCGAGACCGGCTTCGACCAGCTGCTGCATGAACACCTGACGCCGACCGCGCTGCTCATCGCGTCCGGGATCGGCGTGCTCCTCGAGCCCGCCGGCGGTCTTGCGATCCTCGTGGCCATCGGAGCGGTCGTCTGGTGGCGGTCCGATCGGGTCGCCGCGATGCAGTTCGTGGGGATCGCCGGGGTCTCGTGGGTGTCGGTCGAGCCGGTCAAGCTGCTGGTGCACCGGTCACGCCCGGTGCTCTCCGGCGTGCACCGCGCGGTGGAGAGCTGGTCGTACCCGTCCGGGCACGTCGCGCTGGTCACTGCCCTGGTGCTCGGACTCGTCGCCGTGACGCACGGCAAGGCTCGAGCGCAGGTCGCCTCTATCGGGACCGTCGTCGTGATCGTGGTCGCGACCTCCCGACTCGCACTCGGCGTGCACTACCCGACGGACGTCCTGGCCGCGATCGTGTGGACGTCCGCAGTCTGGGTCGTCGTGCGTCACATCGCGCTGACCTCGACGAGAGCAAGTCAGACGCCCACTCGTCGCGGCCCCACCGCTGTTGCCGGGTTCCGGCCTCGATCACTCGTGGGGAAGGCGCGAGACCGATGACCGCCGTCGCGTCGCCGAGTGTCGTACCGGTGCGCAGCACACGCGCCCAACCGGTACGGCTGTGGGTGGTCCCCGCACTGGTCGGTGTCGGAACCACGTCCGTGGCGGCGGCGTTCAGCTGGGTGCCGTCCATCTGGTACGACGAGGCCGCGACGGTCGTGTCCGCCACCCGCCCCTGGGCGGCGCTGGCACGCGAGGTGCAACAGGTCGACGTCGTCCACGCGACGTACTACGCCGTGATGCACTGCTGGTTCGCGCTCGTCGGGTACACGCCGTTCACCCTGCGTCTCCCCTCCGCGATCGCGATCGGTGTCGCCGCGGCACTGCTCGTGGTCCTCGGACGCACACTCGCCAGCCCGAGGACCGGTCTCGTCGCCGGGGTCCTCTTCGCGCTCTTCCCGCGGGTGACGTGGATGGGGTCGGAAGGGCGGTCGTTCGCCATCGACACCGCCCTCGCAGTCGGGACGACGATCCTCTTCGTCGCCGCCCGTGATCGCACCCGACAGGGAGCCCGGTCGTGGCCGTGGTGGGTGTCGTACGCGGCGATCTCGATCCTCAGCGGCGCGGTGTTCCTCTACTTGGCGCTGATGACGGTCGGTCACGGCGTGACCGCGGCGCTGCCGTTGCTGCGGCGCTCTGGCCGTGATCGAGACACGCGGAAGGTGCTCCTGCGCTGGGGTGCCGCAACTGCCCTGTCGGCGTGTGCGCTGCTGCCGCTCGCCTCGGCATCCGCTGGCCAGGATCGTCAGATCGCCTGGATCGATCCCATCAGTGCGCACACGATCCAAGAGGTGCTGCTGACGCAGTGGTTCACCAAGAACCCGGGCTTCGCGGTCTTCGGGTGCGCCCTTGCTGTCGTCGGGGTCCTCCTGATGCACCGGAACGACACTCGCCGGCGGCTCCTCGTGGTGGCGCTGCCGTGGGCGCTCGTTCCCACGATCGGCCTGATCGCCGCGTCGTTGGTGACGAACCCGCTGTACTCCCCGCGGTACGCCGCGTTCACCGCCCCGGCGGTGGCGCTGTGCATGGGTGCCGCCGTGACCGCCGTACCGACTCGGTGGTCACGACGCGCCGTGGCCACCGTCCTCGTCGTCGCCGCGGCGCTCACCGCACCGACGTGGGCGCAGCAGCGCACGGTCGCAGCGAAGGACGACGCCGCCTGGAACGAGGCAGCCGCCGTCATCGTCGCGCACCGGTCCGAGGAGCCCGTCGGGGAACGCGACGCGGTTGTCTTCGGGCCCCTCGAACGCCATCCCCTCGCCACCTCCAGGACCATCGCGGACACCTATCCAGCGGCGTTCTCCGGACTTCGCGACCCGCTCCTGGTTGCTCCGGCGAGCGAGTCCGCTGGCCTGTGGGGAACGCAACGACCACTGCGGGACATCCGTGAGGAGGTCGGTGCCGCGAAGGTGGTGTGGTTGCTCACCGCGGTCGAGCCCGATGTCCGCACCATCGTGACGCAGGCACTCACCCGCGACGGCTTCCGTCGGAGTCGCACTTGGCAACGCACCCGCACCTGGGTCGTGCAGTACGTGCGATGACACCGACGAAGGGCGTCCACGAGGTTGCTCATGGACACACGACCGCCTCGGCCCCCGGTGTCGCCCACGCGATGCCGTCCGTGTCGAACGCGAGCACGTCGACGCTCCCGTTGCCGGTGAGCCCGCGGAGGTCGTCAGCATCGCCCGCGACGACCGCCGTTGCCAGCACGTCCGCGGTGACGATGTCGTCAGCGATGACGGTCGCCTGCACGAAGGTGGGGGTCGCTCGTCGCCAGATGTGCTCGCCGCGCTCGGCGGTCCCCGAGGTCGCGACGGCGCGGCGCGGCGCATCGAGGTGGACGACGCCGACGACCGTGTCGCGGCGTGCCGGATCGACCACCCCGACGCTCCACGATTCGTCGTCGCGGTGGTGTCCCCGGACGAGCACGTCCCCTCCGGCGCTGATCATCCAGTCGTCGGCGATGCCGTCGAGGACTGCTCCGGCGTCACGGATCGCCAGGGCCTTCACCACACCGGACAGGTCGACGACGCCGTCCGGGCGGTGCGGCGTGAACGCACCACCGGTCCGTTCCCGCCAGTCGAGCGCGAGCGCGTACACGTCGCGCACCGACGCCGGAGTGTCGGACAGCCGGAGCGATCCGTCGGCGATGCGGCTCAGCACCGACGCCGGGTCGTACAGGCTGTACCGGTGGTCGTAGGAGGCGAAGACGGCGCGCACCTCGGCGGCGGCCTCCGGGGTGGCTCCCCGGAGGCTGACGACGGTACCCATGGTCTCGAAGGTCTGGACGCTCACAGCCCGGCCTTGTCGATCGCGGACTGGAGCGACGTCGTGTAGCCCTGACTCGTGAAGGTCGCACCGCTGACGGACTGGATCTGTGCGGACTGCGCCTGCAGTGCCTCCTGGCGCAGGACCGGTGCCGCCTGCTGACTGATCTGCACCGATCGGCCGTCGCTGTTCGTGAGCTGCAGCGGGGTGACGTCGGTGATCGTCCCGTCCGCGACGGTGATCTGCACCTGCACCGGGCCGTACCGGGTCTGCGTCGTGTCGCCGGCGAAGGTGCCGGAGGCGGACGACCCAGCGGTGGTGCCGGTGCCGCTGCTGCCGCCGTTGGTCCCGCTGCCGGCGCTGTCGCTCGTCGACCCGGTGCCGGTCGTGCCGACACCCGACGTCGTGCCCTGCTGTGCCGGTGCGGTGGCCGCGGGCTGGCCGCCGAGCTGCCACCCGATGGCCAGGACCGCGATCGACGAGACGACACCGCCGGCGATGATGCGTGCTCTCATCACTCGAACCGTTCCTGGTGGATCTGGTGTTCCGGCACCCCTGCCGACCGCGCTTCGCGGACCACGAGGTCGGACCACGCCCGCGGCCCGCACACGTACAGGTCCGACTGCAGCAGGTTCGGGAACACGGACCGGAGGGAGACCCCGCGCCGGACGTCCTCCTCGGTCATCCAGCTCTCGCGGGAGCGGGATCGGTGGCCGACCATCGTGTACAGCCGGCTGCCCGTCGCCTCGGCGAGGTCCGCGATCTCGTGCCACAGGTACTGCTGGTCGGCGTCGGTCCCGCGCAGCAGCACGGTGGCCTCGCCCGGACGGAGGTCGGTGTCCTCCAGCAGCGAGCGCACGGGGGTGATCCCGATGCCGGAGGCGACGAGCGCGAGGTACGGGGCCGTCCGGGCCCGGCTGGTGAACAGGCCGTACGGACCCTCGAGGGACACGAACGCCCCGGGCGTGATGCGTCCGAGACGGGCGGATCCTGCACCGAGGTCGCGGACGGTGATCCGTGCACGACCGCGGGCGGGGACCGCCGAGAACGACACCGGGTGCGCGTGCCACCACGTCTTCGCGGTCCAGAACCGCCAGACCCCGTACTGCCCGCCGCGGGCTCCGAGGCGGTCGAGGTCCCGTCCGGCGAGGTGGATCGACACGACCCCCGGCGCGACGGTCTCGATGCCGGCCACACGGATCCGGTGCCGGAACGTCACCACGATCGGCACCGCGAAGCGGTACAGCGCGATGAGTCCGAGCGCCACGACGTACAGGGCGATCCAGTAGACACGCTGCCAGGTGCCCTGCGCGAGGACGCTGCCGACGCTGAGCATGTGGGGCAACGCGACGAGCACCGCGGCGTAGCTGAGCAGGTGGATGAGGTGCCATGCCTCGTACGGCAGCCGACGGCGCACGGCGACCAAGGACGAGACCACCACGACGAGGAACAGCACGAGGCCGAGGAAGGCGAGTGGCATGTCGGGTGTCGAGAAGAGCGCGATCGTCTCGGCGATCGGACCGGTCCCCGCGGACGCGCCGTAGCCGAGTGTGAGCAACGCACCGTGCGCGAGCAGCAGGTACAGCACCGGCTTGCCGAGCGAACGGTGGACCGCGACGGCGTTGTCGTGGCCGAACGTCCGGTCGATGAGCGGTACCCGGGCGGCGAGCACCAGCATCACGAGGACGAGGTCCGTGGCGACGAGCCCTGCCACGATCCCGGCGTCGGTGAGCCAGCCGCCGATCCCCACGACCGTGTGCGAGTCGGGCGAGGCGAGCCAGAGCGTCACGGCGATCGAGGCGGAGACCCATGCGAGGATCCCGAGCAGATCCGTCATGGCGCTCCGGCGGCGACCGGCTCGACGGCGGCGGCGCGCGGCGATGTCGAGGGACTCCGCCGGGGGTACGGCGTCCCGCAGGCGCGCGCGTTCGGACGTGCTCGGGGGTGTCCTCGGTGTGGCGCGAGCGGTCTCGATCATCGTCTCGGTCCTCTCCAGCATGCGATCGGGTGACTCACAGCATCAGGAGCGGTCCTGTGGACGGACCCCGAACGGAGCGCCCCGTTCGTTCGAGACCTCGAGTGATCGGCGTGGACCGAGATCCCGGTCAGCGCGCGGGGACGCTGACCGTCGCGACGGCACCGCCGGACGCCGCGTTGCAGAGGTCCGCCGTCCCGCCTGCGCGTTCGACGATGCCGCGGACGAGGGCGAGCCCCAGGCCGCTCCCGCCGAGGACGGCACGTCGGGCGCTGTCGGCCCGGGTGAAGCGGTCGAAGGCCTGCGGGAGGAAGTCGTCCGGGACGCCGGGGCCGTCGTCGACGACGCACAGGTCGAGTCGACCGTCGGCGGACTGGTCGAGCGTGACCCGGACCACCCCGCCGTCCTCCCCCGCGGCGATCGCGTTGGCGACGAGGTTGTCGACGACCCGCGCGAACGCCGCGGGCTCGAGTCCGTAGTGCTCGTCCGGCGCCGTCAGTTCGACGGCGAAGTCGATGTCGCGCGCCCCGACGTGTGTCATGGCGCGGGCGCGGTCGATCGATCCCATGAGTTCCGTGACGAGCGCAGCGGCCGACGTCGACGGAACACCCTCCGCCTCGTCCAGCCTGCTGAGTTCCAGGAGGGCGTTCGCGAGCGCGACCAGCCGTGCCGCATCGCCCTCGGCGGCGCGCAGCTCGCGCTCGAGCGCGACGGCGTCGCCCGACGAGCGGTGTGCCAGTTCGAGTCGGGCGGTGAGGGCAGCGAGCGGCGTGCGGAGCTCGTGGCTGGCGTCGGAGACCATCCGTCGCTCGCGCTCGGTGTTCTCACGCTGGCGGTCGATGAACGTGTTGAGCGTCCGGGCGAGGGCCGCGAGTTCATCGTCGGAGGCGCCGACTGGCAGGTGGCCGCCACCGTTCCCGGCGCTGAGGCGCTCGGCGGTCCGGCGCATCCGCCCCACTGGGCGGAGGGCGATGGTCGACAGCAGCCAGGCCGTCGCCGCGAAGGCGAGCAGTGCCAGGAACGTTCCGACGACCAGGGACCGGTCGACCCGCGCCACCGTCTCCTGCCCGGCCCGGCCGTCGTGCGCGGCCCACACGACGAACGATCCGGCGTCGTTCGTGACCGGGATGCCGACGACGGTCACGACACGGTGGCCGGTGTGCAGTCGCAGCGTGACGTCGTCGTCCGGGACCGGCGAGGGCAGCACGGCGCGGACGTCGCGCGGCAGCGAGTCCACGACCCAGTCTCCGGTCGCTGACCGGATCCCGACGAGGACGTCTTCTGCTGGACGGTCAGGCGGCTCGTCCGGGTTGTGCCGGAGGTCGGACACGAACGGTGCCGCGTCACCGGATGCGAGGGAGCGGTCGGTCGCGAGCGTCGCGCGTTCGATCTGCACGTGCAGCACGAGAGCGACCCCGGAGAGCACGACCGCACCGACGAGCAGGCTCCCGAGGGTGATCCGAGCGCGGATCGACAGGCGACGGAGGAACCTCACGGAGACGGCACGACCTCGAGCGCGTACCCCACACCGCGCACCGTCCGGATCGCGACGTCGGCGCCCGAGGCCTGGAGCTTCTTGCGAACGTAGCTGACGTACTGGTCGACGATGGTCGGGTCGAAGTGCTCGGCGCTCCCCCAGACCTCTTCGAGCACCTCGGTCCTGGTGCGCGGGTCGGGCGCCCCCTGCATGAGGAACCGCAGGAGCGAGAACTCCTTGACGCTCAACGGCATGTCGCGCCCGCGCACCGACGCACGCACGGCCACGGTGTCGAGCCGCACCGCGCCGGCTTCCACGGTGGTCGTGCCACCGGCGGCACGACGTCGCAGGTGCGCCCGGATCCGCGCGTTGAGTTCGGCGATCGCGAACGGCTTGGTCAGGTAGTCGTCGGCCCCGGAGTCGAGCCCGAACACGCGGTCGTCGACGGCGTCGCGTGCGGTGACCAGGATCACCGGGAAGTCCGACCCCAGCTCACGGAGTCGTCGACAGACCTCGAAGCCGGTCATCTCGGGCAGCATGACGTCGATCGCTGCGGCGTCGAACGCCTGCGACCGCGCCTGGATGAGTGCGGCGACGCCGTCCGTCACGACCGTGACGGTGTGCCCCTCGCCGGTCAGTCCGCGCTCGACGAGGGCACCCATCTCGGGGTCGTCCTCCACCACCAGGATGTTCGCCATCTCAGACCACCCCGCTCGTCCCGAGCAGGGATCCGATGACGAAGGTCGCCGCCAGGGCGAGGGCTCCGCCGACGACCACGCGTGCGGTCGCCCGCCGCACCGAGCCACCTCCGATCCGGGCGCCCGTGGCCCCGGTCAACGCGAGTGCGACGAGGACGACGACGAACGTCACGGGTACCCGGACGGCCTCGGGCGACAGGAGGATCGCCAGCAACGGCAGGACGGCACCGATCGAGAACGCGGCCGCCGACGCGAACGCGGCGTGCCACGGGCTGACGACCTCGTCCTCGTCGATCCCGAGTTCGGTGGTCAGGTGCGCGGCGAGGGCGTCCCGCTCGGTCAGTTCGGACGCCACACGTTCGGCCGTGGACCGTCGGAGACCACGGCCCTGCCACAGCTGGGTGAGCTCCTCGAGCTCGGCGACCGGGTCGTCGGCCAGTTCGCGGTGTTCCTTCTCGATGAGGGACTGCTGGCTGTCCTTCTGACTGCTCACCGACACGTACTCGCCCAGCGCCATCGACACGGCACCGCCCACGAGCGCTGCGATCCCCGCGGTCGCGATCGCCGGGACGGACGACGACGCGCCGGCGACGCCCACGACGATCGACGCCGTCGACACGATCCCGTCGTTCGCGCCGAGGACTCCGGCTCGCAGCCAGTTCAGGCGCGCAGCGAGGTCGCCCGTGTGGGCTTCGCCCGCGTGCGGCTCGGAGGTGCTCATGGTCACAGCGAACCATGTCCGGGTCGCCCCGTTCGTGTGAGGTTTCGAACGATGCGGACCGCGGGATCCTGTTGTCTGGTCGAACACCGCCGACACCGTCCGGCGCACGACGTGAAAGGCCGCCATGGACTGGCAGTTCGGCGGGATCCCGCTCCACCCCCTCTTCGTCCACCTGACCTCCGTCGCGGTCCCTGTCGCGGCGCTGGCCGCGATCGTGGTCGCGGTGTGGCCCGCTGCGCAACGGTGGCTCGCAGTCGGCGCACCGATCATCGGCCTGGTCGCCCTCGTCTCGGTCCCCCTGGCGACCTCGTCCGGCGAATGGCTCGAACACCGCGAGCAGGAGACCGTGCTGCTCGAGCGGCACACCGAGCTCGCCGACGGGCTGCTCCCCTGGTCGATCGCGGTCTTCGTGCTCCTGCTGCTGTGGTGGGGGTGGCACCGGTTCGGGACAGCTCGGGTGACGAGCGGCGGCGCACTGCGGGCAGTCGCGGTCGTCGGACCGGTGCTACTGCTCGCGGTCGGCGTCGTCTCGATGATCGAGGTCGTCATCATCAGTCATGCGGGTGCCGAGTCCGTCTGGAAGGGCTAGGAACGCACTGCGGAGTGCGTTGGTGTCACCGTGACTGCGTCGAGGTTGCCGATCGCCTGCCGGACGTGTTCCGCGGCCTGATCGGCGACGTGCGTTGCGTCCTGCAGATCCGTCGTCGACACCTCGACCGTTGCCGATCCGGTCAGCCGGTGCCCGATCCACCGGAGACGGAGGTCGTGGACCCCGTGGACGCCGTCCGTGTGCTCGAGGGCGTGCTCGGCACGTTCGACGAGCGCCGGGTCGACGGCGTCCATCAGCCGCGCGCCGATCGATTTCACGGTGCCCCAGAGCAGCACCAGGATCGAGATCGAGATGAGCAGGCCGATGACCGGGTCGGCGAGCGGGAAGCCGACCATCACGCCGACCGCACCGAGGACCACCGACAGTGAGGTGAAGCCGTCGAGCCGGGCGTGCACGCCGTCGGCCACGAGTGCCGCCGAACCGATCCGCTGGCCGACCCGAATCCGGTACATCGCGACGACCTCGTTGCCGGCGAAGCCGATCAGGCCCGCGGCGACGAGCAACCAGGGCGCCTCGACCGGGCGTGGGTGCACGAAGCGATCGATCGCCTGCCACCCGGCCACCACTGCCGAGAGCGCGACGACGAAGACGATGAACATGCCGGCGAGGTCCTCGGCGCGGCCGTACCCGTAGGTGAGCCGCCGGGTAGCCACGCGTCGGCCGAGCACGAACGCGACCCACAGCGGCACGGCGGTCAGCGCGTCCGCGAAGTTGTGGGTGGTGTCCGCCAGCAGGGCGATCGAGCCGGTGAACGCGACGAGCACGGCCTGCAGGACGGTGGTGCCGAGGAGCACGAAGAGACTGATCTTGAGCGCGCGGACACCGGCCGAGCTCGCCTCCATGGCGTCGTCGATCGAGTCGGCGGAGTCATGCGTGTGTGGGACGACGAGGTCGTAGAGGAGGCCCCGCACGCCGCCGTGCGGGTGCGCGTGGTCGTGGTCGTGCTGGTGCCCGTCGTGCTCGTGGTCGGTCACGCGCCGGCCTGCTCCCCGCGGTGGTGCGGCGCGGCACCCACGACGTGTTCGGCCTGCTTCACCGCGTCGATCACCAGCTCCGACGCGTGCTCGTCGGTGAGTCGGTAGAAGACCGTCGTTCCCTCACGGCGAGTGGACACCATCCGGGCGAGCCGGAGCTTCGCGAGGTGCTGCGACACCGCCGCCGGGCTCTTGTCGACCACATCGGCCAGGTGGTTCACGGACATCTCCTCGGCGTTCCGGAGCGCCAGGATGATCTTCACCCGGGTCGCGTCGGCGAGCATCGCGAAGACCTCGACCGCCAGTTCGACGTACTCCGACTCGGGATCGAGCCCGCATGGCTGCTTGTCTACGTGCACACGCAGATACTAAGCCATCAGATCCAGAACGGACAGCCGAACTCGTGAGCAGGAATGGTCGGGTTGCCCGGCTTGGACCCGACCATTCCTGCTCACGAAGCGCCGCGCCTACCGCTTCAGGTTCGTCAGCTCCTGCAGCACCTCGTCCGAGGTCGTGATGATGCGCGCGTTCGCCTGGAACCCGCGCTGCGCCACGATCAGGTTCGTGAATTCCTGCGACAGGTCGACGTTCGACATCTCGAGGGTGCCCGCCGCGAGCGACCCGACGCCGGCCGAGCCGGGACCACCGACGGTCGCGGTGCCCGAGTTGCCGGTGGCACGGTAGCCCGAGGCGCCGGTCTTCTCGAGGCCCGCCGGGTTCGCGAACGTCGCGAGGGCGATGCGGCCGAGGGCGAGCGACGCACCGTTCGAGAACGTACCCGTGACGGTGCCGTCCTTCGAGATGGCGTAGCCCTGCAGGGCGCCGGCCTCGCGGCCGTTCTGCGAACCGATCGACGCGGTGTTGAGCGAGGCGAAGCCGGTGAGCTCCCCCATGTCGACGGCGATGCCGCCGACCGTCAGGGCGCCGCCGGAGGTCAGCTTGCCGTCGGTGCCGAACGTGAGCGACCCGTTCGTGGTGGTCCCCTGCCCGTTGCGTGCGGTGACGTCCCAGCCGGTGCCGGTGCGCGTGTAGGCGAGGGACATCGTGTGCTTGGCGCCCGAGGCGTCGTAGACGGTGGCCTCGCGGGTGATGGTGTCGCCGACCGCGGTCTCGGACGGCAGGTTGCCGGCGACCGAGGCCGAGGTGGTGCGGACGGCCGGTGCCGCCGCGTCGAGCGGCAGCGTGATGTCGGCGAGGCCACCGTTGTCGTTGACGACGCCGTTGGTGGCCGGGTAGCCCTGCACGATCTTGCCGTCGGCGGTGACCAGGCGGCCGTCCGCGTCGAAGTCGAACGCGCCGGCGCGGGTGTACACGGTGTCGTTGCCGAGGCGGGTGACGAAGAAGCCGTCGCCGGAGATCATCAGGTCGGTGGCCTTGCCGGTGGCCTGGGCCGAGCCCTGCGCGAAGTTGGTGGAGACGCCGGCGACCTGGACGCCGAGGCCGATCTGCGCCGGGTTGGTGCCGCCGACACCGGTCTGCGGTCCGCCGGCACCCTGGGTCATCTGCGACAGGGTGTCCTGGAAGACCGTCGACGAGGCCTTGAAGCCGACGGTGTTGACGTTGGCGATGTTGTTGCCGGTGACGTCGAGCATCTGCTGGTGCGAGCGGAGGCCGGAGATCCCGGAGTAGAGCGAGCGGAGCATGGTGCGTCCTTTCGGAGAGGCAGGAAGAGCAGGAAGGAGAAGGGGAAGAAGAACGGTCAGGAAGCCGGAGCGGTGGTGGTGATGCCGGAGATCACGTCGAGAGCGACCTCCTTCCCGTTCACGGTGACCGTGGGCACGCTGTTCGCGTAGGACACGGCCGAGGCGGTCCCGGTGACGGCGGTACCCGTCGCAGCGTCGGTGTAGCTGACCTGCTTGCCGACGAGGTTCGCGGCGGCGATGCGCATCTGGAGCGAGAAGTTCTCGTTCCCCGTCGTGGTCTGGTTGGTGATCTGCTCCATCATCGCGAGCTGCGTCTGCTGGCTGATCATCTGGTTGGTGTCCATCGGCGACGACGGGTCCTGGTTCTGCAGCTGCGTGACGAGCAGCTTCATGAACACCTCGGAGTCCATCGTCTGGGACTTCTTCGCGGTCGAGTTCGCGGCGAGGGCCGCGGCCTGGGCAGCCTGGTCCACGCTGCCGGTGATGCCGTCGATGGGCATGGTTGCGTTCCTGTTCGTGAGCCGGTCAGGCGAGGACGTCGAGTCCCGCGGTGCGGATGGTGGAGGTGGACGTGGCGGCGGCTGAGGCTGGCTGCGCGGCGGAGGTGCGCCGTGCCTCCAGGCCGGCGTCGGCACGCAGGCGGCCGTCGGCCGGTCGCTGGTCGCGACCCGCCGACGTGCCCGGGTGGTTCTGCGACGACAGGTCGAGCGTCGTGCTCAGCCCGGTGCCGGCGGCGTCGCGCCGCAGGTCGGGCAGCACCTGGCGGACCGCGTCGCGGCCCGCTTCGGACGCCGCGAACAGCTCGACGTGCATGCCGTGCGCGGTGACGTGTGCGCGGACCGTGACCGGTCCGAGGCTGTCCGGCACGACCTGCACCGTGACGACGTGTTCCCCGGGGCCGGCCTGCGCGAGCGAGAACACCGGGCGCGCGAGCTGCTGACCGAGGGGCGCGGGCGTGGCCATCTGGGACGTGACCGGCGCGGCGGCGGCGACGGGGGCGGGCGCGGCTGTCGGCGTGGTGGGCAGGACGAAGGGCGTCTCGCCGCCGCGCGTGGTGGTGACCGCCGGGAGGCCCGGATCACCCGCCGGCGATCCCTGCTGGTCCGTCCCGTGGCCGGTCTGCCCACCCCGCGCGGCGGTCGCCGCGGCCACCGTGACGACGGCCGGAGTCGCGGTCGCGGAGCCGTCGGTGGGCTGGGCGGTCGGGCCGGTCGGCTGGAGCGTCGCTGCTGCTCCGGCTGCAGCGGCAGTGGCAGTGGGCGCGCTGCTCGTGCTCGTGCTCGTGACTCCGACGGTGCCGGTGCCGGTGCCGGTCGTCCCACCGGACGGGGTGCCTGGCCTCGGGGCGGACGCCGGTGACGGTGCGGGGCCGTCCGCGGGGACTGCGGCGGTCGTACCCGGTGCCTGTGCAGTGGCGGATGCGACGGACGCCGTGGTGCTGGCCGACGTCGCCGTGGTGGCGGGCAGCGGGACCGCGGCCCCCGTGGCAGCGGAAGACCCAGTGGCGGCGGCGGAGACGGCAGCAGTCGTCGTCGGCGTGGTCGTCTCCGGGGCGGGCGTCGGGGCCGCCGTCGTCGCGGTGACGACCTGCGCCGTCGGCTCGGGCGCGGTCGACGTCGCCGGTGTGACCGTCTCGGCAGGGGTCGTCACCACGATCGGAGGGACCGCGGCGGGCACCGTCCCGGCGAGTGGGAGCGTGGGCGTGGACGCCTGCCCCTCCCCGGCAGCAGCGGCCGCGCCGTCAGCGGCAGCCGCCACGTCCGTCCCGGTGGCGGTCGTGGCAGCGTTCGGCGACGTGGTCGAACCGGTGTCGTCGGCTGCGCGGGAGTCGTCCCGGCGCGCCGGTGCACGCTCACCGGCACGACGATCGGTCGCGGCGGCCGCGGACAGGGCGGCGTCGAACGAACCGGCACCGCCGGGGTCGGACGTGGCACGGGCGGGCGCAGCGCTGCTCGCCGGAGCGGGCGCGGGCTGGGTGGCGATGGTCAGGCTCATGCGGCGCTCCCGGTCTGCATCATGGACAGCAGCGCGGCGGTCTGCAGGTCGGTGGCACTGCTCGCGGCCGTGGTCGCGGTCGTCGCCGGGGTGGCGGACGCCTGGGCCGGCACGATGCGGCGGATGGTGGCGATGTCGGCGTCCGAGTACCAGTTGTCGACGATGCGGACGTCCTTGCCCGGGCGCGGCGCGTGCAGCACCTTGCCGTCGCCGACGTAGATGACGACGTGGCCCTCGCCCTTCGGGATGATCAGGTCGCCGGGCTGTGCGTCCTTCAGGGAGCCGACCTCGACGCCCATCTTCGCCTGGTCCGGCACGACCCGCGGCATGGTCACGCCGAGGTCCTTGAACACCGTCTGCACCAGGCCCGAGCAGTCCATGCCGGCGGTCGTGGTGCCGCCGAACACGTAGGGCACGCCGAGGTACTTCTTCGCGTCCGCGACGACGTCGGAGCCGGTGGCGCCGCTGCCCGTCGCGAGGGTGCCCGCGCCGGCGTCGACGGACGTGGCGGGCGCGCTGCTGGTGGCCGCCGCAGCGGCGGTAGCAGCGGTCGCGGTCCCGGTGCCGGTGGTCCCGGTCGCCGTGGCCAGGGCGTCGGCGAAGGCGCTCGACGACGCGCTGGTCGACCCGGCGGACGACGACGAACTCGTCGCCGCGGCCGAGCCACCGCGCAGGGTGTCGATCTGGGAGCGGATCTCGGAGATCCGGGAGAGCACCGCTTCGACGCTCATCGGGCACCACCTTCCGTGCGGCGTCGTGCCGCGATCTCGTCGAGGGCGTTCTGTTCGGTGCGGAGTTCCTCGGCGGCCTGCTCGGCGGCGTGCTTGCCCTCGAGCTTCTCCAGGCCGACCGCGGCACGGCGTGCGGCGGTGTACTCGTCCTGTGCCCGGTCGGCGTCCGCACGGCGGGTCCGGACCACGGCGTCGAGCTCCTCGAGCATCCCGCGGGTCGCGGCACGCGCAGCGGCGACGGCGCTCAGGGTCGCGGCGTCCTCGATCGGCTGCGCGCCCTCGGCGTCGGCGAGGCTGCGGCGCGCGGCGATCCGGGCGTCGGCGGCGTCGCGCACGCGCTCGTTCGCGGTGGCGAGCGAGGCAGCGGCGCGGTCCTGTTCGGTGTGCCGCAGGCGCAGGAGCCCCGCGAGCGGGAACCGGCGGGCCATCACGACACCCCCAGCTGCTGCACGAGGCCACCGAGTCGCTGCCAGGACGCGTCGGCGGTCGCCCGCTCGTCCATCCCCTGGCGCAGGAACGCGTCGATCGAGCCCTGGTGGTCGACGGCGGCGTCGACGAGCGGGTTCGAGCCGCGCTGGTACGCGCCGACGTCGAGCAGGTCCTGGGCGGCGGCACGCGCTGCCATCACCTTGCGGAGGGTCGTCGCGGCACCGCGCTGCGCGGGCTCCGTCACCTTCGAGGCCACACGGGACACCGAGCCGAGGGCGTCCACGGATGGGAAGTGCCCGGTGATCGCGAGCTTCCGGTCGAGCACGACGTGGCCGTCCAGGATGCTGCGGGCGGCGTCGGCGATCGGCTCGTTGTGGTCGTCGCCGTCGACCAGCACGGTGTACATGCCGGTGATGCTGCCGACGCGGTCCGTCCCGGCACGCTCGAGCAGCCCGGCGAGCACCGAGAACGTCGACGGCGGGTAGCCCCGGGTGGCCGGCGGCTCCCCCACCGAGAGCCCGATCTCACGCTGCGCCATCGCGACGCGGGTGAGCGAGTCCATCATGACCACGACGTCCTGGCCGGCGTCGCGGAACGACTCGGCGATGCGGGTGGCCACGAACGCGGCGCGCAGACGCATGAGGGCGGGCTCGTCCGAGGTCGACACGACGACGATCGAGCGGGCGAGCCCCTCGGCGCCCAGGTCGTCCTCGAGGAACTCGCGCACCTCGCGGCCACGCTCCCCCACGAGTGCGATCACGTTGACCGCGGCGTCGCTCCCCCGCGCGATCATCGACAGCAGCGACGACTTGCCGACACCGGAGCCCGCGAAGAGCCCCATGCGCTGGCCGCGGCCGACGGTGGTGAGGGTGTCGAGCACCCGCACACCGAGCTGCATCGGGGTGTCGATGCGGGTGCGTGCCATCGCGTTCGGGGTCGCGTGGTCGAGCGGCACCCAGTCGACGGGCTCGCCACCGGTACCGACGATCGGTCCGCGGTCGTCGATCGGTCGGCCGAGCCCGTCGAGCACACGGCCGAACAGCCCGGCACCCGTCGGCACGAGCACCGGCCGGCCGGTGGGGCGTGCGGGGGTGCCGGCGGTCACACCGGTGAGGCGTCCGAGGGGCATGCAGCGCACGCCGGTGGCGTCGGTCGCGACGACCTCGACGGCGGTCTGGACGCCGTCCTCCGGTCCGACCGTGACGACCTCGCCGACGTGGGCGTCGAGCCCGGCGATGGTCAGCCCGAGGCCGACGGCGCTCGTGACGACGCCGACCCGCTGGGGTGCGGCCTGCCGCAGGGCGTCGTCGAGCCCGCGGGGCCGGAGCAGCGTGGCGGTCACGCGGACACCCCCTGCAGCTCGACACCCAGTGCAGTGCGGGCGCGGTCGAGTGCGGTGGCGATCCGGGCGTCGAGGATGCCGTCCGGCAGGTCGACGACGGCGTCGCCGTCGCGCAGCGCGGGGTCCGCGACCACGGGCACCGGCAGGTCGACGTCGGCGACGCGGGCGGCGTCCGCCGGGCTGAGCCGGACGGCCACCGGCACGCTGCGGTCGATGGACGCGAGTGCCCGCCGGACGGTGGTCTCGGCGCCGGACGTGATCCGGGCCTCCCGGTCGTCATCGGTACCGACCGACGGACGGGAGGCACGGATCTCGTACCCGACGATCGCCTCGGCCAGGTCCGTGGCCGCGCTGGCGACGGACGACTCGGCGTCGCTGAGGACGGGCGCGACCGTGGACAGCATCGCGTTCGTCGCGGCGTCGAGGACGGCGATGCGGCGGACGGTGTCCGCGCGCAGGGACGCGGTCAGCGCGGCGTGCTCGGCCTGCAGGCGGGCGCGCAGGGCGTCCGTCTCGGCCTGTGCGGCGCGGAGTCCCGCGGTGTATCCGGCGGCGTGGCCGCGGACGTCGGCGCCGGACGCGCGGTCGGTCGCGGCGGCGGTGCCGATCGCGGGGAAGGCGATGCGCTGCACGGTGCCGGCGGTCGTGGTGTCAGTCAACGAGCTCGTCCTCCTCGGCACGGTGCACGGTGATGACGCCCTGCGCCTCGAGCTCGCGCACGGAGCGGACGACCTCGGCGCGTGCTTCCTCGACCTGCGAGACGCGGACCGGGCCCATGGCCTGCAGTTCGTCGTCGAGCAGCGAGCGGTTGCGCTCGGACACGTTGGCGCGGATCGTCTCGACGACGGGTCCGGCGGCACCCTTCATGGCGGTCGCGAGGAGCTTCGAGTCGATGCCGCGCAGCACCTGCTGGATGTCGCGGGACTCGAGCTTGACGATGTCCTCGAAGGTGAGCATGCGCGAGCGGATGTCCTCGGCGAGTTCCGGGTCGCGGGCCTCGAGCCCGTCGAGCACGGCCTTCTCGGTGGCGACGTCGGAGCGGTTGATGATGTCGACCAGCGGTGCGATGCCGCCGACGACCTCGACGCTCTCGCGCGGCGACACGACGGCGCCGGCGCGCTGCCGCAGGACACCGGCGACGATCCCGACGGCCTCCGGGGTCGCGCTGCCCATCGTGGCGAACGCCTGCGCGACGTCGGTGCGGACGCGCTCGTCGACACCCGCCAGGACGGCGCTCGCCTGCCCGGGCTTGAGGTGTGCCAGGACGAGGGCGATGGTCTGCGGCAGCTCGCCCTCGAGCAGGGTGATGACCTGCCCGGGCTCGGCGTCGTCGAGGAAGTCGAAGGACTGGCCGGCCAGGTTCGAGGCGAGTCGGTCCATGACGCCAGCGGCGCGCTCGGCGCCGAAGGACGCCTCGAGCAGCCCGAGCGCGGTCTCCTTGCCGCCGCGCTTCTGCAGTCGGCCGCTCATCGTGATCCGGTGGAACTCCGACATGGTCTGGTCGACGACGGTGTCCTCGACGCGGCGCATCCGGACGATCTCGGCCGAGATCTCCTCGGCCTCCATCTCGGTGAACTGCTTCATCACCTCGGCCGCGCGGTCGGTGTCCATCTGCATGAGGATGAGCGCGACCTTCTGGGCGCCGGTCAGCGCACGGTCGCTCGAACCCTTGCCGGTGCCCGGGCCGTTGCCGTTGCTGCCGCTCGGCATCAGGGCGCTCACACCGGTGCCCGGTCGTCGAGGAGCCCGCGCAGGAGCTCGGCAGTGCGCTTCGGGTCGCGTTCGGCCAGCGCGGAGATGTCCTGACGGCGGCGCTCGGCCGTGATCTCGTCGGTCGTCAGCACCTCGGTCGGCGGGTCACCGGCGGGCATCGTCGAGAGCACGGCGGTGGGGGCGTCACCGGCACCGAGGGTCGCGCGGTCGGCGGCGCCGTCCATCGCGAGGGGCAGCTGGAAGGTCTCGCCGGCGAAGGCGTCGAGTTCGCCGAGGTCGACGGCCTCGCGTTCCTGCTTCCGGCTGCGACGGGCGATGACGAACATGACGGCGATGAGCGCGAGCAGGATGCCGATGACGATGCCGGCGGTGCGGATCGACGACCACAGGGCTTCCTGCTGGTCGGCCTTCTGCTGCGCCTCGAGGGCCTTCGCGGCCTGGTCGGCTCCGCTGGTGTCGAAGTCCATCATCGCGACCTTCACCTGGTCGCCGCGGTTCTGGTCGACACCGGCGGCGGCCGACACCAGGTCGTTGATGCTCTGCAGGTTCGCGTTCTGCACGGCGTCGGCCTTCGAGTTCAGCGCGACCGAGATGGTCTGCCGGTCGAGGGACCCCGAGGGGATCTGCGTGGTCTCGGTGGTGTGGTCGACGGCGTTGTTCTTGGTCGCCGACTCGTTGGTGTAGCCGTCGTCGCCGGTGCCGCTCGTGGCGGTGCCGTTCGGCACCGCGATGTTGTCCGGGCCGAGGACCCCGGTCGCACCGCTCGACGCCCCCGCGGCACCCGAGCCGTACTGCTCGGTGGTGGTCGACTCGTTGAGCGCGACCGGACCGGAGGTCGGTGACGTGTAGCTCTCCGACGTGCGGGTGCCGGACTCCTGGTTCATCGTGCCGGAGACCACGACGGTCGCGTTGCCGGCGCCGAGGGTGGTGTCGAGCAGGTCCTGGATCTTCTTGCTCGTCGCGGCGTCGTAGTCGGCGGCCTGGTCCGCGCCGCTGCCGGTCGCACCGGTGCCGACGGCGGACAGGGTCTGCCCCTTGGCGTCGACGACCGAGACGTCGGTGGTCTGCATGCCCTCGACCGAGGCGCTGGTCAGGTGCACGATCGCCTGCACCTGGTCGGTGCTCAGCTGCGTGCCGTTGTCGGTGGCGATGAACACCGACGCCGTCGGGTCCTTCTCCTCGGACACGAACACGGACTTCTCCGGGATCGCGAGCTGCACGGTCGCGGTCTGCACGCCGTCCATCGCGCCGATGGTCTTGGCGAGCTCGCCCTCCATCGCCCGCTTGTAGGTGACGTCCTGCTGGAACTCCGAGCTGGTCACGCCCATCTGGTCGAGCAACGAGTAGCCGCCCTCGTTCGACGACGGCAGCCCGTTCGACGCGGCCTTGAGACGCTCCGAGTACACCTGCGCCTGCGGCACCAGGATCGTCGCGCCGCCGTCGGTGAGCTGGTACGGCACACCGTCGGTCTGCAGCTGGTCGGTGATGGAGCTCGCGTCGGCGGCGGCCAGCCCGGTGAAGAGCGGCGCGTAGGACGCCTTGCCGAGCCACGACGCCAGGGCGATCCCACCGAGCACGAGCGCGGCGATCACCAGGATCGCGATGGTGCGCTGGGCGGCGGAGAAGCCCTTCACGTACGCGGACAGGCGCGCAAAGACGTTCTTGACGGCGACGGGCATCAGGCCTGCATCCTCATGATCTCGTTGAACGCGTCGACGCCCTTGTTGCGGACGGCGGAGACGAGCTCGAGCGTGACCTGCGCGCGGGTGGCGGCGATGGTCGCGTCGTGGATGTCGTCGAGGTTGCCGGTGACGGCCTTCAGCGCGAGGGTCTTCGAGTCGCTCTGCAGCGCCTGCAGGCCGTCGACGGCGTTCCCGAGGCTGGCGGCGAACCCGCTGCCGTCGGTGCTGGTCGCGCCGGCGGTGCCGGCGACGTCGCTGGAGGTGCCGGACACACTGGTCAGTGCGTTCGTCATCGCGTTGGTGGTCACACCGTTGACGGCGTCGATGGGCATCAGTTCTTCCCGATCTGCAGTGCCGCCTCGTAGGCGGTCTTGGCACGGTCGACCACGGCGGCGTTCGCCTGGTAGCCGCGCTGGGCCATGATGAGGTCCGCCATCTGCGTGCCGAGGTCGATGTCCGGCATGCGGACGTAGCCCTCGTCGTTCGCGAGCGGGTTGTCCGGGTCGTAGGTCACGCGGCCGGCGGCGCTGCCGAACGCGGCACCCTTGACGTAGGCGCCGGACACGCCGTTGCCCTCCTGCACCTCGACGTAGCGGGCCTGGAAGGCGGTGTCGTCCATCGACTTCACGGTGTTCGCGTTCGCCATGTTGTCGGCGACGGCGTCGAGCCACTTCCGGTGCACGGTCATGCCGGTGCTCGCGATGCCGATCGCGTCGAAGGTCGTCACGAGTTCGTCCGCATCGCCGCACGGACGCTCGTGAGCTCGGAGTTCATCGCCTGCGTGGCGAACTGGTAGCGGAGCACGGTGTCGACGTTGGAGAGCGTCTCCTCGTCGAGATTGACGTTGTTGCCGTTCGTGTTCGTCGGCTCGAGGCTGCGAGCGACCGTCGGCGCGGTGTCCCCGCTGCCGTCGGTGATCGACTTCGCCAGAGCGTCCTCGAACTGGACCTTCTCGGCGTGGTAGCCGGGCGTGTTGATGTTCGCGATGTTGTTCGCGATCACCTTCTGGCGCATCGACAGGCCGTCGAGTGCGCTCTGCAGCGCGACGCTCGTCACGGAATCGAACACGGTGGTCCCCTCGTCAGGCGTCGCCCGTGGGACGTCGCCGTGCGGTGGTGGCCGATCCGTGGCCGAACTGGTGAGCGATCCGTGCTCGTGTGGCGCTATCGGTGCCCGTCCCCGGCCGCGTTAGCCCTCGCCCCGAACGGGGGTGGCACCACGGCGTCCGATGTGGAACGACATCCCCGTTGTCGTACGACATCGAGCGCGTCGCACCTTGCGCACGCGTCGAGTTGCGCACGCGGGTCGACGACGCTCTCGTCGTCGTACGACGTCGACGATGACGCACCTTGCACGCGCAGACAGTTGCGTCCGGGGTCGGACGACTTCCTCGATGTCGTACGAAGACCACCTCGTCGCACGGTGCCAGCGCCGTCCGTTCACGCTGGGAACGGTTGCGCTCGCTGGGCAACGACAGCATCGATGTCGTACGACGACCACCCCGTCGCACCTTGCGCCCGCCCGGTGTTGCACGCGCGGGCAAGCGACACCATCGATGTCGGACGACGTCGAGCATGTCGTTCCGGGTCGAGCGCGCGACGGGTCAGGCGGACGCGTCGAGGTAGACCGCGCCACGGGGCTCGCGGGTCGCGTCGACGGCGCGCAGCGCACCGAGGTGCTCGAGCGTCGCCCGTCGGTCCGACTCCAGTTCCGCGATGCGGTCGCGCTGCGCAGCGAGCAGCCGGGAGGCACGCCCCACCAACTCGCGCGGCACCGGACCCAGCCCGGCCGGCTCCGACCACCCCACCACGGCCGTGGGGTCGGCCGCCTGTCGGGCGGCGTCGTGCTCCAGGGAGTCGAGCAGGGCCTCCCAGGCGAGGCGGTGGTCGACCTGCTCAGGCGACGGTGCCGGTTCACGCGACGGTGCCGGTTCACGCGACGGTGCCGGTTCACGCGACACCGAGGGCTCCGCCCGTCGCCTGCTGGCGGGCCGGCGTCGCCGGCAGCGACGCGGCAGCGTCGTGCCACGACTGCCGCAGGGGTTCGAGGATCCGGATGCAGTCGCGCGTCGCTTGGACATCACGGTGCACGTTCGCGGTGATGAGGGACGTCGACGCGTAGTTGTAGACGGCGAGCAGGCCCTCGCCCCCGTCCCAGACGTCGATCCGCAGCGTGGACGAGAGTTCTCCGACGATCGCCTGCGCGTGCAGCAGCTGTTCGCGGGCGGCGTCCCAGTCGGCGCTGGTCTGTGCGGCCTCGGCGCGGTGCAGGTCGAGCAGCAGCCGGTCGTAGAGCATCGTGACGAGCTGCGCCGGGGTGGCCGACAGGACGGCCTCGTTCGTGTACTGGGCGCGACGCTGGTCGGTCACGGTGCGGGGCTGCGCGGCCTGGCGGAAGGCGGCGGCCTGGAAGTCGAAGGTCATGGTGATCCCGTCAGCTCGTGGTCGCCGCGAGCTGGCTGGCGAGCCAGCTGGACTGGGACTGGAGCTTGCTGAGGCTGGTCTCGAGCGACGAGTACAGCGTCTGGAGCGATGCGCGGCGCATCGTGAGTCGGTCGGTCCAGCTGTCGATCTGGGTGTTGAGGTCCTTGGCGACCGCCTGCTGGCCGGTGATCGTCGTGGTGATGGACCCGTCGTACTTGTCGGACGCGGCGGTGGCGGCGGCACCCACGTTCGCGGCGACGCCGGACAGCATCGCCTGCGTGCCCTCGGGGTCGGTGGCGAGGGCCTTCTGGAAGACCTCGGCGTCGAAGGTGAAGCTGCCGTCCTTGGTGATCGAGATGCCGATCGACGACGGCGACTTCCCGCCGACGGGCGCCGACATGGTGCTGCCCAGGCGCTGCACGGCGTCGCGCGTGGTGCCGTCGCCCATCAGGACCCCGGCGGTCGTGGTCGTCGACCCGCTGGTGGCACTCGTGCTGCTCGTCACCGCGGTGTTCGTCTTGTAGTAAGCCGAGACCGCGTTGATCGCGTCGACGAGTCCGGACGCCACGGACTGGGCCTTCGTGGTGTCCTGCGCGACGCCGACCGTGACCGGGTCCGTCGAGGCCCTCGACACGGTGACGCTGAGCCCGGGGACCAGGTCGGTGAACGTGTTCGTCGCGCTCGTGATCGTCTGTTCGGCGGCGGTGCCGGCCCACAGTGTGACGCTGGCGTCCTTCGCCTGGGCGACGACCGCGGCGCCGACCTCGGTCAGCACGTTCGTCGCGGCGCCCGCGGTCACCTCGTCGGCGGTCCCCCGGTACACCTCGAAACCACCCGCGGCCCCGGTCTTGGCGGACGTGAGCTGCAGCCGGTAGAGCTTGGTGCCGTCGGCGGCCGCACCCGCGGCGACCTTCGTGGCGGTGACGCCGGCCCCGGACTTGTTGATAGCCGACACCGTGTCGTCGAGGGAGCCCGATGACGGCGTGACGGTGGTCTTCGTGCCGTCGGCACCCACCAGGGTGATCGGTTCGGCAGCGGCCGACCACGTGGACATCGCGGCGGTGACCCCGACCTGGGCGGACGCGGTCGAGCCGACGCTGAACGTCAGCGACCCGGCGCTCGCGTTCGTGCCGGTGACGGCGGTGACGCCCGACGACGAGCTCGTGGCCGTGAACAGGTCGAGCGAGGTCGCCTTGGCGGCGTCCTTCGCCTTGGTCGCGAGGGCCTGCACCAACCCGTTGATCGTCTGCAGTGACGAGATGAACGAGTTGGTGCTCGTGAGCTTGTTCTTGAGCAGGGTCTGCGGCACGCCCTCGACGCTCATCAACGAGTTGATGAGGTCGGTCGTCTTGAGCCCGCTGACGAGCCCGTCGATCGCGAGGCTGGTGCTCGAGGACACGGACGATGACATCGTCGACACTCCCTGGCGTCGTGGGGATGGTCAGGAGGGCGACGCCGCCTCCCGGGAAGCCTGAACGATCCCGGAAGGCGGCGTCGTGGGTGCTAGCGCAGGAGCGAGAGCACGCCCTGCGTGCTCTGGTTCGCCTGCGCGAGCATCGACGTGCCGGCCTGGCTGAGGATGTTGTCGCGCGTGTACTTGACCATCTCCTCGGCCATGTCGACGTCGGTGATGCGCGAACCGGCAGCGGTGAGGTTCTCCTTGGCCACGTTCGTCACGTTGATGGCGTGGTCGAAGCGGTTCTGGACAGCACCGATGCTCGAACGTGCCGCGGACACGTACTTGATCTGCTCGTCGATCGCGGTGATGGCGGCCTGAGCGTTCGTCGCGCTGTCGAAGGTGAGGGCGCCGACAGCGGTCGACACGGACTCCACGTTGGACTTCGACAGGTCGACGTCGATCTGGCTCGCCGCGTCGCCGTTGGCGCCGACCTGGAACTTCAGGACGCCCGCTGCGCCGGCGGAGCCGTCGAGCAGGTTGATGCCGTTGAAGTTGGTCGACTGCGAGATGCGGGTGAGCTCCTTGGTGAGCTCGCCGACCTCGGTGGTGATCGCCGTGCGCGAGTCCTCGTTGTTCGAGTCGTTACCGGCCTGGACGGCCAGGTCGCGCATGCGCTGGAGGATCGAGTGGGTCTCGGTGAGGCCACCTTCAGCGGTCTGCACGACGGAGATGCCGTCCTGCGCGTTGCGGGCGGCGACCGTGAGGCCACCGACCTGGGACTTCAGCCCCTCGGAGATCGACAGACCGGCCGCGTCGTCGGCAGCGCGGTTGATGCGGAGACCCGACGAGAGCTTCTCGAGGGACTTCGACAGGTCGTTCTGCGTCGAGTTGAGGTTCCGGTACGTGTTGAGTGCCGAGAGGTTGGTGTTGATGGACATACCCATGGTGGTTTCCTCCGTGAATGCTGGGTCGTACTACAGCCCGTCCGTGGGCTGACGTGGATGACTCTCGACCGGGTGCCGGGAGTCGTTAGGGAATCGACGGAAATACCCGTCGACGGTTCAGCTCGCCGCCACGGCGACAGGCGCGGTCGCGTCGTGGACGGCACGTGCGACGCCGGCGGCGGCGTTCGACGCGACGCGTGCGAGGTAGGCGCTCCGGCGGGCCGCGGTGGTGCGCGAGGCGGGTTCGGCGGCGGCACCGCCGTCCCCGTAGTGGGCGGCCAATCCGTCGCGGAGCAGGCGCATCGCCTCGGAGCGCTGCTGCGAGACGGCGGAGTGCGTGATGCCGAGTTCCGCGGCGACGTCGGTCACCGAGCGGTCCCCGAAGTAGACGGCCTCGACGACGAAGCGCATCCGCTCGGGCAGTGCCTCGACGGCTGCGCGCAGGTAGCGGCGCTTCTCGGTCTCGAGCAGGTCGTCGCCGGGCAACGGCAGGTCGGCGGCGACGAGGTCGTGCACGGTCTCGTCGAGCGGCGCGACGATGCGGGCCGCGTCGCTCATGGCGTCCGAGGCGGTCTGCCGGTCGACACCCATCGCGTCCGCGATCTCCTGCACGCCGACGCTCCGGCCGAGTCGGGCGGACAGGGCCTCCTGCGTGGCGAGGGTCTCGCGGATCCGCTTCCGGGTGCCGCGGGACGCCCAGTCGGCCGAGCGCATGTCGTCGGCGAGGGCTCCGGCGATCCGGGTCCGGGCGTAGGCGCCGAAGGGGACGCCGAGGGTGGGGTCGAACGCGTCGGCAGCGGCGACGAGGGCGAGGGAGCCGACGGCGGCGAGGTCGTCGCGGTCCAGGTGCGTGGCGCGGGAGCGGACGTCGGCGACGATGTAGCCCACGAGCGGGAGGTGCTCCACGATCATCGCGTTGCGTGCGGTGCGGTCCATGCTGATCCCCTGATCGACCTGACGTGACTGTCTCGACTCACCCGTCCCTGGGCACGACGGACGCCGGCCTCGGATGGCCGGTGCGTACGCCGAAGACCCGCCCGGTTCCCTCCGAGCGGTGCACCCCGCGCCCCTGTGACGCGGTTCGAGGTCGCCCTCGTGGTGCGTTCTGAATGTATCGGCTGGCAATGTCCTGAACAGGGGTTCATCCGTCCCCAGTGCGGGGGCATTCGCGGTGTTTCCCGGTCCGCATTTGGGGGGACCCACCCGGTAGAACGCCCGTTCCCGTCCCCCGGACGGGGTGGATACGGGAGGCCCGGGGGACGTCCGCCTCGCAGGTCACGTCCCCCGCCGCTTACGACCACCGCCGTCGGGTCGATAGGTCTCGGTGTCCGCCGGATGGTGGACCCGAAGACCCGAACACCCGACGACGACCCACACGGGAGGAGCTGATGAGCGTGAACGACCTGTCCGCCGTGCTCTGGCGCGAACGCGAACTGCTCGAGCTGCTCACCTTCAAGCTCGAGGAGGAGCAGCTCCTGCTCACCGCGGGCCGTTCCCGTTGGGTGTCGCACGCCAGCCGCGAGGTCGAGCAGGTCCTCGAACGACTCCGCAGCACCGGACTCGAGCGCGCCGCGTCGAGTGCCGAGGTCGCCGAGGAGTGGGGCGTCCCCGCCGACGCACCCCTGCGCGACGTCGTCGCCGCAGCGCCGAACGGCCCGTGGGGTGAGATCCTCGCCGCGCACCTGACCGCGATGGTCGAGCTCACCACCCAGATCGGCGCCCTGCGCGACGAGAACGACCGCTTCCTGCGCACCGCCGCCCAGGCCACCGAGGAGACCCTCGCCGGCACCGTGACGACCGCAGCGACGTACGACGCCTCGGGCACCTCCGGTCCCGGCTCCGACGGCGCCCGCCTGTTCGAGGGGACCCTGTAACCCCGTGGTCAGCACCTTCGGCTCCCTCGCCACCGCGTACTCCGGCCTCGCCGCGGCCCGCGCCGGCATCGACGTCACCGGCCAGAACATCGCGAACGCCGGCACCGCCGGGTACACGCGGCAGCGCGTCACGCAGAACTCGATCCCGGCGACGCAGACCGGGTTCATGCGCGGCACCGCCGCCCTCGCCGGTCAGGGCGTCTCCGTCGACGGCATCGCCCGCTTGGCATCGCTGACGCTCGACGTCGGCGTCCGGGTCGCCGCGGGGTCCTCCGCCTACGCCGACGCCCGTGCGACGGCGCTGTCCGCCCTGGAGACCGGCCTGCACGAGCCCGGCAAGGACGGCCTGAGCGCCAAGCTCGACGCGTTCTGGTCGTCGTGGAGCGAACTCGCCAGCCACCCCGACGACCCGGGTGCCGCCAGCGCCGTCCTCGGCGCAGCGGGCACCGTCGCCTCAGCACTGGCCGCCGGGTCGAAGGCCGTCGACGCGCAGTGGTCCTCGGTCCGGGGCACCGCGGCCGGCCAGGTGACGCAGCTGAACGACGCCGCGAAGCAGGTGGCCGACCTGAACGGGCGGATCCGCACCGCGCTGGCCTCCGGCGGCACCGCGAACGAACTCCTCGACCAGCGCGACCAGCTCACCGAGCAGATCGCGACGCTCGCCGGCGGGACGACCCGCACCAACGCGGACGGCACGGTCGACGTGCTGCTCGGCGGCAACCCGCTCGTGCAGGGCACCGACGCCCGCGCCGTCGCCCTCGGCGGTGCCGAACGCCTCGCCGACGGCGCCGCGGTCACCCTGACCTGGACCTCCGGCAGCGCCGGCGCGGTGTCCCTGAGCGGCGGGTCGATCGGTGGTGCACTCGCCGTCCTCGCCCCGGCGAACGGGAACGGCACGGGCGGCGCACTCGCCCAGGCCACCGCGTCCTACGACGCCGTCGCGACCCAGCTCGCGGCGACCGTCAACGCCGTGCACGCCACCGGCACGACCCCGGCCGGCACCACCGGCACCGCGTTCTTCGCCCTCGCGACGGGCGTCCCTGCCGCGCAGGGCCTGTCGGTCGTCCCGACGGACGGCACCGGCCTGGCGACGCGGAACGCGGCGGGGCAGCTCGACGACTCGTTCGCCGACGCGCTCTCACGACTCGGCACGGGCCCTGGAGCCGCCGACACGACCTGGGCGACGTTCGTGGCGGGGGTGGGCACCGCCTCCCGGTCGGCCGCGACGGAGTCGACGCTCACCGGACTCGCCCTGACCAACGCGCGCACCCAGCAGCAGTCGAGCGCCGGCGTCGACCTCGACGAGGAGAACGTGAACCTGCTGAGCTACCAGCACGCGTACCAGGGCGCGGCACGCGTCCTGACCGCCGTCGACGAGATGCTCGACACCATCATCAACCGCGTCGGACTCGTCGGGAGGGGCTGATCGTGATCACCCGGGTGACCACCCAGATGTCGATGGCCGCGGCCTCGGCACGGCTGCAGACCGGTGCGGCGCGCGTGGCGCAGCTGACCGAGCAGGCCACCACGCTGCAGGCGATCCAGAAGCCGTCCGACGACCCCGTCGGCACCGCGTCGTCGATGCAGGTCCGCAAGGAACAGGCCGCGGCCGCGCAGTACACGCGCAACGCGAACGACGCCGTGGCCTGGCTCGCGACCACCGACAGCGCCCTGTCCAGCGTCTACTCGGTGCTGAACAGCGTGCGGGACCTGACCGTGCAAGCGGCGAACTCCGGCACCATGAGCGACACCGACCGCGACGCCTTCATCACGCAGTTCCAGTCGCTGAAGTCCGACCTCGAGGCACGGGCCAACACGACCTACGGCACCCGCTCGGTCTTCGCCGGCGCCTCGACCGCCGCCGCCGCGTACGACCCGGCGACCGGGTGGGCGGCCTCCGGCACGGACGTCTCCCGCCGGATCGGCGACGGCACCACCGTGCGCGTCGACACCGCCGGGGCCGACGTCTTCGGCACCGGCGCGTCGTCCGTGTTCGGCGTGCTCGACTCCATCGTCAGCGACCTGCAGAACGGAGTGAACGTGAACGCGCGGATCAACGACGTCGACGGCGCGCTCGGTGCCGTCCGCGGCGCCCAGGCCGACGCCGGTGTCCGGCACGCGACCGCCCTCGCCGCCCAGGACTCGCTGAAGACGGCAGCCGTCTCGCTCGAGAACCGCCGCGCCGGCATCGAAGACGTCGACCTCGCCAAGGCCGTCCTCGACCTGCAGGTGCAGCAGACCAACTACCAGGCAGCCCTCGCCGTCACCGCGAAGGTCCTGCAGCCGACCCTGATGGACTACCTCCGATGAGCATCTCGCTGACCTTCGCCGTCCCGCCGTTCGGCCTGTCCCCCGCACCGGTCTTCACGCTGACCCCGGTGGACGGCGCCGAGGGCCTGTTCACCCTCGTCGGGGGCTCCTCGCGCTTGTTCGTGCTCGACGCCGCGGTGCACTTGCCGTCGTACTCGCCCGAGCTCACCGACGAGCAGGCCGCAGGGCTCGAGCTGACCGACCCTGCCGACGCGATGCTGCTCGTGGTGGCGAACCCCGGCGCGTCCGGCACGACCGTCAACCTGCTCGCCCCGATCGTCGTGAACGCCCGGACCGCCGTGGGCGCGCAGCTCATCCTGGAGGACCAGGACCTGCCGCTGCGGGCGGAGCTCGCGCGGGCGTAGGTGCTGCGGGGGCTGGCGGCTGCACGAGCTGGCTGGTCGACTCGGAACGACGTCCTCGATGTCGTACGACATCGAGTTCGTCGCACCGGCGCGTGCGCAACAGTTGCACGCGCCGCCCGACGACAACATCGACGTCGTGCGACATCGATGTTGTCGCACCTTGCACGGGCGTCGGTCCGGCATCGAACACCCGTATGCCCCCGGCCCGGGGCACCGATCCCCGCAGGACCCTGTCACCCGCGACCCCGAACGACGTCCTCGATGTCGTACGACATCGAGTTCGTCGCACCCGCGCGGGTGCAACAGTTGCACGCCCCGCCCGACGACAACATCGACGTCGTGCGCCATCGATGTTGTCGCGCCGTGCGTCCGCCTCATCCCTCCACAGACTGGAGGCCCGGCTCGTTTCCCACAGATCGTCGCTCCGTACCGACATGGTCGGCTCGCACCGCCGATCGTTGAGACATGAACGACCGAGTCCTGGCCATCCCCCTCATCCGCACCGGCGACCATCCGAGCGCTGAACGGCGTGCGCTCCAGCGTCGCGTGCATCGCGGCTCGCTTGCCTCGATCCGGCCCGGCGTGCTGGTCGATCCGTCGCTCGTACAGGGGCTGCGGAGCGAAGACCGTCTGCTCCTGCTCGTCCGGGCGACGGTCCCGTCGGTCGGACTGCCCCGGGCGTTCTCGCACTCCTCCGCGGCAACCGTGCACCGGCTGCCCTTCACCGCAGCGGCTCCCGACCGAGTCGAGGTCGTCGACCCTCGGTTGACCAGGCCGGACACCACGGCGCTTGCCCGGGTCAGACCGGGGCATGCGATCGACGACTCCGGCGGACGATGGGCAGGGACGCCGCCGACCGTGCCGATCGAGATCGACGGGGCACCGGTGACGTCGTTGGTCCGGACGCTCGTCGATCTCTCAACCACCGCACCGTTGGACCAGGCCGTTCCGATGATCGATCAGGCGCTGCGCGAGCGACGGGTCCTGCCGGAGATGCTCCGCGACGAACTCTCGTCCCACGAGCGCAAGGGGTCCGAGAAGGCGGGGGTGGCGATCGAGATGGGGTCGGCGCTGTCGGGGTCGCCGGCGGAGTCGGTGTGCCGGGTACGCTTCCGGCAGATCGGGGCACCGGAGCCGGTGCAGCAGTACGAGTTCCGGCGGACCGGAGGTGGGACGGCCGTCGTGGACTTCTGGTTCCCGGATCAGGGCGTCGTGGTCGAGGTCGACGGCCGCGCGAAGTACGAGGACCCGACGATGCTCGAGGGGCGGAGCACCGCCGAGGCGCACTGGCAGGAGAAGCGTCGCGAGGACTTCGTCCGGTCGTTCCCGGAGGTCCGGTTCGTCATCCGGTTGTCGTGGGCCGACCTCATGCAGCCCGACCGCGTGCGTGCAGCACTCCGCCGGAGCGGTGTCCCGTGCCGGTGACGCGCAGGCGAGCGGCTGCGAGGGCCCGGCCGGGGTCAGTGGCTCGGCGCCTCCCGGTGGTGTGCACGCTGCCGTTCGACCACGAGCGGTGCACTCGGCACGCCACCGCCGACGATCACTTCGCCGGTGCCGACCCGCACGCCGTGGACCCGCCCGACACCCTTCACCACACCGGCACGCCGATCGGGGTCGGGCTCGCGGTGGTCGCCCCCGGCTGCGAGCTCGGCGTCACGGACGGCGACCGGCCCGAGCACCTGGGCACCGGCGCCGAGCTCGGTGGGGCCCTCGACGAGGCAGCCGCCCGACAACCGAGTGCCGTCCCCCACGAGCACGTCCACCCCGGTCGCCGTGATCGTGACGGACCCCGGGCCCAGCTCGGCACCGGAACCGATGGTCACCCGGGCCGCGGTGGCGACGACGGAGACCGGGCCCGGACCGAGCCGCGCGCCGGATGCGACGGTGATCGAGCCCCCGGCACGCGTCTCGAGTACGGCTCCGGGGTAGAGCACCACCCCGGCTGCGAGGGTGACGTCCGCGCCGACGAGCACGGAGCCGGGGTCGAGCACGACGACCTCGGGCAGCAAGCCGCGCACCTCGGCGACCGTCAGGAACCCGGAGGCCCGCCGAGCGTCGTCAGCCGGACCGGGCGCGCCGTCGATGTCCATCCAGCGAGCCTCCCACATGCCCGGCGTACGGTGAGCGCATGGCCCGCTCCCCGAAGGACCAGGCGATCGTGCCGCTGCCGAACGCCCAGGTCTCCCCCATGCCCGACGACTCCCGGACCCCGCAGCCGCAACAACCCGGCGGGTGGGTCAAGTGGCTCGACCGCGCCATCAGCGTCCAGCGCCCGGTGGTCGTGGCGCACGTCAACGCGATCCGCCGACGCAAGCCGGACGCCACCCCCGCCGAGGTCATCCAGATCCTCGAGCGGCAGTACCTCACCGCGGTCACCACCGGTGGCGCAGCGGTCGGTGCGAGTGCGGTCATCCCGGGCGTCGGGATGGTGGCCGCCCTCGGGCTGAGCGGCGCGGAGACGGTCGGGTTCCTCGAGACCACCGCGCTGTTCGCCCAGTCGGTGACCGAGGTGCACGGCATCGCCCTGGACGACCCCGAACGGGCACGGACCCTGGTGATGGCGATGATCCTCGGTGCTCCGGGCACACAGCTCATCAAGCAGCTCGGCGGGCAGATCGCCGGCGGTCAGGCGCGCACGGCGTTCTGGGGCGAGATGGTGACCTCCTCCCTGCCGAAGCAGGTCGTCAACGGCCTCGGCGGGCAGGTCCGCGACCAGTTCATCAAGCGGTTCGCAGTGCGTCAGGGGACGTCGGTGCTCGGCCGTGCACTGCCGTTCGGGATCGGCGCAGCCGTCGGCGGGCTCGGCAACCACGCGCTCGGGCGGAAGGTCATCCAGGCCTCGCGGACCGGGTTCGGGCCGCCGTCGGCACACTTCCCGATCATCCTCGAGCCCAAGCCCGCGAAGCCCGAGAAGCAGCCGAAGGACAAGCAGCCCAAGGAGAAGCAGCTGAAGGAGCCCAAGCAGCAGAAGCAACTCGGCTGGCGCCGCGGCTCCGCGAAGGACGAGGACCTCTGGTCGGAGACGCCCGAGCGCTGAGCCGGGCGGCAGGCCCGATCAGAACGACCGAGGCCCGATCAGAACGACCGCACCGGCGTCCTGACGACCTGTCCGGCGTGCGCGAACCCGCCGCCGAAGCCGAACAGCAGCGCGGGGACGCCCTCGGGCAGGTCGCCACGCGCCCACGCCTTCGACAACCCGAGCGGCACGCTGGCGGCCGAAGTGTTCCCGGACTCGACGACGTCGCGGATGACGAACTTCGACTCCCCGCCGAGTGCGTTGACGAGCGGCTCGATGATCCGCAGGTTCGCCTGGTGGAACGCGAACACTTCGATGTCGTCCATGGTGAGCCCGGCGGCCTCGACGACCTTGCGGGCGTGCCCCTCGGCCTCGGTGATGGCCCAGCGGTAGATCGAGCGACCCTCCTGGTTGAACCGGCCGGGCGTCCCCTCGACCCGCACCGCGTCGAGCAGGTGCGGCACGCTGCCCCACGAGACGGGGCCGATCTCGGGGGTGTCGGCGGCGCCGAGCACGGCGGCCCCGGCCCCGTCACCGACGAGCACGCACGTCGACCGATCGGTCCAGTCGGCGATGGCGGAGAGGGTCTCGGACCCGATGACGAGCGCGACGTCGGTGGACCCGACGCGGATCGACTGGTCGGCAAGGGCGAGCGCGTACTCGAACCCACTGCACGCGGTGTTGATGTCGATGGGCGCCGGACCGTTCGTCATCCCGAGCGCGGCGGCGACCCGACCGGCGGTGTACGGCGCGCGGTCCTGGTGCGTGGTGGAGGCGACGATGACGAGTCCGACGGCCGAGGGCGAGACGCCGGCGTCGGCGAGGGCGTTGCGACCCGCTTCGATCGCCATCGACGTGACGGTGTCGTCCGGCCCGGCGATGTGGCGGGTCTGGATCCCGGTCCGGGTGCGGATCCACTCGTCGTTGGTGTCGACCATCGTCGAGAGTTCGTCGTTGGTCAGGATGCGTTCGGGCTGGTGGTGACCGAACCCGAGGATCCGGCTGCCACGGAGTGCTGGGGTGTTCACCGACGTCACGGTACTCCTCCCCCGAACCAGAACATGCCCCCGACGGCATGCGGCGGCGCAGCGACGCAGGGACGCAGCACCGCGACCAGCACTACAGCGACCCACCATGCAGAACCGGTACTCCCAGGGCCTGGCAGGGTGCCCCTCGGAGCGCGTAGACCGGACCCATGGACTACACACACCTCGGACGGACAGGGCTGTCGGTTTCACGGGCAGTGCTCGGCACGATGAACTTCGGCCCGGAGACCACTGAAGACGACTCGCACGCCATCATGGACCGGGCCCACGAGCTCGGCGTCAACTTCTTCGACACCGCCAACGGCTACGGCGGCTCGGTGGGCAAGGGCGCCACCGAGGAGATCATCGGCCGCTGGTTCGCGAAGGGCGGCGGCCGTCGCGAGAAGACGGTCCTGGCGACGAAGGTCTACGGCGACATGATCGACTGGCCGAACGGCGGCAAGCTCAGCGCCTTCAACATCCGCCAGTCGCTCGACGCCAGCCTGCAGCGCCTGCAGACGGACCACATCGACCTGTACCAGTTCCACCACGTCGACCGTGCGACCCCGTGGGACGAGATCTGGCAGGCGATCGACGTCGCCGTGCAGCAGGGCAAGGTCCTGTACGTGGGGTCGTCGAACTTCGCCGGCTGGCACATCGCCCAGGCGCAGGAGGCCGCGAAGCGCCGCCACACCTTCGGCCTGGTGAGCGAGCAGTCGATCTACAACCTCGTGGTGCGCGACATCGAGCGTGAGGTCCTGCCCGCCGCCCGCGAGTACGGCCTCGGCGTCATCCCGTGGTCGCCGCTGCAGGGCGGTCTGCTCGGTGGTGTCATCGAGAAGACCGAGAACGGCTCCCGCCGTCTGTCGGGTCGGAGCGCGGAGTACGTCGAGGGGCACCGCGACCAGCTCACGGCCTACGAGTCGTTCGCCAAGGAGCTCGGCCACACGCCCGGCGAGCTCGCCCTCGCGTGGCTCCTCCACCAGCCCGGTGTGACCGCGCCGATCACCGGCCCCCGCACGATGGAGCAGTGGGAGTCCGCGGTCCGCGCCGTCGACATCCGCCTCGACCAGCGTGCGCTGGACCGGCTCGACGAGATCTTCCCGGGGCACAAGACCTCACCGGAGGACTACGCCTGGTGAGCTGACGGAACGGGCCGGAACCACGGCCCGCGATCAGGGCCACGGACGGGAGGCACGGTGCGCGTCGGACGCGCACCGTGCCTCCCGTCCGCCGTTGCGACCACCGCACGTGGCGAGCCGTCAGGAGAACGCACGCCCGTCAGAGCGCTGCGTTCTCCGCGTCCGTCAGCCCGGCCCAGCGCAGGTACGCGGTGACGCTGCCCCACCGCGCCTCGACGTGCCGGATCACCGTGGTCATGGTCTCCGGCACGCACCGTTGCGCGACGGCGGTCGCCTCGGGGTCCGTGCTGACCGCACGCTCTGCGGCGAACCGATCGGCCAGCCCGACAGCGCTGGCGGCGTAGTCGTCGCCGACGGCCTCGATCGACGCCCCCAGAGCCGGGCGAGCAGTCCGCTGACGACGCCGGTGCGGTCCTTGCCGGCGGAGCAGCAGACGAGCACGTCGCCGTCGGACCGGGCGATCGCGCGGAACGCGGCGGCGATCCCGGTGCGGTGGCGCTCGAGCCAGTCGATGTACTGCTCCTCGAGCTGCACGGCCTGGGCGCCGGACTCGACGGTCGACGGGTCGAACAGCGGGACGAGCCGGTAGCCGTCGGTGGTGCCGAGCGGGTGCGGGACGCGGGCGACCTCGTCGTCACGGCGCAGGTCGACCACGGCCGCGAGTCCGTGCGGGTAGGCGTCGGCACCGACGCGTTCGGTGTTGGCGCGGTACACGGTGCGGGGTCGGGCGTCCTGCAGGCCCGGTCCCCCGACCTCGCGCAGGTTGGTGAGGGTCGACGTCGTCGTCATGCCGTCAACCCTGCCAGACGACGGACCGCACGACGACGGGCCCCGCGCTTGCTGTGTGCGCGGGGCCCGTCGTCGTGCGGGTGGTGCTGGTGGAGCTGGTGTCTGCTGGCTAGCGGACCGAGACCGGCGAGTCGTCGGTCTGCTCGTAGAGGACGTAGCCCTCTTCGCCGTGGACCGCGGTGTCGATGCCGGCGACCTCGTCCTCGGTCTTGACGCGGAAGCCGATCGTCTTCTCGATGAGGAAGCCGATGACGAACGCCAGGACGAAGGAGTAGATGCCGACGGCCAGGGCCGCGGTGGCCTGCTTGCCGAGCTGCTCGAACGAGCCGGAGTAGATCAGGCCGGTGTCGTTGGCGAAGAAGCCGAGGTACAGCGTGCCGACGATGCCGCCGACCAGGTGGACGCCGACGACGTCGAGCGAGTCATCGAAGCCGAGACGGTACTTCCAGTCGATGGCGAAGCAGCAGATGATGCCGGCGACGAAGCCGAGCAGGATGCCCCAACCCGGGGTCAGGTTGGCACATGCCGGGGTGATCGCGACGAGACCGGTGACGGCACCCGAGGCGGCGCCGACCGACGTGGCCTTGCCGTCCTTGAGCTTCTCGACGAGCAGCCAGCCGAGGATGGCGGCGGCCGGTGCGGCGAGGGTGTTGACCCAGGCGATCGCGGCGATGCCGTCAGCGGCGCCCTCGGAGCCGGCGTTGAAGCCGAACCAGCCGAACCACAGGATGGCGGCGCCGAGCAGGACGAAGGGCGGGTTGTGCGGCTTGTGCGCACCCTTGGCGAAGCCGACGCGCTTGCCGAGGACGAGCGCCAGGGCGAGGCCTGCTGCACCGGCGTTGATGTGCACCGCGGTGCCACCGGCGAAGTCGATGACCCCCCACGTGGCAGCCCAACCCGAGGTCAGGTTGAAGACCCACGAGGCGACCGGGAAGTAGACGACCGTGACCCAGATGCCCGCGAAGACCATCCAGGCGCCGAACTTGGCGCGGTCGGCGATGGCGCCGGAGATGAGTGCGACCGTGATGATCGCGAAGGTGGCCTGGAAGCCGACGAACGCCATCGACGGGTACGCCGCCTGGATGTTCGAGGACTGCGCCTCCTCGAAGGCCTGGCCGAGGCCGATCTGGTTCCAGTCGATGCTGAAGAACCCGACGACACCGGAGACCGCCGTGCCGTCACCGTGGTTGGCGAAGGCGATCGCGTAGCCGTAGAGCACCCACAGGACGCTCACGAGTGCGATCGCACCGAACGACATCATCATCATGCTGATGACGGACTTGGCCTTCACCAAACCGCCGTAGAAGAAGGCCAGGCCGGGTGTCATGAACAACACCAGCGCCGCCATGACCAACACGAACGTCGTGTTGCCCTGATCAAGCATCTGTTCACCTCTCGATTGCACGAGCGGCTCTTGGACCGCCTCGGGTGACACCGAGTCTGGCGAGGTGACGTTTCACGAGGGGGCACGATGTGTTTCGCGGATGTAACGCGACGGCGCGGTTTGTAAACGTCGTGTTTCGCACGGCCCGATGCCCCCTGGACAGGGGGTGCACCGACCGGTCAGCGGATGCCCCGGACGGTGCGGGTCAGTCCTGGGCGCGGCTCAGGGCCACGACACGGCTCGCTGCGCGCAGGTACTTCTTGCGGTAGCCGCCGTCGAGCATGGCGTCGGGGTACACCTGGTCGAGCGGCGTGCCCGAGGCCACGATCCGGACCTGGGCGTCGTACAGCCGGTCGACGAGCGCCACCCACCGGAGCGCGTCGGTCTGGTCCGTGAAGGCCCGGACGTCGGTGAGCCCGACGGCGTCGAGGTCCTCGACGAGCGCGACGTACTTCGACGGGTGCACCGAGCCGAGGTGCGCGACCACGGCCGAGAAGTCGTCGAGCGTGACGGTGCCGGCCGGCAGCGCCGCGGCCACGTCGGACACCACGCCGGCCGATTCGTCGACCGCGCGGCGGCGGTAGTCGAGCCCGTCGATCCGCATGGTGTCGAACCGGTCGGACATCGCCTGGATCTCCCGCAGGAAGTCCTGGGCCGCGAACCGGCCCTCGCCGAGCGCGCCCGGAGGCGTGTTCGAGGTGGCGGCGAACCGGGTGCCGGTCTCGCTCAGCTCCTTGATCAGGCGGGTCATGACCATGGTGTCGCCCGGGTCGTCGAGCTCGAACTCGTCGATGCACACCAGCGCGGTCCCCCGCAGCAGGTCCACCGTGCCCTGGAACCCGAGCGCGCCGACCAGGGCCGTGTACTCGATGAACGTGCCGAACGTCTTCCGCCCGGAGGCCGCGTGGTACGCCGCGGCGAGCAGGTGGGTCTTGCCGACACCGAACCCGCCGTCCAGGTAGACGCCCGACTTCGCAGCGGGCTCGACCGGCTGCTTGCGGCGGCCGAACAGCCCGCGACGTGGCGCGTCGGTCGGACCGGCCGCGACGAACGCGGCGACGGCGTCGCGCACGTCGGCCTGCGAGGCGTAGTCCGGGTCCGGGCGGTACGAGTCGAACGAGGCGGCCGCGAACTGGGGCGGTGGCACGAGTGCCGCGGCCATCTGCTGCGGGGTCACCTGGGGGTCACGGTCGACGAGGTGCGCTGGCGCGGTGTTCGTGGACAATCAGGGACCCTTCCGGGAAGCAAGTCGTGCGGTGTCACGTTGCGGCTGGGGCACGGTACGTCCGCGTACCGTTGCCCACAGGCACCGACGACCGATCCTAGTCCGGTGCCGGATGACCACCTGGAGGTAGCCCACCATGACCGCACCGGTCGACCCGTCCGAGAAGTTCACCGCCTACGCCCACCCGGAGCGTCTCGTCTCCACCGAGTGGCTGCAGGAACAACTGGACGCCCACACCCCCGACCTGGTCGTCGTCGAGTCCGACGAGGACGTCCTGCTCTACGAGACCGGACACATCCCCGGCGCGGTCAAGATCGACTGGCACACCGACCTCAACGACCCGGTGCAGCGCGACTACATCGACGGCGAGGCGTTCGCCGAGCTGCTCGGCAGCAAGGGCATCGGCCGCGAGACCACCGTCGTGGTCTACGGCGACAAGCACAACTGGTGGGCCGCGTACGCCCTCTGGGTCTTCTCGCTGTTCGGCCACGAGGACGTCCGCCTGCTCGACGGTGGCCGCGCGAAGTGGATCGCCGAGGACCGCGCCCTCACCACCGACGAGACCGTCGTCACGCCGGCCGAGTACCCGGTCGTCGACCGGATCGACACCGAGATCCGCGCCTACAAGGACGACGTGCTCGCCCACCTCGGCAAGCCCCTCATCGACGTGCGCAGCCCGGGCGAGTACGACGGTTCCCGCACCACCGCGCCCGACTACCCGGAAGAAGGAGCGCTGCGCGGCGGCCACGTCCCCACCGCGGTGAACATCCCGTGGGCGACCGCCGCCGCACCGGACGGCACCTTCAAGCCGCGCGCGGAACTCGACGCGATCTACCGCGAGGGCGCCGGCATCGGCGATGCGGACGAGGTCATCGCGTACTGCCGCATCGGCGAGCGGTCGAGCCACACCTGGTTCGTCCTGCAGCACCTGCTCGGCTACGACAGCGTCCGCAACTACGACGGCTCGTGGACCGAGTGGGGCAGCGCCGTCCGCGTCCCGATCGTGCAGGGCGCGGAGCCGGGTACAGTTCCGAACCGATGAACGACAGCACCGAGGCCACCCTCCCCGCCACCCTCGCCGAGATCCGCGACGACTTCCTCGCCCTGGGCCAGAAGGACCGCCTGCAGCTCCTCCTCGAGTTCTCGAACGAGCTGCCCGCGCTGCCCGAACGGCTGCAGGGGCACGAGGACGAACTCGAACGGGTCGAGGAGTGCCAGTCCCCCGTGTTCATCACGGTGACCGTGGGCGAGGACGGCGACGCACCCGACGTCGTCCGCATGCACGCGACCGCGCCGCGCGAGGCGCCGACCACGCGCGGCTTCGCCTCCATCCTGGCGCAGGGCCTGAGCGGCCTGACGGCAGCGCAGGTGCTCGCCGTGCCGGCGGACTACCCGTTGACCATCGGCCTGTCCGAGGCGGTCAGCCCGCTGCGGATCCGCGGCATGGTGGGCATGCTCGGACGCGTGCAGCGTCAGGTGCAGGCTGCGGTGTCGTAGACGCGACCTTCTGACGGACGGGAGGCCCGTGGCGGATCCGCCACGGGCCTCCCGTCCATCTCCCCTCGGCACGCATGCCGTCCTCTGGAATTTCAGTCCGGATCCGTGCCAGGATGGTGCGGTCAGCACCAGGGGGGAATGACGATGGCGAAGATCCACGGGAACGATCCGACCGGCTACTCGTACAGCGCGGCGGATGCACTCAAGTCGGCTTCGACGGCGCTCGCGTCGTCGATCGACGGCCAGTCCGGGTCGCGGTCGTCATCGGTGACGACTGCGCGTTCGGAGTTCCGGGGCTACTTCTCCGAGGTCTTCGCGGACAACGCCGACATCGCCTCGCGCAGCGCGACGAAGCTCGTCGAGTCGCTGCAGAGCCTGTCGGGGTTCGTGCAGCAGCTCCGCGACGCCGCGAAGGACGAGGACGACCGGCGGAAGCAGGCGAAGGCGTGGGACGCCCGCAAGCGTGAACGCGAGGAGAACTTCCTCGTCGCCGCCGGGCACGAGGTCTCGACGTGGTTCGGCGGGGGCGACGACCCGAAGCCTCCGGAGCCCGAGCCGGAGCCACGACTGCAGGCGGACGAGGTCAGCGTCACGGGGCGGGAGTTCCCGGCGGGCGGCGGGACCAGCGGTGGGACGTCGTCCGCCGTCCCCGCGGACCTCCGCTCCTTCGAGGCGACCACCCGGACGCTCGACGCCGATCTGTCCGGCGCCGTCTCGACGTTCCGGAACGCCCTGAGCGACTACGAGGCCGAGTGCAACCCGTGCTGGGGCACCCTGAACGCCCAGTCGCTGCTGACCGCGGTGAACGACTGGCTCACGGCGAACGGGAAGGACGCCGACTGGGCGGGCACCGTCGCAGCGCAGTTCGAGGCCGCCGGTGGCGGTGCCGGGCCTGCGACGCTGTCGGACGCGGCGATCGCGGCCGCGCTGTCCTCGGCGGGGATCGACGCCGGTCGCGACGACTTCACCATCGGGCCGTTCTCGGCGATGGGGACGCCCCGACCAACGGGTTCGCCGACGACCCGGTCAACACGGCCACCGGCAACTTCCTCGAGCCCGAGACCGACCTGTCCTTCGCGGGGCAGGCCGCGTCGCTCCGGCTCACCCGCATGTACAACTCACTCGACGGCCGCGTCGGGGTGTTCGGACTCGGGTGGTCCTCCATCCTCGACATCCGGCTCGAGGTCAGCGACGAGGCCGCCTCGGTCGTGCTGGACGACGGCCGGCAGGTCGACTTCCCACGGCAGGGGGACGGGTGGAGCCGCGGCGTCGGCGAGGACCTGTGGCTCCGGGCCGAGCAGGACTCGCTCGTCGTGCGGGACAACGCCGGCGGCCGGTGGGCGTTCACGCCGTCCGGACTGTGGCTGAGCAGTGCGCGTGGAGCGGGCACCGCCGTGACCGTGCGACGCGACGAGCACGATCGGATCACGCGGCTCGCGCACGTGTTCGGGCGGTTCGTCGACATCGAGTACAGCGGCGACCGGGTGGCGTCCGCGACGGCGTCGGACGGGCGCCGCGTCGAGTACCACTACGACGAGGGCCGCCGGCTGGTCCGGGCGACCGACGCCGTCGGCAGTCGCCGGTACCGCTGGAACGCGGACGGCCTGATCGACCGGGTGACCGCTGCGACGGGAGTCGTCGAGTGCGAGAACACCTACGACGACCGCGGCCGGGTCGTCGAGCAGCGCACACCGTTCGGTCGACGGGTCCGGTTCTCGTACCTGCCGGGTCGGGTCACCTCGGTCTCCGACATCGACGGGGTCCACGCGAACACCTGGATCGCCGACCGGAAGGGCCGCGTCGTCGGGATCATCGACACCGACGGGCAGCGCCAGTCGATGTCGTACGACCCGCACGGCAACCTCGTCTCGGTGACCGAGCGCGATGGTCAGGTGACCGTCCACGGGTACGACGACCGCGGGCGTCGGGTCCGGACCGTGACGCCGGAGGGCGCCGATCTGACCTTCGGGTACGACGAGCAGGACCGCTTGACCACGGTGGTCACCGCGAACGGTGGGGTCGTCGAGTACGGGTACACGGGCGACGACCGGAACCCGTCCGTCGTCATCGACCCTGTCGGCGGTCGCACGCTGCTCGAGTGGCGGGACGGCGTGCTCGTCCGCACCACCGATCCGACGGGCGTCGTCGTCACGTTCCACCACGACGCGTCCGGTGAGCTCGTCGGCGTCGAGAACGCCGTCGGCGACACCGCACGTCTGATGCGCGACGCCGGAGGCAGGATCGTCGAGGCCGTCACGCCGCTCGGCAACCGGACCCGGTACCGCTACGACGCCGCCGGGCTGCTTACCGCGCGCGAGGACCCGGACGGGGGACTGTGGCGGTTCGAGCACGGCGACGACGGTCGGGTCACGGCGACGATCGACCCGACCGGTGCCCGCACGGAAGTCACCTACGGTCCACACGGCGAGGTCGTCTCCACCACGGACCCCCTCGGTCGCGTCGTCGCGAAGGACTTCGACGCGTTCGGCAACGTGTCGACGATGACCCTGCCCGACGGTGCCGAGTGGGCGTTCGTGCACGACGCGCTCTCCCGGCTCGAAGCCGTGGTCGACCCGGCCGGTGGCACCTGGGAGCGGGAGTACGACGCGGTCGGAGCCCTCGGCGCCACCGTCGACCCGACCGGTGTCCGCACTGAGGTCGGGCGCTCGCGCGCGGACGGCGTCTCCACGGTCCGCGACGCCTTCGACGCCGTGTCCGTGACGACCGACGAGTTCGGGCGTCCGACCCGGCTCGAGCACGCGGATTCCTCTGCTGAGCTGACGACGTACGACGCGTGCGGCCGCCCGGTCGAGCTCGTCGACGCGAACGGTGGCCTCGCCCGCATCGAACGTGACCTCGCCGGACGCGTCGTCGCCGTCACCACCCCGGCGGGCCGCACCACCCGGTACGAGTACGACGCGTGCGGCCGACCGGTCTCCGCGATCGATCCCGCCGGCGCACGCACCACGCTGACCTACGACGCCGATTCGCGGGTCGTCGCGCGCACCCTGCCGACCGGCGAGGTCGCACGCACCGAGTACGACCGCCAGGGCCGGGTCGTCCACGCCGACGTCCCCGGGGTCGGCACCGTCCGGTACCGGTACGACCGGGTCGGTCGCGTGGTCTCGGCGCGGGACACCCGCTTCGGCCAGCGGACCTTCCGGTACGACGCCGCAGGACAGCTCGTCGCTGCGGTGAACGGGCTCGGCGGCACCACCCGCTACGAGCACGACCAGCGTGGACGCCTCGTCCGCACCGTCGATCCGCTGGGTGGCGTGACCGTCCGGACGTACACGCAGCTCGACAAGGTGGCCTCGTCCACCGATCAGCTCGGGCGCACGACGACGGCGACCTACGACCCCGCCGGACGACAGCTCACCCAGACCGACCCGGACGGCACCGTGCTGCGGTGGGAGTACGACGCAGCCGGTCGGGAATCCGCGCAGTACGCCGGCGACCGTCTGATCGGCCGCATCGACCGCGATGCCCGCGCCCGCACGGTGACGATCACCGATGAGACCCGTCCGGACTCCCCCACTGCCCACGTCCTCGAGTTCAGCCGGCTGGGGCAGCTCGTCCGACGCTCGACCGGCGCCCGGGAAACGCGGTGGACCAACGATGCCGACGGGCTCCGCACCTCGGTGCAGTCCCCCGACGGGTCCACGACCCGGTACACGCACGACGCCACCGGACGGGTCGTCCGGGTCGAGCACTCGGTCTTCGGCGAGGTCCGGTACGAACACGACCCGGCAGGCCAGCTCCTGCAGGCCCGCGCCGGCGATCAGTTGCAGACCTGGGAGTACGCGAACGGACACGTCGTCCGGCACGCGCGCATCGACTCGGACGGCACGCACCTCAGCACCATCGGGCGCGACGCCGACGGGCGCATCACCCGGGTCGACGGACCCGGCGGGAGCACCACCTACGAGCACGACGATGCCGCGCAGCTGGTGGCGTCCGTCCAGGACGGCAGTCGCACGGGCTGGGTCTACGACGCAGCAGGTCGCCTGGTCGAGGAACGAACGGACTCCGGGGCCCGACGGTTCTCGTACGACGCCGCCGGACAGCTGACCAGGGTCGACGCTCCGGACGGGGCGCCCGAGGCGGAGTACGCCTACGACGGCGCAGGTCGTCGGGTGGAGGCGCTCCGAGCCGACGGGGTGACGACCACGTACGGCTGGACCCCGCAGGGTCACCTCACCGCGGTGGCGGAGGCCACCGCGGCAGGCACCACCACGACCGACCTGCACGTCGACGCCCTCGGTGAACTCGCCGATGTCGACGGCATCCCGATCGCTTGGGACACCGCCGCGTTCGCGCCGACGCTCCTGGCAGTCGGCGACACCCCGGTCGTCCGCGCTCCCGGTGGTCTCACCGGGGTGGGCGACGGGTGGGCAACCAGCGGTCGGCGCACGACGAGAGCAGCCGACGACGCCGACCCGTGGCAGACGCTCATCGACCTCGGCGGTTCCGGCCTGCCCGGCGGGATCGCGCTCGGCGCCGACGGTTCGCTGCAGGTCGCCGGCTTGGAGTGGATGGGTGCCCGCGCGTACGACTCGTCGTCGCGCGGCTTCCTGTCCATCGACCCGGTCACCGCGCCCGCTGGAGCAGCCTGGGCAGGCAACCCCTACTCGTTCGCCGGCAACGATCCGCTGCACGCCATCGACCCGCTCGGTCTCGCGCCCGTTACCGACGCGGAACTGGAGGCCTACGCGGCGGCCGAACAGGGTCCGCTCGCCCGGGCCGCTGCGGCCACCGGTGACTGGTTCGCGGACAACTGGGAGTACGTCGCCGGCGGCGCGATGGTCGTCGCGGGCGGTGTGCTTCTCGCCACCGGCGTCGGCGGTCCGGTCGGCATGATGCTCATCAGCGCCGGTGCCGACACCATCATCCAGAAGGCCACGACCGGCGAGGTGAACTGGGGCCAGGTCGCCGTCAGCGGGGCCTTCGGTGCCGTCGGCGGTGGTGCCGGTGCCCTGATCGGCAAGCAGCTGGTCAAGAACGCAGCAGAAGGTGCGGCCGAGAACGTCGCGAACTACGCGGTGAGCGGCCAGCCGGTGACCCCGGGTGGTCTACTCCGGAACGCGGCCGAGGGTGCGGCGACGTCGGCGGCCACCGGCGGCACGATGTCGAAGGTCCACCTGCCGACCGCGGTGAACAGGCTTTCCGACGTCTCTCCGTTACCTCCGACAGAACTCGGTGAGCGCGCTCAACGAATCGCAGACAAGGTTCTCGAGGATCCGAACAAGATGCGGCACATCTTTGACAAGAAGGAACACGGACTTGATCCGCTCGTTGACTCAATGGGAGGGAGGCGTCCGGTCATCGAGGCCGTTGCCCATCACCTTGACAAAAAGGATCTATCCCCCGGCAAATTTGTTGAAGACGTACCGATAAGCGATGCTATTGTTCGCGTACGTGGATCCAATGTAGCGGACACCCCTCGTGTCGGTACAATGTTCGTCCCAAGGGACACACCTTGAAGATTGGGGCAATATGAAGACAGAAGACGAATCACGTCTGCACGATCTCGTCCGCACTTGCTTGGATCATCTACTCCTACCTGAATCAGGATCATTGCAGTACCAAGCGCAAGCAATTCGAGGATTCCGACCGACTGGTCCACGGATCTGGCAGATAGACCTTGACGACTCACCCGCGGTCAATTTACCGGACCAGGCCCTTCCGATCGAAGCCTCTTATGAGAATGAATCTTCTGAAGTTGTAGGCGAAGTTCTTATTTGGACGAAGAATGGGAAAATTCACAGTCTGGAGCTTCCATGGTTCACAGATTCGATGCCAAGAAACATCCCCAGCGCTCAACAACTGCTATTTGACGAATGAGGGCCAGCGCCTTAGACGGGAGGACAAGGTGTGTCCTGGTGGCAACTGGGCATGGGCCGAGGAGCCGAGGTGAGTACGTCCGTCCGGGCGATCTGTTCGTCGTGCAACGAGGTGATGGAAGATCGTATGTCGGGCAAGTCTTGACGGTCGACGGTGACGAACTGTTCATCGTGATCTTCGACTTCTCGATCAGCGAGGGTGTAAACCTCACCGACGTATCAGACGCACTTGTCGCGGAACCGCTCGTTGCGAGCTGGACCCATGACGAGCGCTTCCGACCGGACGCCTGGACCGTGATCGGACAGGCCCCAGCTGATACTCAACGACTCCTGCCTGCTTTCATCCGGGGGCTGCCAGCGGCTGGTGGAGTACGCGTGACGAACTTTTCAGGTTCGCGAACCCGCATGGCTTCCGCAGAGGAAGCCGCCCGTATCCCCCAGAAGACGCTTCGGTCTCCCGCGCTGATCGAGCGATTCCTCCGAGCGCACGCAGGCGTCGATCCTTGGCTCGATGTGCTCGAAACAGTTCGTTACCGTCCCACTCCCTCGTCCGCTGAACTGTTCCTGGAATGATCCGAACACCTTTGCGACAATTTCACTTGACGGACGGAACACGCACTCGCAGCAAGACAGTTCTGCCCCTCCCCTAGTTGAATCGGATCCGATGCTGCAACTTTTTACCCGTGAATCCGAGCAGGGCGATACCGAATGGTTCGACCTCGCCGACGTTGTGCCCTCCCTTCATCTGCCCGAGCTTTCATGGACGGCTGAGGACATATTCGTCAACGTGGCGAAAGATCCCGGACTGGACGTCGCGAAACTGGAACAGGCGTCTAGCGCGCCCCACTTGCCCTATCCGGTACTCGACAGTGCCTCGTTCGCGCGCCTCGCCGAAGCCACACATCAGTTCATCGACGGCGAGTTCGTCGGATTCCACCCATCCGATGTCGGCAAAATCGACAAAGCAGTCATCCGCCTCGACATGAGTGACGGCTCGTTGTGGACGATCATCATCGACACAGATCAGGTAAAAATAGGGGACAAATTTTCTCGAGTGTTCGGATCAGGAACGCAAGTCCCGGCGATGACCACCCGCGCTACAGAACCCTCGACCGAAACGCCCTCGTGAGCATCCCACGGTCGCGAGCCTGGAGCATGAAGAGAGCGAACGGCCAACGAGGACCAACTGTGCTTTCTTGACCCTAACGGTCAACGCGTGGCTGGCTTCCCATCCGTGGGGCGCAGCACTGGCCAGACCCGACCTCTGCCCGTCGAACTTTGGGGGAAGCGCCCCCTGGTCGCATTTCTGACGTGTGCCACCGGATCCTGAGAGGACGTGCTTTGAGTTCAAAGCAACAGATTTACTCCGTCGCGGTGGGTGACATCTTCACCGTGCCGCTCGACGACGGTGAGGTGGCGCTTGGACAGGTGATCGGCAAGTACACGAAGGCGCTCTACGTCATCATTTTCGACCTCGTGGCGTCTGAAAGGTCAGTGCAGACCCTCAATTTCAGCGACGTGACGGCAGCGACTCCCCTTCTCGCGCGGATGACGTTCGATGCGCGATTCCGACCGGGCATGTGGCAGATCGTGGGCAACAGCGTTCCCGATCAACGCCGGTTCTTGCCCGCGTTCAGCCACGGATCGGAGGACTACGACGGGGTGCACGTCACGAACTTCGAAGGGTCGAGGATGCGGAGGGCGACGGCTGACGAGGCGCGCCGCGTTCCACATCTGACCATCGACTCCCCGATGGTCTTGGAGAAAGCGCTTCGTGCCCACCACGGCTTGGAACCGTGGCTGCCGGTGTACGACGACCTCCGGTACCGCCCCACTCCGACGTCCTGGGAACTCTTCGGAGAACCGCGACCTGCTCGAGGAGACTCAGCGCGGGCGGCTCCGGAACACCAATCCGTGGGAGGGGACGGTCATGGCCACTGACACATCGGAGCCAGGTCGGGCGGCGGCGCCCGTCCCCGTCGCGGGCACGCTCGACTTCGTCGGCGTCGACTTCCGGCTCGACCTGCGCTTCACCGACGGCGCAAGCGTGCAGCTCGAATCTGCGTTCACCGTCACGGTCCGATCCGGGGGCAGCGTGGTCGTCGATCCGGAGCGCAAGGACTCGCTGCTCCCCATCCTGCGGCTGTTCGGCACAGACCTCGATCGGCGATCGGTCGAGGGCGACACGCTCACGCTGTTCTTCGCTGACGGAGCGACCCTCGTCGCCGGTCCGGACGGCGAGTTCGAGTCCTGGCACGTCTCCGGGCCGAAGGGGCGCCCGGTTCGTGTCGATCCGCTGGAGGGCAGTACGAGCCCCGGTACGGAAGAAGCCCTGAGAGTGCGGGTTCCGGGTCCACCCTTCGCGCTGGACATCGCCGGCGACACCGTCGACTGCATCGGCATGGAATCCGACGTGACGATCCGCTTCTCGAGCGGTGCGTCGCTCCGGTTCGAGACCGACTTCGCGCTGACCGGCTCTGACGGGGAGCACGCGTTCCTCGATCCCGGTGACAAACCCTCCCTGCTCACCCTCCTCGCTCTGCACTCCGAGGTCGTGTCGGACGGTGTTGTCACGGGCTCGCGGATCGCCATCCGGTTCGCCTCGGGTGCGTTGCTCGAAGGTTGGTCGAACCGCCGAGGTCCGTCCTGGCACTACAGCGAACCGGGGCGCGCACGGGTCGACATCGACGCCATGCCCGACGGCGAGGTCCGGTACCGACTCAGCCCGTCGTCCGTGGAGATCCGGAGGTGACGGGCGTGCCCCAGGACGTCTCGATCGGTCATCTCCGAGCGATCACCACCGGGACGGCTGTGGACCTGCCGGACCGTGTCGTCGAGATCCTCGCCGCTGTCGGGCCGGACACGGATGTGCTCGTCTCCGACGTGTCCGCACGGTCGTTCGCAGCGGCCATCCGGCGGAGCTACTCGAAGCAGGAGCCGAACCTCGTACCGTTCATCGACCCACTCCAAGCCCTCGGGGACGAGCTCGTCCTGATCTGTCAGGTCGAGCACGGGGATGAACTCGTGACGGTCGTGTTGCGCGCGACGGACCGAACGCTCGTGGTAGCCACGGCGATCGACCGTTCCGTCGGGGTCGTCCACATCACCGTCCAGGAGCTGTGCGCGCGCCTCCGCGCATCAGGCGCTCCGGGGGCGGAACTGGCGCTCGAGGTGGCATCGCGGTGTCCGACCGAGGAACGGCTGCGCATCTTCGAGCAGGGCGCGCTGTCGACGGCACGAACCTTCCTGACGAAGTACACGATGGCCGCGGAGAAGGGCTTCGACGTCCGCGGACTCGAAGGGTTTGCCCGTGCGCTTGTGCCGCTCGGCGACGAGCAGCCGGGGCTCTGCATCGTGCAGGCTGACACCTCGGTCGGGTTCACGGCGTTCAGGCCCGGCAGGACCGACGTCCTCGCTGCCATGAGCGTGGGCGGCCTCTTGCCCCAGACCGAGACGACCGAGGAGAACGGATGACCACGACAGTGCCGGCGAGCGGGGGATGGTCACCTACCGGATCCCCGCTGCTCGCATCGTGCTGCCCGACCTGGTGCAGTTCTTCGCAGAGCTCGAAACACCAGGGCTCGATTCACCAGAGCTCGTCTGGGTCCTCACGACCCTGTACGCTGTCACGTCCCCTGACAAGCCGGTCCAAGCGCTCCCACTCGAACGCCGTGTCGACGCGGCGGTGGAACCCGGGCTCATCCTGAGCCATGCCGAGGCAATGGAGATCGCTGACAGCATGCGGCAGCTCATCGACGGCGAGTTCCTCGGCTACCTCCCCGGCGCGGACCTGACCGACGAGTCGAACCTGGTGGTCCGGATCGACGCGTTCGACAGCGGGGAGTGGACAGTGACGGTCCGACCGCCGCTCACGACGATGAGCGATGCCTTCGACCGGACGCACGGCCCAGCGCAGCCGGGCCGACCGGCGACTCGTCTCGAGGAGTTCGGGCCGCGACAGCAGACGACGAACGGAACGAGTGCCACACCGCCCGCTTCGTGAGCGGAAAAGGTCGAGTGCGCGACGGTGATCCGACCATTTCTGCTCACGATGCGACCGAACGGACGCAAGGGTGGACGGGAGGCGCGGTGCCAGCTGGCACCGCGCCTCCCGTCCGCTTTCCGGTCGCGTCTACCGCGCGCTGGCCGCCCCGCGCCGCTGGACCACCTCGGTGAGCCACGCGAGGATGCGGGCGTCGAACCAGTCGGCGTCGTGGTTCCAGAGCTTGGTGTGCCGGGCCGTGGTCTGCACCTCGAGCCGGACCAGGTCGGGTCGGGCGCGCGCGAGGTCGTGCGAGGCCGAGGACGGCACGAACCCGTCGTCGTCGCTGTGCAGCAGGAGGATCGGCACCGTCAGCTCGGCGGACCGGGTGACCATGTCGAGCTCGCGCAGGTCCACCGGCTGCTGCAGGCCGGCGAGCCGGTGCAGCACCGGGGTGCGGAGCAGGCGCTGGGCGACCTTGCGGACCGGCCGCGGCAACCCCATCAACTGACTCTGCGACTTGAGCACCGCGTGCCAGTCGACCACGGGTGACTCGAGCACCACACCGTCGACGAGCCCGGCGAACCGGGATCGCAACAGCGTCTGCAGCACGACGGCACCGCCCATCGACCAGCCCATGAGCACGACGCTCTGCGCGTTCTGGGCACTGAGCCACCGGAGGACGGAGTCGATGTCCTCCCACTCGGTGCTGCCGAGGCCGTAGCGGCCGTCGACGCTCGGCGGTGCGACGCCGTCGTTCCGCCACGACGCGAGGACGACCGAGTAGCCGGCGGCACGGAAGACGGGGACGGCGCGGATCGTCTCGGCGCGGGTGACACCGCGGCCGTGCACCAGGACGGCCCACGGGGCGTCCGGGTCGTCGGCACGGACGACCCAGGCGGGTGCGGGGCCGTTCGGTGTCGGGATGTCGATGTCCTCGACGGGCACGTCGAGCTCGCCGGGGGTCAGGTAGAACCAGCCGCCCCAGCGACCGCGGCGTGCAGCGGTCGGGTCGCCGGCGTCGATCGCGATGATGCGGCGCGTGACCGTGGTGTCGGTGGTGCCGAGGACCTCGCCGACGCGCATGTGCCCGGTGCCGGCGCCGAACCAGAGCGAGTAGCGACCCTGCAGCTCGGTGTCGGCGGTCCGCTCGATGGTCACCGTCATCCGGACCGGGTCGACGGCGTGGATCGGGACGCGTTCGGTGCGCTTGCGGTCCGGGGTGACGACGGCGCGGGCGACGGCGGCGACGAAGCCACCGATGACGGCCGTCCCCACCGCGGCGGCGGCCAGACCGGCACCGAGGGCGATGAAGCCGGCCGATCGTGCGGTCTCCTGGACGGCGTCCTCGGCGGGTCGCGCGGATCGGGACATGGCCCGGAGCCTAGTCTGCATGTGTGTCCGAAACCCGAGAGCCCGACGCCTTCGCGCGGCTCCGCGCGTTCGTGTCCTCCGGCAGCAGCCGCTCCGAGACCACCGTCACCGAGATCCCCTCGCCCACGCGGATCGCACCGTTCTCGATCGCCCTGGCGGCGGACGTGTCCGGCACCGCGCACGGCGTCGAGTCCGACCTCGGCACCGGACGGTTCATCGCCCTGTACGACCCCGAAGAACCCGAGGGCTGGGGCGGCGCGTTCCGGGTGGTCTCGTTCGCCCAAGCACCACTCGAACCCGAGATCGGTGTCGACGAGTTCGTCGCCGACGTCACGTGGAGCTGGCTCGTCGACGCGCTCGAGACGCACGGTGCCGAGTACGACCACGCTTCGGGCACGGCCACCAAGATCATCTCGCGCGGGTACGGCGACCTCGCCGCACAGGGCGACGGCGCGCAGCTGGAACTCCGCGCGTCGTGGACGCCCCGCGGCGACGACCTCACCGCACACGTCCAGGCATGGCAGGACATCGTCGCCATGCTCGCCGGTCTGCCTCCTGCCTCGGACGGCGTGACCCTGCTGGCCCCGAGGAGGCTCGCCAAGTGACCGACCCCGCCAGTTCGACCCCCGGTGCACCGGACCCCGCGTTCGAGGACTCGCACGAGGCCGTCAAGGTCATCGACTCGCGCGACGACTACCTCGACGCCGTCGCAGCGATCGCCGCCGGTCACGGGCCCGTCGCCGTCGACGCCGAGCGCGCCAGCGGCTACCGCTACTCGCAGCGCGCCTACCTGATCCAGGTGTTCCGTCGCGGTGCCGGTGCGTTCCTGTTCGACCCGATCCCGATCGGCGACTTCTCCGAACTGCAGGCGGCCATCGTCGACGAGGAGTGGCTGTTCCACGCCGCCTCGCAGGACCTGCCCTGCCTGCAGGAGGTGGGTCTCGTCCCGACCCGCATCTTCGACACCGAACTCGGAGCCCGCATCGCCGGGTTCCCCCGCGTCGGTCTCGGCGCCGTCGTCGAGCAGCTGCTCGGGATCACGCTCGCCAAGGCGCACTCGGCAGCGGACTGGTCGACCCGGCCGTTGCCGCAGTCGTGGCTCGTGTACGCGTCGCTCGACGTCGAACTCCTGCCCGACCTGCGTGACGCCCTCGCCGCGAAGCTCGACGAGGCCGGCAAGTCCCGGATCGCGGAAGAGGAGTTCGACGCGGTGCTGCACCGCGCCCCGAAGCCCGTCCGTGCCGAGCCGTGGCGTCGGCTGTCCGGCATGCACGCCCTCCGTGGTGCCCGCGCGCTGGCGATCGCACGGTCGCTCTGGGTCGCCCGTGACGAGTACGCCCGCGCCGCCGACATCGCTCCGGGGCGGACGATCCCCGACGCCGCGATCGTCGCCGCCGCGGCCGCCGCACCGTCGTCGCGCGCCGAACTCGGCGCTCTGAAGGCGTTCACGGGTCGCGCCAGCCGGTCCGAGCTCGACCGCTGGTGGGCCGCGGTCGACGAGGGTCTGACGACCGAGGACCTGCCGAAGCTCCGCGGATCCGGTGAAGCGACGCTCCCGCCGCCCCGCGCCTGGGCCGACCGCAACCCCGCGGCCGACCGCCGGTACAAGGCAGCACGGGCTGCGGTCACCAAGCGGTCAGAGGAGCTCGACATCCCGCTCGAGAACCTGCTCACGCCGGAGACCCTGCGTGTGGTCTCGTGGGCACCGCCGTCGCCGCCGTCGACCGAGCTGGTCGGGGCAGCCCTCGCCGCACACGAGGCCCGCCCCTGGCAGGTGGAGGAACTCTCCTCGATCATCGCGTCGGCCTTTGTCGCTGCTGCACAGCAGCCCGCGCCGACGGATGACGTCGAGTCGTAGGAACCGCCCAACCGGCATGCGCCCGCCCAGCCTGGGGGCATAGCGTCGGGAGCGTCGCCGGGCGAGGCCCGGCCGGCCGGAGCGACCAGCGTTCCGGCCCGATCGATGAGGATCTGGGAGGCCCGGATTGCCAAAGGCATCAGACGTCGTGTTCGTGGACGGAGTACGGACACCGTTCGGACGAGCCGGCGAGAAGGGGGTGTTCTGGAAGACCCGGTCCGACGACCTCGCGGTGCACGCGATGCGCGGACTGCTCGACCGGAACGCCTCGCTCGACACCGCAGCGGTGGACGACGTCGCCGTCGCGGCGACCACGCAGCAGGGTGACCAGGGGCTGACCCTCGGCCGCACCGTCGGCATGTTGGCCGGCCTGCCGAAGTCGGTCCCCGGGTACGCGATCGACCGCATGTGCGCCGGGGCCATGACGAGCGTCACGACGCTCGCGGGTGCCATCGCCTTCGGTGCCGCGGACATCGCGATCGCCGGTGGCGTCGAGCACATGGGACGCCACCCGATGGGCTTCAACTCGGACCCGAACCCGCGGTTCATCGCCGAACGCATGGTGTCGAGCGACGCGCTGGTGATGGGGTCCACCGCCGAGCGCCTGCACGACCGCTTCCCGGCGATCACGAAGGACCGCACGGACGCCTACGCCGTCCAGTCCCAGCAGCGGTACGCCGCAGCGTGGGCCGCCGGCAAGCTGCAGCCCGACGTCATCCCGGTCGAGGTGAACAAGGGCGACGGGTGGGACGTCATCAGCACCGACGAACCGCCGCGTCCGGGCACGACGCTCGAAGCGCTGGCCGCGCTGAAGACGCCGTTCCGCCCGCACGGACGGGTCACCGCCGGCAACGCCGCCGGCCTCAACGACGGCGCGACCATGAGCTTGCTCGCCTCGGCCGAGGGCGCCAAGGAGCACGGCCTGCCCACGAAGATGCGCATGGTCTCGTTCGCCTTCGCCGGCGTCGAGCCCGAGGTCATGGGCGTCGGCCCGGTCCCCGCGACCGACAAGGCGCTGTCGAAGGCCGGCCTGTCGATCGACGACATCGGCCTGTTCGAGATCAACGAGGCGTTCGCGGTGCAGGTGCTCGCGTTCCTCGACAACTACGGCATCGCACAGGACTCCGCGAACGTCAACGCGTGGGGCGGCGCGATCGCCGTCGGCCACCCGCTGGCATCGAGCGGTGTCCGCCTGATGAACCAGCTCGCCGCGCAGTTCGCCGAGCGCCCGGACGTCCAGTACGGCATCACCACGATGTGCATCGGACTCGGCCAGGGCGGCACCGTCATCTGGGAGAACCCCGGCTACAGCAAGTCCGCAGCACGTTCGGCTCGGAAGGGGGCATGAGCATGACCACCGTCGACACCGACCGTCTGTCCGAACTCAGCGAGGACGAGGTCGTCACGCACTCGTTCGTCAAGCACGTCACGATGCCCTCCGGCGGCACCCTGGCGCTCATCACGCTCGACAACGGCAAGGACTACAAGCGTCCGAGCACCCTCGGGCCGCGCACGCTCCGCGAACTCTCCGGGGTGCTCGACACCCTGAAGACCGAGGCGACCGCCGGCACGATCCAGGGCGTCGCGATCACCGGCAAGGAGTACTGCTTCGCTGCCGGTGCCGACCTGTCGCAGGCAGCGTCCGTGCCGTCGCGGGACGTGGCGCACGACCTCGCGGCCCTCGGCCACGCCACCCTCCGCAAGCTGTCCGACTTCGGCGTGCCGTCGTTCGCGTTCATCAACGGCATCGCCCTCGGCGGCGGGCTCGAGATCGGACTGCACTGCACCTACCGGGTGTTCTCGTCCGCGGCGCAGGGCATCGGCCTGCCCGAGGTCTTCCTCGGCATCATCCCGGGCTGGGGCGGCGCGACACTGCTCCCCCGCCTGATCGGTCCGGAGCGCGCGCTGCGGGTCATCGTCGAGAACCCCCTCAAGAACAACCGCCTGATGGACGGAGCGGCCGCGGTCGAGATCGGCATCGGCGACGTGCTGATCCCGTCGGTGACGTTCCTGCCGTCGGCAGTCGCCTGGGCCGACGGCGTCATCGCCGGTCGTGTGTCGGTCAAGCGGCCCAATGAACCCGGCATGCTCGAGAAGGCTGCCTGGGGCACGGTCGTCAAGGTCGCCCGTGGGCAGGTCGCGTCGAAGATCGGGACGGTGCCGAAGTCGCCGTTCCGCGCGCTCGACCTCGTCGCCGCCGCTCGCGGCGGTTCCCTGGACGAACGGTTCGCCGACGAGGACGACGCCCTCGCCGACCTGCTCTCCGGTGACCAGTTCGCCGCGTCGATGTACGCGTTCGACCTGGTGCAGAAGCGTGCGAAGAAGCCCGTCGGTGCTCCGGAGGGTGTCGAGCCGAAGAAGATCACGAAGGTCGGCGTCCTCGGCGCTGGTCTCATGGCCTCGCAGTTCGCGCTGCTGTTCGCCCGACGACTCGGCGTCCCCGTCGTGATCACGGACGTCGACCAGTCCCGCGTCGACGCCGGTGTGGAGCGGATCCGTGGTGAGGTCGGCAAGCTGCTCGAGAAGGGGCGGATCTCCCCCGACGACGCGAACCGCATCACCGCACTCGTCAGCGGGTCGGTGTCGTACGACGCCTTCGCCGACGCCGACTGGGTGATCGAGGCCGTCTTCGAGGAGATGAGCGTCAAGCAAGAGGTCTTCCGGAAGATCGAGCAGGTCATCGCGCCGGACGCCATCCTCGCCACCAACACCTCGTCGTTGTCCGTCTCCGAGATGGGCTCGGTGCTGTCCGACCCGTCGCGCCTGGTCGGGTTCCACTTCTTCAACCCGGTCGCCGTGATGCCCTTGCTCGAGGTCGTCCGCACTGCCGACACCTCCGACGAGACGCTCGTCACGGCACTCGCCGTCGCGAAGACCCTCAAGAAGACGGCGATCATCACCGCCGACCAGCCGGGCTTCGTCGTCAACCGGGTGCTCGCACGGGTCCTCGGTGAGGCGATGCGCGGCGTCGAGCAGGGCACCTCGTTCGACGTCGTGGCGGCCGGTGCCGCGCCGCTCGGACTGCCGATGTCGCCGTTCGAGCTGCTCGAACTCGTCGGTCTGCCGGTGGGTGCCCACGTGCTCGACTCGCACCACGCCGCCTGGCCGGAGCGCTTCTACCCCGGTGACGGGCTGAAGAAGATCGCCGAGCACGGGAAGATCCTGACCCGCGACAAGAAGGGCAACGCGACCGGGTACGACTCCGCTGCCGTCAAGCTCGTCGCGCCGTCGAAGAAGGACGCGAAGCCCGTCGACGCTGCCGCGATGCAGCAGCGCTTCGAGGACGCCCTGGCCGACGAGCTGCACCGCATGCTCGAGGACGAGGTCGTCCAGCACGTCGAGGAGATCGACCTCGGCCTGATCCTCGGTGCGGGCTACCCGTTCCAGGCCGGTGGGATCAGCCCCTACCTCGACCGCAGTGGGGCGTCCGAGCGCGTCTTCGGTGGGAGCTTCCACGACCCGCTGATCGTCGGCCCGGCTTCCCGCTAGCTGGCGCGAGTCCGTCTCGCACAACCGAAGTCACCCCGAACCGCAGATCGCCGTGGTTCGGGGTGATTTTGGTGTGCGTGGCTGGCCCGCTGCGGTGTTGTCCACCGCCGTCGTGAGCCGCCGTCAACCGCCCACGCAGTCGTTGCTGCCGCTGAAGCACGGCGGGACCGACGGCCGTGGTGCCGGCGGCTCGGGCGGCTCGTTGTCGTACGACGTGAAGTACGCGGCGCTGTGCGTCACGACGAGCACGTAGTCCGCCCCGCTCGCCCGGACAGCGCCGTCGCGTCGGTCGACGCCGAGACCCGGTGCCGAGTGCACGACGGACGATCCCTCCGACTGCCACAATCCGAGTGACCCGTCCCAACCGCGGACCCGCACGACCGCGAACCGGTCCTGCCCGATGTCGTTGCCGAGCGCGATCGACTGCCGCCCACCGATGTCGACCAAGTACGGTGTCGATCCGTCCGGCTGGATCGCCTGTGCCACGAGGTCCTCGTCGGTCAGGCCGCCCGTGCGCAGCGCCGGTCCGGCGATGCGCACCGCGTCGACCGGTGTGGTCGCACCGTCGATCGTGTACACCGCCCCGGCGTCGATCCGACACGTCGTGCCCGAAGCGGGCTGGAAGAACCCGGAGTTGCTCGCGTGGCCGCACGAGTCGGTCCAGGTGGCATCGACCCGGTGGACTGCGGCGGTGCCCTCCCAGTCGACCACACGGTGCATCGTCTGTCTGGCACCGACCCGGGCATCTGCACCGAGCTCCGGCGTGACCGTGCCGTCGTTCATCGCTGCGCACCCCGAAGACAGCGCCACCACCGCGAGACCGATCGCCACCGCCGTCGTCCTGAACCCCCGTCGCATGCGGCGATCCTGCCAGACGTCCCCGAGAGACATGCCCCAGACGGCATGGGTGACTTCCGGCGGAACCAGGTTCGGGACACAGCACCGCGGAATTACGTGGTGCGGTGTCCGGAACCTGGTTCCGCGCGCCCCGCCTAGCGGTCGGCGGACTCCCGCGACCGCGCGGGCTTCGCCTGCGGCAACTTCGTCCCGACGACCTGGTCGATCACGTCGCGGGCGATCGCCTGCGCCGTCAGCCCGACGTCGGCGAGGATCTGCGACCGGGTCGCGTGGTCGATGAACTCGTCCGGCAGCCCCAGCTCGTTCACACCCGTGTCGACCCCGGCGGCCCGCAGGTCCTGCCGGAGCCGGGTCCCGACGCCACCGACGCGCACGCCGTCCTCGATCGTGATGACGAGCCGGTGCGTCCGCGACAGCTCGATGAGCGAGCCCGGGATCGGGACCACCCAGCGCGGGTCGACCACGGTGACGCCGATGCCCTGCGCCTCGAGCAGCGACGCGGCCTCGAGCGCCGTCGGCACCATCGAGCCGACGGCCACGAAGAGCACGTCCTCGACGCCGTCCGCAGCGGCGTGCAGCACGTCCACACCGTCGGGGAGACGACGGACGGCGGGGATGTCCGGCCCGACCTGGCCCTTCGACCACCGGAGCACGGTGGGGGCGTCGTCGACGGCGATCGCCTCGCGGAACTCCTCGCGCAGGGTCACGGCGTCACGGGGTGCCGCGATCCGGATGCCGGGCACGACCTGCAACAGTGCGAGGTCCCACATGCCGTGGTGCGACGGCCCGTCCGGTCCGGTGATGCCGGCGCGGTCGAGCACGAACGTCACGCCGGCCTTGTGCAGCGCGACGTCCATCAGCACCTGGTCGAAGGCCCGGTTCAGGAAGGTCGCGTAGAGCGCCACCACGGGGTGGAGGCCCCCGTAGGCGAGGCCCGCGGCAGTCGTCACGGCGTGCTGCTCGGCGATGCCGACGTCGTACACGCGGTCGGGGTGCTGCTCCTGGAACAGGTGCAGTCCGGTCGGTCGGAGCATCGCAGCCGTGATCGCGACGACACGGGGGTCCGAATCGCCCACAGAAGCCAGGGCCGACGCGAACACCGAGGTCCACGACGGACCCGACGCGGCGTCGAGCGACTCCCCCGTCTCCGGGTCGATGTGCCCGACGGCGTGGAACTGGTCGGCCTGGTCGCGCAGGGCCGGCTCGAACCCGTGGCCCTTCTCGGTGATCGCGTGCACGATCGTCGGGGCGCCGTAGGCCTTCGCCTGCCGGAGCGCTGCCTCCATCGCACGCTGGTCGTGTCCGTTGACCGGCCCGATGTACTTGATGTCGAGGTTCGAGTACAGCGCCTCGTTGTTCGTGAAGCGCGACAGGAACCCGTGCAGCCCCCCGCGCATCCCGCGGTACACGGCCCGGCCGGGAGCACCGAAGCGATCGGCCACGGCCCGGGAGGTCTCGTAGAGCGCCCGGTACTCACGCCGCGTGCGCATGGAGCTGAGGAACCGCGCCATGCCGCCGATCGTCGGAGCGTACGAGCGGCCGTTGTCGTTGACGACGATGACCAGGCGGCGGTCGTTGTCGTCCGAGATGTTGTTGAGCGCCTCCCACGTCATCCCACCGGTGAGGGCGCCGTCACCGACCACCGCGACGACGGTGCGGTCGGTCTGTCCGGTCTGCCCGAACGCGCGGGAGATCCCGTCGGCCCAGGACAGCGACGACGACGCGTGCGAGGACTCCACGATGTCGTGCTCGGACTCGCTGCGCTGCGGGTAGCCGGCGATGCCGCCCCGCTCGCGGAGCTTCGAGAAGTCCTGCCGCCCGGTGACGAGCTTGTGCACGTACGACTGGTGCCCCGTGTCGAACACGAAGGGGTCGTTCGGCGAGTCGAACACCCGGTGCATCGCGAGCGTCAGCTCGACCACACCGAGGTTGGGCCCGAGGTGCCCACCGGTCTTCGCGACCTCGGCCACCAGGAACCGGCGGATCTCGGCGGCGAGTTCGGTCATCTGCACGTCGGAGAGACGCTTCAGGTCGCGCGGCGACGTGATGCTGCTGAGCAGGCTCACGGGCGCTCCTTTCGTGGGGCTGATCCCCCACCATATCCGCGTGACCGGCAGACGGACTGGAGGCCCGTGGCGGGTTCGCCACGGGCCTCCAGTCCGTCCTGTGGTCGCGTCAACGACCCGTGCGCGGCTCGCTCAGACGAGCGAGCGGAGCACGTACTGCAGGATGCCGCCGTTGCGGTAGTAGTCGGCCTCACCCGGGGTGTCGATCCGGACGACCGCGTCGAACTCGACCGGCTGCTTGCCGGCGGGCGAGTGCTCGCTCGGCGTCGCGGTGACGTGCACGGTCTTCGGGGTCCGGCCTTCGTTGAGCTCGGTCAGCCCCGAGATCGAGACGACCTCGGTGCCGTCGAGCCCGAGGGACTCGACCGTCTCGCCCGCCGGGAACTGCAGCGGGACGACGCCCATGCCGATCAGGTTCGAGCGGTGGATCCGCTCGAAGCTCTCGGTGATGACGGCGCGGACGCCGAGCAGGTTCGTGCCCTTCGCCGCCCAGTCGCGCGACGAGCCCGAGCCGTACTCCTTGCCACCGAAGATGACGAGCGGGATGCCCTGCTCCTGGTAGTGCTGCGAGGCGTCGTAGATGAACGACTGCTCGCCGTCGGCGGTCGTGAAGTCACGGGTGTAGCCGCCCTCCACGCCGTCGAGCAGCTGGTTGCGCAGGCGGATGTTCGCGAACGTGCCGCGGATCATCACCTCGTGGTTGCCGCGACGCGAGCCGTAGGAGTTGAAGTCCTTGCGGTCCACGTCGTGCTCGGCCAGGTACTTGCCGGCCGGGCTGTCCGCCTTGATCGAGCCGGCGGGCGAGATGTGGTCGGTCGTGACCGAGTCGCCGAGCTTCGCCAGCACGCGGGCGCCGGAGATGTCCGACACCGCGTCGGGCTGCATGGTCATGCCCTCGAAGTACGGGGGCTTCCGCACGTAGGTCGACTCCTGGTCCCACTCGAAGGTGTCGCCCGTGGGGGTCGGCAGGTTCTTCCAGCGGTCGTCGCCCTCGAACACGGAGCCGTACTCGTGGGTGAACATCTCGGTGTCGATCGACTCGTCGATGACCTGCTGGACCTCGGCCGCGTCGGGCCAGATGTCCTGCAGGTAGACGTCGTTGCCGTCCTGGTCCTTGCCGAGGGCGTCCTTGTCGAAGTCGAAGTGCATCGACCCGGCGAGGGCGTACGCGATGACCAGGGGCGGGGACGCCAGGTAGTTCATCTTGACGTCGGGGTTGATGCGCCCCTCGAAGTTGCGGTTGCCCGACAGGACGGCGGTGACGGCCAGGTCGTTGTCCTGCACGGCCTGCGAGATCTCCTCGGGCAGCGGGCCCGAGTTGCCGATGCAGGTGGTGCAGCCGTAGCCGACCGTGTAGAAGCCGAGCTGCTCGAGGTAGGTCGTGAGACCGGCCTTCTCGTAGTAGTCGGTGACGACCTTGGACCCGGGCGCGAGCGTCGTCTTGACCCACGGCTTCGAGGTGAGGCCCTTGGCGGCGGCGTTCCGCGCGAGGATGCCGGCCGCCATCATGACGGACGGGTTCGACGTGTTCGTGCACGAGGTGATCGCGGCGATCGCGACGGCACCGTGGTCGATCGTGAACGGGTCGGCCCCGTCCATCGCGACCTTCGTCGGGGCCGAGGCCGTCGACGGGGCGCTCGACACGTAGACGTGCTCGTGCAGGTTGGTGTCCTCGTTGGTCGAGCCCGCGGCGATCGGGTCGGAGGCCGGGAAGGTCTCCTCCACCGCGTCGTCGAGGTCGGTCTGCTCGCTCGGGGTCGTGTAGTTGTTCAGGTCGACCTCGAACTGGTCCTTCGCCTTGGACAGTTCGATGCGGTCCTGCGGACGCTTCGGCCCCGAGATCGACGGCACGACCGTGGAGAGGTCGAGTTCCATGTACTCGGAGTACGCCGGCTCGACCGAGGCGTCGTGCCACAGGCCCTGCGCCTTGGAGTACGCCTCGACCAGGGCGATCTGCGCCTCGTCGCGACCGGTCAGGCGCAGGTAGTCGAGCGTGACGTCGTCGACCGGGAAGATCGCAGCGGTCGAGCCGAACTCGGGCGACATGTTGCCGATGGTGGCGCGGTTCGCGAGCGGGACGGCACTGACGCCCTCGCCGTAGAACTCGACGAACTTGCCGACGACACCGTGCTTGCGGAGTTCCTGCGTGATGGTGAGCACCACGTCGGTCGCGGTCACGCCGGCCGGGATCTCACCGGAGAGCTTGAAGCCGACGACCTTCGGGATGAGCATCGACACCGGCTGGCCGAGCATCGCTGCCTCGGCCTCGATGCCGCCGACGCCCCAGCCGAGCACGCCGAGCCCGTTCACCATCGTGGTGTGCGAGTCGGTGCCGACGAGGGTGTCCGGGTAGGCGTAGGTCTCACCGTCGAAGTCACGCGTGTAGGTGACCTTCGCCAGGTACTCGATGTTGACCTGGTGCACGATGCCGGTGCCCGGCGGGACGACCTTGAAGTCCTCGAACGCGGTCTGGCCCCAGCGGAGGAACTGGTAGCGCTCCCCGTTCCGCTCGTACTCGAGGTCGGTGTTGCGCTGGAGTGCGTCCGTGCTGCCGAACAGGTCGGCGATGACCGAGTGGTCGATGACCATCTCGGCCGGGGACAGCGGGTTGATCTTGTTCGGGTCACCGCCGATGTCCGCCATCGCCTCGCGCATGGTGGCGAGGTCGACGATGCACGGCACGCCCGTGAAGTCCTGCATGACGACGCGCGCCGGCGAGAACTGGATCTCGGTGTCCGGGTCGGCGTCGGGGCGCCAGGAGCCGAGCGCGCGGATCTGCGCCTCGGTGACGTTCTTGCCGTCCTCGGTGCGGAGGAGGTTCTCGAGCAGCACCTTCAGGCTGTACGGGAGCTTCTCGTGCCCGGGCACCGTGTCGATCCGGTGGATCGCGTAGTCGACACCCCCAACCGACAGTGTGTCCTTCGAGCCGAAGCTATTGACTGCAGCCACCGTGCCGCCTCCCTACTGATCGGTTTGCCCTCATCATCGCGGGCCGTGGTCCGTCCCACCAGCAAGGCAAACCTAATCCCGCTGACGCCGGAGCGCCGGACGGGAAAGTCTCTTGATGTCGAGACAACTCTACACCGTGACGGCGTCGTCCCTCCGCACGAACACGGTGCGGACCAGCAGCCAGGTGACCCAGAGCACGGCGGCGTAGAGCGGGACGCCGAGGATGAGCTTGAGGCCGGCGAGCAGCTCGACCTGCGCGGTGAGGTAGAGCGGCACCTCGACGGCCAGGCGGAGGGCGAAGAGCCCGACCCAGATCCAGGTGGCGACCGTCAGCACGCGGCGCTTGACCGGGTCGGCGCGCCAGTCGACGTGCGAGCCGTCCTCGTTCGCCGGCAGCAGGAACCCGACGACCAGACCGATGAGCGGCCAGCGGACGGCCAGCGACACCAGGAGCCCGACCAACCACACCGAGTTGATGATGATCCCCGGGATGAAGTTGCTCTCGGCGCGTCCGGTGATGAGGGCGAGGCCGGCCGACACCGCGACGCCGAGGATGCCCGCGAAGGACATCGTCAGCGACTGTCGCTGCACCAGGCGGAGCACGACGAAGACGAGTCCGACGACGACCGGGATCACGACGCTCGGCACGAGCTCCTTCGTGATCGCGTAGACGACGAGGAACGCGAACCCGGGCAGCACCGACTCGGCGAGCCCGCGGATCCCGCCGACCGCTCCGAGCAGCGCGCGCCCGGAGGGCGCCTCGCCGGGGGCGACGCGGGCGATGCCCGCGTTCTGCACCGCGTCTCGGAACTGCGAGGAGAACGACGGCGCCGCCGGCGCAGCGTCAGGGATCCCAGCGGACGCGGGCACGGCTTCGGAGCCGGCCGTCTCGGGTCGGTGGGTGTCGTCGTGTTCCGGCACCGTGCCTCCAGGGCGGGTCAGGTCGTCAGATCGCGGTCTGCGTCGACTTCGGCATGTGCAGCGGGATGAGGTCGCGCGGCGGCATCGGCGTCGTGCCGCGCACGACGACGACGCTGCGGAACAGCTCCTCGATCTCGCTCGCGTCGTCGGGCTGCTCGGCGGCCTTGCCGGCGATCACGCCGCGCAGGAACCAGCGCGGGCCGTCGACGCCGACGAAACGGGCCGGACGGACGCCGGCGGTTCCGCCGTCGCCGTCGACCGCGACCGGCACGGACGCGCGGAGCTCGGGGCCGAACGGGCCGTCGACCTCGGTCACGACACCGCCCTGGCGCTCGATCTGCTCGGCGATCTGTGCGCGGATCTCGTGCCACAGACCCGTCGAGCGCGGTGCGGCGAACGGCTGGACCTGCAGCGTCGAGTCGTCGTAGTCGAGCCCGACCGCGACGACACGCTGCGAGCCTTCCTCGACCTCGAGGCGCAGGTGCAGGCCCTCGCGCGGCAGGACCTTCACGCCGCCCAGGTCGACGTACGGACGGACCAGGTTCGCCTCGGTCTCGTCGTGCGGGCCGTTCTCGGCACGGTCCTCGGGTGCGGACTTGTCCGTCGGGGCGACCCCGTCGACCTCGTCGAGGTCCGCGTCGGCGTCCGTCGCGATGTCGACCTCGGGGGTCGTGTCCGCGATCTCGACCTCGTCGGCGACGGCCTCGGCCACCTCGACCTCGGCCACCTCGCCCTCGTCACGCTTGCGTCGACCGAACTTCATGCGCGCGTTCCTTCCTGAACATCATCGGCGGCGCCGGTCACGGCACCGCTCCGGTCACCGTAGCCGGACGAGCCGAAGCCACCCTGGCCCCGGACGCTGTCGGGGAGTTCCTCGACGTGCGTGTACGTCACCCGCGGCACGGGCATGACGATCAGCTGTGCGATCCGGTCACCCACGTGCACCTCGTACGGCTCGGACCGGTCGGTGTTGAGCAGCGAGACCTTGATCTCACCGCGGTACCCGGAGTCGACCGTGCCCGGGCTGTTGACGACGGTGATGCCGTGCTTGGCGGCGAGCCCGCTGCGCGGGACCACGAACGCGGCGTACCCCTCGGGGAGTGCGATCCGCAGCCCGGTCGCGGCCAGGTGGCGCTCGCCCGGCTGCAGCACGAAGGCCTCGGTCGAGACGAGGTCGGCACCGGCGTCGCCGGGGTGGGCGTGTCCGGGGCGGTTCTCCCCGGTCCAGAGGACGTCGACTGGTTCGGTCACGTGTCGAGGGTAGTGCAGAGACGTGACCCGACCGTGACCTGCCCCGAGTCGTGGTCGAATGGACCCGTGACCCTGTACCGCGAACGACTCTGGGCCCCGCCCGCCCTGTACCTGGCGACGGCGCTCGTCATCCCCGCCACCCTGCTCGTGTTCCTGCCCATCAGCGTGCTCGCCGGTGTGCTCGTGGCGATCGGCATGGAGCTCGGCGTCCTCGTGCTCCTGTGGGCACTCGCACCCACCATCGAGGTCACGGACAGCGAGTTCCGCGCCGGCAAGGCGCACCTCCCCCGTGCACTCGTCGGCAGCGTCGAGGCGTTCGAGGGTGCCGAGGCGACCACACAGCGCGGCCCGAAGCTCGACGCACGGGCGTGGACGCTCTTCCGCGGCTACGTGCGCGGGGTCGTCAAGGTCGAGGTCCGCGACGACGCCGACCCGACGCCCTACTGGCTGGTCAGCGTCCGGCAGCCCACGAGGGTGGTCGAGGCGCTCCGGTCCTGACGGACCGCGACGGGCGGACGGGAGGCCCGGCGCGCGTCCGCCCCGCACCGTACGACGAAGGCCCCGCATCCTGGAGGATGCGGGGCCTTCGGTGATCGGTGCGTCTAGAGCGCCGCGACAGTGCCTGCTACAGCGCTGCGCATTCCGCGCAGACCGGCCCGAGCTTCGACTCGTGGTCGAGCTGGGAGCGGTGCTTCACGAGGAAGCACTCGACGCAGGTGAACTCATCGACCTGCGGGGGCAGCACCACGACGTCGAGGTCGACGTCGCTCAGGTCCTGCCCGGCGAGTTCGAAGCTGCCGGGGTTGTCCGAATCATCGTCGACGACCCCCGACATCTTGTCGGGAACGCGCTCCTTGAGGGCCTCGATCGACTCCGAATCGGAGTTGTCATCGGTCTTCCGGGGGGCGTCGTAATCGGTGGCCATGCCCATCCATTTCTCGTATCGAGAGGTCGTCGCCGGGTGATCGGCGGCGACAGTTTGCACTACGTCCCGCCAGAGTGCAAACCGAGATCTGCGGCGGGTCGTCACGGCGCTGCAACCCGTGACCGGATCGGGACATTCCCGACACCCGTCGCCACTGATGCGCAGACTCCGCGGCACGCCCGTGCGCCTCCGTGGAAACCGTCCGCGACCACTGCATACTCACGGGGTACGACGCACGACCGTACGCGACGCTGGGAAGGCTGGACCATGCAAGACGTGAGAGTCATCGGAGTCGAGGCAGGCGCACTCCTCCTGGCGACCGACGGCGGTACCGAGTTCCGGTTGCCCGTCACGTCCTCGCTGCCGGGGCAGGTCCGTCAGGCCAACCCCGACGCCGGTCCGCAGAAGCGGGTCTCCCCCAAGGACGTCCAGGCACGCATCCGTGGTGGTGCCGACGCCGCCGACGTCGCGGCTGCGCTCGACGTCGACGTCGAGTACGTCCGACGCTTCGAGGGCCCGGTGCTCGCCGAGCGCGCGTTCGTCCTCGACGCCTCGCACCGCGTCCCGGTGACCCCGGTCGACGACGAGGCCCCCGACACGTTCGGTGCGGCGATCACCGCGAAGCTCGAGGCCGGCGAGGCCACCGCGATCAGCTGGGGCTCGTGGAAGCACCCGGAGAGCGGCTGGCAGGTCCGGGTCCGCTACACCGCGGCCGAGGTCGAGCACGACGCTCAGTGGCGCTTCGACCCGAAGACCTCGACGCTCGTGCCGGACAACGGCGACGCGCACCGGCTCTCGCACACCGACGACGAGGGCATCGCGCCCCGCCTGCGCGCCGTGGAGTACGAGCAGCAGGACGACGACGGCACCCGCTTCGACTCCGGCGCCTTCCGCGTCGAGGAAGAGGACGAGGCCGTCACGAACCCCGACGTCCCCGACCGCGCCCCGCTCCGTGCACCGCTGCCCCGCATCGGCCAGGCGGCCGTCGAGGAGCGCGCACCCGGCAACGAGACCGCCGACCTGCTCGAGGCGCTCCGCCGCCGCCGTGGGGAGCGCGAGGCCGCCTCGTTCGGCGAACAGCGTGACGAGCCGGCACGCGGCACCTCGATCAGCGTCGTCGACATCCCGCTGCAGGGGTTCGAGGACGAGCCCGAGGGTGACACCGTCCCGGCGTCGGCCGACGCCCGTCCGGCATCGGCGCCCGAAGCCGAGGGCCGTGCGGAGCGCAAGAAGCGCAACCGCCGGTCGATGCCGAGCTGGGACGAGATCGTCTTCGGCACCCGCCCGGAGGACCCGGCCTGATCAGCTCGGACTGACCCGCGGACGGCTGCTACTGCGCGAACGCCCCGGCGAGCCGCAGCGGGACGAACGTCTCCTCGTCGGTCATCGCGCCGTGCTGACCGATCATGCGCTTCGGAACCTCGCCGTCCCGCAGCGCGCGGTCGTCGTTGAACGCCCACGACCCGCGTGCCACGACGATCACGTCGCCGATGCGCGGGACCACCTGTGGCGAGACCGCACCGAACCACCCGGCGGCGATCGCCTCGTCGCGGCTCGCGACGTACGCCTTCTTGCCGTAGCGCGCCCGGAACGCCCCGACCAGCCCGCGCACGTCGGTGCCCGGCGCCACCGTGAGCTGGCGGCACCGCGGATCGCCCGCCACCCCGACGACGTCCGTCAACAGGAGCGGGTCGATGGCGATGTTCGCGTGGTCGGGCACGTCGAGCACACCGTGGTCCGCGGTGACCAGGACACCCACGTCCGACGCACCGCGGGCATCGAGGCGGGCGAGCTCGCCGTCGAGCAGCTCGAGCGTCGCCGTCCACCGGTCGGACTGCCACCCGGACTTGTGGCCGATCGAGTCGAGCTCCGGCACGTACAGGTACACGAGCGACCGACCGGTGGCGGTCTCGGCCAGGGCAGCGTCGATGCGCTCCGGGATCGTGTCCGCCGACACGTACCGCGCGCCGCCGAGGACGTTCGCGGTCATGCCCGACGCCCGGTACCGATCGGGGCCGATGACGACGGGGTCGACGCCGAGCTCCGCGGCGCGGGTGAAGAGCGTCTCGGTGAGGAACCAGTCCGCGGGGACCTCGGTGTCCCACCCGCCCAGGAGGTTCATCACGGCGCCGGTGTCCGGGTTCCAGCCGCTGTAGCCGACGACGCCGTGCGTGCCGGGCGACCGTCCGGTGGTCAGGGTGCTCAGCGCCGCGGCCGTCGTGGTCGGGAACCCGCTGCGCAGCTTCTTCGCGGTGCCGGAGCCCTTGGCGGCCGTGAGCCAGCGGGCGTGCCCGGCGCGAGCCGACAGCGCGACGCTCCCGAGGCCGTCGACCAGGACGACGATCGCGGAACGGGCGGGACGGAGGGCGATCCGGGCCTCCAGGCCGTGGTCACGCGACCACGCGCCGTCCGCAGCCCCGAGCGCCACGAGGCAACTCGGGAAGACGTCGGCGAGGTTCGCGGCGGCGTCGGGGGCCGTCGGTACGCTTGTTCCCATTCCAACGAGTCTTCCAGAAAGGTGCCATGGCACGCACGGACGCAGTCGGCCTGCCCGACGGTGAGCGCATCGAGGACGTCGACGTCTCCGAGGAGATGCAGGGCTCCTTCCTCGAGTACGCGTACTCCGTCATCTACTCGCGGGCGCTGCCCGATGCGCGCGACGGCCTGAAGCCCGTCCAGCGGCGCATCCTGTACCAGATGGCCGAGATGGGCCTGCGGCCCGACCGCGGGCACGTCAAGAGCGCCCGCGTCACCGGCGAGGTGATGGGCAAGCTGCACCCGCACGGCGACGGCGCGATCTACGACGCGCTGGTGCGGATGGCGCAGCCGTTCACGATGCGCGTGCCGCTGATCGACGGCCACGGCAACTTCGGGTCGCCCGACGACGGTCCCGCTGCCGCCCGGTACACCGAGGCCCGCCTGGCCGAACCGTCGATGGCGATGACCGAGGGCCTCGGCGAGGACGTCGTCGACTTCGTCCCGAACTACGACAACCAGATCATGCAGCCCGGGGTCCTGCCCGCGGCGTTCCCGAACCTGCTCGTCAACGGCGCGTCCGGCATCGCGGTCGGCATGGCGACGAACATGGCGCCGCACAACCTGGGCGAGGTGGTCGAGGCCGCGAAGCACCTGCTGATGAACCCGCAGGCCACCCTCGAAGAGCTGATGGAGTTCGTCCCGGGGCCGGACCTGCCCTCCGGTGGCACCATCGTCGGGCTCTCCGGGGTCCGCGATGCCTACGCCACCGGGCGCGGCACGTTCCGGACCCGGTCGAAGGTGAGCGTCGAGAACCTCACCCCGCGCAAGGTCGGGCTCGTCGTCACCGAGCTGCCGTACCTGGTCGGCCCCGAGCGCGTCATCGAGAAGATCAAGGACGGCGTCCAGTCCAAGAAGCTCGTCGGCATCTCGGACGTCAACGACCTGACCGACCGCAACCACGGGCTCCGGCTCGTGATCGGCATCAAGAGCGGGTTCAACCCCACCGCGGTGCTCGAGCAGCTGTACAAGCACACCCCGCTCGAGGACGGATTCGGCATCAACAACGTCGCGCTCGTCGGCGGGTCCCCGCGCACGCTCGGGCTGCGCGAGCTGCTCGACGTCTACGTGCAGCACCGGCTGTCGGTCGTCACCCGGCGGTCGGAGTACCGGCTCGCGCGTCGTCGCGAGCGGCTGCATCTGGTCGAGGGCCTGCTCATCGCGATCCTCGACATCGACGAGGTCATCCAGGTCATCCGCACCTCGGACGACTCCGAGGCCGCACGGAGCCGGCTCCGTGACGTCTTCGACCTGTCCGAGGTGCAGGCCGAGTACATCCTCGAACTGCGGCTCCGACGCCTGACGAAGTTCTCGCGCATGGAGCTCGAAGCCGAGCGCGACCAGCTGCTCGCCGACATCGCTGCGCTCGAGGAACTCCTGGCGTCCGACGAACGGCTCCGTGCCCAGGTCGCGCTCGAGCTCACCGAGGTCTCCGACAAGTTCGCCACCCCTCGCCGAACCCTGCTCACCGAGGCCGACGCCCCCGTCAAGGGCGGTCGCAAGGCCGCGGTCGACCCGGAGTCCCTCCAGGTCGCCGACTCGCCGTGCCGCGTGCTGCTCTCGACCACCGGACGGCTCATCCGCGTCGACATCCCGACCTCGGAGCTCAACATCGTCCGCGTGCCGAAGCGCTCCAAGCACGACGCCGTCCGGTCCGCCGTGGTGAGCACCGTCCGGGGCCAGGTCGGCGCGCTGACCTCGACCGGGCGGGTCCTACGGCTCTCCCCCGTCGACGTCCCGGCGGTGCCGCCCGCCGCGGTCCGGCTCGACGCCGGCGTACGGGTCACCGACTTCCTGGTGCTCACCAAGGGCGAGACGGTCGTTGCACTCGTCGACCTGTCCGGCGCGTCGTCGGACTGCCTCGCCATCGGTACCGCGCAGGGCGTCGTGAAGCGCGTCGTCCCCGGAGCCTGGCCCGACAAGCCCGAGTTCGTCGCCATCGGCCTGAAGCCCGGCGACGCGGTGATCGGCGCCGCCCAGGCACCCGAGTCCGACGACCTGGTGTTCATCAGCTCGAACGCCCAGCTCCTGCGCTTCCCCGCGTCCGGCGTCCGTGCCCAGGGCTTGCCGGCCGGCGGTGTCGCGGGCATGGCGCTGGCGTCCGGGTCCTCGGTGATCTGGTTCGGGTCCGTCGCCCAGTCCGACGACGCCGTGGTCGCCACCGTGTCCACGACCTCCACGGCGCTTCCGGGCACCGACTCCGGCCGCGCCAAGGTCTCCGCCCTGTCCGAGTTCCCCGCCAAGGGCCGGGCGACCCAGGGTGTCCGGGCGCACGCGTTCCTGAAGGGCGAGGACGGGCTCACCGTGGGCTGGGCGGGCATCGCTCCCCCGCACGCGGTCGGTACGGACGGCGCCGCGCGGACCCTGCCCGACTGGCTGTCGAAGCGTGACGGATCGGGGGCGCCGCTCGAGGCCGTCATCGGCTCGATCGGCGGCAGTGCTGCAGCGCTCGACGGCACCGCCGGCGACGCGTAGCGCGCGGCTCCGGGGCGCGGGCGCGCGGCGCGCGGCGCGCGCTTTCGCGCCCAGCGACAGTTCACGGGCCGATGGCCGCGTGAACTGTCGCTGACCGCGTGAGATCGCACGCCCCGCCAGCCTGGAGGCGCGGGGCAGCCCCGCCACGGGCCTCCGACGGGCACGCGCGGACTTTCGCGCTGAGCGACAGTTGGCGCGCCGGCAGCCGCGTGAACTGTCGCTCAGCGCGTGAGAACGCACAGCGCGCCCGGCGCCGCCGCGCGGCTACGCGTCGATGCGGTCGCGGTCCAGACCCTCGCCGGCCAGAATGAACTCCTTGCGCGGGGCCACGTCGTTGCCCATGAGCAGCTCGAACACCTTCGCCGCGCTCTCGGCGTGCGTGATGTTCACCCGCCGCAGGGTCCGGTGCGCGCGGTCCATGGTGGTCTCGGCCAGCTGGTCGGCGTCCATCTCACCGAGACCCTTGTACCGCTGGATCGGCTCCTGGTACTTCTTGCCGGTCTTCTCGAGCTTCTTCAGCACGGTCTGCAGTTCCTGCTCGGAGTACGTGTAGAGCGTGTCGTTCGGCTTGCCGCGGTTCACCACGACCACCCGGTGCAGCGGCGGCACGGCGGCGAACACCCGGCCCTGCTCGATCATCGGTCGCATGTACCGGAAGAACAGGGTCAGCAGCAGCGTGCGGATGTGGGCGCCGTCGACGTCGGCGTCCGACATGATGATGACCTTGCCGTAGCGCGCCTGGTCGATCTCGAACGTCCGGCCGGAGCCGGCACCGATGACCTGGATGATCGACGCGCACTCGACGTTCGACAGCATGTCCGACACGGACGCCTTCTGCACGTTGAGGATCTTGCCGCGGATCGGCAGCAGCGCCTGGTACTCGCTGTTGCGTGCGAGCTTCGCGGTCCCCAGCGCCGAGTCGCCCTCGACGATGAAGAGCTCGGTGCCCTCGGTCTCCTGCGACCGGCAGTCCGCGAGCTTCGTCGGCAACGAGGAGTTCTCGAGCGCGTTCTTCCGGCGCTGCGTTTCCTTGTGGGCGCGGGCCGAGATGCGGGTCTTCATCTCGGCGACGACCTTCTCGAGCAGGGTCGCGGCCTGGGCCTTCTCGGTGCGTTGCGTCGACGTCAGGATCTCGGTGATGCGCTTCGACACGACCTGGTCGACGATCTTGCGCACCGCCGGCGTGCCGAGGATCTCCTTCGTCTGCCCCTCGAACTGCGGCTCGGGCAGTCGGACGGTCAGCACGGCGGTCATGCCGGCGAGCACGTCGTCCTTGTCGAGCTTGTCCTGCCCGACCTTGAGCTTGCGGGCGTTCGCCTCGACCTGTGCTCGGACGGCCTTGACCAGACCGGACTCGAAGCCGGCCTGGTGCGTGCCGCCCTTCGGCGTGGCGATGATGTTGACGAAGCTGCGGAACACCGTCTCGTAGCCGTCGCCCCACCGCAGCGCGAGGTCCACCTCGCAGGAGCGCTCGACCGAGGTCGACACCATGTGGCCCTTGTCGTCGAGCATCGGGACGGTCTCGGTGAAGGTCCCGGTGCCCTGCACGCGCCAGACGTCGGTGACGGCGGTGTCGGCCGCGAGGTGCTCGACGAACTCGCCGATGCCGCCCTCGTAGCGGAAGCGCTCGACGACCGGGCCGGCCTCGACGGCGGTCCCCGTCGCCTCGGCACGCGCAGCTGCGGCCTCGATCGAGGACACGCGCTCGTCGGTGATCGTGATGCCGAGTCCGGGCACCAGGAACGCCGTCTGCCGCGCCCGGGTGACCAGGTCATCGGTGCTGAACCGCGCATCGGCGGTGAAGATCTGCCGGTCCGCCCAGTACCGGATCCGGGAACCCGTGACGCCCTTCTTCACCTTGCCGACCACCCGCAGCTCGCTGCCCGAGGTGAACGGGCTGAACGGGGCGTCCGGACCGATGCCCTTCGCGTCGTCGAACGTGCCGGGCTCGCCGCGGTGGAACGACATGGCGTAGGTCCTGCCGCCGCGGTCGACCTCGACGTCGAGGCGCTCGGACAGCGCGTTGACCACCGAGGCACCGACGCCGTGCAGACCACCGGAGGCCGCGTAGGAGCCGGAGCCGAACTTGCCACCGGCGTGCAGCTTGGTGAACACGACTTCGACGCCGGTCAGTCCGGTCTTCGGTTCGACGTCCACCGGGATGCCCCGGGCGGTGTCGCGGACCTCGACCGAACCGTCGGCGTGCAGCACGACGCCGATCTCGTCGCCGTGCCCCGCCAGGGCTTCGTCGACGGAGTTGTCGATGATCTCCCACAGGCAGTGCATGAGCCCACGGGAGTCGGTCGAGCCGATGTACATCCCCGGACGCTTCCGGACCGCCTCGAGCCCTTCGAGGACGGAGAGATGGCGTGCGGAGTAGTCGGAGCTCACCGTCCGATGCTACCGAGCGGCACCGACACCCTCGGCGTGGACACTCGCACTGGGGACAACCGATCCGCGCTCAGCGAAACAGCGCTGCACAATGCATCGTTCTCAGGCATCACGTGTTGAAATGGTGCAACCACCCGGCACCACCTGCGATCCGTGAGGAGCACAGCAATGACCCAGACCGTGCAGGACCCCTCCATCGACGAAGTCAGCAACCACCAGCTGACCGCCGCCGACCGTTGCGACAGCTGCGGAGCGCAGGCCTACATCCGAGCCACGATGTCGAGCGGCGAGCTCTTCTTCTGCGCGCACCACGGCGCAGAGTTCAAGGACAAGCTCGCGGCGACCGCCATCGAGTGGCACGACGAGAGCAGCCGACTCTACGAGTCGAAGTAGCGCGCGAAGGCGCGAGCACAGCAAGACGGGAGGCCCGGTGCCAGCTGGCACCGGGCCTCCCGTCTGTCTGTTGCCCGTCTCAGAACGCGCTGAGACGACGAAGGCCGGGTCCCGTCGGGACCCGGCCTTCGCGAGCGTCACGCGATGCGCTTGAACGCCTTGTCGACGTAGCGATCGACGGTCGCGCGCGCTTCGCGTGCGTAGCGGTCGATGGTCGCCGTCTGCTCCGGGTCCGGCGAGTACTCGCGGCCCAGGCGTGCGGCGGCCGCGGCGAGGACACCATCGGTCAGCTGCGGGTTGAGCGGCAGGATCGGACCCTGCGTGTGCGTGCCGAACGACGTGCCGACGATCGCCCCCTCGACCGGGGTGCCCGCCTGGTTGCCGCCGCCGGACACGACGTCGGCGAAGGGGGTGACCCCGGCCGCGAGCTCGATCGTGGTGGCGTGGTCCTCGAAGCCGGCGAGCCGCTTCGGCGCACCGGGGAGCAGCGGGTACCGGGTCTCGAGGACGAAGTAGTTGACCCGACGTTCCGCACCGCGGACGGCGCGGGCGTCGAACACGCCGAACCCTGCAAGCGGAGCACCCTCGGTGGGGACGACCTCGTTCGTCGCCAGGTCGAACCCGCCGCCGACGGCGATGACCGGCACACCGTCGCTCGCGAACGAACGGAGCGGAGCGGCGATGCGGGCGACGTCGGCACCGAGCGAGCGCATCGCGCTGAGCGGACCGTTGCCGATGACCACGACGTCGGCCGCGGCGGGCAGGTCGTCGCCGGGCGCGTACTCGAGCACCTCGGTGTCGAGGCCGGCTGCGGCGGCACGGCGGACGAGGGCCGCGACGTTGCCGCGGTCCCCCGAGACGCCCATCTGCCGGGGGTAGACGTGCAGGATGGTCAGCCGGTCGGCCGTCATGCGGTCTTCTCCATGTCCGGGTGGCCGAGGGCCTTGCGGGCGATCATCATGATCTCGTAGTTGACGATGAAGTTCTTCGTCCCGCTGGTCGTCGACCCGAGCTGCTCCATGTGCTTGATCGCGGCCTCGACGTCGGGGTCGACCCGGCCGATGCGGACACCGGCGTGCTCGAGGGCGATCGCGATCTGCCAGGCCTTGTCACCGGAGACGACGTCCACGTGGTCGAGCTTCGAGAAGTCGATGTCGTAGATCCAGGAGATGTCCGGCGTGCCCTCGTCGATCGCCATGAGGACCTGCTCGGGGCGGTCCGGCAGCGCGTCGAGGTTGAGCTGGAGGCTCGCGGCGTTCTTGAACATCGTGAACTCGGCGGACTCGCCGGCGATCGGGAGTCGCTCCCCGCGGCCGTACGCCGGCTTCATCGTGCCGAAGGCCTTCGTGACGGCGTCGGCGCGGAACTGCGTGCCGAGTGCCGCGCTGGCCGTGGCGGTGGCAGCAGCAGCGTCGACCGCGTAGTGCAGGCCGCGTGCGGGCAGGCGCACCGCGATGTCGGCACCGTCGAAGCGGATCGTCGCACCGTCACCGGTGTTCACGACGACCTCTGACTCAGCGACGTTCGGCTGGGCGTCCTGCCGGTCGAAGTCGTCGGCGTTCTGCAGGCCGTTCGGTGCGGCGGCGACGACCTCGGCGCTCGCACCGAAGCGCAGCACGCGCTGGCCGGTCCGCGCCACGTAGGCGTCGAGGAACTGGTCGTCACGGTTCGTGATGACGTTCGCCGTGGACAGTGCCGCGGTGTCGAGCATCATGTCGGCGACGCGCTCGGTCTCGAAGAACCGGTACAGCTGGTCGACCTGCACGTTGAGCATCGTCACCGTGGACGGCGACAGGATGCCGGCGAGCTCGACCGCGAAGGCCTCGTCGACCTCGAGGATGCCGATGTCCGCCTTCAGGCGACCGGTCAGCGACACCTCGGACAGCAGCGCCGACGCGATGCCCTGCGGCAGGTTCGCCCCGGACGGGTTCGTGAAGACGCGGAGCCCGTGCGCCCGGACGATGTCCGAGATCATGTGCGTGGTCGTCGACTTGCCGTTCGAGCCGAGCACGAAGACGACGCCGTTCGGGAACTGCTTCGTCACGTGCTGCAGGAAGTCCGGCACGAGCTTGAGCACGATGAAGCCGGGGTACGCGGATCCCCCGCCCCGCGCTCTGGCGAGGGCACGGAGGATCCGCCCGATCAGGATCGGGATGAAGAACCGCATCGGCCTACTCGAGGTAGTCGCGCAGCGACTGCGACCGCGACGGGTGGCGGAGCTTCGCCATCGTCTTGGACTCGATCTGACGGATGCGCTCACGCGTCACGCCGAACGTGTCACCGATCTGGTCGAGGGTCTTCGGCTGGCCGTCACCGAGGCCGAAGCGCATGCGGATGACGCCCGCTTCACGCTCGGACAGGGAGTCGAGCAGGCTCTCGAGCTGCTTCTGCAGCATGGTGAAGCCCACCGCGTCGGCCGGCACGACCGCCTCGGTGTCCTCGATGAGGTCACCGAACTCGGAGTCGCCGTCCTCGCCCAGGGGCGTGTGCAGGGAGATCGGCTCGCGACCGTACTTCTGCACCTCGACGACCTTCTCCGGGGTCATGTCGAGCTCGCGGGCGAGCTCTTCCGGAGTGGGTTCGCGACCGAGGTCCTGCAGCATCTGGCGCTGGACACGAGCGAGCTTGTTGATGACCTCGACCATGTGCACCGGGATGCGGATGGTGCGGGCCTGGTCGGCCATGGCGCGGGTGATCGCCTGACGGATCCACCACGTCGCGTAGGTCGAGAACTTGAAGCCCTTGGTGTAGTCGAACTTCTCGACCGCACGGATCAAGCCCAGGTTGCCCTCCTGGATGAGGTCCAGGAACTGCATGCCACGGCCGGTGTAGCGCTTGGCGAGCGACACCACGAGGCGGAGGTTCGCGCCGAGCAGGTGCGACTTGGCGCGCTGTCCGTCGCGGGCGACCCAGCGCAGCTCACGCTCGGCCGGCTTGGTCAGCCCGGTCGAGTGCTGCAGCTTGTCCTCGGCGAACAGGCCGGCCTCGATGCGCATCGCGAGCTCGACCTCCTGCTCGGCGTTGAGCAGGGCGACCTTGCCGATCTGCTTGAGGTAGTCCTTCACCGGGTCGGCGGTCGCACCCGTGATGGTCGTGGAGTAGACCGGGGCTTCGTCGTCGTCGGTCTGCGAGATGACGAGCGCGCCAGCGGCGACCGCAGCGGCGGCGTCGGGCTTGATCGCCTTGTCGTCGGTGTCCTCGACGTCCTCGGTCGGCTCGTCGGTGGCTTCGTTCGCCTCGTCGACGGGGTCGACCTTCTTCGCCTTCGGGGCGGCCTTCTTGGCCGGGGCCTTCTTGGCGGGGGCCTTGGTCGCGCGCTTCTTCGGCGCGGCGGTTCCCTCGGCGTCCGTGGCGTCCTCTGCCACAGCACCTTCGGGCTGAGTGTCCTTCGTGGGATCGATCGTCGTGCTCCGGGCAGCCATGCGATCACCTCTCTCGTCGTGCCACGTTCGTGGGGTCGTGGCCTCCCTCGCCGCCCAGGGCCCGAGCCGCAGTCCCCCGCGTCGTCGAGTCCTACCGTTCCGGGCAGCACTAAGACCCATGTCAAGTCCCCCGGGTTGATCGGCGCTCCGAAGTGCTCCGACAGGATGGGGGTCCTGAGTGGGTCCGTGATCATTATTGCACGTGCCGCTTCCGCAGGCGCGCAACGAGTGCAACCCAGAGCGGTCCGACGCGTATTCCCTCCTCCGCGTGGAGCACCCGGCGCGTGCGGTGCCGGGCGTGCAGCAGCATCGCGACACCGAACCCGACCACCACGTACTGCACCGTGAGGGCCACGCGGAAGTTGTCCCAGGCGAACACGGTCTCACCGGTGACGCGGGACATCACGTCGAGCAGCAGCCCGATCAGGTACATCATCACGAAGGCCGCCAGGAACCCCCCGACGTTGACGACGCCGTTCGCGGACCCGAGGGAACCGACGGGGTTGAACGTCCGAGCGAAGTCGAACCCGATCAGCGAACCGGGGCCGCCGATGCCCATCGCCACGACGAGGAGCACGAGCAGCCAGGTCGGCGGGTGGCCGGGCCAGAGCAGGATCGCGGTCCACACCACGGCGAGCAGCACGACCACGCCGAGCACGAGGTTCGAGCGGCGCATCGGGAACCGCGCGCACAGCAGCCCGAGCACCGGCCCGGCCACGAAGCCCACGGCGACGATGATCGTCAGGAAGCCGGCGGCCTCGGCGGGGCTGTACCCGAGCCCGCGGAGCATCGGGACGCCCCACAGCAGCGAGAACACCGTGCCGGACGACTGTGTCACGTAGTGGGACCAGAACCCGAGCTGCGTGCCCGGTCGACGCAACGCGTGCCCGAACGTGCGGAACGCGGCGCCCCACGAGTGCGGCAGCGGGATCGTTCCGGTCCGCACGACCACGGGGCCGTTGCGGACGAAGACGAACGCCAGGACGAGCCCGACGGCACTCGCGGCGGCGGCGACCCCGAACGCGGGCGTCCACCCCGCGGCGTGCAGGAGCACCGCGAACGGGAACGCCGACAGGATCTGGCCGATCTGCCCGAGGTTGCCCGTCCACTGCGAGATCTGCGGCAGGATCCGGCCGCTGAACCACATCGGCACCAGGCGGATCGCCGAGATGAACGTCATCGCGTCGCCGGCACCCACGAGCACCCGGCCCGCGATCGCCGGGCCGATCGTCGGCGAGAAGGCCACGACGGCCTGGCCGACCACGAGGAGTGCGGCGCCGAGCAGGACGAGCTTGCGCGGCCCCACCCGGTCGAGCGCGACGCCCACCGGGATCTGGAGTCCGGCGTACACGGCGATCTGCACGACCGCGAGCGTGGACAACACCGCCGCCGAGACGGCGAACCGGTCCTGCGCGTCCACTCCGGACACCCCGAGCGAGGACCGCTGCACGACCGCCAGGACGTAGGCGAGCACCGCGATGCCCCAGATCAGGTAGGCGCGACGGGAGTTCACCCCGACAGGCTACCGATCCGGCGGAGCCGGATACGCGACGTGTGTCGCCGACGCAGGTGACGTCCTGGTCGCGACCGGACGACCGACGGGAGGGACGGTGCGGGCCCGCCCCGGGCCTCCAGGCCGCCGTTCCGGACCGTTCAGGGCCCGACCCGGCTACTCGCCGCCGTCACCCTGGGTGCGACGATCCGCCAGGAAGCGCTCGAGCTCGGCCGCGATCGCGTCCGCGGTCGGCACCTCGCCGTCGACGTCCGTGAGCGGCGACGCGACCGGGTTGCCCTCCATGTACGTGTCGTGCCGTTCCTCGAGCACACCGACGAGTCGCTGCAGTTCGGCGTTGCCGGCGACCTGCTCCTCGACCCGGGTGAGGAACTCGCGACCCGCCTCGCGCAGGGCGTCCGTCGGGAAGATGAGGCCCGTGGCCGCGGCGATGCCGGACAGGGCCGCGACGGCCGCGTCCGGGAACTCGGTGTCCGACAGGTAGTGCGGGACGAGCAGGACGAGCCCGGTGACCTGCGCGCCGGTGGATGCGAGCCGGTGCTCGACGAGGTGCAGGACGTTCGCCGGCGCCTGGGTCTCGGGCTTCCAGACGCTCATCTGCTCGACGAGGTCGGCGCGGGTGCCGGAGACGGTCAGGCTGATCGGGCGGGTGTGCGGGACCGGCATCGGGATGGACTGCACCCAGGTGGTGTCCGCGACCTGGAGCCGGGCGGCGAGGCCGGTGACGGCGTCCACGAACCGGTTCCACTGGAAGTCCGGCTCGTAGCCGGACAGGAACAGGAACGGCTGGCCGATCTCGTCGCGCACGAGGTGCAGCGCCAGCCGGGGCGGCTCGACGGCGGCGATGTGGTCGTGCTCGAAGGTGATGACGGGCCGGCGAGCACGCCAGTCGAGCAGCACGTCGGGGTCGAACTCGGCGACGAGCTGCGTGTCGAGGTCGTCGAGCACCGACGCCGTCACCTGGGCAACGGCCGAACCGGCGTCCGCGAAGCCGGTGAGCCCGGCGACCAGGTGCAGCCCGGCCGGGACGGTCGGGGCGGCCTCGTCGAACGTGTAGAGCTCCTCGGGGTGGTTCACCGTCCCCATGCTAGGCGTGGCCACCGACGCCCCCGCGCGGGACGGCCACGCCGACAGCGAACAGTGCGTGGATAGGGTTGGAGCATGGTCCGACCGACGCTCTCCACCGACTCCTCCGCCCCCTCCTCGATCTCCGCCGACGTCCTCGTGGTCGGTGTCCGGCCCGGTGCCGACGGTGCCCCCGCGACGATCGCCCAGCCGGCCACGACACCGTTCTCCGCGCTCGACGACCTCGACCTCGCGGCGATCGGCGCGACGGGCGCCAAGGACCAGCTCGTGCGCATCCCGGCCGTCGGCGTCGACGCCGCGAGCATCGCGCTCATCGGGCTCGGCACCGGGACCGACGCCGCCGCGTACCGCTCGGCCGCCGGCAGTGCCGTCCGCCAGCTGCCGCACGCCGCGTCGATCGCCCTCGCGCTGCCGACCGACACCGACGCACTCGTCGAGGCAGCGCTCGAGGGCGCCGCGCTCGGCGCCTACGCCTTCACGCGGCACAAGGGTGCCGGCACGACCGGGCCGACGCGTGGCGACCAGCGCGTGACGGTCCTCGCGCCGTCCGCCGCGACGGACGCCGCGGTCCGTCCGGCGATCGTGGCCGACGCCGCCTCGCTGGTCCGCGACCTCGTGAACACCGCAGCGGGCGACCTGGGACCACAGGACGTCGCCGACGTGGCGACCGCGCTCGCCTCGGACCTCCCGCTCACCGTCGAGGTCCTCGACGAGCAGGCACTCGAGGAGCAGGGCTTCGGCGGCATCCTCGGGGTCGGGCGTGGTTCGGCGCGTCCCCCGCGCCTGGTCGTCGTCCGCTACGCACCGGAGTCCGCCACGAAGCACCTCGCCCTCGTCGGCAAGGGCATCACGTTCGACTCGGGCGGGCTCTCGCTCAAGCCGGCGGCGTCGATGCTCGGCATGAAGACCGACATGACCGGCGCCGCCACGGTGCTCGCTGCGACCGTCGCCGCCGCACGCCTGGGCCTCGACGTGCGCGTCACGGCCTGGCTCGCACTCGCCGAGAACATGCCGTCGGGCACGGCGACCCGCCCGGGTGACGTCCTCACCCTCAAGAACGGCAAGACCGTCGAGGTCACGAACACCGACGCCGAGGGCCGCCTGGTGCTCGGCGACGGCATGGCCGCCGCCTCGCTCGAGACGCCCGACGCCATCGTCGACGTGGCCACCCTGACCGGCGCGCAGGTCGTCGCGCTCGGTGACCGCACCACCGGCCTGATGGGCAGCGACGACCTCGTCGCGAAGCTCCGTGCCGTGGCCGAGGGCGTGTCGGAGCCGATCTGGCCGATGCCCCTGCCCGAGGAACTCGACGCCCGGCTCGCCAGCGACGTCGCCGACATGGTCAACGCCACGGTCGGCAACCCGGCCGGCGGCATGCTGCTCGCCGGCAAGTTCCTGGAGCGCTTCGTCGGCGAGGGCATCCCGTGGGCGCACCTCGACATCGCCGGTCCGTCCGAGCACAAGGGCGGCGGCTACGGGTGGCTCGGCAAGGGCGCGACGGGTGTGATGGTCCGGACGCTCATCGCGCTCGCAGAAGACCTCCAGTCCGAGTAGTAGGTTTGGTACCGGTGGGACGGGGCATCGACGCGCCTCCCACCGGTACTGCACGGGACGGGACCGGAACCACGCGGTCCGACCGTCGGACGCCGCCCCCGCGGTGTCCACGTAGGGCCCGATCGGCCCGACACGCACGAGGGAGTTGCACCAGGTGACGGAACAGACTTACGACGTCGTGGTCCTCGGTGGCGGGAGCGGTGGCTACGCCGCTGCGCTCCGGGCCGCCGAACTCGGCATGAGCGTCGCGCTCATCGAGGGCGACAAGCTCGGAGGGACGTGCCTGCACCGTGGCTGCATCCCCACCAAGGCGCTGCTGCACGCGGCCGAGGTCGCCGACGCGACGCGTGACGCCGAGAAGTACGGCGTGATCGCGGAGTTCGCCGGTGTCGAGGTCCCGAAGGTCATCGAGTACCAGCAGGGCGTCATCACCTCGAAGTACAAGGGCCTGCAGGGCCTCATCAAGGCCCGCGGCATCACCGTCGTCGAGGGCTGGGGTCGACTGACCTCGCAGAACACCGTGCAGGTCGGCGACCAGAACATCGTCGGCAAGAACGTCGTGCTCGCGACCGGCTCCTACTCGAAGTCCCTGCCCGGGCTCGAGATCGGCGGCCGCGTCATCACCTCCGAGACCGCACTGCGCATGGACTACGTGCCGAACAAGGTCGTCATCCTGGGCGGCGGCGTCATCGGCGTCGAGTTCGCCAGCGTCTGGAAGTCCTTCGGCGCCGAGGTCACGATCGTCGAGGCGCTCCCCCACCTCGTCCCCGCTGAGGACGAGTCGATGTCGAAGCAGCTCGAGCGCGCCTTCCGCAAGCGCGGCATCGAGTTCTCGCTCGGTGTCCGGTTCCAGGGCGTCGAGCAGCACGAGAACGGCGTCGTCGTGACGCTCGAGGACGGCAAGACCTTCGACGGCGACGTCCTGCTGGTCGCCGTCGGACGTGGCCCGGTCACGCAGAACGTCGGCTTCGACGAGGTCGGCGTCGCCATGGACCGCGGCTTCGTCACCACGAACGAGCGCCTCGCCACCAACCTGCCGAACGTCTACGCGGTCGGCGACATCGTCCCCGGCCTGCAGCTCGCGCACCGCGGCTTCCAGCAGGGCATCTTCGTCGCCGAGGAGATCGCCGGCCTGAACCCGGTGATCATCGAGGACAAGAACATCCCGAAGATCACGTACTCCGACCCCGAGGTCGCCTCCGTCGGCCTGTCGCAGGCCAAGGCCGAGGCCGAGTACGGCGCCGACAAGGTGGACTCGTACGAGTACAACCTGGCCGGCAACGGCAAGAGCCACATCATCGGCACGTCCGGTTCGGTCAAGGTCGTCCGCGTCGTCGACGGCCCCGTCGTCGGCGTGAGCATGATCGGCGCCCGCGTCGGCGAGCTCATCGGTGAAGCCCAGCTCGCCGTGAACTGGGAGGCGTACCCGGAGGACATCGCTCCGCTCGTGCACGCGCACCCGACGCAGAACGAGGCCCTGGGCGAGGCGTTCATGCACCTCGCGGGCAAGCCGCTGCACGCGCTGTGACCCGCACGAGTCCGCGCCCTGTGACAATGACATCCACAACAACTGCAACCCCCCGCGAAGAGGAGTCCACCCGATGAGCGAATCCGTCAGCCTCCCGGCGCTCGGCGAGAGCGTCACCGAGGGCACGGTGACCCGATGGCTGAAGAACGTCGGTGACCGGGTCGAGGTCGACGAGCCGCTGCTCGAGGTCTCGACCGACAAGGTCGACACCGAGATCCCGTCGCCCGTCGCCGGCGTCATCGAGGAGATCCTCGTGCAGGAGGACGAGACCGTCGAGGTCGGCACCGCGCTGGTGAAGATCGGCGACGGCTCGTCCGACTCCGGTTCCTCCGACTCCGGTTCGTCCGACGAGTCCTCGAACGAAGCCGCTGCCGAGGCAGAGGCCCCCGAGGCCGAGCCGAGCACCGAGCAGGAGTCCGAGACCCCCGCCCCGGAGCCCACCGAGCCCGAGCCGGCCCCCGCCGGACAGACGCAGCCCGCGGCCCCGCAGGCCCCGTCGGCACCGCCCGCAGCCGCTCCGGTCCCGCAGGCCGCTCCGGTCCCGCCGCCCGCCGCCGCACCCCCGGCCGCCGTCCCGGCGCCGGCCGCTGCCGCACCCGCACCGGCCGCGCCGAGCGCGACCACCGCCGCCGCGGTGCCGAACCCGACGCAGGACGGCGCAGCCTCCGGCTACGTCACGCCGCTCGTCCGCAAGCTCGCGAACGAGCAGGGCGTCGACCTGTCCACCGTCACCGGTTCCGGTGTCGGCGGGCGCATCCGCAAGGAGGACGTGCTCGCGGCCGTCGCGAAGGCCCCGGCCGCCGGTGGTGCAGCTGCACCCGCCGCCGCGTCCGGTCCGTTCGTCGCCGAGGTCTCGCCGCTGCGCGGCACCCGCGAGAAGATGACCCGCCTGCGCAAGGTCGTGGCCGAGCGCGCCGTGCAGTCGATGACCTCGACCGCACAGCTCACGAGCGTCGTCGAGGTGGACGTCACGAAGGTGGCGCAGTTCCGCGACGCCCACAAGGCGGAGTTCCTCGAGAAGACCGGTTCGAAGCTCTCCTTCATGCCGTTCTTCGCCCTGGCGGCGTCCGAGGCGCTCAAGGCCCACCCGAAGATCAACTCGACCGTGGAAGGCGACGAGATCGTCTACCCGGAGTCCGAGAACGTCTCCATCGCGGTGGACACCGAGCGCGGCCTGCTGACCCCGGTCATCAAGGACGCAGCCTCGCTCGACCTGGCGCAGTTCTCGAAGTCCATCGCGGACCTGGCGGAGCGTACCCGGAACAACCAGCTCAAGCCCGACGAGCTCGCCGGCGGTACGTTCACGCTGACGAACACCGGTTCGCGTGGCGCGCTGTTCGACACCCCCGTGGTGTTCCTGCCGCAGTCGGCGATCCTCGGGACCGGCATCGTCACGAAGCGTCCCGCGGTCGTGAAGGTCGACGGCCAGGAAGCGATCGCGATCCGTTCGTTCGTGTACCTCGCGCTGTCGTACGACCACCGGATCATCGACGGTGCGGACGCCTCGCGCTACCTGGTCGCGGTCAAGAACCGCCTGGAAGCGGGCAACTTCGCCCCCAACCTCGGGTACTGACCCCAGCACCCCAGCACCACGGCCGACGGCCCCGGTTCCCCCTCGTGGGGAGCCGGGGCCGTTCCCGTTCCCGCTCCGGTTCGTCGGCGTCCGGGGGTGTCCGGGCGCGTCAGCCACCACCACCCGCACCGGTCCCGGTGTCCGTTCCGGCACCGAGCACGGACACCGCGGCGACGACCGTACCGATCGCGACGACGACACCTACCACGGCGCGGCGGAGCGGCAACCGCCGACCAGCACCGAGCGGGATGCCGCGCTCGACGACCTCGCGCAGCCGAGCCACCGGGCCCGTCTTGTCGACCGGCGGGTCTGCCTCGACGAACACCAGGTCGGCTGGCGGTGGGGCCCATCGGAACGGCCGCGGAGGCGCCGCACCCCGGACCGCGTCGAGCGCCGCGCACACGGTGCTGCGGTCGCCGTCGAGCGCCGCGAGGAGCGCAGCGTCCACCTCGTCGCGACTCGGATCGCGCGGGTCGACACGGTCCCAGACGACCCGGGCAGCCAGCACGAGGACCCGTGCAGCATCGTCACCGGGCAGCTCTGTGCCGTCGCGGGCGGCTCCAGCCGGGTGGTCGCACAGCACCACGGCGCCCGCGTCGTCCACCAGGACGTCGTCGATCCCCGCGACGCCGAGCCGCACCGCGCCGTCCACGGCCGCGACGAGGAGCTCGAGCAGCGGCACGCAGAGGGTCACCGCGACCCCGGTCGTCGGGGTGCCGAGGCGGTCAAGCGCCACCGGGAGCGGCGTCCCACGTGGGCGGTCGAGCAGGATCACGAGCACGCCGGCCCCGGTCCGGCCCACCGCCTCGACGGGCACCAGGTGCCGGTGACCGGTGGCACACCGGTCCGCGATCCAGGCCGCCACGGCAGCGTCATCGGCCGGCGCGACCCAACGGTCGCTGCGCGCGTCGTCGATGCTCTGGTCGGTGCTCGTGTCCATGGTGACGAGCGTGGCGGAGGCGAGCCGGGCCTCCTGTCCGTCCTGCCCGGTCTGTGGACAACGCGTGTTCGCGCACAGCCGGACCGACTGCGGTCTCCCCCGGACCGCGGAGGCCGTATCCTGTCAGCATGGCACGCAGCACTTCCACAGACACGAAGGCGAAGGAGCCGGGGCGTCTCAAGCAGATGTTCCAGGTCTTCCAGATGACCCGACGGGCCGACCCGTCGTCCGTCTGGTGGTTCGCCCTCGCATTCGTCGGCCCCGTCGTCCTCGGCATCGTGCTGGCGCTGGTGCTCCCGGGCCAGAACTGGCTCGCGATGATCCTGTGGATCGTCGCCGGTGTCCTGATGGGCGTGCTGCTCTTCCTCATCGTCCTCGGCCGGCTGGCCGAGCGGGCGGCGTACTCGCAGATCGAGGGCCAGCCCGGCGCCGTCGGTGCGGTGCTCTCCAACTCGCTGCGTCGGCAGTGGCGCTCCAGCGAGATGCCCGTCGCCGTGCACGGTCGCTCGCAGTCCGCGGTCTACCGCGCGGTGGGGCGCCCCGGCGTCGTCCTCATCACCGAGGGCCAGCGCGGCAACCTGAAGCGTCAGGTCGACGAAGAGCGTCGCAAGGTGCAGCGCATCGTCCCGAACGTCGCGGTCCACGTGGTCAGCGTCGGTGACGGCGACGACACCCTCACGCTGCACAAGCTCCCCCGTGCCATGAACAAGTTCAAGAAGTCGCTCAACCGCAACGAGGTCCTGGCCGTCGCGAACCGCCTCGACTCGCTGACGCAGAGCCCCGCCGCGGCGATCCCGAAGGGCATGGACCCGATGCGTGCCCGTGCCGGACGTCCGCGCTGACCTGTCCCCGAACCACCACGCAGAACGCCCCCGACCGTGCCAGGTCGGGGGCGTTCTGCAGTCTGCGTGCGGTGCGTGCGGTGCGGTCGGTGCGGTCGGTGGCGCAAGCCGGGCGCACCGTGCGCCTTCGGCCACTTGGCGCGAGGTTGCCCGCTCGGTGCGAGCCTGTCGCGCTGCACCGAGCGGGCAACCTCGCACGTGCCGACGAACCTCGCACGGTGCGCAGCAGCGCCGCGGCGCGCTCCGGCGACGAACCTCGCACCGTGCGGCGCGGCGCGCCGCGGGCGCGGGCTGCGGTCAGCGGCGGACGAGCACCGTGCCGGCGATGCGGTCGTGCGCACCGCGGCTGTCCCGGTCGATGATGAGCGCCGGCACCACCAGGCAGAGCAGGACGGTCCGGACGACCGGACGCCACACCCCCACGTAGCCCCCGCGCATCGGCACGACGCGCAGCCCGACGCAGATGTGCCCGAACGACCCGGACAGCAGGCAGATGAAGAGCACCTGGAGCGCGGCGAAGATCGCCAGTTGCACCCACGAGTGCGCGATGTCGCCGGAACCGTTCACCGGCGACCAGACCCCGGTCACGTAGGCGATGAGGTCAGCGAGGGCGCCGTCGATGAGCAGGGCGACGATCCGCCGTCCGATCCGCCCGACGCTGCGGGGTCCTTCCTCCGGCAGACCGAGGTCCTTGCCCGGCCAGCCGTCGGGGTGCTCGGAGGGCGCGGACGGACTGGAGGAGCTGCGGGCCATGCCCCAAGCGTAGGCGACCTGCCGCCCGTAACACGCCCGAAACAATTCAGTCACGTCCGGGAAACCCCGTGTCAATAGCCTCGTCGGAGGTGCCTTGATCGGTACCTCCGACATCACCCAACCCATTGGAGATCGGCCCCCATGTTCAGCGATTCCTCCGAGGTCCTGGCCTTCATCAAGGACACCGACGTCAAGTTCCTCGACATCCGATTCACGGACCTGCCGGGTGTGCAGCAGCACTTCAACATCCCCGCCTCGACCGTCGACGAGGACTTCTTCTCGGTCGGCCAGCTCTTCGACGGCTCCTCGATCCGCGGGTTCGCGTCGATCCACGAGTCCGACATGCAGCTGATCCCCGATGTGACCACCGCCTACGTGGACCAGTTCCGCGCCGAGCGCACGCTCATCATGATCTTCGACATCTACAACCCGCGGAACGGCGAGATCTACGGCCGCGACCCGCGCCAGGTGGCGAAGAAGGCCGAGAAGTACCTCGCGTCGACGGGCATCGCGGACACCGCGTTCTTCGCCCCCGAGGCCGAGTTCTACATCTTCGACGACGTCCGCTACTCCGTCACCCAGAACGAGTCGTTCTACGCGGTCGACTCCGAAGAGGGCGCCTGGAACACCGGTCGTGAGGAAGAGGGCGGCAACCTCGCCAACAAGACCCCCTACAAGGGCGGCTACTTCCCCGTGTCGCCGGTCGACAAGACCGCCGACCTGCGCGACGACATCACCCTCAAGCTGATCGACGCGGGCTTCGAGCTCGAGCGCTCGCACCACGAGGTGGGCACCGGCGGCCAGCAGGAGATCAACTACAAGTTCGACACGATGGTCCACGCCGCGGACGACATCCTGAAGTTCAAGTACATCGTCAAGAACACGGCGGACCAGTGGGGCAAGGTCGCCACGTTCATGCCGAAGCCGCTCTTCGGCGACAACGGCTCGGGCATGCACACCCACCAGTCGCTCTGGTCGGATGGCAAGCCGCTCTTCTACGACGAGAACGGCTACGGCGGCCTGTCCGACCTGGCCCGTTGGTACATCGGCGGTCTGCTGAAGCACGCTCCGGCGCTGCTCGCCTTCACCAACCCGTCGATCAACTCGTACCACCGCCTGGTCAAGGGCTTCGAGGCTCCGGTCAACCTGGTCTACTCGGCCGGTAACCGCTCGGCTGCGATCCGCATCCCGATCACGGGCACCAACCCGAAGGCCAAGCGCATCGAGTTCCGCGCGCCGGACGCCTCGGGCAACCCGTACCTCGCCTTCGCCGCGCAGCTGATGGCGGGCCTCGACGGCATCCAGAACCGCATCGAGCCGCACGAGCCCGTCGACAAGGACCTCTACGAGCTCCCGCCCGAGGAAGCAAAGGGCATCCCGCAGGTCCCCGGCTCCCTCGACGAGGCGCTCGACTTCCTCGAGGCGGACCACGAGTTCCTCACGAAGGGCAACGTCTTCACCGAGGACCTCATCCAGACCTGGATCGACTACAAGCGTGAGAACGAGATCCTCCCGCTGGCACAGCGCCCGCACCCGTTCGAGTACGAGCTGTACTTCGGCGTCTGATCCTCGCTGACACACGAAGGCCCCGCACCGTCAGGTGCGGGGCCTTCGCCGTGCCGGTCACGTTTCGGGGTGGGCGACACCTCACGGGCTGCGCCGGCCGTGAGGTGTCGCTCAGCGCGTGACGACGCGGCCTCCGTGAGCGCGGGGTACGGACGCGACCGCCTGGAGGCCCGGTGCCGGTCCGGCGGGCCGGCACCGGGCCTCCCGGCTGGTCGCGACGCACGTTCCTTCCCATCGCACCCGGACTGGGAAGCCGAATCGGGCGTAACTGGTCGAAAGTTCCGACCAGGTACGCCCGTTTCGACCACCCACGCTCGATCCGACCCGGCACCGCGCACACGGGAACGGGGCCCGTGCCGCCCGGCACGGACCCCGCTTCGCGAACGGTGACTAGCGAGCCGTGGCCAACGAGTCGTTCGTCCCCGCTGCGACGCTCACGGGTGCACCCGTGACCGGCGTGGGCCGCCCCAGGGAACGGACGGTCCACCCCGCTTTGACCCAGTCGTGGACCGGGAGGCAGTTGCGCGCATCGATCACGACGCGGCGACCGACGAGGTCACCGAGGGCGACCGGGTCGGCGGTGATGATCTCGTCCCACTCGGTGAGCACCAGGACGACGTCGGCGCCCTCGATCGCGTCCGCCATCGACGCGGCGTAGCTCAGCGTCGGGAACGAGCGCTTCGCCGGCTCCATCGCCTCGGGGTCCCAGAGCGTGACCTGGGCGCCGCGCAGGTGCAGCGCAGCGGCCACGTTGAGCGCCGGGGAATCCCGGACGTCGTCGGTGAGGGGCTTGAACGCGGCGCCGATGACGGCCACACGACGGTTCAGCACCGATCCCCCGGCCGAGTCGATCGCCATGTCGATGACCCGCTGACGCTGGCCCATGTTGATCTCGTCGACCTGCTGCATGAGGCCGACGACCTGGCCCGCGCCGATCTCGTTGGCGCGGTACATGAGCGCTCGGATGTCCTTCGGCAGGCACCCGCCGCCGAACCCGAGGCCGGCGTTCAGGAACTTCCGGCCGATGCGGGCGTCGTGCCCGAGGGCGTCGGCGAGCGTCGACACGTCGGCGCCGGTGATCGCGCACATCTCGGAGATCGCGTTGATGAACGAGATCTTCGTGGCGAGGAACGCGTTGGCGCTCACCTTGACGAGCTCCGCGGTGGCGAGGTCGGTGGTGATGACCGGGGTGCCCTCGCTGATCGGCGCGGCGTAGACCTCGCGGATGACGGCGTCGGCAGCCTCGGACGCGCCGCCCCAGACCAGGCGGTCCGGGTGCAGGGTGTCCTCGACGGCCTTGCCCTCGCGGAGGAACTCCGGGTTCCAGATGAGCTCGGCGTCGATCCCCGAGGGGGTGAACTCGCGGACGATGCCGCGCAGTCGCGCCGCGGTGCCGACCGGGACCGTCGACTTGCCGACGATGAGTCCCGGGTGGGTGAGGTTCTCGGCGACGCCGCGGGTGGCGCTCTCGACGTACGCCAGGTTGGCGGCGTGCGAGCCCGCCTTCTGCGGGGTGCCGACGCAGACGAAGTGGACGTCCGCGGCGGCGACGGCCGAGGCGATGTCCGCCGTGAACCGGAGCTTGCCGCTCGCGACGTGCTTCGTGATGAGCTCGGGCAGGCCGGGTTCGAAGAACGGGACCTCGCCGGCGGACAACGCGGCGAGCTTCGCCGGGTCGACGTCCACGCCGATGGTCTCGAAGCCCATCTCGGCCATGGCGGCCGCGTGGGTGGCACCGAGGTAGCCGGTACCGATGACGCTGATGACGGGTGCGGGACGGGTGTCGGCCTGGTCGGGCGACTTCTTGGACGCGGTCATGGCGTGACCTCCTGCAGGTCGTAGTCGATGTCGTTGCGCTTGATGCCCTCGGCGAAGGCCGCCAGGGAGTCGGCTCGCGAGTTGAGTCGCCAGTCGTTCGTGGTGCGTGTGCCGTCGACGATCGTGGTCGCGGTCTCGCTGAAGTACGCGAAGCCGATGATGTCCGAGTTGGCGGGGTCGGCCAGGGCGTCGAAGAGCGAGTTGATCCACTGGGTCTTCTGGGGGTTCGAGACGCTGCCCCCGGTCTCGGTGGCCCCGATCTCGTTGAGCACGATGCCCTTGCCCGGCGCGACCTGCCGGATCTGGGCGAGCGTCGCACCGAAGGTGTTCTCGAAGGTCGGCTGCTCGCTGGCGTCACGGTAGTAGCCGCTCATGCCGACCCAGTCGACGTACTCGGCGCCCGGGTAGTAGTTCTGCATGTACTCGAGCGTCTGGTACTTCGCGTTGCCGAGCTTGTCGATGCGCGACGGCGACCAGTCCCAGATGGCGTACTGGTTCGCGCCGTTGGCCTGGAAGACGTTCCAGACGTGCTGCCACATCGCGGTGTACGAGCCGGCGGCGTTCTGCTGCTTCGCGGATTCGGACCAGTTGTACCACTGGCCGTTCATCTCGTGGTCGAACCGGATGACGAGCGGCTGGCCGTTCGCCGCCAGGGACTTGGCGTACTGCGTCAGGTAGGCGTCGAACTTGCCGGAGATGACGTCCTCGTTGGTGTAGCCCTCGACGTACGGCTCGTCGTTGCCCGTCTTCGCGGGCACCGACTCCCACGTCATCATCGGCAGACGACCGTTCGCCCACGAGCGCTGGACCGCGTTCTGGTTGAAGTCCTGGTCGAAGCCCTGGAAGAAGCCGACCATGTTCGTCGCCCTCCCCACCTCTTGCGAGACCTGGTCGTACTCGGACCAGTTGAACGGGGACTGCGCCGTGTACAGGCCGTACCAGCGGGACTGCTGCCCGAGGATGTCCGCCTTGGTCGGGACCGCCACGGGCGTGGTGCCCGGGTCGGTCGACGGGCCGGGGTTCGGGTTCGTGACCCCACCGGAGCCACCACCCGAGCCGCCGGAGCCGCCACTCGAACCCGACCCACCGGCCGAGCTGCCGCCGGAACCGGAGCCGGAACCCGACCCGGACCCGTTGTCCGAGACAGCGGACCCGCCGGTCCCGGAACCCGAGCCGGAGCCCGAGGTGCCGGCCCCGTTCGCACCGGAACCCGACGCGTTGACGGAGGACGAGCCTCCCGAGCCCTTCGCGGAACCGAGCTGGGACTGGAGCGACGCGACCTGCGCCTTGAGCTCCGTGATCTGGTCGCCACGCGAGCCGGCCTGGGCGGTGCGGGAGTCGAGCTTGCCCTCGAGCGCCCAGATGCGGTCCTGGGCAGCGTCGAGCTGCGTCTGCAGTTCGGCGGCGGACACCTTCTTGGCCTTCGGGGCGGTGACCCCGAGGGCCTGGTGCACGGCGGTGGAGACGGGGCCGGCCGGGGAGACCCAGACCGACCAGGTGATGAGGGCGAGGGCGAGGACGATGGCGGTCGTGCCGACGGCCGTCCAGCGGGCGTGCTTGCTCGACTGCGCCCACCAGGTACTGGAGGAGCGGATGATGTCAGACAATGAGGAAGGCCTCCAGGACGAAGATCGCGATGCCGATGCAGTACGGGATCGCGGCGTACGGGTTGTACCGGCGGGCCTTCACGGGGGCGGTCCGTGGGGCTGCGGGCTGCACTGCTGCTGCGGCAGCGGCCTCGCGCCGGGTCGCGAGCACGGTCGTGGTGGAGTTGGTGGTGGCGTCGGCCCCGAAGAGCTCGTCGAACGCGCGGTCCACGGCCACCTGGTCGCTCCCGAGCGGCACGCGTCCGTCGACGGCCCGGGCACGGTCCGCGGCGTCGACGGGGCTGACCGGGGTCTGGGTGCCGAAGGACGACGGCTGCGCGGCGTCGGACGGGTCCTCCTGCATCGGACCGCCGGCGTAGGCACCGGCGCGGGTCCCCCAGCCGGACGCGTGCGCCAAGCGGAAGAAGCCGATGAGCCGGATCGGCATGAGGAAGAACGTCGACACGATGATGAACATCGGCAGGCGGAAGAAGTCACTCGGCTTCTCGGCCAGGTGGCGCATCTGCCGGATGGCCATGCTGAGCACCGACGAGACGACCATCAGGGCGGCGACGTAGACGAAGCCCGTCGAGAAGCCGTACTGCGACAGGATGCCCTGGTACAGGTTCTCGCCCTGCCCGGTGAAGGCCCGGTAGATCCAGCCGGCGATCACACCGAAGAGCATGAACGGCAGGATGATGTCGGTGATGAAGAACGCCGCGAGCACCGGGGCGTGACCGAGCATCCACGGCAGCATGCGCAGCGTGTTGTACTGCGAGCCGCGGGCCCAGCGGAGCTGCTGCTTGAACAGCTTCTTCACCTGCAGCGGAGCGTCCGTGTAGACCAGCGATGTGTACTGGTAGACGGTCCGGTACCCCTCCTTGAGCGTGAGGTTCGTGAGCGTGCGGTCGTCGGAGACCTCGAGGAACACACCCATGAACTTCTCGTGCATGAACTTGTCCATGACGCGCATCAGGATGCTCCGCCGGAAGGCGATCGTGCGCCCGGGCAGGCAGCCGATCTGCCCGAGGACGCTCTGCGCGGGCATCGAGTAGAGCGCTCGCGAGTTCTCGAGCCAGTCGGCCCAGCGGGTGATCCAGCTGCGCTCGGGTTCGAGGATGCGCTGCCGAGTCGTGACGCCGCCGACGGACTCGTCGGCGAACGGCTTGAGGAGTTCCTCGAGCGCGCCGGGGGTCCAGACGGTGTCCGAGTCGACGAGCACCGTGATGTCGCCGTTGGACATCTCGGTGCCGACCTTGACGGCGTTGCGCTTGCCCGGGATGGGCGTGTGCGTCCAGCGGACGAGCGGGGCGAACTCGTCGCAGACGGCTTCGAGCGCCTCGTTGCGGGCGCCGTTGATGACGACGATGATCTCGCCGGGTCGCTGCTCGACCATGCGACCGATGACGTCGCGGAACAGGTCGAGCGGTTCGTCCACGACGGGGACGACGACGCTGGTGGTACCGACGAAGGTGCCGGTGAACGGGCGGTAGCGGGCGGAGATGACGACCTTGACCAACCAGAGCAACCAGATCACCGCGGAGTACACGGCGAACAGGTAGAACTCGGGGTGGCCTTCGACCATCTGCCTGATCTGCAGAATGAAGGTGAACACTGATCCCTGCTTCAACGTTCGAGGTGGAGATTCCGCGACGTTGGGGAATCAGGGTCGGTTCGGGTGACCCCATTGACGCAGAAACCTGAACCCCCGCGCAACGCGACCCCCGTCCGGGGGCGTTTCGAGCGCGTTACGGGGTACACACTTGTCCCCATCTCCACCGGGACCGGTGGTCCCCCCTCGTGCTGACAGCACTCCTGCGGACCGCGTTCACCCTGTCACTCACCCTGGTGGGCGGCGAACACTGCCGGGAGGCGCGGATCACCGCACCGGGAAACCCCTGTTCACGACAGGGTCACCGGGCGAGTCGGCGCGGACCTCTGGCACGTCTGCCGGCGGCCCGGGGCGTGGTGGTCACGGCGAAGTAACGACGGACCCGTCTGTCCGAATCGGGGTACAGTCCGAAACGAACGGGGGACGGTGCGCGACACGGGGAATTAACCTGCGACGACTCGTCACCTTCGCGTCCGGGGAGCACGCCCGGGCGTGTCGGTGCCGCGTCAGGCGCCGTAGAACTCGCGCTCGAAGACCTGCCGTGCACGTCGGGTGACGCCGAGGTAGTCCTCTTCGAGCTCGCTCGCCGAGCCGGGCGGGTACTCCATCAGCCGCGCGACGCCCTCGAGCTGGACTCGGTCGACGGGCAGGACGTCGGTGGTCTTCCCCGACCAGAGCACCAGCGCACTGCGCGTCCGCGAGGCGAAGCGCCAGGCCGCACCGAGCCGCTCGCCGTCGTCGGCACTGACGAACCCGGCAGCTACGGCACCGTCGAGTGCCTCGAGCGTCGAGGTCGTGCGGAGCGCGGGGAACTCGAGGGCGTGCTGCAGCTGCAGGAGCTGGACGAACCACTCGACGTCGCTGAGCGATCCGCGCCCGAGCTTCAGGTGGCGAGCCGGATCGGCCCCACGTGGCAGTCGCTCGGACTCGACACGGGCCTTGATGCGTCGGACCTCGCGCACCTCGTTCTCGTCGATCCGCTCCGGGTAGCGCGTCCGGTCGGCCAGGTGCTCGAAGTCCCGGAGCAGCTGGGCATCCCCCACGGCGCCACGGGCACGGAGCAGCGCCTGCGCCTCCCACGTCAGCGACCACCGGGCGTAGTAGGCGCCGTAGGACTCGAGCGTGCGCGCCACCGGGCCGTTCTTCCCCTCGGGGCGCAGGTCGATGTCGAGGTCGAGCGGGTGGACGGTGTCCTCGGTGAGCCGGTTCAGCTCGCGCACGATGGTCTGTGCCGTCCGGGAGGCCACCTCGGTCGCCAAGTCCGGCGCGCGGTACACGTAGAGGACGTCGGCGTCGGAGCCGAAGCCGAGCTCACGCCCGCCGTAGCGGCCCATCGCGATGATCCCGAACTCGAAGTCCGCGGGGGCGTCCCGCCGGGCGAGCGCGAGGGCCCCGGCGAGCGTCGCCTCGGTCACGTCGCTGAGTGCAGCACCCAGGGCGTCCACGTCGAGGTGGCCGAGCACCGCAGCCATGCCGAGGCGCAGGGTCTCGCGGCGGCGCGCCGAGCGCAGCAGGCTGGCCGCACCGTCGACGTCGTTGCCGTGCCGCGCCGTCGTCGCGGTCATCTCGGCGAGCAACGAGTCCATCGGGCGTGCACGCAGGAGCGACTCGGGCTCGTCGAGCCAGGCGACTGCCTCCGGGAACCGCTCGAGCAGACCGGACAGGAACGCCGACTCCGACAGCACGGTGGTCAGCGAGTGCGCAGCCCCGGACGAGTCGCGGAGCATCCGGAGGAACCAGCTGGACTCCCCCAGGGTGTCGCTGAGCCGTCGGAACGCCAGCAGGGCCCGGTCGGGCGCCGGCCCCTCGGCCATCCACCGCAGGAGCACCGGCAGCAGGTTGCGCTGGATCGCCGCGCGCCGGCTCGTGCCCTGTGTGAGCGCCCGGATGTGCCGCAGCGCACCGGGCGGGTCGACGAACCCGACGCCTGCGAGCCGGTCGACGACCTGGTCGTCGGTCAGCACGATCTCGCCCTCTGTCGTGGCGACGGCGGACAGCAGCGGACGGTAGAACAGCCGCTCGTGCAGGCCGCGGACCTCGAGCTTGACCGCCCGCCACCGGGTCTCGAGAGCTGCGGCCGAGGTGGCCAGACCGCTCGACCGGGCGAGGACACGGAGTTCTTCCTCGTCGGTCGGCATCAGGTGCGTCCGCTGCAGTCGGCGGAGCTGGATGCGGTGCTCGAGGACCCGGAGGAGCGCGTAGTCCGGACCGAAGTGGGCGGCCTCGGCGCGTCCGACGTACCCGGCGGCGGTCAGGGCGTCCATCGCCTCGAGGGTGGAACGGACCCGCACGGACTCGTCGTCACGACCGTGCACGAGCTGCAGGAGCTGCACGGTGAACTCGACGTCGCGCAGGCCGCCGGGGCCGAGCTTCAGCTGCCGGTCGACTTCGCCGTCGGGGATGTGGTCGGTGACGCGCTCGCGCATCCGCTGCACCGACTCGACGAACCCGGGGCGCGCCGACGAGCTCCACACGAACGGTGCGACGGCCTCGGCGTAGCGCGCACCGAGGTCGGCCGAGCCGGCGATCGGCCGGGCCTTGAGGAGCGCCTGGAACTCCCACGACTTCGCCCAGCGCTCGTAGTACGCGACGTGCGAGTCGAGCGTGCGGACGAGGGCACCGTCCTTGCCCTCCGGTCGCAGGTTCGCGTCGACCTCCCACAGACCGGGTTCGGCGGCCAGGTCGGTGATCGCGTGGGTCGCGGCGATCGCGATCCGCGTCGAGATGCGGACGGCACGGTCGGTGCCGATGTCGTCGGTGGCCTCGGTGACGAAGATGACGTCGACGTCGCTGACGTAGTTGAGCTCGCGTGCGCCGGCCTTGCCCATCGCGATCACCGCGAGCGGGGTCGCAGCGACGTCGGCGGCCGGGAACGGCACCTCGCGCCGGGCGACGTCGACAGCGGCGTCGAGCGCTGCCCCGGCCAGGTCGGCCAGTCCGGCAGCGACGGCCGGGAACGCCTCGGTCGGCGACGAGTGCAGCACGTCGTACAGGGCGATCTGCGCGAGGTGCCGGCGGTACCGCACCCGCAGGCACATCCGTGCGTCCTCGCCGGTGGCACCGTCGATCGCCTCGAGCAGGGACGCCGTGTACCGCTCCTGCGACCAGGGTGCGACGACGGGCTCGAGCAGCAGTGCGAGCTCGGCAGGACGACGGTGCAGGAACTCGCCGAGACCGACCGAGGCGCCGAGCAGGCGGATCAGCCGCTCCGTCGCGGCCTCGTCCGTCAGGACGGGGCGGAGCTCGTCCGGAGCACGCTCCAACAGCCGTTCCAGCAGTCGCAGCGCGCCGTCGGGATCCGCGGTGATGCCCCAGAGCGCCGGGGTGCCGCTGACCGGCAGCGGCACGACGGAGCCGAACCGCGCCTCCAGGTCGGCGATCCGCTCCAGGCTCTCCGACAGCTCGGCGAAGCCCAGGCGGGCCAACTCGGAACGCGACGACGTCGTCCGACCGGTCATGTGGTGCGCTCGCTCAGAGGGCGCCGAGGTTGGTGTCGAGCTCGAACGGCGTGACCTGGTCGCGGTAGCGCTTCCACTCCTGGCGCTTGTTGAGGAGCACGAAGTTGAACACGTGCTCGCCCAGCGTCTCGGCGACGAGCTCGGAGTCCTCCATCAGGCTGAGGGCGTGGTCGAGGCTCGACGGCAGCTGGCTGTACCCGAGGGCACGACGCTCGGCGTCGGTCAGGCTCCAGACGTCGTGCTCGGCCTCGGCCGGCAGCTCGTACTCTTCCTCGATGCCCTTGAGCCCCGCAGCGAGCAGCAGCGAGTACGCCAGGTACGGGTTCGCCGCCGAGTCGATGCCGCGGTACTCGATGCGCGAGGACTGCCCCTTGTTGGGCTTGTACAGCGGCACGCGCACGAGCGCCGAACGGTTGTTGTGGCCCCACGTCACGAAGGACGGGGCCTCGTCGCCGCCCCAGAGGCGCTTGTACGAGTTCACGAACTGGTTCGTCACCGCGGTGATCTCGGGTGCGTGCTTGAGCACACCAGCGATGAAGTGCTTGGCGGTTCGGGACAGCTGGTACTCGCCGCCGGCCTCGTAGAACGCGTTCTGGTCGCCCTCGAAGAGCGAGACGTGCGTGTGCATGCCCGAACCCGGCTGACCCGAGATCGGCTTCGGCATGAACGTCGCGTAGACGCCCTGCTCGATCGCGACCTCTTTCACGACCGTGCGGAAGGTCATGATGTTGTCCGCCATCGTCAGTGCGTCGGCGTAGCGGAGGTCGATCTCGTTCTGGCCAGGCCCGGCCTCGTGGTGGCTGAACTCCACCGAGATGCCGAGGTCCTCGAGCATCCGGACCGAGCGGCGACGGAAGTCGTGCGCGCTGCCGCCGGGGACGTTGTCGAAGTAGCCGGCCTGGTCGACGGGTTGCGGCCCGCCGTCCTTCCACTCGCGGCTCTTGAGCAGGTAGAACTCGATCTCGGGGTGCGTGTAGAACGTGAAGCCACGCTCGCTCGCCCGGGCCAGCGTGCGCTTCAGCACGTTGCGCGGGTCGGCGACGGCGGGCTGGCCGTCCGGCGTCGTGATGTCGCAGAACATCCGCGCGGTCGGGTCGACCTCGCCGCGCCACGGCAGGATCTGGAACGTCGAGGGGTCCGGGTGCGCGAGCACGTCGGCCTCGTACGAGCGGGACAGGCCCTCGATCGCGGAGCCGTCGAACCCGATGCCCTCGGCGAAGGCACCCTCGACCTCGGCCGGGGCGATCGCCACCGACTTCAGCGTCCCGATGACGTCCGTGAACCAGAGTCGGATGAACTTGATGCCGCGCTCCTCGATGGTGCGGAGCACGAAGTCCGTCTGCTTGTCCATGCACGACCTTTCCGTGTATCGGGTGGCCGCGGGCGGGCCTCGTCCCAGGCTAGTGGTCCCGCGGCGTGCGCGGGGCCGTGCGACGCGTCAGTGGTCCGTCACCGTGCCGTCGCCGGTGCGTCACCGGTCGTCGGCGTCCCACTTCTCGTTGTTCGCCGCGATCCGGTCGAGCGCGTGCTGCGCTTCCTCGCGCGTGTCGAACGGGCCGATGCGGTCGCGCTGCGGGGACTGCGGCCCCTGCTCGACCTGACCGGTCTTGTCGTTGAACCACCACTGGGACTCGATGCGTTCGTCGCTCATGCCGCCCACCGTACCCAGGTGACGGCCTGGAGGCCCGGTGCCGGCCCGGCGGACCGGCACCGGGCCTCCAGGCAGTCGCGCTCACCCCGTCGGGCCGCACCGGAGGGCGGTCACGCCCACCCCGTCGGGCCGCACCGGAGGGCGGTTGCGCTCGGCGCGTCGCGCCGCGGCTAGAGTGGTCGGCATGCCCCGGGACGAACACGGACACCTGACCGCCGGCCGCGTCTCCCCGCTCCGGACCGTCCCGAAGGACATCGAACGCCCGGAGTACGTCGGCAAGGTCGAACCGCACGAGCACGGCCTCGGTGACACGTACTCCCCCGACGAGGTCGAGCGCATCCGCACCGCCGGCCGCATCGCGTCCCAGGCCATCGACGCCGTCGGCGCGGCGATCCGTCCGGGCGTGACCACCGACGAACTCGACCGCATCGGCCACGACTTCGTCGTCGCACACGGCGCCTACCCGTCGACGCTCGGGTACCGCGGGTACCCGAAGTCGCTGTGCTCGAGCCTCAACGAGGTGATCTGCCACGGCATCCCGGACGACACCGTCCTGCAGGAGGGCGACCTCGTCAACATCGACATCACCGCCTACAAGGACGGGATGCACGGCGACACGAACCGCACGTTCATCGTCGGGCAGGCATCGCAGGAGGTGTCGGACCTGGTGACGCGGACCGAAGAGGCGCTCCGACGCGGCATCAAGGCCGTCGCCCCCGGCCGGCAGGTGAACGTCATCGGCCGCGCCATCGAGGCGTACGCGAAGCGGTTCGGCTACGGCGTCGTCCGCGACTACACCGGCCACGGTGTCGGTCGTGCTTTCCACTCCGGCCTGATCATCCCGCACTACGACGCGCCGCAGTACGACGACGTCATCGAGCAGGGCATGGTGTTCACCATCGAGCCCATGTTGACCCTCGGCGGGATCGAGGCCGACATCTGGTCCGACGACTGGACGGTCTCGACGCGCGACAAGTCGTGGACCGCGCAGTTCGAGCACACCCTCGTCGTCACCGAACGCGGCGCGGAGCTCCTCACCGTCTCCTGACCGGACACCCCTTCCTGACCGGGCACTCCGGCAGGCAACCGAAAGGCACGACAACCTCATGACCTCCCTCGCAGTCGGCGTCGACATCGGTGGTACGGGCATCAAGGGCGCGATCGTCGACGTCGCGTCCGGTGAACTGACCACGGACCGCATCAAGAAGGCCACCCCGGAAGGCGGGAAGCCCCACGACATCACCGCCGTCGTCGCCTCGATCCTCGACGAACTCGCACCCGCGGCAGACGTCCCCGTCGGCGTGTGCTTCCCCGCGATCGTGCGGGACGGCAAGACCATGTCGGCTGCGAACGTCTCGAAGAAGTGGATCGGCTTCGAGGCCGAGGCGCTGTTCGAGAAGGAGCTCGGCCGCGCGATCCACTTCGTCAACGACGCCGACGCCGCCGGGTTCGCCGAGCAGCAGTTCGGCGCGGCGAAGGGCAAGGACGGCCTGGTGATCGTCACGACGCTGGGCACCGGGATCGGCAGCGCGCTCATCAACGACGGCGTGCTCATCGTGAACTCGGAGCTCGGACACCTGGAGATCGACGGGCACGACGCCGAGTCGCGCGCCTCCTTCGCTGCCAAGGAGCGCGACGACCTGTCGTGGAAGCACTGGGCGAAGCGCCTGCAGACCTACTACTCGACGCTCGAGGCCCTGCTCTCCCCCGAGCTCTTCGTCGTCGGCGGCGGCGTGTCGAAGCAGTACGAGGAGTTCCTGCCGCTGCTCGACCTGCAGGCGGAGATCATCCCCGCGACCCTGCGCAACAACGCCGGCATCATCGGCGCCGCGACCCTGGCTGCCCGGAGCGCCTGACCCGGCGATCGGTCGGACGGTCGAGCCCGCACTGGCCTGCACCGTGCGGCGCGGGAGGTGTTCGGTGCGGTTCGACGCGCCCGGCCGCTGGCGCCGAGGTTCCACGACTCGCCGTCTGCGGTGCGCCGAGGTTCCACGGAGCCCCCTCGTGCGCGCCGACATGCCGAGATCTCGGAACCTCGGGGCGCGGGTGCGGGTGGGCGCCGGCACGGGGCCGGGCGCGGGGCCGGTAGACTCGGACCTGCGAATGGGTCGGTGAGACGGTCGCGTCACTCCCCCGGGAGTGCCGAGGAACGTCCGGGCTCCACAGAGCAGGGCGGTGGGTAACACCCACCCGGAGCAATCCGCGAGACAGTGCCACAGAAAGCAGACCGCCGGCGGCAACGTCGGTAAGGGTGAAACGGTGGTGTAAGAGACCACCAGGGGTCCGGGTGACCGGATCCGCTCGGTAAACCTCGCCCGGAGCAAGGTCAGACAGAGGACGCTGAGGCTGCTCGCCGAGTCCTCGGGTAGACCGCTGGAGGCCGACGGCAACGTCGGTCCGAGAGAGATGGCCGTCACCGCCGTGCAAGCGGCGGGACAGAACCCGGCGTACGGCCGGCCCATTCGCCCCACTGCTCGTCGTCCGCTCCCTCGCACCGTGCGGGGAGCGGACGATTCCGTGCGGGGTTCCGTACTCCGTGCGGCGCCGGGCGCGTCTCACCGAGTACGGAACCTCGCACCGGACGGGCCCCTCGCACCGTGCGGGGCTCGCACCGGACGGGCCCCTCGCACCGTGCGGGGTTCGCGCCGTGCGAACGCCGCGGCGCGCTACAGCCCGGACTCGGCCGTCCGCACCAGGATCGCGTCGCTGTCCGGGCACAGCACCACGTCGTCCGGGGCGGCCCGGCGGATGTCCTGCAGGTCGGAGTTGTTCAGCGCCACGCCCGACGCCGTCGACACCCCACCCTGCAGCAGCGACGCACCGAAGCCGTAGCGGGCACGCTGCCGGTCGTAGAGCGCGAGCAGCTCGGCCGGCACCTTCGCGGCGACGTCGGCCCGGGCCTGCTCGGCAGAGGCACGGTCGGACGACAGCCGCGCGATCTCGGCGTCACGCTCGGCGACCAGGCCGGAGCGGGCGGCCTCGACGTCGGCGAGCTGCGCCTCGATGTCGCCGACCCGGGCGCGGAGGCCGTCGAGGTTCTCCATGACCTCGAGCTCGGCGGTCTCGAGCCCACCGATGCGGCGCTGGAGCGACTCGAGCTCGTTCTGCAGCCCGGCCGCGTCCTTCGAGTTCGACACGTTCTGCAGCATCGTGGTGTCGCGTTCGACGCGGGCCTGCGCGGTGGCGGTGTCGGACTCGAGGCGGGCGAGTTCGCGTTCGGCGTCCTCGACCAGGCCGGTCGCGGCGACGAGTTCGCTGCGCAGCCCGGCGGCCTTGGTGCCGAGTCCGGTGAGCTGGTCGCCCTTCTGCAGCGACGTGATGCGGTGCGCGATGCGGGTGACGTCGTTGTCGAGTCGTTGGACGTCGAGGAGGATGACCTGGTCCTCGGGTGCTGCCTTCATGGTCAGACTCCTTCAGTGGGGGTGGTGGGTTCTGCCGCCGGCAGGACCGCGAAGTCCCACGGGTCGGTTCGGAGGTCGCTCACGGTGACCCGGACGCCGGCAGCCTGGCGCAGTTGCGCGGCCGCGACGTCGAGCCAGAGCCACTCGGTGGCCCAGTGCGAGGTGTCGATGAGGGCGGGACCGCCGCCGAGCAGTGCCTGCTCGCGGAACTCGGACGCCGGGTGGTGGCGGAGGTCGCTCGTGATGTACACGTCGGCAGCGAGGACGGCAGGGTGGCCGAGCAGCGAGTCCCCCGCTCCGGCGCACAGTGCCACGGTGCGCACGGGCTGGTCGAAGTCGCCGGACACCCGGACCCCGGTCGCGGTGGGCGGCAGCAGGTCGACGAGCTTCCGTGCCAGGGCGCCGAGGGTCATGCCCTCGGCGAGGACCCCGGCGCGGCCGATGCCCGTCGCGGGGTCGGCTCCGGCGTCGAGCGGTCGCTGGTCGGTCAGGCCGATCCGGTCGGCGAGCACGGCCGAGGTCCCCGTGGTGACGACGTCGGCGTTGGTGTGGGCCGCGATCAGGGCGCTGCCACCGCGCACGAGGGTCGCGAGGACGCTGCCCTTGTACGTCGACTCGGCGATCGTCGTCACGCCGCGCAGGAGCAGCGGGTGGTGCGTGAGCAGGAGCCCGGCACCGAGCTCGACCGCTTCACGTGCGGTCGCGGGGACGGCGTCGACGGCCAGGTGGACGTGCTCGACGGTGGCGTCCGGGTCCCCGGCGACCAGTCCTACGGCGTCCCACGACTCAGCTCCTGCGGCGGGCCACAGGTCTTCGATCACGGCCTGGAGTTCGCGGAGCGTCGGCATCCGGTCAGTCTACCGAGCCGACCGCGTCGGCACCGGCAGCCGGTCCGCGCGGGGTGATCCGGGCCTCCCGGTCAGCGGCGACCGAGCGCACGGAGGAGGCCGGCGACGAGTCGCGACCACCAGCCGGGCCGGGCCGGCTCGTCGGTGCCGGTTTCGGTGCCGGTTTCGGTGTCGACGCTCGCCGGGGCGGCCGTCTCGACGACGGGTACGGCGATCACGTCCGGCAGCACGACGGGCGTGCTCGCGGTCGTGCCCTGGTGGGCGGTGAGGGCGGCCGCGAACGCGGCACGGTCGATGACCGTCGGCCCGGTGGCGGGCTGGACGAGCGGCGTGGGTCGCGTGTTCGCGGACACCGGCGACACGGCCGGGAGGCCCAGCACCGGTCGCACGGGCTCGTCGCGTTCCGGGGCGACCAGCGCCACGGCCGGGGTCGCCGTGACGACGTCGGCTGCCGGTGCGGCTGCTGCCGCCGGTGCGGGGCGGACCACGGCCACCGCGGGAGCGGGGGCGACGCCGGTCACGACGGCGACCGGAGCGGTCGCGGCACGGCGGGCGGCTGCACGGTCGCGACGGTCCGACTCGGCGGCGGCGTCCTCGAGCAGGTCCGCGAAGACGGTCTGGGCGAAGGCGCGGGCTGCGGTGACCTCCGGGTCGTCCGCGCCGTCGACGGTGGCCTCCCAGGCGGCGAGGCGGGCGAGGTCCTCGTCGCGGCGACGGACCTCGTCCTCGAGCAGGACGATCCGCTCGATGGTGCTGCGACCGGTGGACGACGAGACCTGGATCGCGAGGTCCTCGATGCGCAGGGCGAGGCGCTCCGGCGGTTCGGGGAACGACGGTGCGCAGACGGCGGCGTGCCGGGCGCGGTCGCGGCGGAACGCGGGAGCTGCGGGCGCGGTGCTGGCTTCAGGCGCGGTGCTGGCTTCGGGCGCTGCGACTGCTGCAGCCGCGGTGCTGGCGTCCGGCGTCTGGACAGCGGTGGCGTCCGGCGTCTGGACAGCGGTGGCGTCGGCCACGGCGCCGGGGCGCTGCACCGGGCCGGTGACGGGCGGGACCACGAGGTCCGCCACGTACGGCGTGCGCGTCGCCGGGGCGTCGCGGAGCCACTCCTCGACCTCGCGACCGAACGGGTCGACGAGGGGGGTGCGTGCACCGGACTGGGTCTCCATGTCCGAAGGATAAATATCGCGCGCGCCGAAACTCGGGACATCCGCGGTGTGTCGCAGCAATCCCTGCCATATCGCCCCGAACGTGAACGGCGTGTCGCCCGTCGCCCCGGGGGTCGGGTCAGAGCGTCTGCTCGAACGCGCCGAGGAGCTCCCGACCGGCGGGCCAGGCGCCGACACCGCTGGCGACGTTGACGTGGCCGAGCGGGCCGACCCGGAGTACCGCGGCCCCCATCGTCTCCGCGAACGCCAGCGCACGGTCGGCGGTGCAGTACGGGTCGTCGTCGCTCACCACCAGGCGGGTCGGAACGCGGGCCGCTGCGGTACCGGCCGGGATCGGGCGGGGCGCGGGGAACCCGGAGGCGGCCGCGGGGAAGCCCGGTGCCGCGGGGTCCGGCGGCGCGACGAGGAAGGCGCCGGCGACGGTGGGACCGGCGGCTCCCGCGACGGCTGCGGCGTCTGCGACGAGCCAGTCGGCGACGGCGAGGACCCCCAGGCTGTGCGCGACGAGCACCGGCGGTTCGGCGCACGACGAGACCGCGCGGGAGATGGCGTCTCGCCAGTCCCCCGGGTCCGGCTCACCCCAGGACGCCGGTGCGATGCGGACGGCGTCGTCGCCACACTCCCGCTGCCAGACGGACTGCCAGTGCTCCGCGTCGGAGTTCCAGATCCCGGGCACGATCACCCACGGTCGAGGTCTGCTCACCCGGGCAGCGTAGCGAACCCCGGACGGACCTAGCGCTGCAGGGTGTCGCGCGGGTACTCGGAGAAGCGCGCTGCGTACGCCGCCGAGAACCGACCGAGGTGCGCGAAGCCCCACCGCATCGCCACGCTCGCCACGGTCAGGTCGCCCGTCGACGCACGGCGGAGCTCCTCGCGCACCCGGTCGAGACGGATCCCGCGGAGCATCGCGTTCGGGGCCGTGCCGACCTGCCGCTGGAACGCCTGCTGCAGGCCGCGGACGCTCAGCCCGACGTGCTCGGCGACGTCGGTGGTCGAGATCGGCGTGTGCGCGAAGGCGTGCATGTACTCGACGGCCTCGCGGACACGGCCCGTGGCGCCCTGCGGCAGGGGGACGTCCGGGGCCAGCAGCTTGTGCGGGAAGGTCCGGAGCAGGGACTGGGCGGTGTCCCGTGCGACCTCGGCCAGGGCGAGCGAACTGACCGACGCCCGACCGAGCACGACCGCCGCGGCACGCTGGACCTGCACGTTCCAGCCCCGCAGGTCGGCCGTGCGCGGCGTCGCCGTGTGGTCGAAGACAAGTGGGCCCGGCTGCGCACCGTGGACCTCGGCCGCGACGCGCTCCAGGGCGGTGCGGTCGAACTGCACCAGGCTCTGCCGGACGTCCTGCAGGTCGAAGGCGAAGGGACGGCCGGTCGGGAACATCATCGGGGTGGCGGGCGTGAACGCGACCTCTTGCCGGCCGATGTCGACGCGCCCGCCGCCGTCCGTGATCCACATGACGACGTACTCGTCGCGGACGTCCAGCTCACCCTGCATCCGCGCGTCGAACCGGGTCGACCGGAACGACATCACGTCGTCGCCGACGACGCGGAAACGGTACGCGAACGGACGCTCCGTGCGGGTCGCGGTGAAGCCCACACTGGCGTAGGCGTCCTCGTACATGTGCACGGCAGCATCGAGATCGGCCCCCGACGTCTCGAAGCTGATCCTGGGATCCGGTTCGGCTGTCATCGCGCGAATCGTGACACGGCGACCAGGAACCCCGGGAATCCCCCGCGGCACCTTGCGGATTGTGGCCCACGGAGTGCGCGAGACGGACGAAGCGACGGGTCGCGTGGTGGCGGTCAGTGACGGGCGCGCAGGACCGTCCACCGGTTCTCGTCGGCGACCCGCTCGTACCGCAGGTCGTCCACGACCATCCGGACCAGGGCGAGTCCGCGACCGCTCTCGGCGAGTCCGTCGGGCAACTCGGCCGACTCGGTGTCCACGGTGGCGGCGACGCCGTCATCGGAGAGCAGTGCGGCGAACCGGTCCGCTCCGATCTCGAGGCGCAGACGGCAGGAGACGCCCTCCGGGCGTGTCCCGTGCTCGATCACGTTCGAGGTGAGTTCGACGATCGCGAGCTCGAGGGCCATCCGGTCCTCGACGGAGACCGAGGGTTCGTGCTGCCACACGCCCGCCAGGAACTCGTGCACGGCGGACACGTCGTCCGGCGGGCACGACAACGCGAGCGTGTGCTCGGCGGCCGAGGCGGTCATCACCAGTCGGTGACCGCAGCGTCCCCGTCGGGGTACGTGCGGAGGATCTTGTCGATGTTGGAGAGCTGCAGGACCATCTGCACCTGCTCGGACGGCGCTGCGATGCGGAGGTCGCCGCCCGCCTGCCGCGCGGTCTTCAGGCTGCCGACCAGCGCGCCGAGCCCGGACGAGTCCATGAACTCGACACCGGAGAGCTCGACCACGACGCGGGCACGTCCGTTGTCGACGACCTTCGCGACCGCCTCGCGGAACTCGGGGGCGGACACCATGTTGAGGCGCCCGCTGCACTCGAGTACCGCGGTGTCGGGCTGCGCTTCGTGTACGACGATGTCCATGCCGGGTGGTCTCCTCTGATCGGTGCGCCTTGCAACCAGCAACCTACCGGCTCCGCCGCGTCAGGTCCCGCTGCGGTCCCGACGCGTCGCGGTGACCTGCACCACGACGGCTGCGGCCATGAGTGCCGCCATGACCCCGCCCATCGCCAGCGCGGTCCCGCCCAGCGCGCCGGCGAGCGGTGTCCCGAGGCCGCCGATCCCGAACGTCAGGCCGCCCTGCAGGGCCGCGGCCGTCCCCGGGTGCGCCGCCCCGACGTGCTGCGTCCGGGTCATCGCCGCGGGCAGCACGAAGCCCCACGCACCCGTGACGACCGCGAGGGCGCACCAGACCGGCACCGGACCGAGGTCGAGCAGCGCCGAGACGAGGACCGCCGCCGCGCCCGCGGTGCCGACGAGCAGTCCGACGGTGAGCAGGGAGTCCTCGGAGAACCGTCCGACGACCCGGCCGAACACCAGCGTGGTGACGATCATCATCGAGGCGTTCGTGGCGAAGACCAGCGTGTACATGCCCTCGGAGAACCCGAACTGGGTCTGGAACACGAACGAGCTGGTCGCGATGTACGCGAAGAACCCCACGGTGGACAGCACCCCGCTCAGCACGTAGGCCCGGAACCGCGGGATCGCCAGCAGTTCGCGGATGCGTCGACCGTTCGCGGCGAAGCCCACGCCCCCGCGTCGCTCCGGCGGCAGGGTCTCGCGGAACCGCAGCACCACCATCGCGAAGAACAGCGCGCCGAGCACCGCGAGCACGACGAACATGATCCGCCACGTGCCGAACGTCAGCACGGCGCCTCCGGCCAGCGGTGCCACGACGGGGCCGATGGCGTTGATCGCGGCGAGCGTGCCGAAGACCTTCGCCATCCGCGTCCCGCTCGCCACGTCCGACACCATCGCCCGGCCGGCGACCGCTCCGGCCGCTCCGCCGAGCCCCTGGGCGATCCGGGCGAGGACGAGCGTGACGACGTCCGGCGCGAGGGCGCACCCGACCGAGGCGAGCGCGAACACCGCGGTGCCGACGACGAGCATCGGCCGCCGGCCGATCCCGTCGCTGACGGGTCCGACGAGCAACTGCCCGACCGCGAAGGCGACGAGGAACGCCGTGAGCGACAGCTGCACGGCACCGGGGGTCGTGCCGAGGTCGTGGGCGATCTGCGGGAGCGCCGGGATGTACATGTCGGTGGCGAACGGCGACACCCCGACGATCAGGGCCAGCGGCACGATCGGCGGCAGGGTGGTCGTGGTCGGTTTCCGGGTGCGCTCCGTCGTCACGACCGACACGCTACGCGCACCCGAATCGATTCGACGGGGGTACGGCGCGCCGCTCACCTCCGCCGAGCGGTCGCGAACCGTCGCGCGGCGACCGGGCAGCCGACGTCGCGTGACCGCTCGGCGGTGCAGCCCTGGACGTGCGCGGCGCCGGACGGGAGGCCCGGGACAGCGCCGCCACGGGCCTCCCGTCCGCCACCGCGAGCGGTCACGGCGCGCCGCTCACGTCCGCCGAGTGGTCGCGAACCGTCGCGCGGCGACGACGGCGCCGACGGTTGGTGACCACTCGGCGGTGCGGGGCCGGCCGGCGTCAGCCGGTGTTCTGCAGGCCGGCGGCGATCCCGTTCACGGTGAGCAGGAGCAGACGGTGGTCGGCGTCCGTCGGGTCGGTGCTGCCCGTCGTCCGGATGGACCGGAGCGCGCGGAGCTGCAGGTGCGACAGGGCGTCGACGTAGGGGCTGCGCAGGCGCACGGCCCGAGCCAGGACCGGACGGTCCTCGAGCACGTCGCTGCCACCCGAGATCCGGAGCACCCAGTCACGGGTCCGCGTCATCTCGTCGAGCACCTTGGCGGCGAGGTCGTCGCGGTCGGCGAGCTCGAGGTACCGGCGGGCGATGTGCTCGTCGGTCTTCGCGAGCGACATCTCGACGTTCTTGATCATCGCGCCGAACAGCGGCCACTCGGCGTACGCGGCCCGCAGGACGTCGACGTCACCGACCGCCTCGAGCGCGGAGCCGAGCCCGTACCAACCGGCCAGGTTGATCCGCGCCTGGGTCCACGAGAACACCCACGGGATCGCCCGGAGGTCCTCGAGCGACTCGACCGACAGCCCGCGGCGGGCCGGGCGGGAGCCGAGCGGGAGCAGACCGATCTCCTCCATCGGGGTGACCCGTGCGAACCACGGAGCGAACCCGTCCGCCTTGACCAGGTCGTAGAACGCGACACGCGAGACGTCGTCCAGCTGCTGCGCGAGGTCGGCGAACCGGGTGGCCGCAGCGGCCGTGCGCGCCTCGTTGGACGGCGACGACGCGAACAGGGTGGCCGAGGCCATCTGCTCGAGGTGACGGGCCGCGATGTCCTGGTCGCCGTACTGCGCGAAGATGACCTCGCCCTGCTCGGTGAGCTTCAGGCGACCGTCGATCGATCCCGGCGGCTGCGCGAGGACGGCCTCGTTGGCCGGCCCGCCGCCACGGCCGAGCGAACCGCCGCGGCCGTGGAACAGGGTGAGCTCGACCTCGTTGTCCCGCGCCCAGTCGGCGATGCGGGCCTGGGCGTCGTAGAGCGCCAGGTTCGCGGAGACCGGACCGACGTCCTTCGACGAGTCCGAGTAGCCGAGCATGACCTCGAGCCGACGGCCGGTAGCGGCCAGGCGACGCTGGAACGTCTCGGTGCGGACGGCCTCGTCGAGGATGTCGACGCTGGCGTGCAGGTCGGCGAAGGTCTCGAACAGCGGGATGACGTCGAGCACCGGCGCGGCCTCGGGCGAGCCGAGTGCGGCCACGGCGAGCTCGTGCACGTTCGCCAGGTCCGCCGCCGACTGCGTGAAGGACACGATGTACCGGCTGGCGGCACGGACCCCGTAGCGGTCCTGCAGGTCGGCGATGGTCCGGAAGACCGCGAGGACCTCTTCGGTGGTCTCGCTCAGCGCGCCGCCGGCCCGGATCTCCGCCAGGGCCGCGCGGTGCACCTGCGAGTGCTGCCGGACCTCGAGCTCGGCCAGGTGGAACCCGAAGGTCTCGACCTGCCAGATGAGGTTCTGCAGCTCACCGTTCGCCGGCCGGATCGCGCCGGCGGCGACGAGCGACGCCTGGATCGTCCGGAGGTCAGCGAGCAGGGCGTCCGGGCCGTCGTACGCGAGCGGCGTCGTGCCCTGGCGGGTGGCGTCGATGCGCGCGGCGGTGAACAGGAGCGCGCGGCGGTGCGTCTCGTTCGGGGCGCGGACGCCGATGCGCTCGGCGATGCCCGGGTCGAGCGACTCCTGCGCCGCCACGAGCGCGGTGAGCCCGGCGTCGGCCGGGGTGTCGCTCGCGTCGAGGGTCAGGGCGCTGCCGATGCGGGTGGTGGCACGGGTGAGCCCGATCAGGATGTGCTCGGCCGCGATCTCCGCAGCCTGGCGCGTGATGTCGGCGGTCACGTGCGGGTTGCCGTCGCGGTCGCCACCGATCCAGGTGCCGAACCGCACGAACGCGGGCGCCGTCACCGGTGCGCGCCCGGCGTCGTCGCCCTGCAGCCGGTCGTCGAGCAGCCGGTACACCTGCGGGACGATCTCGAACAGCGTCTGGTCGAAGACGCTCATGGCGGTGCGGACCTCGTCGAGCGGGGTCGGGCGGGTCGTGCGGAGCGGCGAGGTGCGCAGGAGCGTCGTGATCTCCTCGAGCAGCCGTCGCTCGTTCTCGGCACGTGCCGTGGCGTTCTTCGAGCGGTCGCGCTCGTCGATGAGGTCCGTGATGCGACGCACGCCCGTGGTCACCGCACGACGGCGGGCCTCGGTCGGGTGTGCGGTCAGCACCGGGTGGAACCGCAGCGTCCGGAGTCGCTCGGCCGCCTCGGTCTCGCCGACCTCGGCCACGAGTTCCGCGTAGGTCGCCGGGAACGAGTCGCCGGCCAGGCCGCCGTCGTCGCCGCGCTGCCGGAGCACCCGCACGCGGTGGTGCTCCTCGGCCAGGTTCGTGAGGTGGAAGTACGTCGTGAAGGCCTGCGCCACCGCTTCGGCGCGCTCGGCCGACATCGCGGACACGAGGGTCTGCGCGCGGGCAGCACCCTCGGCGTGGTCGCCCTCGTAGGCGTCGATCACGGCCGCACGCAGCGACTCCACGTCACGCAGCAGCTCGTCGCCGCCGTTCTCGCGCAGCACCCGGCCGAGCAGGTTGCCGAGGTAGCGCACGTCGGCGCGCAGGTCACTGTCGACCGCGCCGCTGACGTCGTCCCGAGCGCGCTCATGTCGCGCCGATCCGTCGATCGCCGTCATGGGGTCCTTTCGGGGTCGTCCGGGAACACCGTCCCGGCTCCGAGCAGCGTATCGGCCCGCGGCCACCCGTGACGTCGACCGTCCGGACGGACCAGCGGGCTGGGTGTGCGGAACGCGTCCGCGCGCAGCGCGAGCATGCAGGGAGGACGCCGGGATCGCGACGCGTGGCGGGAGCACCCCTGCAGTTGCGACGCGGCCCGCGATCCCGGCGGGTCTGTGGTCGGCGCGGATCGGCTCGGTTCAGCTCGGATCAGCGCGGATCGGCGCGGTTCAGCTCGGTTCGGCGAGCTGGGCCTGCGCGGCGGAGTGGACCTCGACGATCTGCACCCGCGCCGAGCGGCGGTCGGTCAGCGGCGACGTCCAGGGCACGATGACCTGTTCCTCGTCGCCGTCGTCGAGCCGGGCGAGCCAGACACCGGCGATCGCGTCGATCTCGGTCATCGTCGCGGCCACGGCGGTCGCGGCCCCGTTCGCGCGGACGATCGCCAGGTTGTCGACCGCGTGGTCGGCGTTCATGTGCCGGAGGATCGCTCGGCGCGCCTCGTCGTCGAACGGCTCGGTCACGCGGTCACCGCCACGTCGCCGGCGCCGTCGGTCACCGGGCGACGCCGGGCGTCGAGCCCCTCGAGCAGGCCGTTGTTGAGCGAGTACGCCAGTTCGACCTCGGCGATGACCCGCTCCTGCTCGTCGGCCGTCCACGGCGCCGCGTCGAGCTGCGCACGGTAGGTGTCCTTGAAGGCACTCGGGTCCGCGACCTGGTCGAAGATGTAGAACAGGACGCCGTTCGTGTCGAAGCCGAACTGGTCGGAGAGCATCCGACCGATCATCTGCCCGCCGGACAGGTCGCCGAGGTACCGCGTGTAGTGGTGCGCGACGAAGCCGCCCGGCCACTCGGCCGCGACCTCGTTGAGCCGCCGCACGTACGCCGTCGTGGCCGGGAGCGGGCAGACCAGCTCGGACCAGTCCGGGCCGATCAGGTACTCGAGGTCGGCGCGGATCGCCGGCATCCGGGTCAGCTGCGAGGTGACGAACGGCGCCGCCACCGGGTGGTCCGCCATCCGTTCCGCTGCACGTTCGAGGGCGTCGTACACGAACGAGTACTGTCCGAGCAACGCCGCGTAGTCGGCGACGTCGCACTTCCCGCCGAGCAGGTCGTGCATGAAGCCGTTCCCGGCCGAGGAACCGTGCGAGCGACGCGTGCGCTTGCGCAGCAGCTCGGAGAACGGGATGACGGTCGTGTCCATGAGGTAAGGCTAACCTTAGTTCGACAAACGTCAAGCAGGAGAGAGGACGCTCGTACCGATGAGCTCCAAGCCCAAACGCCCCCAGCACGTCTTCGTCGTCGACCGGACCGAGCGACTGTCGCCCCACATGGTGCGCGTCCACCTCGGTGGCCCGGCCTTCGACGACTTCGTGGGCACGGCCGACCCGGACAAGCTGGCCGCCACCGACAAGTACGTCAAGCTCCTGCTCGCCAAGCCGTCGCTCGGCCTCGAGCCCCCGTACGACCTCGAGGAACTGCGCGAGACGCTGCCGAAGCAGGACCGACCGGCCCGCCGGACCTACACGGTGCGGGCCGTCGACCACACCGCGAAGACGATCGCCGTCGACTTCGTCGTGCACGGCGACGACGGGCTCGCCGGGCCCTGGGCCGCAGCGGCGCATCCCGGCGACAAGCTCGCGCTGTCCGGTCCCGGCGGTGGCTACGCGCCCGCCGACGACCCGGACGTCACCCACGTCCTGCTCGGCGACGACAGTGCCCTGCCGGCCATCGGCGCCGCGCTGGAGTCGATGTCCGACACGGCCACGGGCGTCGCCCTGGTCGAGGTCGCCGGCCCTGCCGACGAGCAGGACATCGCGCACCCGGCGGGGGTCGACCTGCGGTGGCTGCACCGCGACGCCACCGGCGCCCAGCCGGGCACGCTCCTGCTGGACGCGGCCCGGGCGCTGCCCCGTGCCTCCCGGCCGGTCCAGGTGTTCGCACACGGCGAGCGGACCGCGATGAAGGCGATCCGTCGGCTGCTGCAGGACGACTGGGGGCTCGAGAAGCGCGAGATGTCGCTGTCGGCCTACTGGGCGCTCGGCCGTGGTGAGGACCAGTTCCAGGAGGAGAAGCGCGAGCCGGTCGGCGTGATCTTCACCGACTGACCGGTCTCGGCCTGCACGGTTCTTCCCAGAGCGGTTGCGGTGGGACGCGGAAACGGGCGTACCTGGTCGTTCCAACCGACCAGGTACGCCCGTTTCCGGCAGGTACGCACCGGTCCGGCACGGGTGCGCCCGGTTTCGGCAGGTACGCCCGGTCCTTCCCAGAGCGGTTGCGGTGGGAAGCGGAAACGGGCGTACCTGGTCGTTCCAACCGACCAGGTACGCCCGTTCCCGGCAGGTACGCACCGGTCCGGCAGGTACCCCCGGTTCGGGCGGGTACGCACCGGTTCGGCAGGTACGCCTATTTCGACCAGGTACGCCCAGTTCTTCCCAGAGCGGTTGCGGTGGGAAGCGGGAACGGGCGTACCTGGTCGTCCCAACCGACCAGGTACGCCCGTTTCCGGCAGGTACGCACCGGTCCGGCACGGGTGCGCCCGGTTTCGGCAGGGACGCCCGGTTCTTCCCAGAGCGGTTGCGGTGGGAAGCGGAAACGGGCGTACCTGGTCGTTCCAACCGACCAGGTACGCCCGTTCCCGGCAGGTACGCGCCGGTCCGGCGTGGGTGCGCGGGTGCGCAGGGCTGCCGGGAGGCCCGGGGCACGTCGGTGGGTCCGGCTAGCGTTCCGGGCATGGTCACCTCGTCGTGCTGCGTGCCGGGTTGCGCGGGCCCCGCCGCGGACGCGTTCGCGGGCGTGCCCCTGTGCGCGACGCACGTCACGCTGGTGACCGAGTTCGCGGCCGAGCACGTCGGCGTCGAGGACACCCTGCCGGGACCGTGCTCAGTGTGCGGATCCCGTGTCGGGGTGCGGTTCCCGACGGGCTTCGTCTGCGCACGGTGCGAGTGGCGGTGGGGCGACGTGCCCGACGGTGACCTCGCTCCCCCGCGGGTCGACGTCGTGTACTACCTGCGGATGCGCGACGACTTCGGCGACCGGGTGAAGATCGGCACCACGATGAACCCGAGGCAGCGACTGGCCGCGATCCCGCACCAGGACCTCCTGGCGTTCGAGCGGGGCGATAGGACGCTCGAACGTCGGCGGCACGCGCAGTTCGCGACCACCCGGTACCCCGGCACCGAGTGGTTCCGGGCGACGCCGGAACTGCTCGCGCACGTCGATGCCGTCGCCGCCGGTGTGGACGACCCGTGGGACCTGCACGCCCGGTGGACGAGCGAGGCGCTCGCCCTGCGCGGCTGACCGAGCGGGCCGGTGCGCGTCCGCGCCGCCGGCCCGCCCACGCCGTCGGCCCGCCCGCGCCGTCGGCCCGCCCGCGCCGTCGGCCCGCCCGCGCCGGTCAGGCCGCGCGGAGCATCCGGTCGGCGGTGCGCAGGGACAGCGCCATGATCGTCAGCGCGGGGTTCGCGATGACGGCGCTCGGGAACACCGAGTTGTCCGCGATCCACAGGTTCGGGACGTCCCACGAGCGGCCGTCCGGGTCGACGACCGAGGTCTCGCGGTCCGCGCCCATGCGGGCCGTGCCGATCGTGTGCGCGGTGCGCTCGAGGACCCGGATGTCCTTGCCACCGGCGGCCTCGACGATGGTCGTCATGGTGCGGACCGCGTGGCGGCGGATCGCGTCCTCGTTGGCGCCCGGGGTGAACGAGACCCGGGCTCGTGGCACGCCGTGCTCGTCGACCTCGTCCGCGAGGACCAGCCGGTTGTCGTCGTACGGCAGGCACTCGGCGTTGATGCCGACGCCCGCGGAGTGCGGGTAGTCCTGCAGCGCCCGCACGAGCTCGGCGCCGCGCAGGCCGCCGCCCCGGATGAGCGTGTTGGCGAAGGTCTGCGGCTGCACGCCGAGGCTCTGGATCAGGTACCCGCCGGCGAAGTCCGCGTCGGCGGGGCGGACGAAGTCCTCGGTGATGATCGACGACGGGTAGCCACGGTAGGAGCGCATCGACTCGTCGAACCGTGCCCAGACCTGGGTGGCGCCGTGCGCGGTGAAGTTCCGGCCGACCTGGCCGTTGCCGTTCGCGAGCCCGGTGTGCAGCAGCAGGCGCGGGGTCTCGATGCCGCCGGCGGCGAGCACGAGGGCCCGGCATCGCTGCCGGTGTTCGCGGCCGTCGTGGGTGTACAGCACGGCGCTGACCTCGCCGGAAGCATCGAGCTCGATGCCGTGCACGAACGAGTCCGGCCGGATCTCGGCGCCGAACGCCACCGCGGCGGGCAGGTAGGTGGTGTCCATCGAGACCTTCGCGCCGTTGCGGCAGCCCTGGTGGCACGAGCCGCAGGAGACGCATGCGTGCCGCAGGCCGTGGTGCTCCTGGTGGCGGTCCTCGGTGGTCAGCCCGACGGGGGCGTCGGTCGCCGTGATGCCGGCGGCCGCTGCCCCGCGCATCATCATGTCCGACGAGGCGTTGCGCGCCGGCGGACGCATCCGGTAGCGGCGCGACGGGTCCCACGGGTAGTGCTCGGGGCCGGCGACCCCGACGTCGTGTTCGACCTGCTCGATCCACCCGGTGAGCTCGGCGTGGCTGATCGGCCAGTCCTCGCCGACACCGGACGCGGAGCGGAGCGACAGGTCGTGCGTGCTCGGACGCGGGGTGAACGCGCCCCAGTGCAGCGTCGAACCACCGACTCCGGTGCCGCTGTTGTTCGGGCCGAACGCCGTCGGTGCGCCGCCGCCGCTCAGCCGCTCGTCCATCCAGTTGATGTCACCGGGGGCGGCGACCTCGTCGGGCACGTGCTCGCCCGGCTCGGTGTTGCGACCGGCTTCGAGGGCGACGACCCGCAGGCCACGTCGGGCCAGGGAGGCCAGCAGGGGCGCTCCGCCGGCTCCGGTGCCGACGACCACCACGTCGACGACGTCGTCCGTGCCGTAGGTGCGCTGTCCGTCGAGTCTCATCGTGCTGCTTCCGTCGTCGTGGTGCCGTCGTGGGTGTCGTCGTGCGTGTCGTCGCGGCGGTCAGGTGCCGCTGGTTCCCAGGCCTCGCGCTGATCGGCGGCGAGCAACTGGAAGCCCTGCTTGCGGACGCCGTCGCCCCCGTTCGCGAAGCCGTCGAAGTCGATCGCCGCCATCGTCGCGGGGTGCGCGAGCCAGTGCTTCACGAGGTCGACGCTGGCGTCCTCGTACCAAACCCGCAGCTGTGCTGCATCCATCACGGCGTCGAGCACACCGTCGGCGCCGTACCGACCGGCGGCCACGTCCTGCAGAGCGCCGTCGAGCGCGCCGTCCTGCGCCGGCCCGGCGAGCACGTCGAGCGCTGCCCGGTACGCCTCGAGGTCGGTGGGCATGCCGTCGACGCGCCATCCGTCTCCGAGCCCCGCGGCGAGCTGGTCGTCGACGCGCAGGGCGAGGTCCACCTGACCGTCGCCGGGCTGCGGCACGACGATGTGCGCGATCGCACGGAGGGTGTCGAGTTGCCGAGCAGTGAGCGCTCGCGGTTCGGCGGACGGGTCGTCGGGCAGCGCGCGGGCCGCCAACAGGGAGCGCATGCGCGCGCTGACCCGCGGCGAGGCGATCACCCGTGCCTGCTCGACGGGCACGACGGGCGCCCCGGTGAACCGGCGGGTCCAGAAGTCGCGGATGCGGTCCGCCACCGCCTCGGGCTGCTCCCACGGCAGCAGGTGGGCAGCACCCTCGACGACGTGGAGCTCCGAGTCGGGCCAGTGCGGCAGCGTCAGGCGCCGCTGTGCCTCGGCGTCCAGGTCGCCGTCCTCGGCACCGGCGAGCACGAGAGCCGGCACGGGGTTCGGGGCCGCGTCGGACCAGTCCTCGCGGCTGCCGCGTGTGAGCCACGCCGTCCACGCACCGGGATCGGCGCGCTCGACGTCCTGCACGGCCGTCGTGTGTCGCTCGGGCGCCAGGGTGGACGCGGTGTTCGCGTCGACGAACTCGGCGGCGTGCGCCGTGCTGATCGGGCCGTCCGCCGCCCAGGAGAGCATCGCGGCGCGGCGGTCGTCGTCCATCGGTTCGGGCGCCAGCGGCGAGGCCGCGAGCAGCACCACGGCGCGCAACCCGAACAGGCCGTTCGCGCCGGACATCGTGCGGTCGGCGACGACCGTGGCGACCTTGCCCCCCATGGAGTGACCGACCAGTACCCACTCGCTCGCGCCACTGGCGCCGATCGCGCGCTCGACGAGGACGGCCATCTCCTCGACGGTGGTGCCGGACGACGCCGGGCTGCGGCCGAAGCCGGGCAGGTCGATCCCGATGAGTTCGAGGTCGTCGCGGATCAGGGCACGGCGGAGCAGGGCGAACTCCTCGGAGCTCGCCCCCAACGCGTGGAGGCAGAACGCAGGGGTCACTCCTCTTGCCTACCGGTCGCTCCGCGGTGGACCCAGGCGGGGTGTACCCCGTCGGCGAATCCTGTACCCCGATCTGTCACCGCGCGTACGCGTCCACGAAGAGGTCGCCGCGGATCTCCCGCAGGGTGTCGGCGAGCCGGTCGACGGTCCGGCCGGAGATGCCGGACACCTGCAGGTCGTACGGCCCGAGCGCCGGCAGGCGTCCGGTGCGGATGCGAACGACCTCCCAGCCGACGGCGCGGACGGCGCGGTCCTTCCTGCGGTCGGTGTCCTGCCGCGGGCCGACGTGCTCGAGGCCGTGGCGACCGGTCGAGTCGTACTCGATCGCGACGCGCAGCTCGGGCAGGATGATGTCCGGCCAGACCTCGACGTGGTCGAAGAACGGCCGGTCGAGGCGGATCGCGGAGTGGTCGTAGGTGAACGCGAACCGGTCGGACAGCGCCGCGCGCAGCTCGGCCTCGACCGCGGAGGCCGTCGCCGGGGCGCAGACGCTCGTGAAGGACTCGCCCGAGGGCAGCCGCGGGGTCTTCGGGCAGATCGTGCGGGGCACCGGCTGACTCGGACGTCGCGGCGTGCCCGGTGCCGGTCGACGTGCGCGGGTGCGGCTCGAGGCGACGGCACCCGCCGGGGTGCCGCGGGAGGGCGCGGCCGGCAGGGTCTGGCGACCGGTGGCCCGGACGACACGCTGCGGGACCGGTACCTGTGACGGCCAGTCGGACGGCAGGACCGGCCAGCGCTGGGGCTGCGCCTGTACCGCGCACTCCGGGCACCACACCGAGCGTCGGCGTTCACGACCCGGTCGGGACCGCTGTTCGGACGGCGTGGCGACGAAGACGTGGCCGACGTCGCACTCCCACGTCAGCAGGACCTCGGCCGCCGGCGGGACCTGGGTCAGGACGACGCCGTGGTTCCAGTCCGGGTGGTACTGCCGGATGAGCACCGGGTACGGCGCCCAGTCGGCGCGGAACTGCCCGACGGCGTACGGCACCGCCTCGCCGCGCGACCACTGTCGGCGGCGCCACCACGCGTCGACGGGTTCGGCCACGTCCACACGCTAGGCACCGCCACCGACACTGCGGGAAACCGGGGTGCACTCAGCCCGCGAGGGCCTGCTTGGCGTACGCGACGAGCGCGTTCGCGTGGCCGCGCCCGAGCCCGTGCTCGGTCTTCAGCCAAGCGACGACCTGCATGTGCGGGTGCTCGTCGAGCTGCTCGGCGACCAGGTCGAGCCACTCCTGGACCGGGCGGCCGTAGGTCTTCTCGATGCTCGGGAAGTACGACGCCGGCCCCTTCGCCGTGCTGCCGTCCGCCGGGGGCGCTGGAGCGGTCACGCGGTGCGCTGTCATGGCAGAACAGTACTGCGCACCCGGCGTCACGGAACGTCATGCGCGCGGCGACTGTGACGCAGCGTTCCGCCCCGTAGCGGTGTGTTTCGCGGTGCGTTGTCCAGGCACCGCGACCCTTCTACGGTCGCGACATGACCGACACCAGAACGGGACTGCCCCGCGACGCGACCAGCGCCGTCGCCGGCACCGACGGGGTCGACGCGACCGGCGTCGACCACTCGGCCGGAGCGCCGGACGCACCACGGGCCTCCCGGCCGACCGTCGCGAGCGACGCGACCGACGCGACCGACACGTCCGTCGACGCCGCCGGACGCGCCGCGCTCGACCGGCCCGTCCTCCCGTTGCAGCACCCGCTGCGCTGGATCGCCGCGGCCGTCGTGCTGGTGGTGCTCCTGAACTTCGTCGAGACGCTGTTCACGAACGAGTCGTGGGGCTGGCCGGCCGTCGGGAAGTGGCTGTTCAGCCCGGCGATCCTGACCGGCCTGCAGCTCACGCTCGTCGCGACGGCGCTCAGTGCGGTCATCAGCTTCACCGGCGGCATCGTCGTCGCGATCGCCCGGCTCTCGCGCAACCCGGTGCTGTCCGGGTTGGCGTGGGGCTACGTCTGGCTGTTCCGCTCCGTGCCGCTCATCCTCGTGCTCGTCTTCCTGTACAACCTCGGGTCGCTGTACCCGACGATCGGCATCGGGATCCCGTTCGGGCCGCAGGTCGAGGTCACCACGGCCAACGTCCTCGGCGACCTGGCCATCGGGGTGATCGGCCTGAGCCTGAGTGAGATCGCCTACGCCTCCGAGATCGTCCGCGCCGGCGTGCTCGCCGTCGACCACGGCCAGCACGAGGCCGCGCAGGCCCTCGGACTCCCCCGGCGTCGCCAGTTCGTGCGGGTGATCCTGCCGCAGGCACTGCGGTCGATCGTGCCGGCGTTCGTGAACCAGGTCGTCGGGCTGCTCAAGGCGTCGTCGCTGCTGTTCTACGTGTCGCTGCTCGACCTGTTCGGGGTGGTGCAGAACCTGTCGAGCACCTACCCGACCGACATCATCCCGCTGCTCGTGGTCGCGACGCTCTGGTACCTCGCGCTCACCAGCGCGGTGTCGGTCGTGCAGTACTACGTCGAGCGGTGGACCGCCCGCGGCTCGGTCCGGGCGTTGCCGCCCACGCCGTTCCAGCGGGTGCGGGCCGCCGTGCGTCGCGGCTCCGGACGTGGGTCGGGACGGCCTGGAGGCCCGGATCGCCCCCGGCAGGCAGCCTCCGCTGCGCGCGGGGTCGCGTCCGGCCCCGCTTCCACCATCGACGACAGGACCATCTGATGAGCGCAGCGATCAGCATCCACGGAGCCGTCAAGGCGTTCGGTGACACGGTCGTCGTCGACGGCGTCGACCTGTCGTTGCCGTCCGGGAGCGTCACCGTGGTGCTGGGCCCCTCCGGGTCCGGCAAGTCCACGCTGCTGCGCGCGATCAACCACCTCGAACCGCTCGACCGCGGCGTCGTCACGGTCGGCGGCGAGACGATCGGCGTCCGGCTCCGGACCGGGCGCGACGGGGTCCCCCGCTACAAGGAGTTGCCCGAGCGCCTGATCCTGCGGCAGCGGTCGCGGATCGGGTTCGTGTTCCAGCACTTCAACCTGTTCCCGCACCTGACCGCGCTCGAGAACGTGGCCGAGGGGCCGATCGCAGCCGGGGTCCCCCGTGCCGTGGCGCGCGACCGTGCGGCGGCCCTGCTCGAGCGCGTCGGACTCGGCGACCGTGGCGACACCCGGCCGCGGCAGCTCTCCGGCGGGCAGCAGCAGCGCGTGGCCATCGCGCGGGCGCTGGCGCTCGAACCGTCGGTCGTGCTGCTCGACGAACCGACCTCGGCGCTCGACCCGGAGCTCGTCGGCGAGGTGCTCGGCGTCATCCGGGGGTTGGCGGACACGGGCACCACGCTCGTCATCGTCACGCACGAGATCGCCTTCGCCCGCGAGGTCGCCGACCACGTCGTGTTCCTCGACCACGGCCGCATCGTCGAGCAGGGCTCCCCCGCCCAGGTGCTCGACGATCCGCAGCACGCTCGCACGCGGGACTTCCTGTCCCGCGTCCGCTGACGCCGTCCCCTCGACGTTCCTTCTTCCCCTTCCACCCGATCCCAGGAGAACCATGTCCCCCACCACCCCCGCACGCTGGCGGAACCGCGCCGGCGCCCTCGTCCTCGCCACCGGAGTCGTCGTCGCCCTCGCCGGGTGCGCGACGTCGGCGACGGCCGGCTCGGGCTCCGGCTCGGGCTCCGGCGCGTCCGACGGCACGGTCACGATCGGCGCCGCGTCGAACGGCGCCGCCACCGAGACGAAGGTCACCGTCGACGCGGACGAGAAGCTGCACGACGAACTCCCCGCGTCGATCAAGAAGTCCGGCAAGCTCGTCGTCGGCATCGGTGCGCTGCCCGCCGGGTTCCCGCCGCTCGCGTTCACCGGCGACGACCAGAAGACGCTGACCGGTTCCGAGCCCGACCTCGGCAGGCTCGTCGCCGCGAAGCTCGGCCTCGAGGCCCAGGTGCAGAACGCCACGTGGGACAACCTGTTCGTCGGGATCGACGGCGGCAAGTACGACGCCGGGTTCTCGAACATCACGGTGACCGAGCAGCGCAAGGAGAAGTACGACTTCGCCTCGTACCGCCAGGACAACCTCGCGCTGCAGGTGCCGGAGGACTCCTCGTTGACGTTCGACGACGACCCGTCCGTGCTCGCCGGCAAGACCGTCGCCGTCAGTTCCGGCACCAACCAGGAGCTCATCCTGCTCGGCTGGAAGGCCGACCTCGCGAAGCAGGGCAAGACGATCACGATCAAGTACTACCCGGACGGCAACGCCGTGAAGCTGGCGCTCGACTCCGGCAAGATCGACGCCTACTTCGGGCCGAACCCGACGGTCGCGTACCAGAACACGTTGAGCGCGGACGGCACGAACCCGACGAAGACCGCGGGCACGTTCTCCGGCGCGGGCGGGGACCTGCAGGGGCTCATCGCGGCGACGACGAAGAAGGACAGCGGGCTCGCCGAGCCCATCGCGGACGCCATCGACGAGCTGATCGACGACGGCACGTACGCGAAGTGGCTCAAGTCGTACAACCTGTCGAACGAGGCCGTGGAGCACTCCGAGGTCAACCCCGAGGGGCTGCCGCTCGACGCGAGCTGAGCCGGGTTCGTCGGGTCCGAACGACTCGGAACGACTCCCTCGATGTCGCACGACGTCGAGGGAGTCGTTCTGTGCGCGCGCGGGTGGTCGGCGCCGATGCGGAACGACATCGTCGACGTCGCACGACGACCACGATGTCGCTCGTTGCGCGCGCATCGTCCGACATTCCACGAGGTGATCGACGCGTGCATCGTCGGAACATGCACGCGCACTCGATGCATGTGCAAGAGACGACGATCCACCTGGCGATCAACGGGTGGATCGTCGGAACATGCACGCGCACGGACCGCACGCGCACCGACCCCGAACGACATCGTCGACGTCGCACGACGACCACGGTGTCGCTCCTTCCGCGCGCCACCGGTTGCACGCGCGCACGAACGACGAGCCCGATGTCGCGCGACGTCGAGCTCGTCGTTCCGGGTCGACACGGACCAGTACGGTCAGCGCACCCCGGCACCCACCGCGGCACCCGCACGCGCAGCACCAGCACCCGCACCCCGCGCCGCCCACTCCGCCGCGAGCAGCTCGTACGAACGCACCCGGGCGTCGTGGTCGTGCGTGATCGTCGTCACCAGGAGCTCGTCCGCGCGGGTCGCCCGCTGCAGGACCCCGAGGCGGTCCGCGACGGCCGCAGCATCGCCGACGAACCGGGTGGCGAGCCGATCGGCGACCGACGCCGCCTCCGCCGCAGCGAGCGGCGCAGCCAGTGCCGCGGACGGCGTCGGGTACTCGATCGCCCCGACGCCGGAACGGATCGAGTGCACCCACTCCGCGTACCCGAGCGACAGCTCCGCGGCCTCGGCCTCGGTGCGCCCGACGACGACGTCCGCCGACACGATGACGTGCGGTGCGTCGAGCACCCCCGGGCGGAACGCGTCGCGGTAGGCCTGCACCGACGCCAGGACCGTGCCGGGCGACGTGTGGTAGTTCGCGCCGTACGGCAGTCCGAGTGTTCCGGCGACCCGGGCGCTCTCACCGCCGGTCGACCCGTGGATCCACAGTTCGACCTCGGCTCCGGCGGCGGGCGGCGCCTCGACCACGGTGCCGTCCCGCGACCAGGTGCCGGCGAACAGCGCCCGGATGAGCGACAGTTCGCCCTCGAACCGGTCGACGTCACCGGGGACGCGTCCGAGCAGCTCCCCTTGCAGGGCGAACCGGCTGCCCGGTGCGATGTGGAAGTCGAACGGCGCGGGCACGAGCAGTCCGTCGACGACCTCGTCCGAACGGGGCGCGAGCGACGGCGGCTTGGGGGTTCCGGGTGCCGGCGCCCCGGAACGGCCGAGCCCGAGGTCGATCCGCGGCCCGTACAGCGCCGCGAGGGTGCCGAAGGTCTCGGCGATCTGCAGCCCGCGGACGTTGCCGACGAGCGTCGCCGCACTGCCGACCCGGATCGTCGACGTGGCCGCGGCGACCGCTCCGATCACGATGTTCGGCGCGCTGCCCGCGACACCGGGGTTGAGGTGGTGCTCGGCGAGCCAGTAGCGGGCGTACCCGGCACGTTCGGCAGCGACGGCGAGGTCGACGGTGCGGTGCAGCGCCGTGGCTGCGGACGACCCGGCGGTGACCGGCACCAGGTCGAGCACCGAGAGCGGGACGGAGCGTGCGGCGCTCACGAGGCGTCCTTCCACGCGCCGGTCAGCTGGTCGAGCCGGGTGTCGGCCCCGAAGACGATGCCGTGCACGTCCGTCGCCGGCGCGATGATGCTGGTGAGTTCGTGCACCGGGACGAAGTCGACCTGGGACGCGATGCGCTGCTGGATCTCCCCGAAGGTGGCTGACCGGTCGGACGCCGACGACTGCGACAGCTCCTTCGTGAAGAGCGCGTCGAGCGTCTTGTCCGATGCACCGATCGACTGGGCACCCGAGCTGGAGAACTTCGACCGCAGGACGTCACCGTCGGCGCGCGAGCTGTTGTCCCACGACAGGTCCCAGTCGCCGCTCGTCAGGTTGGCGAGGTACTGCGGCACGGTCCCGCTCTCGAGCGTGACGCCGACGCCGACCTTCTTCAGCTCCTGCTGGATCAGCTCGAGGGACGTCTGGTTCGGTCCGAAGTTCGTGATCCAGACGAGCTTGAGCTGCAGCTTCGTGCCGTCCTTCGAGCGGATGCCGTCGGAGCCCTTCTCCCAGCCGGCGGCGTCAAGCGCCTTCTTCGCTGCGGCGGGGTCGTACGCGGCCGAACCCGACGACGTGGCCGAGCCCGACGACGTGTCCGCGTACCCGGGCGTCGTCGACCCGAGGACCGAGTTCGCGACCTTGAACAAGTCGTTCAGCGAGGTGTCGCGGACCGCCTTCGGGTCGACGGCCTGTGCGATCGCCTTCCGGACTGCGAGGTCCGACACGATCGGCCGCTTCTGGTTGAACGTCAGCCCGAACACCTGGCCGGGGTTGGCGCGGGTGACGAGGTCGTACTGCGCCTGCAGGGTGTCGACGTCGCTCGGCTGCACGCTGCTGATCGCGTCGAGCTGCCCGGACTGCAGGCTGCCGGTGCGGACGCTCGCCTCGGGCACGACCTGGAACGTGACCTTCGACAGGTGCGCTGCCCCGGAGCCGCCGCGGGCTGCGGGACCCCAGTCGTAGTCCTTTCGCTTCGTCAGGATCGTGGACGTGTTCTTCGTGTACGACTGCAGCGTGAACGGTCCGGTCCCGATCACGGCCTTCCCGTCGGCGCGGTCCTCGAACGGGGTCTCGGTGGTCGTCGGGGCGACGATGCCGAGGGCGACCGACGACGTGGCGTTCGGGAACGCGGCGTTCGGCGCCCCGAAGTCGACCTCGACCGTGTCGTCGTCGACGACCTTCGTCCCCTCGTAGCCGGAGAAGTACGCGGCGGCCGTGCTCGATGCGCCGGCCGAGGCGATGTCGTCGAAGGTGTCCTTGACGGCCGTCGCGTCGAACGCGGTGCCGTCCGAGAACGTGACACCGGAGCGCAGGTCGAACGTGAACGCGGTGGCGTCGGCGTTCGCCGAGTACTTCGTCGCGAGCCAGGGCTTGAGCGAGCCGTCGGACGGGTCCTGCCAGAGCAGCGAGTCGACGAGCTGCCGGGTGATCGCGAGCGTGTCGTTGCCCGCGCCGGTACCCGTCGGGTTGAGCGTGATCGGGTCGTTCGCGATGGCGTAGGTGAGCGAGCCGCCGTCGACGGGCTTCGACGACGAAGACGACGAGGACGTCGACGCGGTACCGCCCGACGAGCAGCCCGCCATGACCAGGGCCGCCGCGGTGCCGGCCGCGATCGCGGCCACCAGACGGAACGGGGTGCGGTGGGTGGTCATGAGACTCCTTCGGTGGTGGGGACGCGCCGGGATCGTCCCGGGATCGCGTCGAGCAGTGCGCGCGTGTACTCGTGCTGCGGGTCGTGCAGCACCTGCGCCACGTCGCCGTGCTCCACGACGCGGCCGCCCCGCAGGACGGACACCTCGTGCGCGATGCGACGGACGACGGCGAGGTCGTGCGAGATGAACAGGTAGGAGACGCCGAGCGTCGACTGCAGCTCCGCGAGCAGGTCGAGGATCTGCGCCTGGACGGACACGTCGAGGGCGGAGACGGGTTCGTCGAGGACGATGAACGACGGGTCGAGTGCGAGCGCGCGGGCGATCGCCACACGCTGCCGCTGTCCGCCGGACAGCTCCGCCGGTCGACGACCGAGCACGGACGACGGCAGCGCGACGAGGTCGAGCAGCTCCGCCGCCCGAGCCGTACGGGACCGCCGGGTGCCGATGCCGAAGGCCGCGAGCGGGTCCGCGATCACCGCCCCCACCGACAGCCGCGGGTGCAGCGCCGCGTACGGGTTCTGCTGCACGATCTGCGCCTGCCGCCGGTACGCCCGCAGCGCCGCACCGCGGGCTCCGCCCACGTCGGCGCCGTCGAACCGCACGCTGCCGGCGTCCGGGCGTTCGAGTCCGAGCACGAGGCGTGCCGTGGTCGACTTGCCCGACCCGGACTCCCCCACCAGCGCCAGGGTGCGGCCCCGCGGGACGGTCACGTCCACCCCGTCGACGGCGGTCACGCGGTCGAAGGACTTCCGCAGTCCGGTCGCGACGACGAGTGGGTCGGGGCGTCCGGACGGGAGGCCCGTGGCAAGTCCCACGGACGCGGTCACGTCGTCGAGACTGGGCGCCGCTGCGATCAGCGCGCGCGTGTACGGCTCACGGGGTGCGCCGAGCACCTCGGCCGGGGTGCCCTGCTCGACGATCCGCCCCTCGGACATCACGACGATGCGGTCGGCCCGGTCGGCGGCGACCCCGAGGTCGTGCGTGATGAACAGCACGCTCGTGCCCCGTTCGGCGACGAGCCGGTCCAGGTGGTCGAGGATCGTCCGCTGGACCGTGACGTCGAGCGCGCTCGTCGGTTCGTCCGCGACGAGCAGCTCGGGGTCGCCGATCAGGGCGATCGCGATGAGCACCCGCTGCCGCATCCCGCCGGACAGCTCGTGCGGGTACTGCCGCGCGCGGAGTTCGGGTCGGTCGATGCCGGCACGGCGGAGCTCCTCGACGGCGCGTTCCCGGGCCTCGGCGCCGGTGGCGAGTCCGTGGATCCGGAGCACCTCGGCGACCTGGGTGCCGATCCGCGTCACGGGGTTGAGCGACACCGTCGGGTCCTGCGGCACGAAGCCGATCCGGACGCCGCGCACGGACCGCACCTGGCGGTCGGTCGCGGTGACCAGGTCGAGGTCCCCGGATCCGTCGGCCGCCCCGGAGAGCCGCACCGTGCCTCCCGTCAGGTCCGCCGCTGCGGGCAGGAGCCGGAGGACCGCGTGCGCCGTCGTCGACTTGCCCGAACCGGACTCGCCGACGATGGCGACGCGCTCGCCGCGGCCGACCTCGAGCGAGACGCCGTGGAGGGCCGTGCGCGCACTGCTGCCGCGGCCGTAGGTGACGGTCAGGTCCTGGATGCTGAGCAGGCTCATCGGACGGCCCTCCGTTCGGTGTCGAGCGCACGGGCGACGCGGTTGCCGGCGAGCACCGTGACGGCGATCACCAGGCCGGGGATGGTCGTGAGCCACCACGAGGACGCGATGTAGTCGCGCCCGGTGGCGACGAGGGAACCCCACTCGGGCTGCGGCGGCTGCGCGCCGTAGCCGAGGAAGCTCAGGCTGGAGACGGCGAGGATCGCGGTGCCGAACTCGAGGGCGGCGAGCACCAGGACGGGACCGGCCGCGTTCGGCAGCACGTGCACGAGCAGCACGCGCCACCAGCGGTTGCCGTTCACGCTCGCCGCCTCGACGTACGGCGCGGTGCGGACCCGGACGACCTCGGAGCGCATGATGCGCGCGATCGTGGCGATGCTCGCGACGCCGACCGCCACCGCGACGTTCACGGTGCCGAAGCCGAGCACGGTGACGATCGTCAGCGAGAGCAGCAGGCTCGGGATCGCGAGCAGGACGTCCGCGACGCGCATGAGGACGGCGTCGACGACCCCGCCGACGAAACCGGCGACGAGCCCGACGAGCGAGCCGCCGACCAGGCCGATGACGATCGCGAGGACCGCGGCCTGCAGCGTGAGCGCGGTGCCGTGCACGACGCGGGCGTACAGGTCGCGGCCGAGCTGGTCGGTGCCGAACCAGTGCGCGACGTCGGGAGCGGTGAGCTTGGCGGCCGGGTCGGCGGCGAGCGGGTCGTGGTGGGTGAGCGCTCCGGGCAGGAGCGCGGCGAGGACGACGAGGGCGAGCCAGACGATGGCGATGGTGAGCGTCGGACGGGCGACGAGCGCGCGGAGCGCTGTCGTCGTGCCGCCGGGGACGCGGTCGCTGACGAGCGACGCGGGACGGCCGATCGCGAGCTGCGTGGTCTCGGTCATGCGGGGACCGCCTTCGGTTCGGTGGCGCTGGACGGGCTGGTGCCGGGCGTCCCGCCGGACGGGATGGTGCCGGACGGGGTGGCGCCGGGCGTCGCTCCCGGTGTCGCTCCGTCGTGGTCGCGGAGCTTCCGACGGCTGCCGGCGACGACGACGCGTGGGTCGAGCAGCGGGTACACGAGGTCGACGACCAGGTTCACGACGACGAAGACCGCGGCGGCGAGCAGCACGATGCCCTGCACGACGGGGATGTCCTGCTGCTGCACGGCGGTGGCGGTGACCCGGCCGAGGCCCGGGCGGGAGAACACCGTCTCGGTGACGACGGTGCCGGAGAACAGCTGCCCGACGATGAGTCCCGTCACGGTGAGTGCGGGCAGCGCAGCGTTCTTGAGCGCGTGCCGGAGCTGTACCCGCCACCGCCCGGCACCCTTGGCGTACGCGGTGTCCACGTACGGCTCACGGAGCGTCTGGACGAGGGACTTCGACAGCAGCTGGGCGATCGTGGCACCGGTCGGCAGCGCCAGGGTGATCGCCGGCAGGACGACCGACGCTGGGCCCTCGCCACCGAACGCCGGGAACACGTGCAGCCCGAACGAGAACCACTGCACCAGCAGCAGCGCGAACCAGAACCCGGGGACGGCGACGCCGATCGGGGGCAGCTGGAGCAGGAACTGGCCGAGGGATCGGTTCCGGGTCCACGTCGCGAGGACCGCGATCCCGCCGCCGAACACGATCGCGAGCACGAGGCCGGCAACCGCGATCTGGGCGGTCGGCGCGATCGCTTCGCCGATGACGTCGGCGACCGGTCGACCGACGCCGATCGAGCGACCGAGGTCGCCGGTGAGCAGGGCGCCGAGGTGCTGGACGTACTGCACGAGCACCGGCTGGTCGAGGCCGTACTGGTGCCGGAGCGCGTCGAGCTGCGCCGCCGTGATGTCGGTGGCGTCCGGGCCGACCATGATGCGGGCCGGGTCGCTCGGCAGCACGTAGAGGACGAAGAACGAGATCGTCCACGCCGCCCAGAGCACGAGCACGGCCTGGCCGATGCGGGAGAGCACGTAGCGGGTCATGCAGCCACCGCCGTCCGGGCGCGCGTCCACCCGAGCGCCGGTGCGACCTTCGCCACGACGTCCGAGACGATCTGCTCGTACTCGTCACCGGCGAACTCGTAGGGCAGCTCGATCCGGAACTCGTCGACCTCGGCGAGCGTGGCGTCGTGCACGAGCTGCTCGACGATCTGCTCGGCGGGCCCCACCAGGTCGGCGGAGAACAGGGTCCGGCGCGGTCCCTGGGGCGCGGTCTGCCGTGCGAGACGGGACTCGTACCAGGTGCGGTACCGCTCGCGCGAGACCCGGTCGGCCGAGTCGGTCGGTACGACGCACCGGCCCCAGGCCACGCGGGGCGTTCGGCCGGTCGGCAGCGCGGCGCGGTAAGCCGCGAGCTGGTTCCGCTGGGCGGTGCCGTAGTCGTCGGTGCCCTCGCCCGAGGTGAGGTTGCCGAGCAGCAGGTTGAGCCCGGAACTGCCGGCGAAGGAGGCCGACCGGAGCGACCCGCCGCCGTACCAGACCCGGTCGACCAGACCCGGCGCGTAGGGCTGCAACCGGGGGCGCTGGACGTTTCCGGGGCTCTGGATGACGGTGTCGTCCGCGCCGAGGAACGCACCGCGCAGGTTCTCCACGAACCGGGAGACCCGCCCGTACCCGCGGTCGAACGCGCGCCAGTCGCCGTCGAACACCAGGTCGCCGAGGATCTCGGCGTGCGGCGACCCGGTGGACAGCCCAACCTGCAGCCGACCGTGCGCCAGGACGTCGGCGAGCGAGAAGTCCTCGGCCAGGCGGAAGGGACTCTCCCACCCGATCGGCACGACGGCGACGCCGAGCTCGATGGACGTGGTGCGCTGCGACGCCGCCGCCAGGAAGACCGCGGCCGAGCCGATGCCGTGCTCGAGGTGCCGGTGCCGGACCCAGGCGCCGTCGACGCCGAGCCGCTCCGCCGTGGCGAAGAGGTCGAGGGTGGCCTCGAGGCCGTCGACGGGGGCGTCGTCCTCGAAGTTGCCGGGGACGAGGATCGCCAGGCTCGAGACCGTCACGCGAGCACCCCGGCGGACGCTGCCGCACGCGCCGGACCTGCCGCAGCGGCCGTGCGAGCGGCGGCCGAACGGTCGCGGATCGTGCCGGGCAGGTCGAGCGTCTGCCGGAGGGTCGCCCCCTCGTCGTAGGACTGCCGGTAGACACCGCGCTCCTGCAGCAGCGGGACGACCGTGTCGACGAACTCGTCGAGGCCGTACGGGTTGGTGTGCGGCACGACGACGAACCCGTCGGTGGCGCGCTCCTGCACGTACCGGTCGATCTCGGCGGCGATGTGCGACGCCGTCCCGACGAACCCGCCGCGGGTCGAGGCGCGGATGACGAGGTCGCGGATCGACAGCTGCTCGGCCTCGGCCAGGTCCCGCCAGGACCGCACCAGGGCGGGGACGTCGCGGGTGTGCCGTGCGCGCCCGCGGGTGATCGCGCTGCCCTCGTAGTCGGGCTCGATCGTCGGCAGCGGGCCGTCGACGTCGTAGGACGACAGGTCGCGGTTCCAGACCTGCTCGAGGAACGCGATCGCCGTGGCCGGACTGACCTGGGCACGACGGATGGCGTTCGACCGTTCTTCGGCGTCCTCCGCCGACGACCCGATCACGAACGTCGCGCCGGGCAGGATCTGCAGCTCGTCCTTCGATCGTCCGACCCGTTCGAGCCGCTCGGTCACGTCGCGGTAGAACGCCTGCGCGTCGTCGAACTCGGTGTGCAGCGAGAAGATCACCTCGGCGTTCGTGGCGGCGAGGTCGCGCCCCTCGTCGGAGTCACCGGCCTGCACGATCACCGGGTGCCGCTGCGGACTGCGGGGCACCGGGAACGTGCCGGTGACGTCGAACTGCGCGCCGTGGTGGTCGACGTCGCGGATGCGCGACCGGTCGGCGAACACGCCGTCCGCCGGCGCGCCGACCGCGGCGGTGCCGGCGACGACGGCGTCGGCCTGCCACGAGTCCCAGAGTTCGCGGGACAGCGCGATGAACTCAGCGGCGCGCGTGTACCGGTCGGCGTGGTCGAGGAACCCGCCGCGGCGGAAGTTCGCGCCGTGGAACGCGTCCGAGCTCGTCACGACGTTCCAGCCGGCACGACCGTCGGTCAGGTGGTCGAGCGTGGCGAGCTGCTTCGCGAGCTCCACGGGCTCGTTGAACGTCGTCTGCAGGGTGCCGACCAGCCCGATGTGGTCGGTGACCCCGGCCAGGGCAGCCAGGACCGCGAGGGTGTTCGGACGCCCGACGACGTCGAGGTCGTGGACGCGGCCCTTCTGCTCGCGGAGCCGCAGGCCCTCGGCGAGGAACAGGAAGTCGAAGAACCCGCGCTCGGCGTTGCGGGCGAAGTGCTCGAACGACGAGAACGCGATCTGGCTCTCGGCGCGGTCGTCGCTCCAGATCGTGGTGTTGTTCACGCCGGGGAAGTGTGCGGCGAGGTGGACCTGACGCTTGGTGCTCATGCTGAGACCTCCACGGAGACGGAACCGGCGGGTGCGGACGCGTACCGGCTGACCGCCGGGGCGATGCCGAGCCGCGTGCGCAGGTCGGCGGTGGGACGGGACGCCACGTCGGCGCGGAGCCCGGCGGTGACGAGGGCGGGGACGAGCTGCCTGGCGATGGCGGTGCTGTCGATCGGGATGCGCAGGGGGCGGAGCCGGACGCCGGCGAAGCCGAGGCCCCGCAGGTCCCCGATCAGCGACACGAGTTCGGGCACCGTCGTCGCGAGCACGGACGTGTCCGACCCGGAGCCGACGGCGTACGGGGCACCGGCAGCGGCGTCGAGCGCGGCGAGCTCGTCAACCGCGGCAGCGGTCGAGGACCCGATCAGCACCGCGAGGTCGGCGAGGACCGGGCGACGGACGTCCGACCCGGCCACCTGCTCGAGGTGACGGACCTCGTCCACCAGGTCACGGGCCTCCCGGCCCTGGTACCCGGGCGTGACCAGCACGACGTCCGCAGCGTCCACGGCGAACGCGGCAGCGTCGGCACGGTGGGCCAGGGCGAAGACCGGCGGCCGGCCCTGCGGCGACCGCGGCACGATCGACGCGCCGTGCACGGACAGGTGGCGGCCCGCGTACTCGGCGTTGTGGATCCGGTCGCGGTCGATGAACCGGCCGGTCGTGACGTCGCGGATGATCGCGTCGTCGTCCCAGCTGTCCCAGAGGCGCGACACGACCTCGGCGGCCTCGCGGGCCTCGTCGAACAGGTCGGCGGCGGTGTCGCCGCCGAGGCGGCGGCCGAACAGGGCCGCCTCGCGGGTCGTCGGGCTCACCTGGATCCGCCACCCGGCTCGCCCGAGCGAGACGTGGTCGAGGGTCTGGAGGCCCGTGGCGACGTGGAACGGCTCGGTGTGCGTCACCGAGACGGTCGGCACCAGACCGACGGCGCGGGTCGCGGGGGCGACCGCGTTCGCGACGAGGAGGGCGTCGAGCCGTCCGACGACGGTCGTGGTGTCGACGTCGTGGTCGGCAGCCGTCGGGCCCGCGGTGAACGAGTCCTCGATGGTGACGGCGTCGATGCCGAGCCGGTCCTGCTCGACGACGACGTCGCGCCAGTGCCGGAGGCTCGACAGGCGTTGCGCGGCCGGGCCGGCGACGCGCCAGGCGGCGGGGTGCCAGCCGGCGCCCTGCAGTGCGGTGACGAGGGTGATGCGGTCGGGCATGGCAGTCCTCCTAGTGGGTGTGCGCGGCGTGGGCGGCGGCCGGGTCCGCTGGGGCTGCGTGGGCGGGGGTCGCGTCGGCGCCGAACTTGAAGCCGAGTCGGCCGTGCGCGAACCCGCCGCCGGCGCGGATCGCGGTGGCGACCCAGGCAGCCTCGGCGAGTTCGGCCTCGGTCGCACCGGCCGTCACCGCGCGCTGGCTGTGGCCGTCGATGCAGTAGACGCACTGCGTGGTGATGCCGACGGCGAGGGCGATGAGCTCGCGGTACTTGAGCGGGATCGCGCGGCCCTCGGCCTGGAACACCGACTCGTCGAACTGGACGAAGGCCTTGAGGATGTCCGGGGTCTGCTGCTTGTAGACCTTCGTGAAGGTCTTGTCCTGCTCGCGGTCGAGGTAGTCGGTCATGTCGGCGACGCTAGGGCGGTCGGGGCCCCGAGGCGACGGGTGTTGCGGACCGTGACCGGCGGTGTCGCCGTGTGACACGGGCGGCGGTGCCCCGTGTCACACGGCGTCACGCGGGCGCCGGGCGCCGGTCGCCGGTGTGGTGCGCGGTTCCGTACTCGGTGCGAGGCCGCGCGGATCGCACGGTCTCCGGAACCTCGCACCGTTCGGCGCCGACCGCGCACGGTGCGAGGTCAGAGCCCCCGGGCGCGCGCCGCGAACCGCCCGCGCAACGTCACGTCCTCGTACGACCGGTGGAACACCCCGCGGCGCTGCAGGATCGGCACGAGTTCGTCCACGACGGTCTCGAGGCCCCGCGGGAACTCGTCGATCATCAGGTTGAAGCCGTCGGCGGCACCGGTGCGGTACCAGTCCTCGATGGTGTCGGCGGCCTGTTCGGGCGTGCCGACCACGATGCGGGCGCCGTACCCGCCGAAGCCCCGGAGCACGTCCCGCAACGAGGTGTTGTTGGCGCGCACCCACCGCACGACCGTCTCGTGGTAGCCGAGCGAGGGCCCGTAGGTGACCGGGTCGACCTCGCGGTCGAGGATCGCCGACGGGATCGGCGCGTCCGGGTCGAGCACCGACAGGTCGGCGTCGAGGTGCGTCCCGAGCGCCCGGAGCGAGTAACCGTCCGGCGCGAGGGCCTCGAGCTCGTCGAACCGGCGCTGCGCCTCGGCCTCGGTGCTGCCGAGCACGAGCGACAGTCCGGGCACGACGGCGACGTCGGCTGCGCTCCGGCCGTACGTCTCGGCGGCGACCTTGACCGCACGCAGGTGCTCGCGGGCGGGTTCCGGCGTCAGCTCGACGGCGAAGACGCCCTCGGCGACCCGCGCCGCCAGGTCACGACCGTGCGGCGATCCCCCGGCCTGGAACACGACCGGGTGCCCCTGCGCCGACGGTGGGACCCGGAGCACGCCCTCGAGGTCGAGGAACTCGCCGTGGTGGACGACCGGCTCCCCCGTCGCGGCGGACCGCCAGAGCGCCGTCACGAGGTCCACGAACTCCCCCGCGCGGGCGTACCGCTCGGGCCGGGCGGGGTTCGTCGCGACACCGAAGTTGGCGGAGACCGAGCGGTCGTAGGTGGTGACGGCGTTCCAGGCGACGCGCCCGCCGGACACCGTGTCCAGCGACAGCAGCCGCTCGGCGACGTCGAACGGGTCGTTGTACGTCGTCGATGCGGTGCCGACCAACCCGAGGTGGCTCGTCGCGTCGGCGATCGCCCCGAGCGCCACGAACGGTTCGAGCAACCCGTAGGCGCGGACGTTCGGGTCGCCGAACGCCGGGTGGTCGGCGAAGAAGACCATGTCGAGCAGGCCGCGTTCGGCGGTGCGCCCGAGGTCGCCCCAGAACGCCGCCGTGAGCAGGTCGGTCGGGTCGACGTCCTGGGTGCGCCAGGCCGCCGGACGCTGCCCGAACCCCTGCAGGTTCACGCCGAGGATCAGGCCGGCGTCGCCGCCTGCGCCCGTCACGCGGTCACCGCCGCGGCGTCCGGCACGGCCAGCCCGAGCAGGGCGCGGAGCGTCGGACGTGTCGGTCGCGTCGGTCGCGTCGGTCGTGGAGGTCGCGTCACGGTCGACCGGGAGGCCCGGTGCGGCTCCGCCCCGTCCGTCGCCCCCGGCAGCGGTGCGAGCGGGTGCGCCGCGCCCCCGAGCACGAGGTCCGCCCCGGGCACGTCGACGTCGTGCCAGACCGCGAGGACGGGTTCGCCCTGCCGGCTCGACGGCGTCGTGAGCGGTCCCCGGACGCGGTAGCCGTCCGGTCCGCCGTCGTGGTCGAGCGGTCGGATCCGGTCGGTGTGCGCGAAGACACCCGACGCGCGGTCACCGACGATGCTGTCGAGCGGCCAGGTGCGCCACAGCCCGCGGAGCACCCGGGCGAACTCGGCAGGGTCGTGCGGTGCGCCGGTGCTCGGGGCTCCGGTGCTCGGGGCTCCGGTGCTCGGTGCGCCGTGGTCCCGGGCGCCGACGACGATGCCCACCCCGCCGTCCAGGAGGTGGTCGAGCGAGAGCACCCGGCGGGCGACGTTGTACGGGTGCTCGCGGGTCGGTGCCACGGCGACGAGGAACCCGTGCTCCGGCAGGGCACGGCCGAGGGTGAGCGCCGCGGTCGTCGGGTCCAGCCGGTGGCCGGTGCTCGTCGCCGCGTCGAGGCGGTCGGTGCCGATCGCCACGACGGCGGCTCCGGAACCGACGATGCGAACCGCGAGTCGGGCGATGCCGCCGGGTGTGGCGGCCGCCGCGGCGAGGTCCGTGTCCGGAACGGCGACGACGAGTGGTGCGGGGGCGCTGGGCGCGGTGGTCACGGTGGTCCTCCCGTTCGAGGTGCGCAGAACGGCCCGCCACGGTCACCTCCCCAGCGTCCGTGGCGAGCCGGTGCACCGACCGTAGGTGCTCACCTCGGCCCGCTGCACGCAGGTGTCGGCGGGTTGCGCCCCGTGACGGTCCGTTACGGCGAAGCGGTCTGCCGTCAGCGGTCCAGCGGACTCGCGCCGTTGACGAGCAGGTCGGCGACGATGCGGCGCTTGTGCACGCGCGGGTTGTGCGACGCCAGGGTGCGGGCGTTCCGCCAGTGCCGGTCGAGGCCGAGCGAGCGGAACGTCCCCGAGGACCCGAGCGCGTCGAACACGAGCGTCGTCGCGTCGAGCACGGCGTCGGTGACGATGGTCTGGGCGCGCGCCACCGCGACCCAGCTGCGCTCGAGCGCCGCCCGCAGCGCCGGGTCCGTCGACGCGTCCGCACCGGCCGCACGCAGGGCGGTGTGCCGGTCGACGGCCGCGTCCACCGGGCCGAGGCTCGCGGCGAACGCGGCGTCGGCGGCGTGCACCCGGGCGTCGACGGTGCCGATCACGCCCAGCAGCTCCGGATCGTGGGTCGGATCCGCCGCGGTGCCGTTGTGGTGTCCGCGCGCCCGGGACCGCAGCGCCTCGACGCCCTCGCGCAGGGCAGCGCGGCCGATGCCGACCAGGATCGCGTGCATCACCGTCTGGTAGTACTGCTCCTGGTACGGGTACCGGGTCGCGTACGGCAGCACCCGCTCGTCGGGCACCGGCACGTCGGTGTAGGTCACGCTCCCGCTGCCGGTGATCCGCTGGCCGAAGCCGTCCCAGTCGTCGCCGATCAGCACACCGGGGTCGGAAGCGTCGACGAGCGCGACGGACTTCGCGCCGGTGTCGTCGACCGCCAGCACCGTGATCCACCGGGCGTACACGCTGCCCGTCGAGTAGAACTTCCGACCGGTCAACCGCCAGGACCCGTCCGGGTCACGGACGATCCGCGTGGTGAGGTCGACCCCGGTCGTGTTCGGCGACTCGCTCCACCCGCCGCCGACGAAGTCGCCGTCGCCGAGCCGCGTGACGATCGCACGGTCGAACGCGGTGTCCTCGGCGTGCACGCGGTCCTCGACGAACGAGAAGTGGTTCCGCCACACGTGCGCCAGGTTCGGGTCGACCTCGGCGATCTCGGCGATCGCCCGGAAGACGTCGGACAGACGGGCACCGACGCCTCCCCACGCGACCGGCGTCCGCCACCGTGCGAAGCCGGCGTCGACGAGCCAGCCGAGCTGGTCCGTGGCGAGACGCTCCTCGCGTTCCCGTTGGCGGGCGTCGAGACCGATCCGCTCGATGACGGGCCGGAGCGGCGCGATCAGCGCGTCGTAGCGGTCGTCGGCCGGGAGCTCACTCGGACACATGGCGGCACGCTACCCAGGTGCGCACGGCGCGCGGCAGGGCGCCGCAACGCGGGGCAACCGGGCGCAACCGGACGTCACACGGTGCGCGGACGGCCTCACCACACGATGCGCGCGAACTCCTCGCGGAGCCGTCGGGCCCGGCTCGGGTTGACCTGCTCGACCCACCCGATGCGCCCGAGCAGGTGCGCCCGGAACTCCGGGTGTCCCGCACGGTTCTGCGAGGCCGGCCCGTGCACCGCGGCGTTGTGCAGGACGGCGTGCAGCCGGTCGACCTCGCGGCGCCCTGGTGAGGTCCGCTCGTTGACGACGACGCCCGTGACCGACTGCCGGACCCCGCGGCGCCGCACCCGGGTCTTCGACGGGTTGAGGCGGTGCCCTTGCTCGGTCACGATCCGGTCGACGCCCCGCAGGAACGCGTCCGGTCGCGCGGCCAGCTGGTCTCCCCCGCTGAACGTCAGGTCGTCGGCGTAGCGGGTGTACACCGCGTCGACGGCGCCGGCCCACCCGACCAGCCGGGCGTCGAGGTGCCGGAGCGAGGTGTTCGCCAGCGCCGGCGACGTCGGTGCCCCCTGGGGCAGGTGCGCCGTCGCCAGCGCCTGGCGGAGCGCGTGGCGCTCCTCCGGCGAGCCACCGGCGGGCATCGCGCTGAGCACGTGCACCGGAACCCGGTGGGTGCACAGCCCGGTCAGCACGTGCGCGAGCGGTTCAGCGAACCCAGCGGCCCGGAAGACGCCGTAGACCGTCGGGGCGCTGACGCTCGCGAAGAACGTCGTGAGGTCGGCGGTGACCACGACCTGCTGGCCGGTGTGCACGGCCGCTCCCGTGACGACGCTCCGGCCGGCCACGAACCCGTGCGCGGCGTCGTGCACGGGCAGCATCGTCAGGAGTTCGTCGAGGATCGTCCGTTGCGTGCGGCGGAGCACGTCCATCGGCTTCTCGAGCAGGCGCGGTGCTCGACCGGGTCGGGTGATCCACTCGTGCCGGTAGTGGTGGAGCGGGCTCGAAGGCCCGGAGCGACGGTTCCACGCGCGGGTGTCGGCGAGCCAGAGCAACCGGCCGACGGTGAGGTCGAGTGCCCGGGCGAGCTCGGGCAGGGTGTCGACGAGCAACGGACTCGCGGTCTCCGGACGGGCACGCACCGCGGTGGCCCGGCGGACGAGCACGCGGACCGGTCGGCGGTCTTCGCGCGACCGGTGCAGCGCCACGAGCCGGGGTGCGACGGCCAGCACGGCGGCGAGCTGGCGCGGAGCGTCCACCGGTGGCCGGGGGTACGCCTCGAGCGCGGCGGCGACCGCGAGCCCGACGTACGCGCGCTCGACGCCGACGACCACGTACCCGACGGCCGTCAGCTCGTCCGGCTCCCACCGCTCGGCCGTCAGGAACGCATCTGCCAGCGCCGCGGTGACGACGGAGAGGGGCGTGGGGTTCCCGGAGGACCTGTCGGTGCCTCCGTGCAGCGGCGCGCGCGGAGCGCGCTCGCCTGCTCGGGGCGTGTCGTCCTGCTGGTCCTGCGTGCCCCGGGGTGACCCCGGAGAGGTCGACGCGTCACGCGCGCCGGCCGCCTCCCCCGGGAACTCCACGCGCTCACCCTACGGCTGGCCCCCGACGCGCGCACCACCCCGGTCCGTGCCAGGATCGCCGGATGGTCTCGTACTTCCTGAGCCACGCCGAGGTCGTCGTGGAACCCGCCGAGCCGATCGAGTCGTGGGGGCTCTCCGCCGCGGGACGCGCACGCGCAGCGCGGTCGGGTCCGCTGGCCTGGGATCCGGGCGTCCGGACACTCGTGTCGAGCACGGAGCGCAAGGCCGTCGAGACCGCCGAGCTGCTCGGGGCCGCGGTCGGGCTCGTGCCCGCGCAGGATCCCCTGCTCGGCGAGATCGACCGCAGCGCGACGGGCTACCTGCCGCCGGCCGAGTTCGAGGGTGTCGTCGACCGGTTCTTCGCGGAACCGACCCGATCGGTCCGCGGATGGGCCCGGGCCGTCGACGCCCAGGCCCGCATCGTCGGAGCGGTCCGGCGGCTCACTGCGGCGGGCGACGCGACCATCGTGTCGCACGGTGCGGTCGGGGCGCTGCTCCTCGCCGACCTGACGGGAGCGCCGGTGTCACGCGCGCTCGACCAGCCGGGCATGGGCAGCGTGTTCGCCTTCGATGCGCAGGAGTGGCGGGCGACGAGCACCTGGCAGCGCGTGCCCTCAGGCTGACGCGCACGCCGACCGCCGACGCCGAACGACACCGTGGACGTCGCACGACATCGGCCCTGTCGGTCCCGCGCGGCTGCAACGACCCGCGCGCGCAACGTACGACGTCCTCGACGTCGTACGACATCGACCTCGTCGTTCGGCGTCGACCGGGGCGGGAGTGCGCGGCCCCGAGCGACACCGGTCAGGCGGGCAGCCGCTCCCCCGCCTCGACCGCGACGTCGAGCCGGTTCTCGGCCGGCGGCAGCGGGCACGTGGCGTGCGCGGTGTACGCGCACGGCAGGTTCGTCGCGCGGTTGAAGTCGATCCGGGTCGCGCCGGCGGCATCCGGGGCGGCGATGTCCAGGCTCCGGTTCGCGGCGTAGGTCGTGACGCCACTGGTGCGGTCGGTGAACAGGACGTGCAGACCGTCGCCGTGCCCGTTGAACGCGAGCAGCGACCGCGGCCCGTCGAGGTCGAAGGTGAGCACGCCCGGCGCTGCGTACACGTGCTGCAGCCCGTCGACGACCGAGCCGACGGTGACCTCGCGCGGTTCGTCGAACGGTTCGAAGTGCGCGTCGACGACGAACCGGTCCGACGGCTCGTACGTCGGGGTGCCGGGGTACTCGGTCCGGGTCGGGTTGCCCGGGTGCCGGGGCCGGATGACGTCACTGCCGCCACGACGGGCGACCTCGATCACGACGGTCTCGTCGCCGTCCTGCCACACGACGTTCGTGCTCGAGCGCTCGGGCAGTGGTCCGAAGCGGTGGGTGCCGGTGACCGGCTGCCCGTCGACCGTGATGGTCTCGCCGTCCGCGAGCTCGACGACGGGTCCGTCCTCGCCCGTCGACCACGTGCCCGGAACGTCGTCGAACCGCTCGGGCGTGCTCGTCAGCCACCGGATGCTCGTGATGGCGAGGAAGCCGTGCTCGCTCGCCCGGGCTCGTTCGTGGGCGTCGTGCCAGGCCGCCCACTCGGTGTTGGAGTCGGGTGCGGTCGGCGTCGTCGTGCTCATGCCCCCGACGCTACGACGCCCGGGCCGCGAACGCGACGTCCCCGTCGCGCGACGTCACGCGCACGGCCGACCCGAGGCCCTGGACGGTCCCGCTCACCAGGGGTGGGCGATGCTGCGGACGTGCACCGGGCCTCCCGGTCGACGCCCCGTACCGACGCCGGCGCCGCGGCCGACGGGGGCAGGCACGGCGAGGTCGGCCTGCAGCACCGCGCAGGCGGCGCCACGGGCCACCGAGGCCTCGCCGAAGGCGGTCGCTGCGACCGTCGGGAACGGTCCGTTCGGCAGCCGGACCGCGAGCCGCTCGCGGACGGCCGCGATGAAGACGTCGCCGCCGGCGAGGGCCGCGCTGCCACCGATCACGACGCGTGGCACGTCGAGCAACTCGACGACGTGGGCGAGCGCGGATCCGAGGGCGGCACCGGCCTCGGCGACCAGCGGCGCTGCGGACGGCGTCGCGCAGAGCCGCTCGAACGCGTGCCGGACGTCGCTGGCGCGGTCGAGCGGGATGCCCCTGGGGAGCAGCCCGGCGTCGATCCCGCGCCGGACTTGCTGCAGGGGCTGGCAGGCTTCCCAGACCTCGGTCCAGCGCCCGTGCGCCTCGACGGGCATGCCACCGAACTCGCCGGCGTTGCCGGTCGCGCCGCGGACCACCTCGCCCGCGGCGACCGTCGCGGCGCTGATGCCGTGGCCGAGGAACACGGAGACCAGGTCGTCGGCACCGGCAGCGGACCAGACCTCGCCGAGGGCGCTCGCGACGCCGTCCTTCTCGAGCCGCACGGGCAGCCCCGTCCGGGCGGTGAGCTCGTCGGTGACCGGCAACGACCACCAGGCGGGCAACTGCGCGGGGGTGCCCATCCGGACGCCGTCGGGGTCGATCGAGCCGGGGACGGCGAGGCCGATGCCGGCAGGGGCGGGCACGCCGGTGCGCGAACGGGCCCGACTGCCGTCGCCGCGGACCCGGTGCACCGCCGCCGCCATCGTGTCGAGCGTCCGCGCCGGGTCGTCCGTCGCGTCCAGGTCGACGTGCTCGACGGCCAGCACGGCTCCGGTCAGGTCGGTGCGCACGACGACGAGGTGCGCCGGGTCGAGGTGGACCCCGATCGCCGACCGCGACCCCGCGACGACCTCGAGTCGTCGCCCGCCGCCCGGTGCTTCGCGCACGAGTCCCGCTGCCACGAGTCCGGCCGCGATGTTCGACACCGTCTGCGCGCTGAGCCCGGTCGCACGCATCAGCTCGGCGCGGGCGAACGGTCCCCGGCGACGGACGAGATCGAGCACCAGCGCACGGTTCTGGACCCCGACGCGCACGAGGTTCGTGCCGCCCGTTCTGCCCTGCACCACGGTGTCAGGAAGGGGTTGACGCGGCTCGGACATGGTCCCTAGCATCTCTGGTCATACGAATTTGTCAATCAATTGGATTGAAACCGCGACGGTGCGATCGGTTCGCCCGTCCGACGACAGATTCGCCCGTGCCACACCGGCGTGGCACGGGGTCGGAAGGGACGCTCGTGACGACGACCGCACGATCCGGAACCACTGCACCACCACGGACGCGCACGGGCGGTGACGTCGCGGTCCGTCGACGACCACGCGAGAAGCATCCGTGGACCCCGGCCGAGAAGCGCCGGCTGCGCGTCGGCATCGCGTTCATCTCGCCGTGGATCCTCGGCGTGCTGGTGTTCATCGCCTACCCCCTGATCTACTCGTTCGCGATCAGCCTGACCCGGTACTCGGGCATGGCCGACATCACCTGGGTCGGGTTCGCCAACTACGTCGCCGCGTTCATCGACCCGCTCGTGCACACCGCGGTCGGCAACACCCTGTTCTACGCCGTCATCGCGGTGCCCGTCGGGATCGTCATCGCCATCGTGATCGCCATCGCGATGAACCAGGACGTCCGCGAGATCGGCTGGTACCGGACGGCCCTCTACATCCCGTCGCTCATCCCGACCTTCGCGCTGGCGTTCATCTTCGTGGTGCTCGTCAACCCGCAGACCGGCCTCGTCAACCAGGTCATGAAGCTCGTCGGGATCCCGGCGACGAACCTGCTCGGCGACCCGACCACGGCGAAGCTCGTCATCGTCGCACTCGCCCAGATGGGTGCCGGCAACGCGGCACTGATCTTCCTCGCCGGGCTGCGCGGGATCCCGAAGACCCTGTACGAAGCCGCTCGCGTCGACGGGGCCGGACCGCTCCGGCAGTTCTTCGCGCTGACGCTGCCGCTGCTCTCCCCCGTGATCCTGTTCAACCTGATCACCGGCATCAGCAACGGCCTGCAGGTCTTCACCGAGGCGTACGTGATCTCGTCCGGCACCGGAGGACTCGGCAGCCCGGACAACGGGACCTTGTTCTACATGCTCTACCTCTACAAGAACGCGTTCAGCTACGCGCAGCTCGGGTTCGCCAGCGCCATGGCCGTGCTGCTGTTCCTGGCCGGCATGATCCTGTCCGGGCTCGTGTACTGGCTGTCCAAGCGCTTCGTCAACTACGACGTGACCGGGGAGTGACCGATGACACTGCGCACTGAACGACACCCGGACCGCGACACCGTCACCTCGTCGATCGAGTCCGTCCGGCCCCGCGGTCGCAAGGGGGCCGACGACCGCTCCCGGAACGCCGACGGCTCGATCCGCTCACCGTGGTCGTCCGTCCTCGCCCGCGTGCTCCTCATCGCGATGAGCCTGCTGTTCCTCATCCCCATCTACTGGATGGTCATCTCGGCGCTGAAGGGCAACTCCGAACTCGGCGCCTTCCCGCCCACCTGGTTCCCGCAGTGGCTCGACTGGTCGAACTTCGACAAGGCGATCGACGCGATGCCGTTCTTCACGTTCTTCCGGAACACGCTCATCATCACGGTCTGCGTGACGCTCTTCTCGATGGTCTCGAACCTCGTGATCGCGTACGGGTTCTCGTGCCTCGAGTGGCGCGGCCGCGACAAGGTGTTCTACGTCGTGCTCGCCACGCTGTTCATCCCGTTCCCCGTCACGCTCATCCCGATGTTCGACCTGTACGCCCGACTCGGCTGGATCAACACCTTCCTGCCCCTGATCGTGCCGAGTCTGTTCGGGTCCGCGTTCTACGTGTTCCTGCTGCGGCAGTTCCTACTGCAGATCCCGAAGGACCTGCTCAACGCGGCGCGGATGGACGGCGCTTCCGAGTGGGGCATCCTCTGGCGGATCGTCTTCCCGCAGGCCAAGGCGGCGCTCGTCACGGTCGGGATCTTCGCGGCGGTGGGTGCCTGGAACGACTTCCTCGGGCCGCTCATCTACCTGCAGGACGAGAACGTGCAGACGCTGTCCATCGGCCTGCAGATCTTCCGCCTCAACAACTCGCAGGACTTCCAGTTCAACCAGCTGATGGCGGCATCGGTGCTCATCATCCTGCCGCTCGTGGTCCTGTTCTTCGTGTTCCAGCGGACGTTCATCAAGGGCGTCCAGATCGGGAGCTTCAAGTGAGCAGCGCATTCGACCGACGAACGTTCCTGCGCGGTGCGGCCGCGACCGGCGGTGCGGGGGCGCTCGCGCTCCTCGCCGCATCGTGCGCCTCCGGCTCGAGCGGCCGGAGCAACCCGAACCAGGTCACGATCTGGGGTGTCACCGGTACGTTCGTGCCGTTCCAGACGAAGGTGATCAAGGACTTCAACGAGATCCACCCCGAGGTCGACGTCAAGGTGAACGTCGTCCCGTCGCAGGGCACCGGCGACGCGACGAGCATCATCACGGCCGTGCGCGGCGGCACCGCCCCCGACCTGTGGCTCCTCGACCGGTTCAGTGCGGCGCAGTACGCGGCGATCGGGCTCATCGAACCGATCGACGACATGATCGAGGAGTTCGAGGACCAGCCGAAGGACGAGTTCCTGGCGCAGTGGCTCGGGTTCACGATCGGCGAGGTCAGCTACCAGGGCAAGACCTACGGTCTCCCCCACGACACCGACGCCCGCGGCATGTTCGTGAACCGGAAGATGCTCACCGGCGCCGGGATCGACCCCGACGAGTTCGACTGGGAGCACAACGGCCCGGTGAGCATGGACCGGATGTGGGACGTCAGCGAACGCATCACGAAGAAGTCCGGTGGCAACTACACCCACATGGGACTGCTCCCCTGGTACGGCGAAGGCTGGCCGTTCACGTGGGGGCTCGGCCTGGGGGCGTCGTACTTCGACCAGCAGGACTCGAAGATGACGATGGACTCGAAGAGCGTCCGCAGCATCTTCGAGTTCTACGAGGACTGGGCGAAGCGGTACGGCTACAAGGACGCCGACACCTTCATCGCGACCTACGAGCCGACCGGACACCCGCCGGGACAGACCGCGTTCATGGCGGACCGGATGGCGTTCATGGTCAGCGTCCCCTCGACGATCCAGACGTTCGACAACTACGGGCCGAAGGACCTCGACTGGGGCACCGCGTACCTGCCGACCCAGCAGGACGGCGGCGACAAGTACACGTGGTCCGGTGGCTTCGCGCTGTGCGTGCCGAAGGGCTCGAAGAAGAACAAGGCCGTGTGGGAGCTCATGAAGTACTTCACGAGCAAGCAGGGCCAGGAGACCTACATGGTGCCGGCCACGAGCGTGCCGTCGAACATCGCGGCGCTGAAGGACCCGAAGGGCTCCGCGAAGTCGATCCGCTTCTTCACCGAGTCGATCGGCGCGTCGACCTGCCGCCCACCGCTGCCCGTCGGCGGCGCGTGGTGGGACTCCCTCGCCGACGCGCGGTCGAGCGTCCTGCTCGGCACCGCGAGTCCGCAGGAAGCCGTCGAGCGGGCGCAGAACCGCGTCGACCCGATGATGCAGACCTACTCGCCGTTCAAGTTGCCGAAGGACTACGACAAGGTCCAGATCTGAGCGGGACCGCTCTGGTCGTCCCCCACGAAAGGAACCACCGACACATGCCCTCCACCCCCTTGCGCGTCGCCGTCCTCGGCTTCTGGCACGTCCACGCCGGCGACTACGCACAGCAGACCGTCGACCACCCCGGCACCGAGCTCGTGGCCGTCTGGGACGACGACACCGAGCGCGGCCGAGCCGGCGCCGAACGGTTCGGCGTCGAGTACACCGACGACCTCGATGCGCTGCTCGCCCGCACCGACGTCGACGCCGTCACCATCACGACCTCGACCGACGTCCACCGTGACGTGATCGAGCGCGCGGCAGCGGCCGGCAAGCACGTCTTCACCGAGAAGCTCCTCGCCCCCACCGTCGAGGAGTGCGACGCGGTCATCGCCGCCTGCGATGCCGCCGGGGTCACGCTCGTGGTCTCGCTCCCGCGGCTCTACCACGGCTACACGGCCGCGATCCGGCGCGAGCTCGACGCGGGCCGCCTCGGCGACGTCACGTACACCCGCGTCCGGCTCTCGCACGACGGTGCCGTCGCACCGTGGCTGCCGGAGCGCTTCTTCGACCCGGCGACGGCGATCGGCGGCGCCCTCACCGACCTCGGCTGCCACCCCGTCTACCTGACGCAGCTGTTCCTCGGTGCCCGCCCCGACACCGTCGAGGCCGTCTACCGCTCCTACACCGGCCGCGCGGTCGAGGACCACGCCGTGGTCACCGTCGGCTACGCCTCGCAGGCGATCGGCGTCATCGAGGCCGGCTTCGTTGCGGGCACGCCGTTCACGATCGACGTGGCCGGCACCCGGGGCTGGCTCGCGTACTCCGACCAGGAGGCCCGGCTCACCGCCGGCGGACCGGCCTACGGCGACGAGCCGGTCACCCTCGACGTCCCCGCCGACGCCCAGGACGCCTTCGGTCAGTGGGTGGACCACATCGCCGCCGACACGCGTGCCGACGACAACCTCGCCCGCGCCGTCGAGCTCACCCGCCTGGTGGTCGCCGCGAACGACGCCGCGGGCCAGCCCGCGACGAGCGACGCCCTCGTCGGCGCACCCGCCTGACCGCCCCAGCAGTCCAGCACCTCGAACCAACCACAGGAGTCACCATGTCCAGCGACATCATCCGCGTCGGCCTCATCGGCGGGGGCGGCATCGCGTCCGCGCACATCGCCGGCTACGCCGAGCACCCCGACACGATCCGCATCGCCGCGGTCGCCGACGCATTCGCGGCCACGGCCGAGGAACGCGGGGCGGAGCTCGGCGTCCCGTTCTTCACCGACTACCTCGCCATGCTCGAGCAGGCCGACATCGACGCCGTCGACATCTGTCTGCCGCACCACCTGCACCGCGACGCGATCGTCGCGGCGGCGAAGGCGGGCAAGCACGTGCTGTGCGAGAAGCCGCTGTGCCTGAGCCCCGACGAGGCCGCCGACGTGCAGCGCGCGGTGTCCGAGTCCGGCATCACCCTGATGTGCGCGCACAACCAGCTGTTCATGCCCGCGGTCGCCAAGGCCAAGGAACTCATCGACGGCGGGGCGCTCGGCACCGTCTACGAGGTCCGCACCACCGACTCGTTCCGCAACGAGTTCGACCCGTCGAACATGGGGTGGCGTGCCCACGCGTCGACGAGCGGCGGCGGCGAGCTCATCGACACGGGGTACCACCCGAGCTACCTGCTCATGCACCTGGCCGGTGGCGTCCCGGTGCAGGCCACCGCGATGCTGTCCACGCACCGGCTGGCGTTCATGGAGGGCGAGGACTCGGCGCAGGCCCTGTTCCGCTTCGACAACGGCGCCGTGGGCCAGCTCGTGACGAGCTGGGCGTACGACCCGGCCGCCGGCACCGAGCGGTTCAGCGTCGTCGGCGAACACGGCGCCCTGACGAGCGACGGCACCACGCTGCGGTGGGACCTGCGCGACGGCACGAGCGAGTCGGTCACCTTCGACGAGGTCGACACCTTCGCGGCCGAGGTCGGCGCGTTCGGGGCGTGCCTGCGCGACGGTACGCGGCCGATCCACACGGAGCGCGAGGGCATCGCGGTGCTCGGCATGATCCTGGCGGCGTACGAGGGTGCCCGGACGGGGACCATCGCCCCGGTGCTGACGGCGGACGAGACCGTCAGCGCCTGATCCGCGCGGATCCGTCGCACCGCGCACCCGTTCTGCGACGAACCACGAGTCGTTCGACGCGTGGTTCGTCGCAGAACGGGTGCTGACGCACCGCGCCACCGTCGGCACCACGTCAGTGCGTCGCGGGTGCCGCGTCCTCGTCGTCGGCGGCGTGCAGCACCGACTCGGCCTGCCCGAGCAGGTGCCGCGCGGCCAGGCTCAGCGACCGCACCCCGACCACGACGACGAGCAGGGTGAGCAGCACGAGCAGCACGGTCGTGGGCACCCACGCCACCGGCAGGTCGAGCACCCGGAACCACTCGATCGCCGCCGTCGCGACCGCCGCAGCCGGGAAGACGAACGACCAGAACCCGAGCGAGAACCCGAGCCGGACGTACCGGGGCAGCAGGGCGAGCTGCACGAGGAGCATGAGGACCCCGAGGCCCGCGATGGCCTGCACGGGCAGGGTTCGGGCGTCGTCCGTGAGCGCGAACAGGGACACCGTCGCCACCGCGGGCGGAGCCACGAGGATCGCCATCGTGGGGACGAGCGGGTCGGGCAGTGCAGGGCGGAACGACAGCCGGATGAGGAGCAGCCCGGTCATCACGCCCCAGAAGAACACGCCGACGCCGAAGCACGCCCAGGACAGCCAGCCCACACCGACCTCGTGCGTGGCGACGGCGGCGACGAGGGCCGCGGCGACCGTCGGCAGCAGGTAGCCGCCGTGCACGGCCTCCAGGGTCAGGCGCCCCTCGAACCACGTGCTCAGCAACCACGCCGCGAACCCGGCAGCGACCGCCACCGCGAGCAGCACGAGGACCTGCCCCCCGATCTCCCAGAACCGCGCGAGGTCGACGCCGAGGAGCATCGCCGTCGCGGGGACCAGGGCGGCGATCGGGCCCTGCGCCGGATGGCGGAGCTGGTCGACCAGGCGTTCGTCGACCCGGACGCCCCGCAGGACGTGCGCGCCGAGCAGCCACGACCACGCCACCGCCGCGACCACCCAGAACACCTGCGGGACGACGGCCGGCACTCCGAGGACGGGCGCCGCGTACGACCAGGTCTCCGCGAAGCCGGCCAGGCCGAACGGTGCGGCGAGGGTGTTGAGCGGGATGCGGGAGGTCGGACGTGCGCTGGGCATAGGGGTGCCATTCTCCCCGGCTCGCGTCGCGCCGCGTAACGCCCCGGCCACCGTGCCGCCACAGTGGCAGATTGGGCCGATGCCCTTCGAGAACAGCGACCACGTCCAGGCCACCACCGCCGGGTCCCTCCCGCGCACGCCGGAGCTCATCGCCGCGAACGCCGCTCGCCCCGTGGGCGCCGACGGCTTCACCCTCGAGACCACCGACGAGGTCCGCGCGATGACGAGCGCGGCCGTCGACGACGTCGTCGCCCGCCAGACCTCCCTCGGCATCACGCAGCCGGGTGACGGCGAGTTCGGCAAGGCGATGTCGAACAGCGTCGACTACGGCGCGTGGTGGGGCTACTCGTTCCAGCGCGTCAGCGGACTCTCGCTCACGGACGCCGACATCTTCACGCAGGAGCCGGTCCGCTCGAGCCCGGGCAACGTCCAGCTGACCAGCTTCCCGGACCGTCGCGACTGGACGATCTTCCGCGAGGCCTACACCGACCCGGCGTCGGGCATCGGCACCGGCAAGAACGCCACCGCCTTCCCCACCACGACCGGCCCGATCGCCTACACCGGGCACGAGGCCGCACGCACCGACGCCCACAACCTCAAGCACGCGGTCGAGGCGGCCGGTGCCGAGAACGGCTTCATCACCGCGCTCTCCCCCGGCTCCGCGGCCCGGGTCGCGAACGAGTACTACGCCACCGACGAAGAGCACATCTGGGCCTGGGCCGACGCCCTGCGCGAGGAGTACCGGATCATCCTCGACGCGGGCCTCGTGCTGCAGATCGACGACCCCTCGATCGCCGAGAACTGGGACCAGATCAACCCGGAACCGAGCCTCGAGGACTACCGCGCCTTCACCCGCATCCGCGTCGAGGCGCTCAACCACGCGCTCGAGGGGCTCGACACCAGCCGCGTCCGCTTCCACCTGTGCTGGGGCTCGTGGCACGGCCCGCACACCACCGACATCGAGCTCCGCCACATCGTCGACCTCATGCTCGACATCGACGCCGGCGCGTACTCGTTCGAGGCCGCGAACGCCCGCCACGAACACGAGTGGACCGTGTGGCAGGACGTCACGCTGCCCGACGGGAAGGTGATCGTCCCCGGCGTCGTCGGCCACGCCACGAACGTCGTCGAGCACCCCGACCTGGTCGCGCAGCGCATCGAGCGGTTCGCCTCGGTCGTCGGGCGCGAGCGCGTCATCGCCGGCACCGACTGCGGCCTGGGCGGCCGCATCCACCCGCAGATCGCCGCCGCGAAGCTCGAGTCGCTCGGCGAGGGTGCACGCCGCGCGAGCGCGAAGCTCTTCTGAGCCGCACGTTCCTTCCCAGAACGGCTGCGGTAGCAAGCGAGAACGGGCATACCTGCCACGAAGATCACGGCAGGTACGCCCGTTCTAGCGAGGTACGCCCGTTTCGTGCAGGTACGCCCGGTCTGGGGAGGTACGCCCGGCTGTGCACCCACGCACGGGCGGACGGGAGGCACGGCACGGGCTGGCACCGCGCCTCCAGGCCGTCAGCGGCGTCGGCCCAGGGCGACGGCCGCGATCGCCACGAGCGCTCCGGCCCACAGCACGGGACGCGTGACGCGCCGTCGCTTCGCGACCCAGCCGCCGTTCGTGGCGTTGCCGGCGTCCGCCGGGGCGTAGAGGTTGCCGTCGGTCGGGTCGCCCTTCCCGCGCAGCGCGAAAGTCTCGACCATCGGCTTCGTGATCTTGTGGAACAGCCCCGGGAACACGTACTGCAGCGGGACGAGCGACGCCTGGATGCGGCCGACGTAGCGGTACCGCTTCGGGTGCGTGGCGGCGGTCACGACGGCACGACCCGCGCGCTCGACCGAGACCGTCGGCGGCAGCGGGTGCGAGTTCTTGCCGGTGTAGTTGGCGCCGTTCTGGTAGATCGGCGTGTCGATCGTCGACGGCAGCAGCGTGGTGAAGCGGATGCCGGTGTGCGCGAACTCGTCACCGAGGACGTCGACCAGGCCGAGCGCCGCGTGCTTGCTCGTGACGTAGGCCGACTGGTAGGGCGCCGACAGCAGCGACTGGATCGAGCCGACGAGCACGTAGGTGCCCGTGCCGCGCTGCTTCCAGTGCGGGAGCAGGTGCGTGATCGCGTTGAGGTGGCCGTAGAGGTTCGTGTCGACGACCCGCTTGAACGCCTCGGTGGGGGTCTGCTCGAACAGGCCGTAGACGAACAGGGCCGCGTTGCCGACGAAGACGTCGATCCGCCCGTGCCGACTCGTCACCGTGCCGATGAGGTCCTCGACCTGGTGCTCGTCGGCGACGTCCGTCGGGATCGCGACCGCATCGGCCCCGAGTGCACGGCACTCGGCGGCGGCGGCCTCCAGGGAGTCGTGGCCGCGTGCGGCGAGCACGAGCGTGGCACCCTGTCGGGCGAACTCGTGCGCCGCGGCCCTCCCGATGCCGCTCGATGCTCCGGTGACGACGACGATCTTCCCGCGGTACCGATGTCCCATGCGTCCTTGGTACGCGCCTGCTGGTCCGTTCCCGCACAGACGGGCCGTACCCCTCGCCCCGGTGCGAGGATGGAGCATGCGCAAGGACGACCTGACCGTCGACGAAGCCACGGTCATCGCCGAACACGCCCGGTCCGGTGCCCTCGAGCTGGACGACCCCGAGGTCCGCAAGGTCGTCGAGCAGGCGAACCGGGTGCTGGTCCGTGCACAGATGTGGGGCGAGGAGCGGAGTCCGAAGCTGCGTCGTCGCCGTCGGTTCATCGCGATCGGTGCGCTCGTGATGGTCCTCGTCTGGGTGGCCGGACTGCTCGTGCCGCTGGCGCTGCGCTTCGGCGTGTAGCCGGAGCCGAGCCGAGACCGGAGACGAAGCGTCGGCCCCCTCGGTTCAGCGGCCGGTGCGGGCGTTCCGGGCGAGGAGCCAGAGGTACGTGCTGTGCCCGACGAGCGCCAGGCCGAAGAAGATCGCGGCGACGGCGTAGACGCGGTCGAGCTTCCCCTGCCCGATGACGAGCATCACGATGCAGAACGCCACGGCGATCGCCAGCACGCCGACCTGCACGGTCGACCAGATCCGTCGGAAGCGCGGCATGCCCGTCTCGTTCACCCGGCCATTCTCCCCCATGCCGCGCCCGCCGTGCGGTCGCCCGACGTCAGCCCGCGGTACGACGCGGGCGAGGCACGTCGGTACCGTGCTCCGATGTGCTGCCCCGCAGGCCGGACCTAGCGTGCAGGCATGGACACGCACCACCCCACGGCCACCCCCACCAGCACTCCGGCCCGCCCTGCACGCCGACGCCGTCGCCCGCTCCGGATCATCGGCTTCTCGCTCGTCGGGCTCGTCAGCCTCGGCGCCCTCACGCTCGGCGGCACGGCCACCTACGACGCGATCGCGACGGCGGCGGAACGGGACGACATCCGCCCGTACGGCGAACTCGTCCCCGTCACCGGCGGCCGGGTCAACGTCGCCGTCACCGGGTCCGGGGCGTCGACCGTCGTGCTGCTGCCAGGCTTCGGCACGGCATCCCCCGTGATCGACTTCGCCCCGCTCGTCGACCGGCTGCAGGACACGCACCGGGTGGTGGTCGTCGAGCCGCTCGGGTACGGCCTGAGCGACGGCACCGACCGGCCCCGGACCAGCGCGAACATCGTCGACGAGGTGCACCAGGCACTGTCGACCCTCGGCATCGACCGCTACGTGCTCGCGGGGCACTCGGTCGCCGGGATCTACGCGCTCGAGTACACGAACGCGTACCCGGACGAGGTGCAGGCGTTCGTCGGCATCGACAGCAGTGTGCCGACACAGCCCGGCATCGACGAAGCCGTCGGGTCCGGCCTGTTCCGCTTCGTGAAGGCCACCGGGCTCGCCCGTGTGCTCACGGCCGTGTCCGGCGACGCGTACGCCGGGTTGCCCTACACCGATGCGCAGAAGGAGCAGATGACCCTGCTGTCACACCGCACCAGCATGCGCGCGACGTACCTGGACGAGTACGAGCACCTCGGCGCGAACTTCCGACACGCCCGCAGCCTCGCGTTCCCCGCCGATCTGCCGGTCCGCCTGTTCGTCGTGGGCGACGACCCGGAGGTGCCGGGGTGGGAGCGCCTGCACCGTGAGCAGGCGGCGTCGGTGACCGACGGCCAGGTCGTCCTGCTCGATGGCGGGCACTACCTGCACCACACGCACGCGGCGGAGATCGCCGAGGGCATCGACGCGGTCGCCGACCTCGGTCAGTGATCCCGCAGCGCCCCGACGAGCTCGGCCTTGCGCTTCGACGAGTACCCGGTCAGTCCGAGCTCCTTCGCCCGCTTCCGGAGGTCCGCGACGGTCCAGTCGTCGTACGAGCCGGACTCGCCGCCCTTCCTCCCGACGGCCTCCTCGCCGCGGGCCGCTGCGGCGTTGCTGATCCGCGCGGCCTTCTCCTTCGAGTTGCCCTCCTTGCGGAGCTCCTCGTACATGTCCGGCTTCTTGAGTTGGTTCGGCATGGTGCGTCACGGTACGCGCGCCGGCCCGGCGTCGTTCCGAGCCGGCGGCGGCCCGGCGTCGTTCCGCGCCGCCGGCGACTCAGCGCTTCTCGGGGTCGTGGCCCCAGTTCATCAAGACCACCGCCACGGGGTGTCGTGCACGTCACCGTCCGGCCGCTGTTCCGAGTGCCGGGCGACGTAGCCGACCACCTTCCGCATGTGGGCGTGGTCGTCGTCGGTCCGGTCCGCCTTGTGCTTCTCGAGGATCCGGATGACGTGCCGCCCGCTCTCGTGCCCGGTCGACTCACCGCCGCCCGGGGGCTTCTGCCCGACGTGCTTCGACTCGTCGGTGTCGAGCCACTCGCGGAGCTCCGACGGGGTCATGTTCACCGCGTCGGCGAAGTCGCGCTCGGTCTGCTGGTCGTCGTCGTCGTCACTCATGGCCCCGAGGCAACCCCGCCGTCCTGGACGGGTGCGCAGGGCGGATGGCGCTCCGCCGCCGTCCAGCCGGGACGCGTTCCGTGGAGGCACGAGCAGGAAGGAACTCGCATGCCCACCGACCAGTACGAACACGGCGACCCGCGCACCCGCTACCCCGACGTCAAGCCGGAGCCGCAGACGCAGGACGAGCCGGGCCTCCAGTCCGCCATGGACCCGGTCCCCGACCTGGGCGAGACGAGCTACCGGGGCACCGGCCGGCTCGCCGGCCGCAAGGCCCTGATCACCGGCGGTGACTCCGGCATCGGCGGCGCCGTCGCGATCGCGTTCGCCCGCGAGGGCGCCGACGTCGCGATCGCCTACCTGCCGGAGGAGCAGTCCGACGCCGACCACGTGCTCGAGCAGATCCGTGCCGCCGGACGCACCGCCGTGGCGATCCCCGGCGACCTGCGTGACAAGGCGTACGCGCAGGAGCTCGTCGACCAGGCGGTCGCCGGACTCGGCGGTCTCGACGCCCTGGTGAGCGTCGCCGGCAAGCAGCGCTGGCAGCCGGACGTGCTCGACATCACCGACGACCAGTTCGAGGCCACGTTCGACGTGAACGTCTTCGGGCTGTTCCGCCTCGTGAAGGCGGCGCTGCCGCACCTGGAGCCCGGTGCGACGATCACCACGACGGCGTCCATGGAGGCGTACAAGCCGGCACCCGATCGGCTCGACTACGCGGCGTCGAAGGGCGCGATCAACAACCTGTCGAAGGGACTGTCGCAGCTGCTCGTCGAGCGCGGCATCCGCGTCAACGTCGTCGCTCCCGGGCCGACGTGGACGGTCCTGCAGCCGAGCGGCGGCGTCGACCCGTCGACGCTGCCCGAGTTCGGCAGCAGCGAGTCGCCGATGGGCCGCGCCGGACAGCCAGCCGAACTCGCACCGGCCTACGTCTTCCTGGCGTCGGACGAGTCGAGCTACGTCGTCGGCGAGACGCTCAACGTGAACGGCGGCATGGTCACGCCCTGACCTGCACCGCGCGCCGGCAGATCAACCGCGAGGACTGATCCGCGGTACATCGTGAGCAGGAATGGTCGGGTTCGCTTGCAGCACCCGACCATTTCTGCTCACGAAGCGCCCCCGGGCCCGCCCCCGCGATCGACGCGCACTGCTAGCGTGCAGACGTGTCCTGGGGTCGGCTCTACTTCGCACTGCAGGCCCTCGGCGGCGCGGTGTGGTGGATCACCGTCGCGACGCTCCCCGCCGTCCGGACGCTCACGCTCGGCTCGCTGGACCCGGTGGTCGTCGCCGCCCTCGACGTCCCGCTCTTCGTCGTGGCCTCGGCGCTCGCGGCGGTCTCCGCAGGCGCGGTCGGGCGGGTCTCGGCAACGGTCGCCACCGTGTGGACCGCGCTCGTCCTCGCCGGACTCGCCGTCTGGGCGACCGGCACCGGCGAGGCCGGCTGGGGCGTCGTCGTCATGACCGCGGCGACCGTCGGCTCCGTGCTGGCCCTCGCCCTCGTCCTGCTCGGTCGGGTGCCGACCGAGTGGTTGACGTCCGGTCCACTGCGGTTCCGCACGGCCGATCCGGGTGCCGCGACGTCACGGCACGTGGTCGCGACGACCGTGCAGATCGTCGTCTTCTGGGGGCTGTTCCTCGGGGTGTTCCCCGTGGCCATCGCCGTCGCCGAGCACCGCTGGAGGCTGCACCCCGCACTGCCCGGACCGGTCGTGACCGCGCTGCTGCTGGTCGGGCTCGTCGTCCTCGCGCTCGCCAGCGCGCTCGGCATCGCGTCGGCCGCGGCGATGTCGACCAAGGGCGCTGGCACCCCGCTGCCGTCCGCCAGTGCGAACCGGTTGGTCGTCGCCGGACCGTACCGCTCGGTGCGCAACCCGATGGCGCTCGCCGGCATCACGCAGGGCGTCGCGGTCGGGCTGCTGCTCGGCTCGTGGATGGTCGTCGTCTACGCACTCGCCGGGTCGATCGTGTGGAACTGCGTCGTCCGGCCGCTCGAGGAAGCCGACCTCGAGGCCCGCTTCGGCGACGGCTTCCGCCGCTACGCCGCCCGGGTCCGGTGCTGGGTGCCGCGGTGGCCGATCGCCGCGAGCGTGGGCGCGGTCCCCGTCTCCGTCAGCTCGCCGCGCCGGTGATGTTCACGAGCCACGTGACCCGGAACCGGTCGGTGAGCATCCCGAAGGTGTCGCCCCACGGGGCCGTCGTGAGCGGTTCGATGATCGACGCGCCCTCGGCGAGCCCGTTCCAGTAGCGGGTCAGGGCCTCGTGGTCGTCGCCGCTGAGCGACAACGAGATCGTGCTCTCCGACGGCGTCTCCATGCCCGTCGGCGCGTCCGATGCCATCAGCAGCAGGCCGTTCTCGCCCTCGAGCTGCCCGTGCATGACCTTGTCGGCGTCGGCGGGGTCCTGGCTCATGCCGGCTTCGCCGAAGGTGCCGATCGTGAGCTCGCCGTGGAACACCGAGTGGTAGAAGTCGAGGGCTTCGCGGGCCCCCGAGCGGAAGCCGAGGTACGGGTTGAGACGCACGGACATGGTGGACTCCTCACGACGGGCGGGCGTCGTCGCCCGCTGCGCGCCCATCGTCGCAGACGCGACGTGCCCGCGGAAGGGCACGGCGCCTTGGACGGGCGTGCGATGCGGCCTGGAGGCTCGTGGCGGCGCCGCCCCGCGCCTCCAGGCCGTCAGGCGGTCGCTCTGCGGTCCGTGGCCGGGTCTGCCCCGGCCAGGTCACGGATGCGCTTCGCCGGCACGCCCGCGTAGACGCCGTGCGCCAGCAGGCGCCCGGTGACGACCGCGCCGGCCGCGACGACCACGTCGTGCTCGATGTGCGCGCCGGGCAGGATCGTCGCACGGCCGCCGATCCACACGCGGTCCTCGATGACGACCGGACGGCCGGTCGCGGTGTCGCTCCACCGGCCGTCGGCGTCGATCGCGTGGTGGCTCGTCATGATGAGGACCTGCATGCCGATCGCGGCGTTCGCACCGATGCTGACGGGGGCGATGGCCTCGATGGTCGTCGCGCGGTTGAAGTAGACGCCTCGCGCGACCGACAGGTTGCGCGGGTCGCCCGTGAGCGAGAAGCCGACGCCGGGGGCCGACTCGGCGTGCGCTCCCGCGGCGTTCAGCAGGAGCCGTCGCACGACCCGCGGCAGGAACGGCGAGCCGAGCAGGGCCGTGAGCAGGACGTGCTCTCGGGCGTGCGCGACGTCCTCGCGGAGGCGTCGGGCGAACGTCGAGTGGACGGGGACGGCTGGCGTGGCCATGCGGCCTCCTGGGCTCGGGGGACGGTGCGGGGTCGCACAGCCGAAACGTAGGCGCTGCAGGGCCGCTCGACAACGGACGCACTGGTGGTTGCGCGATCCTTGCGGTATCGCCCGCCGGCCGGCACGACGGCGATCTCACCCGGTCGGTGCGATCCGGGCAGCACCCGCGCTCGCCTACCGTGCTGCGGCTGGGAGGCGACATGCAGGAGTTCGTGAACGGTCTGGTGCAGAACTCGTCCTTCGGCGCCTGGGACGTGGTCCTCGCCGTCGTCGTCCTGGTCGTCGGGTGGTTCGTGTCCGTGTGGGCCCGGCGGGGCGTCGTCGTGGCGCTGGCGAAGTGGAGCGGACTCGGGCCGAGCGGGACGAACCTCGTGGCGCGTCTCGTGCGCTACTCGATCCTCCTGCTCACGATCGGCATCGTCCTCACCGTGCTCGGAGCGCCGTTGCAGCCGGTGCTCGCCGCGGTGATCATCATCAGTGCGGTCGCGTTCCTGGCCCTGCGCGGGATCGCGGCGAACTTCGGCGCGGGGCTGGTCATCCAGGCCCGACGACCGGTGCGGATCGGCGACTCGATCGAGGTCGAGGGCGTGGCCGGCCGCATCGTCGAGTTGACGGGGCGTTCCGTCCTGCTGGCTACCTCGGACGGCAGGACGATCCGGATCCCGAACACCATGCTGCTCGAGAACCCGCTCTGGAACGCCAGCGAGTCGGGGGCGGTCCGGAGCGAGGTCCGGGCGCGGCTGCACGGGTCACCGGACCTCGACCGGGTCTGCCCGGTGCTGCTGGACGCGGTGTCCTCGGTGTCCTCGGTGTCCTCGGTGTCCTCGGTCTCCTCGGTCTCGTCGGTGTCGTCGACGGATCCCGAGGTCTTCCTGCACACGATCACGCCGGCCTGGGCGGACATCACCATCCGGTTCTGGTCCGCGTACGACGACCGCGAGGCCGCCCGGTCGTCGGTGGTGCGCGCGGTCGCGGTGGCGCTCGGCGGGGCCGGCCTGACCTGCTCGGTGTCGTCGGACGGACCGCGGTTCCTGACCGCGCTCGTCGACGCCGTGGACTGACGGTTCTGCCGGGTCGTGCGGGGTCGTGCGGGGTCGTGCGGGGTCGTGCGATCTCACCCGTTCCGGGCGTGCACGTCGACGCGCCGGGCGGTGAGGCTCGTCGCGCAGACCAACGAACAGGAGCGGACCATGGCCAAGCAGTTCTCCGGCAAGATCGAACTCGACGTGCGCGACTCCGTCGCCGACTGGGACGCGTTCATCCCGTCGAAGGCGCCGACGGGATCCCCGAACGTCCTCGTCGTGCTCTACGACGACACCGGGCAGGCAGCGTGGTCACCGTACGGCGGCCGGATCCAGATGCCCACGATGGAGCGGCTCGCCGCGAACGGCCTCACCTACTCGCAGTGGCACACCACGGCGCTCTGCTCCCCCACGCGGTCGACGTTCCTGACCGGCCGGAACCACCACGCGAACGGGTTCGCGTCGATCTCGGAGTCGTCGACCGGGTTCCCCGGCTACAGCTCGCACATCCCGCCCGAGAACGCGACGATGGCGAACGTGCTCCGCGACGCCGGGTGGTCGACGTTCTGGGTCGGCAAGAACCACAACGTCCCGATCGACGAGTGGACGGCGGGCGCCTCGAAGAAGAACTGGCCGCTCGCGCAGGGCTACGACCGGTTCTACGGCTTCATCGGCGGTGAGACGAACAACTGGTACCCCTCGCTCGCCGAGGACAACCACTACATCGACCAACCGTCGCTGCCCGAGGACGGCTACCACCTGTCGAAGGACCTCGCCGACCAGGCGCTGAAGATGATCCGCGACACGAAGCAGACCGAGCCGGACAAGCCCTGGTACCTGTGGTTCTGCCCGGGCGCGAACCACGCTCCGCACCACGCCCCGCAGGAGTACATCGACAAGTACAAGGGACAGTTCGACGACGGCTACGAGGCCTACCGTGAGTGGGTGCTCCCCCGGATGATCGAACGCGGGATCCTCCCGGAGGGCACCGAGCTCACGGAGCTCAACCCGATGACCCCCGGCACGTTCTCGGACTCCGACGTCGTGCGTCCGTGGGACGAACTCGACGCCGAGGAACGCGCGATGTTCAGCCGGATGGCCGAGGTCTACGCCGGGTTCTCCGAGTACACCGATGCGCAGGTCGGCCGCATCGTGGACTACCTCGAGGAGTCCGGGCAGCTCGACAACACCATCGTCGTCTACTGCGCGGACAACGGCGCGTCGGGCGAGGGCAGCCCGAACGGTTCGGTCAACGAGGGCAAGATCTTCGGCGGCTACCCCGACGACCTCGCGCAGAACCTGACGATGGTCGACGAGCTCGGCAGCCCGGACACCTACAACCACTACCCGACCGGATGGGCAGCGGCGTTCTCGACTCCGTACCGGATGTTCAAGCGGTACGTGTACCAGGGCGGGATCTGCGACCCGCTGGTGATCTCGTGGCCGGCCGGCATCGCCTCCCGCGGCGAGGTCCGGAACCAATACCACCACTCGACCGACATCGTGCCGACCATCCTCGACGCCTGCGGCGTGACGTTCCCGGACACGTACGACGGCGTGGAACAGCGACCACTCGACGGGGTCTCGATGCGGTCGTCCTTCGACGCAGCCGACGAGCCGACGTCGAAGCACACGCAGTACTACGAGATGTTCGGCAACCGCGGCATCTGGCACGAGGGCTGGAAGGCGGTGACCGAGCACGGACCGGGAGCCGGGACGAGCGGCTTCGACAGCGACCGGTGGCAGCTGTTCCACACCGACGTCGACCGCTCCGAGGCGCACGACCTCGCCGCTGAGCACCCCGACAAGGTCGAGGAACTCATAGCGCGCTGGTTCGCGGAGGCGAAGGCGAACAACGTGCTGCCCCTGAACGACCTGCAGATCCTGGGGAACCCCGAGGACTTCGAGACCTTCATCACGATGGAGTTCCAGGTCCCCGTCCCGCCGAGCGGGCAGTACACGTACTACCCCGGCACCACCGAGGTGCCGGAGCGTTCCGCGGCGAACGTGCACGGGGTGTCGTACAAGATCGTCGCGGACGTCGACTTCACGCCGGACACCGAGGGCGTCGTGTTCGCGCACGGATCCCGGTTCGGCGGCCACGCCCTGTACGTCAAGGACGGGCAGTTGTCCTACGTGTACAACTTCCTCGGCATCCCGCCCGAGAACGTCGTCTCCACCCCGGCTCCCACCTCCGGTCGGCACCTCGTCGGGGTCTCCTTCACGAAGGAGGGCACCGGGGAGTACCGCGAGGCCACCGGACCGCTCGCGCTCTTCGTCGACGACGAGCAGGTCGCCGAGACACCGATCAGGACCGTGCTCGGGCACTTCTCGCTCTGCGGCGAGGGACTCTGCATCGGCTACGACAGCGGCGACGCCGTCACGCAGGCCTACGCGGGCGAGCGGTTCGAGTTCCACGACGGCACGATCCACAAGGTCGTGTTCGACATCGCCGACGACGCCTACGTCGACCTCGAGGCGCACCTCGCCGCCGCGATGTCGCGCGACTGAGATGGCGACCCGGCAGGTGGGGGCGGCACCGGCGCGCAGCCGGACGTGGTTCGCCCCCACCCTCCGGGGGTACGACCGACGGTGGCTCGGGCGCGACGTCCTCGCCGGCCTGAGCGCCGGCGCGGTCGTCGTCCCCCAGGCCATGGCCTACGCGAGCATCGCGGAGCTGCCGGCACAGGTCGGGCTCTACACGTGCATGGCGCCGATGGCCGTCTACGCCCTGCTGGGCGGGTCGCGCGCGATGAGCGTGTCGACGACGTCGACGATCGCGACGCTCAGCGCCACGACGTTCGTCTCCGCGGGCGTCGCGGTCTCGTCCGACGACGCGCTCCGCGCGCTGTCGACCCTCACCCTGCTCGTCGGGGTCATCCTCGTCGTCGCTCGGCTGCTCACCCTGGGCTCGCTCGTCGAGAACATCAACAAGTCGACGCTGATCGGCGTCCAGATCGGGGTCGGCGCGACCGTCGCGGTCGGGCAGTTGCCGAAGCTGCTCGGACTGACCGACGACCCGACCGGGGCAGGGTTCATCCGCTCCGTGGTGGCGGTCGTCGAGGCGCTCCCCCGTGCGCACGGCCCGACGGTCGTGCTGTCCGTCGCCTCGGTCGCCGTGCTCCTGCTGCTGCGCCGGTTCGTGCCCGCGGTGCCGGGTCCGCTCGTCGTGGTCGCCGGCGGCATCGCGGCCTCGGCCGTCCTGCACCTGACCGACCTCGGCGTCGAGGTGATCGACCCCGTCCCGACCGGTCTCCCAAAGCCCGTGCTGCCCGACCTGACCCTCGTGCCGGCGATGCTCCCCGGTGCCCTCGGCATCGCGATGATGGCGTTCCTCGAGTCCGCAGCGGTGGCACGTGGGATCCGACAGCCGAGCGAGCCGCCGATCGACAGCGACCGCGAGCTGCTCGCGGCCGCCGCGGCGAACCTCGCCGGGTCCCTGACCCAGACGCTGCCGGCCGCCGGCGGGTTCTCGCAGAGCGCGGTCAACCAGCGGGCCGGCGCACGCACCCAGGTGTCGACCCTGGTGACCGTCGCGCTCGCGGTGCTGGTCGCGCTCGTCCTCGGACCGGTCCTGGCCCTGATGCCCACGGCGACCCTCGCCGCCCTCGTCGTCACCGCCGTCGTCGGACTCATCGACGTCCCCGCGCTCCGGAGGCTGGCCCGCATCAGCCGACGCGACTTCTGGCTCGCCGTGGTGACCGCGGCGGTCGGACTGACCGCCGGACTGCTGGCAGCCGTCGTCGCCGGGGTCGCCGGGACGTACTTCCTGGTCCTCCGCGAACTGCAGCGCGTCCGGCTGGCCCCGGGCCCCGTCGTCGGCACGACGATCAGCGCACGGATCGAGGGCGCCGTGTACACCGCGAACGTCCTGGCGTACGAGAACGCCGTGCTCCAGCTCGCCGACGACGCGGTCGGCGCAGATGCCGTCGTCCTCGACCTGTCGCGGATGCACGAGGCGACCGTCACCGTCCTCGACGGCCTTGCCGACCTCGATCACGAGCTCGCGCAACGCGGCGTCGTGCTCCTGCTCGTGGGCCTCCCCGGGTCGGCTGCGGAGACCGCGGCGCGGACCGCGTGGTTCCGCGGGCTCGTCGACGACGGCAGGGTGCTGCCGACGGTCGACGCCGCGATGGCCGCGCGGACGGCACGGGCGCCACGGGCGTCTCAGGCGGAGAGGCCCGACCCGGGCTGAGGCCGGGATCAGCCGTCCCAGACCACCCGGAAGCCGATGTGGGTGGCGGCGGAGTCGCTGGTCTGCGGCGACCGAGCCGCCGGCCGGTACCGCAGGCAGTACTCCGGCGCGCACAGGTGCGACCCGCCCTTGAGGACCCGCGTGACGGTCGCCGATGTCTCCGGGGCGGCGTCGTGGTGGGTGCCCGTCGGGCCGCAGCCGCAGTGCGCGGACGACTCGGTCGCCCGCGCCTCGGCCGGGGTCGTCGGGGTCGTCGGGGTCGTCGGGGTCGTCGACGGATCGTGCCGCTCGGTGTACCGCGAATCGGTCCACTCCCACACGTTGCCGATCATGTCCACCAGACCGAGCGCGTTCGCGGGGAACGACCCCACGGGCGACGTCCCCGTCCACCCGGCAGCCCCGGTGTTGCGGTACGGGAACGCCCCGTGCCACGTGTTGGCCATCGTTCGGCCGCCGGGGTGCGCCTCCATCCCCCAGGCGAACGGCCACGACGGGTCACCGCCGGCGCGCGCCGCGTACTCCCACTCGGCCTCGCTCGGCAGTCGCCCACCGACCCACGCCGCGTACGCCGCCGCATCGCCGTGCGAGACCTGGACCACCGGGTGCTCCTCGCGTCCGTCCACCGACGACGTCGGCCCGGCCGGGTGCCGCCAGTCAGCACCCGGACACCAGGTCCACCAGGCCCGCCAGTCGCCGAGGTCCACCGGTCCGGTCGTGGGCGCGAACACCAGTGACCCCGGAGCCCGGTCGGCCGGCGCCAGGTCGGGGTACTGCACGGGGTCGAGCGCGCGCTCGGCCTCGGTCGTCCACCCGGTCGCCGCCACGAAGGCGGCGAACTCGGCGTTGGTGACGGGGTGCGCGGCGATCCGGAACGCGGCGACCGTGCGTTCGTGCACCGGCCCCTCGTCGGGGTAGTAGCGGTCCGAACCCATCAGGAACGCACCGCCTGCGACGTCCACGGCCTCGAGCAGGGTCTGCATGCACCCGATCCTCGGGCGTCGGGACCGCGGGCCGCCTCACCCGGAGCGGATGAGGCAGCCGCCCTCACCCGGATGGGGTGAATGTCCTCAACGCGCACGACGATCCCTCGCCTCGACCGCCCGCCGCGCCTATCGTGAGCAACGCAAGCCTTTTCAGGGAAAGGCCTCACATGCACACCTTCCAACAGACCAGGAGCAGCGGACAGCGCACCGGCACGGGGACGCCGGTCGGGTCGGACCCGACCACGACGGTCCCACCCACCGATGCGTTGGAGCGACCGCGGCTGCTCGACCACCTCCGACGGTTCCGCCGCTCCGACCGACGCCTGCTCACCATGTGGGCGCCGGGTGGTGCCGGCAAGTCCACCGCGCTCGCCGCGTGGGCGGAAGTCCTCTCGGCGGACGACGTCGTCGTGCGGTGGCTCGACGCGGACACACTGCTGCAGGAGGACCCGCCGCAGACCGTGCACGACGACACCGAGCAGTGGCTGTTCCTCGACGACGTCGACCGTCTGCTCGGCGGGCTCGGTGTCCCGCCGCTCATCCGGCTCCTGCGCGCGTGCGGTCCCCGGACCCGCGTCGTCGTCGCCGGACGCTTCGAGCCGAGCGGGTTCGCCGCCGTCACGCAGGCGGCCGGCGGGCGGCTCGTCGTCCCGACGCAGGACCTCGCGTTCAGCGTCGAGGACACGCTGGCCCTCGCGCTCCGCTTCGACCTGGTGCTGCCGATCCAGGATGCCGAGACGCTCACCCACCGGACGGCGGGGTGGGCTGCGGGGCTCGCGCTGGCGATGCCGTACCTGCTCGAGCAGTCCGACCGCGGCGCAGCGGTCCGCCACTTCGGCGGCGACCAGCACCAGGTCGCCGACTACCTGGTGGCACGGGTCCTCGACACGCTGGACGACGACCACCGCGACGTCCTGATGCGGACGGCCGTCGGGTCCGAGGTCCCGCTCGCCCTCGCCGTCGAGCTCACCGGGCGTGCCGACGTCGGCACGGTGCTGCAGCGGCTGAGCGCCCGGAACGTGCTCGTGACCACGAGTGCCGACCAGGACGGCTTCCGGTTCCACCCGATCCTCGCCGGCTTCATGCGCGCCGAGTTCCGTCGCCGCGACGAGTGCGGCGCGGTCCGCAACCACGTCGCGGCGGCCGGGTGGTACGAGTCCAGGGGCCTGCACGTCCTCGCGCTCGAACAGGCACTGCTCGCGCGCGACCAGTCGGCGGTGCGCGGGCAGCTGGAGCGGTCCGGCGGTGTCCTGCTCATGGAGGGCCGCGCGGCCATCGTGGCGACGGCTCTGCGAGCGCTCCCACCGAGCCAGGACTCACTGGCCACGCTCACGATCCGCATCGGCATGGACGCCCCGTCGTTCCCGGACCGCATCGGCACCGAGGAACGGTTCGCCCATGCGGCCGCGCAGCTCGCTGCAGCCGCACCCGAGGACGCACGGGTGTGGCGGCCGGTCATCGAAGCGCTCCGGTCGTTCACCGTCGAGGACCCCGACGACGCCTCGGCGCGGTTGCAGGAACTCGGCGCGTACCTGCGGCAGACGCCCGTCGAGTCGCTCGACGTCGCGCTGCTGCTCCGGGCTGCGGTCGCCTGGTGCCTCGTCGTCGCCGGCCGCCGGCGCGACGCCGACCAACTGCTCCGGTCGATCCAGGCGGCCGCTGCGCACGCCGGGTTCTCGTGGGTCTTCCTCATCGCCTGCGACACCGCCGCGACGCTCGCCGTCCGCACCGGCGACTGGCGGACGGCCTGCGAGTACGAGGCGCGGATGGGCGCACTGCCGTTCGACACCGCGCCGCCCTACAACCGCGCGACCGCCCGCGCGCTGCTGCTCGCGACGTCACGCGCCTACCTGCGCTGCGAACCGGTGTCGTTCACCTCGTTGCACCGCATCGACCAGGCCGACCCGACCGGCAGCGAGCTCGGACTGCTCTTCCAGGTGCGCGCACTGCTCCTCGTCGCGGCGATCGACGCCTCGCCCGCCCCGCGGGAGGCCCTCGCCCGGCTCGTGCAGCTCGTCCGCTTCGACGGCCGTGACCACCCGCGGGTGGTCGCCGGGGCCGCGACGCGCCTGCACGCCTGGTCGAGCACGCTCCACGGCGCACCCGCAGCGGCCGAGGTCCGCCGCATCGTCGCCGACGTCCTCGGCACCGACTCCCTCGAGGTGAACACGCTCCGGCTGCTGGCCGGCGGGCGGACCGACCACCTCGTCGAACGCGACCTGGCCGCAGCGGTCGACGGCGACGACGCGGCGTGGTCCGGCACGAGCATCGTGAACGCCCACCTCGCCCTCGCCGAGCACGCGTGCACGCACGGCCGGCCCGCCGAGGCAGCCGAGCGGGTCCGCCGCGCGCTCGCCGTCAGCGAGGAGTTCGGCTACGCCCGCGAGTTCCTCGCGTGCCGGGGTGCGGGCGCGCAGCTGGTGTTCCGGCACCACGGGTCGTACGGGGCGCTCGAGCCGTACGCCGACCACGTCCTCGCGCTGGCCGAGCACGAGCGGATCGGCGTCGGACTGGAACGTCCGGAGGCCACGGTCCCGCTGACCCCCAAGGAGCAGGAGCTGTTGCTCGAGCTCCCGGCGCACCAGACCGTCGCCGAGATCGCGGCGAAGCACCACCTCAGCGTGAACACGATCAAGACCCACCTGCGGAGCATCTACGGCAAGCTCTCCGCCGCGGGGCGCACCGAGGCGGTCCAGGCTGCTCGTCGGCGCGGCCTGCTCTGAGGCGGTCCGGCCGCGGACCCGGCGTGCTCGGGTCGACCCAGGCGCGCTCGGACCGGACCCCCGGCGCGCGCTGGTCACGACGGAGACCTCACCCGGATCAGGGGAACCCCGCACCGGCCCCTGCGCGGGATGATCGTGGCTCCACGACGAGCAGGAGGCCGACGATGAGCCGCTACGAGGTCCGTCTTCCCTACGCGATGTCCGAGACCCTCGTCGCCGCGTTCCCGGAGTTCTCGCTGGTGCAGATCGGCCCCGGCGAGACGCTGCTCGTCGGCGACCTGTCCGACCAGACCCAGCTGCACGGGCTGCTTGCCCGGATCGCCGACCTCGGGCTCGACATCGCCGAGCTCCGGCAGCTGCGCTGACCACCGGCGGCCACGCGCGGCCTCGGAGGCCTCGGTGGCCTCAGCGGCCGAGTTCGGCGACGGCCGCCCGGTTGCTCGGGAAGAAGCGACTGCTCCCGACCAGGTCGAAGTGCTCGAGGTCGGCCCGCGTCGCCGCCCGCGCCCGCGAGAAGCCGACCTCGACGCCGTTGGCGCGGGCCCAGTCGAGCGCCTCGCCCGCAACGTCCGCCGCGGTCGTGTCGATCCCGGTGACCGCGCTGCAGTCGAGCACCAGGGCGTGCACCGGGACGGCCTGGTCGTCGGGGGCGAGCACGGAGCGGACCGCCGATGCGAAGCGCTGGGCGTTGCCGAAGAAGAGCGGTCCGGAGAACCGGAGGACCACGACGCCGGGTGCCGACGAGACGCTGCCGTCTCGGGCGGCCCGGAACACGTCGACCGGGTCGCCGCTCGGCACCAGGACGTCGGCGGGCGGGTTCGCGGCGGACCGGATGACGTTGACGAGCGACAGGACGAAGGCGATCGCGATGCCGATGATCGGGCCGAGCAGCAGCACCCCGAGGAAGCAGACGGCGGCGACGGCGAACTCGAACCGTCGGAGCCGCCAGAGCCGGGCGAAGTCGCGGAGGCCCAGGAGCGGCACGACCGCGACGGCGACGATCGCGCCGATCGCCGGCGAGGGGATGTCCTGCAGCAGCGCGGTGCCGAAGCAGACGACGAGCAGGGTGAGCACCGCGGCGATCAGCGACGGCAGCTGGGTCCTGGACCCGCTCTGGTCCATGGCCGCCGTCCGCGAGGCCGACGAACCGACCGTGAACCCGCCGGTGAGGCCGGAGCCGAGGTTCGCCGCACCGAACGCCCAGAGGTCGCGGTTCGCCCGGTCCGTGTAGTCGTGCGCCTCGGCGTACCGGCGGGCCACGAGCAGTCCCTCGGCCATCGCGACGAGGGTCAGTGCGACGGCGCTCGGGATGACCTGGACCCACTGGTGCCACGAGATCTGCGGCCACGTCAGGGTCGGTGGTCCGGCGGGCACTTCGCCGAGCACGGCCACGCCGGCGTCGTCCAGCCGGAACACGACCAGGACGACGGTCGTCAGGACGAGCACGACGAGTGCCCACGGGATCGCTCGGAACCGACGGCCGATGACCAGCACGGCCACGGACCCGACGGACAGGCACACCGACCACACGTTGAGGTGTCCGAGCCCGGTGACGAGTTCCCCGAACCGTGGCAGGAACTCGTCGCCGCTGTTCACCTTGACCCCGAGCATCTTCGCCACCTGGCTGAGCAGGATGTCGAGCGCGAGCCCGCCGACGAACCCGACCAGGATCGGCGCGGACAGGAAGTTCGCCAGGAACCCCAGCTTCAGGACGGCGCACAGGGCGAACACGACGGCGCCGACGAGTGCCTGCGCCAGTGCGAGCTGGACGTACGACGCGCTGCCCGTCGCCGCGAGCCCGGCGAGCGAGGATCCGACGAGCGCGGCCGCTGCGGCGTCCGGTGACGCCACCAGCTGCCGGCTCGACGCGAGCAGGGCGAACAGCACCGCCGGCACGATCAGGGAGTACAGCCCGGCGGTCGGTGGCAGACCGGCGATCTGCGCGTACCCGATGTTCAGCGGGATGGCGATCGCCGCGAGGGTCACGCCGGAGAGTGCCTCCGTGCGCCACGAGTGACGGTCGAGCCCGGCCAGGATGCGCATCAGAACGCACCGAGGCCCTTGCCGATGGTCGTCACACCGATGACGAGCAGCAGGACCGCCATGATCGTGGCGTTGTTGGCGGTGAGCCAGTCGCGCAGCGCCCCGAGCGCTCCCTGCACCCGGGTGCGGGCGACCAGGTAGCCGACGACGGGGACGGCGATGCTCAGCGAGGCGAGGACGACGAACACGACGAGCGCCCAGACGACCGACCCGGTGTCCGCGCCGCTGGTACCGACGGTGACGCCGGCCGCCACGGCCATCATGAGGTTCTTCGGGTTGACGGCGGCGAGCAGGAAGGCCAGTCCGGCGGCGCGCACCGGTGTCATCGAGTCGATCGCGGACATCCACTTCGGGGGCGTCGCGGTGGTGCCAGGGGCCGGCCGGGCGCGCCACTGCCGGACAGCGAGCAGCACGAGCAGCACGCCGAGCACCAGCTTCACGACCCCGGCGACGGGTTGCGACGCGTCGGGGTCACCGGCCGGGATCAGGTATGACAACAGGGTGACGGCCACGACGGCCACCGCGATGCCGACGACCCAGCCGACCAGGAACGCCGTCGCGACCGACCTGGCGCGTGGCGCGAGCAGCATCAGGATCGCGGCGATGATCGGGATCGGGCTGATCGCGATGGTCACGGCCTGCGGCAGGAGCTCGCCGATGAGCGGAGCGGTGTTCACGGGGTGCCCTTCGTCGTCGTGGTGCCGCCGGGAGCGGTCGGTGTGCGGCGGTCCGTCCGCCGAGTTGGGGGCCCGAGGCCGGTCACGTCGCCGAGCACCGGGCGCATCCACCGCGCGTCCGGGTTCGCGTCGACCAGGACCGCGCGGACCAGCAGGGTCAGCGGGATGGCGAGGACGGCGCCCATCGGCCCGAGCACGGCCGACCAGAAGACGACGGACAGGAACGCGATGGTCTGGTTGAGGGACACCGCCGACCCGACGATGTGCGGCTGCAGGCCGGACTGGATGACCCCGTTGATCACGGCGTAGACGACGATGACGACGATCGCGTTCTGCCAGCCGTTCGCGAGCAGGGCGAGGATGACGGGCGGGATGATGCCGATCCAGTACCCGATGTTCGGGATGAAGCCGGTGATGAAGGCCAGCAGGCCCCAGAGCGCCGCACCGGGGACCCCGAGCAGGACCAGCGCGAGGGCGTCGAGCGCGGAGACCGCGGCGCCGAGGACGGCCGTCACGACCATGTACCGGCGGACACTGACGGTGAAGCCGGTGAGCGCTTCGACGAGCTGGGGACGGACCGGCCGGAGCCGGTCGGCGATGAGTCGCCCCCACCCGGCGTCGAGGGTCATGAAGACGATCAGCGCGAGGACGACGACCAGGCCGACGCCGAGGCCGAAGACGCTGCCGACCAGGTCCGACACCGCGCCGATGACGGTGCCGGGGCTGAGTCCCGCCAGCAGTCTCTGCACCTCCTGCTGCCCGACGCCGAGCGACGTCAACCACTGCCCGAGTTGGTCCTCCACCGCGTGCATCTGGTCGGCGTACTGCGGGAACAGCGTGGCGAACTGGGCGACCGAGACCACGAGCGCCAGCGAGAACCCCACCAGCAGGACCAGGATCACCACGATGACGACCGCCGAGGCGAGGCTCCGGGCGAGGCCGAGTCGTTCGAGGAACACCCGGGCCGGCTGGACGCAGATGGTGACGACGAGGGCGAGCGCCGTGGGAGCGATGATGCCGGCGAACCGGGAGCAGCCGACGGCGATGACGACCGCTGCGGCGAGACCGAGCATGATGCGCAGCCCGCGACCCGACCCGACCGTGGCTGCCGGCGCGGCGTCGGGACCGGCGTCGGGCCCGGCGTGGCTCGGCGTCGCCGGATCGGCGGGTCGGCGCGGTCGGTGCGATCGGCGCTTCCAGAGTGACATCGGGGCCTCGTCTCCCTCGCGGCCCCGGTCCCCGGATGCCGTGCTCGGACGCTAGTGCGCTGCCGAACCGACGGGATCGTCAGTTCCGGGTGAGACCCCGGCGTCGCCGCGAGCCCCGTCCGGACGCTGGAGGACCTCGAGCACGGCGACGAGGACGAGCGCGCCGACCAGGGTCCACACGACGAGCGCCGGTTCGAGCGGGCGGCCGAGCACGATGACGGTGGCCGCACCGAGCGCGACGAGGGTGCGGATGACGACCCTGCCCCGGTACAGCTGCGCCCCGACCCGCCCGGTGCCGATGCCGAGGGCGTCGCCGCGGCGGCGGAGCGCCCCGGCACCGCGGACGGCGAGGCTCCGCAGACGTCGGGCTGTGTCGGACGAGCCGGCGAACCACGCGACGAGGGCCACGCACGCCGCGAGGACCGCGCCGGCCACGGCGGCGTGCGCGGCGAAGGCGACCACGGTGTCGTAGACGGCTCGAGCTGCGTTGCGTGGCATGAGGTCCGGCGCCAGCGCCCGCACCGCGAACACCCGTCCGATCCCGATCCCGGCGAGCGTGGCGAGCATGGCGAGGGCGACGCCGACCGCGGCGAGGGTGAGCGCCCGGGCCCGACGTCTGGCCATGACGACGCCGACGGCGATGCAGGCGACCAGGAGCCACGGCAGCCACACGGCGGACACCTGCAGCAGGGTGTACCCGGTCTGCGCCCGGACCGCCGCGTCGGACGTCGCGATGACGATGGTCCGGTCGACCGCGGGGATCCGTTCGGCGAAGGTGAGCCCCCGGTCGACGAGCCGCTCCTTGACCTCGGCGACCACCGGCCCGAGCTGGATGCCGATCGACCCGTCCGCCCCGATCGCGACCGCTGCCCGTCGGTCGCCGCTGAGCGACGCCACCATCTGGGTGTGCCCGGTGCGGAGCAGTTGCTTCCACAGGTCGGCGAACTGATCGGACGCCACGAACCGGTCCACGGTGCCGGAGACCAGGTCCTGGATGCCGGCGGTCGCCGGTGCCTCGAGCGCCGAGAGCGCGGTCTTGGCCCGGGGTGGCAGGTCCAGCCCGCGGATGCCGTCGAAGAGCGCTCCCGTCAGCCCGGCGACGTCCAGTTGGTCCTCGATCGCGCCGACCGTGCGGTCCGCGACCAGCGTCTGGACCGCCCGGTCGCGGGCGAGCGGCGCGAACGTCGCCACGAAGGCCTCGGTCGAGGTGACCTCGCGCTGTGCCCAGGTGGTGATCACCACCACCGGTACGAGCAGCGCCCCGACGACGATCAGTGCGGCGGACGGGATCGCCCAGCCCCACCCGCGGCGGTGGACCGTCATGTCGTCGGAGTCCTGCCCGGCGAGCCGGATGCGCAGGCGCTCGTTCTCGGCGCGGAGTGCGGCGAGTTCGTCCTCGGTGGTGGTCATGGGCTGCGGTCCTTCCCGGGAGCGGCGAACGTCAGGAGATCAGGGCGGAGACGGCCTTCTGCAGCTGCAGCACACCGATGACCAGGATGAGCGCCGCGTTCAGCACGTTGGTGTGGCCGGCGATCCAGGTGCGCAGGCGCTCGAGGAGCGGTGCCGCAGCGTCCCCACGCGCGAGCACGAAGAACACCGGGACCGCGATCGGTGCGACCCCGACGACCACGAAGGCGATCGCCACGGCGGCGCCCTGCCCGGCGGTCACCGGGGCGCCGGCGAGGTCGAGGCCGGCGATGATCGCGCACGAGGCGTCGACGGGGTTCACGGCGAAGATGCCGAACCCGAGCGCGAGGGAACGCGCCGGCGTGAACTCGCTGACCTTCTGCAGCCAGCCGGGCAGCTGTGGTGCGGCTGCCGCGACCTGCTCGGGCGTCGACGCCTCGGACATCTGCCGCAGGTCACGGCCGCCCCGTCGGAACACCCAGACCGCGGCGGCGAGCAGCCCGAGTGCGATGACCAGCCGGACCACGGCCGTCCAGAGCGGGGTGTCGGTCCGAGGGTGGAAGTCGATCGCGGTGAACACCGCGACGGAGACCCCCACGACGACCACGGTGGCGAGCAGCCAGCCGACGAAGAACGCGAGGCCGTTGGCGCGGTACCGCCGCGAGAGCAGCTCGGCCACCAGGGCCATGATGGCCAGCGGGCTGAGCAGGATCCCGAGCGCCGGCGCGATGAGGCCGACGATGAGCGCACCCATGAGCCCGGTCCTTCCGCTGTGGTGGGTGGCGACGCGCCGCCGACGTCAGGTGTCGGCGGCGCGTCACCGGGGGCGCACGCTCAGCGCGCGCCGGTCATGTCGTGCGCGAGCTCGTGTTCGTCGTCCGCCGACAACGAGGTCTGCACGATGGTCCCGCCGAAGCGGGAGAGCGCTGCACCGAACTTGTCCTCGGTGATCTTCGTGGCGTAGATGACGACCGCGGAACGACCGTCCGCGACGGCGCTCTTCACCCGGTCGCGGAACTCGGCGTTCAGCCCGGTCTTGTCGAGCCCGGCGAACAGCGCGCCGAGCGCACCGCCGATCACCAGTCCGAAGAACGGTACGAAGAACAGGAGGCCGAGGAGGGTGCCGAACAGGGCACCTCCGGCGGCACCGGCCCCGACGTTGCCCGCCGGACCGGGGGTCTCGACGTGCGTCTTGCCCTTGTCGTCGACGCGGACGAGCGCGAGGCCGGACAGCTCGACGATGAGGTCGCTCTGCAGCTGCTGGACTTCCTCGTAGGCGGCGACGGCACTGGCGTCGTCGTCGAACGAGATCACGATGAGGTCTGCCATGATCGTTTTCCTTCCGTTGGTGGTGGTGGTCACTCGGAGTAACGGTTGACCCGGACGGGGCCGGCGCCGTCGAGGATGCGGTGGGCGGCGTCGACGGTGGCGCCGTCACCGTGCACGATCACGAGGTACCGGTCGGCCTTCAGGTCGTCCTCGTACTGCGGGATCTCGTCCTCGGGGACGGCCAGGCCGATGAGTGCGCCGAGACCCGCACCGATGCCGACTCCGACGAGCGTGCTGGCCAGCCACCCGGCGGCAGCGACCCACCCGATGCCCGGGAGCCAGACGAACCCGAGCAGCAGCCAACCGGTCAGCGCGCCCCACAGGGCGCCCCACCCGCCGAACGTGCCGGCCTCGTTGCCGACCGGGATCCAACCGTGCACCTTCTTGTCGTCCTTGACGCCCTTGCCGACGATCGAGACGACGTCGTCGCCGTACCCGGCGTCCTTGAGCGCTTTGGCGGCGCCGAGGGCCTCGTCACTCGTGGCGAAGACACCGACGGTCGAGTCGGTGGCGGTGGTCGTGGTGGCCATGGGGTTCCCTTTCCTCGTGGTTGTCGAACGGTCGTGCTGCAGATGGTCGGTGTCCGTCACCCGCTGATGAGGCGCTGCTTGGCGGCGGCGAACTCGTCGTCGGACAGGAGGCCCTGCTGCCGGAGCCGGCCGAGTCGCTCGAGCTCGCTCAGCAGGTCGGGAGCAGCGGGGACGTCCGCCACGGAGCGTTCCGCTGTCATCCGCTCCTCTGCGGCGCGGTCCTCCGCCGCACGCTCCTCGTGCCCGCGCACCGCACCGCCGACCGCCGACGCGGTCCCGGCCACGACCGCGGTCCGTGCAGCGAGCCCGAGCAGGCCGGGTCGGCCGAATCGTCGGAACGGCATGGTGTCTCCTACCCGATGTGCGCCGAAGCGGCGAGGTCGTTGAGTTCCGGTGCGGGGACGCGTGCGCTCCAGAGCAGCTGGCCCCCGCTGTCGGCGAACCGCTCCGCCAGGTCCTTGGCCCAGAGCTGCTCGATCACGACGATCGCGGCCGAGGTCCCGGGCGCGAGCGTGTCCGCGACCTGGTCGACGTCGTCGTTGGCGGCCAGGCCGCGGGCTTCGAGGGCGACCGAGCCGGACGTGCCGGTCCTGGTCACGTCGTCGACCTCGCGGACGTTGACGGTGCCGTCCTCGGCCCGGCTGATGAGCAGCAGGTCGAGGACCCGGACCGTCTCGGCGTCCGTCAGGTCGACGAGCGCGCCGAGCACGGCGTCGTCGGGCAGCTCGCCTCGGAACGAGACGACGAACACCTCGGCCGGGCCGTACGTGAAGGTGGTCACGGTGCCTCCCCTGTGGTCATGGCACCAGGTGTAGCCGCGGCGGAACCGGTCGGGCACCACCCTGAGCGGGTGATCTGGCACGCCTCCGCAGATCACCCGGGGCGGGTGATGCACCGCCGGCACCGGCCGTTGATCGTTGCGTCCATGAACCCCGTGACAGCACGACCCGCGGTGACACCGTGAGCATCGGCGGTGGGATCTTCCTGCTCGTCGTCGGCGCGATCATGGCGTTCGCGTTCGACTTCACGGTCGTCGGCATCGACATCCAGCTCATCGGCTACATCCTGATGGTCGCCGGCTTCCTGGTCCTCGTGCTGGGGATCGTCCTCCGGCTCCGCCCGCGCCGTGCCACGACGAGCGTCGTCACCGAGATCGACCCCGTGACCGGACAGCGTGTCGTCCGCCGGGTCGACGAGGACGACCGAGGGGTCTGACCGGCACCGTGCTCGCCGTGATCGGCCAGCTGCTGCCCCTCGCCATCGCCGGTGCGCTGAGCTCCGTCCCCATCGCCGCGGTGCTCACCCTGCTGCTCGGCGGTCGCGGCCTCGGTCCGGCCGTCCTGTTCGCCGTCGGCTCGGTGACCGGGGTCTTCGTCGTCACGGTCGCCGCGACGGCGCTGCTCGGCCGTGTCCTCGTCGTGGACCTGCCGGCGACGGCGTCACCGGGCCTCGGCCTGGGCGAGTGCCTGCTCGGGGTCGTCTCGGTCGTCGCCGCGGGGGTCGTGTTCCGGCGCCCCGCCGCAGCGGGACCGAGCCGGACGAGCGCACTCCTGACGGCGGCGGTCGGCACCGTCCGACCCGCCGTCGCGCTCGCCGTGGGCGCCGTGCTCGCGCTGCGTCCGAAGGCCCTGCTGCTGGCGTCCGGCGTCGGCATCGTGCTCGCCCCGGCTGAGCTGCCGGCGGTGCCGTCGACCGTCCTCGTCGGGGCGAGCACCCTGCTGATGACGGCCACGGTGACGGGGCCGATCGTCTTCGCGCTGGTCGGTGGGGAGCCGGCCCGCGCGGACCTGGAGCGGTTCCGCACCTGGCTGCGGCACAACTCGCGCGCCGTGACCGTCGTCGTCCTCGTGCTCGTCGGCGCGGTCCTGGTCGGCGACGGCCTCGGACGGCTCTGACGCCCGACGGATGAGCCGGCGCGGAGCGGTCGACAACGACCGACCACCGACCGCCGACCGTCGACAACGACCGACCGCCGACCGCCGACGACCGACCGCCGCCCGGCGGCTGACGGAACGACGGACCGCTACTCCCGCGCCGCCAGCGCCGTCTGCCGCGGCAGCTCCCCGAACTCCTGCCGGTAGCTCCCCGCGAACCGGCCCAGGTGCGCGAACCCCGTCGCCCGGGCGATCTCGGCGACGCTGCGGTCGTCGCCGGCCTCGAGCTGTTCCCGAGCGAGCAGGAGCCGGATCCGACGCAGGTACATCGTCGGCGTGATGCCGTGGTGCCGCTGGAACGCCGCCTGCACGCCGCGGACGCTCAGACCCGCGGCCTCGGCGACGTCGTTGACGGTGATCTGCTCGGTCGCGTGGTCGAGCAGGAACGTCTCGGCACGGGCGAAGCGCGCGGTCGACGCCATCACCGGCTCGTGCTGCCCCACCGGCCAGTGCGGGATCGCGGTCAGCAAGCCGCCGGCCGCGAACCGGGCGAGCTCGCGCTCCCGCTCGAGCGGCACGTCCGTCGGACCCTGCAGGACCTCCTGCGCGACCGACCGGACCATGAGCCACCAGGCGGCGAGCGGCGCACCCTCTGGCACGTGTCGGGGACGGAACTCCAGCGGACCCGGCGCCCAGTCACCGCGCTCGGCGGCGACCTGCTCGACGATCGACCGGTCGATGCGCAGCACGTCGTGCTGGAAGTCCACCCACCGGAACCGCTGCGGGTCCTGTCGGTAGAGCACGGGGCGGCCGATCTGCACCGGGTTGTCGTCGACCTGCGCCGAACCGGCCTTCACCCAGACGATCATCATCGCCCGCCCGGGCTCGACCGCGCCGCTCAGGGCACCCGTGCACCGCGTCGACTCGAGGGAGAGCAGGGCGGTGCCCCGCACGCGCTCCTCGAAGACGAAGCCCTCTCCGGTCGCCTCCACGGTGAGTCCGTGGGTCACGTGGGTCACCGACAGTGCCTCGGCCGCGACCGACGGCTCGTCTGTCCTGATCTCCCGCTGCGTGCGGTGCATCATCTCGGGCACGTGATGATCCTCGCGACATGTCGGCATCCGCGCAACGCACGACGCGCCGGGTTTCCTGGACGACGACCAGCATCCGCGCGTTTGACTGATGCGACATGAAGTACATCCAGTACGACCGCTCCACGTTCCTGACGAGCGACGACGTCGCCGACGCCGTGATCGAGTACGCCGCGGCGCTCGCCGGCGGCAGTCGCGCCGACGCGATCGCGGTCCCGACGGTGGCGGAGGACGGCACGATGACGACCACGAAGATCCTCATCGGCCCGTCGAGCGAGATCGTCGTCGCCGACGCGGACGAGGACGAGCTCGAGGTCGAGAACGGTGAGTTCGTGGAACGCCTGCGTGCTGCAGCGCGGACGTTCGACCACCCTGAGACGATCCACGCCGACACCCGCTCGGACCTGACGGGCGACGGACCGGTCGCCTGACCGCCGCGCGGTCGGAGCGACACGCACCGCGCGCACCGCGCGCACCGCGCTCACCGCCCGAGGTCGGTCGGGAACCTGCTGGCGTCGACCGCCAGGACCGCCTCGGTGCGTCGGCTCAGCTCGGCCAGGAACGCCCCACTCTCGGGTTCCAGGTCGTCGTCCGGCGCCGGCTCCAGGGCGACTGCCACCGCTGGTGCGAGGAGCAGCTCCACCGTGCTGGCCGCGCCGAACTCGTCGGTCGTCGGGACCGACACGACGTCGCTCAACCGGCTCTGGTGCAGGGCGGCCGCGTACCGGATCACCGCGTCGGCGACCGTGTTGCCGGTCAGGACCCGGACGGTCCCCGCGTAGTTGACGTACTTCATCGGTGCTCCCTCGTGACGAGGGGCATCCGCCGCGGTGACGGTTCCCTGATCCTGCTGGACAGTAGGCCGTGGTCCCCGCGCGCGTCACAGACACCGAGGCCGACGCCGACGCCGAGGGGTCTGTCCACTCCGCGCTGTCGCTCGGGATCCCGCTGGTAGCAACGAGGTGCGCGCCGCCTCCCGTGCGGCGCGGGAAGGAAGCGACTCTTGACCGAGATCACCGCCCACCACGGGCTCTTCAAGGACACGAACCTGCACGTCGACGACACCGGCGGCTCCGGCCGCACCGTCGTCCTGATCCACGGCTGGCCGCTGTCCGGCGAGTCCTGGAGCAAGCAGGTCCCGGCGTTCGTCGACGCCGGACACCGCGTCGTCACCTACGACCGTCGCGGCTTCGGTCGCAGCGACAAGCCGAAGACCGGCTACGACTACGACCACCTCACCGAGGACCTGCACACGATCCTCACCGAGCTCGACCTGCGAGACGTCACCCTCGTCGGCTTCTCGATGGGCGGCGGCGAGGTCGCCCGCTACTTCTCGAAGTACGGCACCGAGCGGCTGCACAGCGTCGTCTTCGCCTCGGCCGTGCCGCCGTACCTGCTGCAGACTTCGGACAACCCGGACGGCCCGCTGCCGAAGGAGCAGGCGGCCGAGATGACCGCGGGCCTGACGAAGGACGAGGACGCGTTCTACGACCAGTTCACGACCGACTTCTTCTCGGTGCACGGCACCCTGGTCGTCTCCGAGGAGGACCGGCAGCAGGCACTCACGCTCGCGAAGCAGGCGTCGAAGACCGCCGCGCTCGAGGCGATGGCGTCCTTCGCGAACACCGACTTCCGTGACGACCTGCCGAAGGTCACCGTGCCGACGCTCGTCATCCACGGTGACGGCGACGCGACCGTGCCGTTCGACGGCTCGGGTGCCCGCACGCACGCCGCGATCGCCGGCTCCGAGCTGCACGTCGTGGCCGGCGGCCCGCACGGCGTCAACGTCAGCCACCCGGACGAGTGGAACCGCGTGGTGCTGGCGTTCCTCGCGAAGTAGCGCGGAACGCTCAGCGTCCGCGGCACGGAACGCGACCGACAGGCGGACGGGAGGCCCGTGGCAGACCCGCCACCCCTCCCTCGCAGGCTCGGTCGGCGCGGCCCGCGTGCCGCTGGCGCGTCACGCTGATCGGCCCGCGCCCGTCCTCCTGTGCGCAGGTCCAGGGCCCCACTCAGGCCGCGGGAGCCACCAGACCGGCGCGCCGGCGCAGGTCGAGCGCGGCCGCGACGAGCTCGCGGGTGCGCGGGTGCGCGCCCGCGTCGAACAGCCGCTCCGCGGGGCCCACGTCGACGACACGACCGCCGTCGAAGACCGCGATGCGGTCGGCGACCCGGCGCACGACGGCGAGGTCGTGCGAGATGAACACGCAGGTCGTGCCGGTGGTGCGCTGCAGGTCGAGCACCAGGTCGAGGATCCGCGCCTGCACCGAGACGTCGAGGGCCGACGTGGGTTCGTCGCACACCACCAGCGGCACCGGTCCGGCGAACGCCCGGGCGATGGCCACGCGCTGCTTCTGCCCGCCGGACAGCTGGGCCGGCCGGCGGTCGAGGACGTCGGCGGGCAGCCCGACCCGCGCCGCGAGCTGCTCGGCGGTACCGTCGCCGTGCAGCAGCCGGATCGCCCGTCCGAGTACCTGTCGGACCGTCCGTCGCGGGTTGAGCGAGGCGTCCGCGTTCTGGAACACGACCTGCACGGGTGGGGTGCCGGTCGGCGTCCGGTCGCCGGCGTCCAGCGTGATCGTGCCGTCGTGTCGGACCAGTCCGGCGAGGGCTCGGCCGAAGGTCGTCTTGCCGGAACCGGACTCCCCCACGACGCCCAGCACCTCACCGCGGCGCAGCTCGAGGTCGATGCCGTCGAGGGCGACGGCGCCGTCGTACTCCTTGCGGAGGCCCCTGATCGTCGCGAGCACGTCGTGCTGCGCGGTCTCGGCGGTGGTGCCCGTCGTTCCCGCCTTGCCCGCCGTTCCTGCCTTGCCCGTCGTGATGTCGGGCAGGGCGTCGACGAGCTGCTTCGTGTACGGCTCCGTGGGGTGGAGCAGCACCTGGTTCGCGGTGCCCTCCTCGACGAGCACCCCGTGGCGGAGCACCCCGACCCGTCCGCAGTGCGCCGCGACCAGCGGCAGGTTGTGGCTGATGAGCAGGGTCGCGAAGCCGATCTCGGTCCGGAGCTCGTCGATGAGCGCCATGATGCCCGCCTCGACCGTGCTGTCCAGGCCGGTGGTGGGTTCGTCGAGCACGAGCAGGCGCGGACGGGCCACCAGGGCCATCGCGATCGCGACGCGCTGCTGCTGACCGCCGGACAGCTCGTGCGGGTACCGGACCCCGATCGTCGTCGGCGACGGCAGCCCGACCCGGGTGAACGCCTCGATCGTCGCGGTGTCCGCAGTCGCGCGGCCGGAGCCCGTGGCGCGCAGGACCTCGGCGACCTGGCGTCCGACCGTCATCGTCGGGTTGAGGGCGAGGCCGGGTTCCTGGTGGACGACCGCCACGACGTCGCGCCGGAACCGCCGGAGGCGCTCACCGCGCAGGGACGCGACGTCGACGCCGTCGACGACCAGCGCCGACGACCCGACGGCGGCGTCCGGGCCGAGCGACGCCGTCAGCGTGCCGGCGACGGTGCTCTTGCCGGAGCCGGACTCGCCCACGAGCCCGTACGAGCCACCGGGCTCGATCACGAACGCGACGTCGTCGACCACCCGGGTGCCGCGGTACGACACGGTGAGCCCCTCGACGCGGACCAGTGCGTCGGTCGTGCCGGTGGTCCGGGGCTGCTCGCTCGTGCCGGTCTGCTCGGTCACTCGGAGACCTCCTTGAGGTTGTCGGCGATCAGGTTCGCGGACACGACGATCGACGCCACGGCGACACCCGGGAACACGACCGTCCACCACGCGGCCTGCAGGTAGGCGCGGTTCGCGTTGATGTCGAGCCCCCAGTCGGCGGCCGGTGGTTGCGAACCGAGCCCGAGGAACGACAGCGACGCGGTGATGAAGATCGCGGCACCGAGGCTCAGGACCGCCTGGATCACGAAGACCCCGATCACGTTCGGCAGCAACTCGGTGACCATCGCCCGGACGGCGCTCTCGCCCTGCAGCCGTGCGGCCTGGACGTAGGACTTGCCCATCTCGACGAGCACCGCGGCCCGGACGATCCGCGCGATGCCCGGCGCGAAGAGCACGCCGACGATGAGGACGAGCGCGGGCGTCGACACCCCGAACGCACCGACGAGCACGACCAGGAAGATCAGGCTGGGCAACGCGAGCAGCACGTCGAAGAACCGCATCAGGGCGGTGTCGACCCAGCCGCGGTGGTAGCCGGCGAGCAGGCCCAGGGTGCCGCCGACGACGGTCGCCAGCGCCGCGCCGAACGGGCCGATGACGAGCGCCGGCCGGGCCCCGGCGGCGACGCGGGCGAAGACGTCGCGGCCGAGCGAGTCGGTGCCGAACCAGTGCGCAGCGCTCGGCGCCTGCAGGAGCTCGCCGGTGCGGGCGAAGGGCTGCAGGCCGAGCAGGTGCCAGCCCACGGCCAGGACGACCCACCAGAGCAGGATCGCCACGGAGACCAGGAACGTGGGACGCCGGAGGAGTCCGCGCCACCCGCGGCGGGTGACCCGTGCGGTGCCCGTGGTGGTCGACGCCGACGGACGACCGGCGAGCCCGTCGGTCTCGACGGCGCCGGGGACGACGGCGGTCATGCGGTGGCCACCCGTTCGAAGCGGATCCGGGGATCGACCACCACGAACAGCAGGTCGGTGAGCAGGAGCGCGCCGAGCGAGAGCGCCCCGGCGAGCATCACCCCGCTCTCGAGCAGCAGGGCGTCCTTGCGCTCGGCGGCCGACACGAGCAGCGCGCCGAGGCCCGGGTAGGAGAACAGGGTCTCGACGATGACGCTGCCGCCGAGCAGGGTGCCGAGGTAGATGCCGAGCACCGAGAACGTCGGGATGAGCGCGTTGCGGACGACGTGCCGGCGGACGACCTGGCCGGTGGTCAGGCCCTTGAGCACGGCGGTGCGGTGGAACTGCGACCGGATCGTCTCGATCGTCCCCGCACGCACCATCCGGGTCAGGACGGCGAGGTACGCCAGGGCGAGCACCACGGCGGGCAGCGTGAGCACCCGGAGCCGCTCGCCGAACCCGGCGTCGAGCGCACCGGACGCCTGCACGGGCACCACCCGCAGCCAGACCGCGAAGACGAGCAGCAGCACGATCCCGACGACGAACTCCGGCACCGCCGAGATCGTCAGCAGCCCGACCGTGACGGCCCGGTCGGAGCGGCGACCCTGCCGGTACGCCTGCACGGCACCGAGCGTGATCGCGACCGGCACCATGATGACGAACGCGTACGCGCCGAGCAGCAGGGAGTTGCCGAGGCGGCCGAGCACCAGGTCGCGGACCGGCTCGGAGTAGACGAAGCTCGTGCCCCAGTCCCCCGTGACGAACCCGCCGATCCAGTGCAGGTACCGGCTGACGAGGGACCCGTCGAGCCCGTGGTCGACGTTCCACGCGCGCACCTGCGCCGCCGTCGCGTACTGCCCGAGGGCGTTCCGGCCCGGGTCCCCCGGCACGACCTGGACGAGCCAGAACGTCAGGACGGAGACCACGACCAGGACGAGCGGGATCTGGACGACCCGTTGCCCGACCAGGGTCAGCAGACGACGGCGGCGCGCGGTGCTCATGACGCGGTGACCCCGATGCCCCGGAAGTCGAACCCGCCGGGGAAGTCCTGCCCCGACCGGAAGGTGCCCGTGACGCGCTTCTGCAGCAGGATGCTGCTCGACGCGAACGCGGGGACGATCACGGGCAGGTCGGTCCACTCGATCTCGGCGATCTGGTTCGCCAGGTCCTGCCGCTCCGACTCGTCGGTCGTCGACTCGTACCGGTCGGTCAGCTGCTCGAGCTCCGGGCTCGAGTACTTCGAGGCGTTCCAGACGGCGCCGTCGCGGTAGATCAGGTCGACGTACTGCGCGGGCAGGCGCTGCGCCCAGTTGGTGATCGTCACCGGGGCGTTCAGCCACGGGGTGTCGTCGCCGTCGGCGTAGTACTGCGCGCTCGTCAGCACCTTGAGGGTGACGTCGAACCCGCCGACCGCCTCGAGCTGCTGCTGCACCACCTGGGCGAGGGCCTTCTCGGCGTCGAGCGTCGTGATCTCGAACGAGACCGTCCTGCCGCCGAGCAGGTCCGCGACCTTCGCCTTGTCCTGCTCGCGCTGCTCGAGTCCCTTCGGTTGGATCGCCGAACTCGGGAAGAACGTGGTGTCGTTGCCGACCTCGGCTGCGCCGCCGTAGACCGTCTTGACGATCTCCTCACGGTCGAGCGCGAGGGCGAAGGCCTCACGGACCTTCGGGTCGTCGAAGGGCGCCTTGGTGACGTCGAGGAAGATGCCGTCGAACTTGTTGAAGTACGGCTCGGTCTCGGTGTAGTCCGAGGCCTGCAGCGTCGACGTCGCGGTGGGGCTGGCGGCGATCTGGTCGATCTCCCCGCTCTGGAACGCGAGCAGCTGGGCCTGGTCGTCCGCGTAGAACTTCACGTCGACCTGCTGCAGCTCCACGTCCTTCGCGTCCCAGTAGTCCGGGTTCTTCGTGAACGTGGCGCCCTGGCCGGCCGAGTACTTCGTCAGCACGAACTGTCCGGCGCCGACGGGCTGCTTGGCCCAGTTCGCGCCGGCGTCGAAGCCGGCCGGCTGGATGGTCGTGTTCGAGCCCGTGAGCAGGTAGGGGAAGTCGGCGTACGGCTTGGAGAGCGTGAAGTCGATGGTCGAGGCACCGTCGGCGGCGACCGACTGCAGGATGCCGTCGAAGCTCGACTTGCCGGGCGACTGGCTGTCCTTGCCGATGATCGAGTCGAACGTCGCGACGACGTCCTTGCTCGTGAGCGCGGCACCGTCCGAGAACTGCAGGTCGTCGCGGAGCTGCACCGTCCAGGTGCGTCCGTCGGACGACGCCTTCCACGAGTCGGCCAGACGGCCCTCGAGCTTGCCCTTCGCGTCCTGGCTGAGCAGGCCCTCGGACGCCAACCCCACGATGAACATCGCGTTGTAGTCCGAGGTGGTGAGCGGGTTGATCGTGCTGTCGGGCTCCTGGAGTCCGAGCGTGTAGGTGCCGGTGTCCGAGGACGATCCGGGCGAGGCATCGCCGCCGGACGAGCACGCGGCGAGCGTGAGGGCGAGGGCGGACGCGGTGGCCGCGAGGGCGAGGCGCTTGAGGCGACGCCGCCGCGACGTGAGGTCGACGGTCACGGATGACTCCTAGGGGTTCGGGTTGCAGGGGTGCGGTGTTGGGAGGGGTGGTGCGGTCAGCGGTGCGCGCGGTCCGGCACCCGGGGGTGTCCGAAGCGCTCGCGCAGGGTGAGGTCGTCGTACGCCGTGGCGGTCCGGCCGCGGCGCTGCAGTTCCGGGACGACGTGGTCGACGAACCGGTCGATCCCGCCGGGCAGGTACGGGAACTGCACGATGAAGCCGTCGGCGCCACCGTCGTCGGCGAGTTCCTCGAACCGGTCGGCGATCTCCGGTCCGGTGCCCGTCAGCAGGCTGCGGCGGTACGACCACGCGTAGACGTCGCGGGGCGTCGCGGGGCCGTCGGCGAGCAGCCGGTCGACCGCGGGCTTCGGCGAGCGGGTCTCGTTCGAGGTGTCGAACTCCTCGGCGTAGTCGAACGGCACGTCGACGTCGCGGCCGGACAGGTCCTGCCCGATCTGGTGCGACACGTCCTCGAGGATGAGGGCGTCCGGCGTCAGGGCGAGGATCGCGTCCGCCTCCGCTCGGGCGTCGGCGGCGGTCTCCCCCACGACCGGCATCACCGACGGCATGATCTTCACCGCGTCGGCGGAGCGGCCGTGCCGGACGGCGCGGGCGCGCAGGTCGTCGACGAAGCGTCGGACGTCCGCGGTGGAGCCACCACGCGTGAACACCGCGTCGGCCGTGTCCGCGGCGAGTTCCAGCCCGGACTCGGACCCGCCGGCCTGGAACAGCAGCGGGTGGCCCTGCGGCGGCCGGGCGATGTTCAGTGGCCCACGCACCCGGAAGAACTCGCCCTCGTGGTCGAGACGGTGCAGGCCGTCGCGGCGCGCGAAGACCCCGGACGCCGGGTCGGCCACGATCGCGTCGTCGTCCCAGCTGTCCAGCAGACCGTTCACCACGTCGACGAACTCGCGACCGCGCTCGTACCGTCGGGAGTGGTCGATGTGGGCGTCACCACCGAAGTTGCGGGCCTCTTCGTCGTAGCGGCTCGTGACGAGGTTCCACGCGGCTCGCCCACCGCTGAGGTGGTCGAGCGAGGCGAGGGTCCTGGCCACGTGGTACGGCTCGTTGTACGTCGTCGACACGGTCGCGGCGAGGCCGATCCGCGACGTCACCTGGGACAGCGCGGCGAGCAGCGTGAACGGTTCGGGCCGCAGCGCACCGTAGTGGTCGACGCCCGACGGGTACCGGTCCCAGAAGTACAGGCCGTCGGCGAGGAAGAGCGTGTCGAACACGCCGCGCTCGGCGGTCTGCGCGATGCGCCGGTGGTGCCGGATGCTCAGGTGCTCGGCGGGACGCGAGGACGGGTGCCGCCACCCGGTGACGTGCGCGCCGCCCGGGTGGAAGGCGAAGGCGCCCAACAGGATGCGGTCGCTCATGCGGACGCCTCCTGGTCGACGGCCGCTGGCGCGGGCGCGGCTGCCGAACCGTCGTACCGGCTCGCCGGTCGCGCCAACCCGAGGTGCTCCCGCAGGGTGTCGCCGCGGTACGTGCGGTCGTACACGCCACGACGTTCGAGCTCCGGCACGACCTGGTCGACGAACCGGTCGACGCTCACCGGGATCGACGAGAACGCGAGCATGTAGCCGTCGGCGGCGTCCTGCTGGTAGCGCTCGGCCAGCCAGTCGGCGATCTGCTCGGGCGTGCCCGGCAGGAACCGACGGCGCAGGATCGTCCGGTAGACCTCGCGCAGCGTGGTGGCCTCGGCGGCGATGCGGCGGATCGACTCGTAGACGGACTTCGACTGGTTGATCGCCGTCTCGTCGAAGACGTGCTCGAACGGTGCGTCGAGCGGCCGGTCGGACAGGTCGGTCTGCAGGTAGTGGGACAGCAGGTCGAGCGAGACGCGGTCCGGTGTCAGTTCCTCGATCTCGTCGAGCTGCCGCAGCGCGTCGGCCTCGGTGTCGCCGATCACCGGCGACACCGCCGGCAGGATCAGCATCGACGACGCGTCACGTCCGTGCTCGACGGCGCGGCGCTTGTAGTCGGCGTACAGGGCCTGCGCGTCGGCGAGGTCGTCCTGCCAGAGGGTGAAGACGCCCTCGGCCTTCGCCCCGGCCAGCGCGCGGCCGGCCTCGGACGCCCCGGCCTGGAACAGCACCGGGTGGGCCTGCGGCGGCCGGGCGATGTTGAGCGGCCCGCGCACGCGGAAGAACTCGCCCTCGTGGTCGAGCACGTGCAGTCCGTCGCGCTTCGCGAAGTACCCGGACTCCTGGTCGTACAGGAACGCGTCGTCGTCCCAGCTGTCCCAGAGGCCCTGCACGACGTCGACGAACTCGGCACCCCGGCGGTAGCGGACGGCGTGGTCGAGGTTCGCGTCGCGACCGAAGTTCCAGGCCTCTTCGTCCGAGGCGCTCGTGACGAGGTTCCAGGCGGCCCGGCCCTCGCTCAGGTGGTCGATCGACGCCAGCTTCCGGGCCACGTGGTACGGCTCGTTGTAGGTGGTCGAGACCGTCGCGGCGAGCCCGAGGTGCTCGGTCCGCTGCGACAGGGCACCGAGCAGGGTGAAGGGCTCGGTGCGGATGTTCACGGCGTGGTCGATGCCCGACGCGAAGCGGTCCCAGACGTACAGCTCGTCGGCGATGAACAGCGTCGCGAACCCACCGCGCTCGAGCGTCTGCGCGAACCGGACGTAGTACTCGACGTCCAGGTAGGCGTTCGGTTCGCTGCCCGGCAGGCGCCAGCTCGTGACGTGCTCGCCGCCGGGGTAGAACACCATCCCGCCGAGCACCAGGCCGCCGTCGCGGGTCATGCCGTCACCGCCTCGTGGGCCAGGACGGCGCCGAGCTGCGGGGCCACCTGCTCGGCGAACAGCGCGAGGGCGTCCGTCCGTGCACCGACGTCGGAGTAGCCGTCGTCGACCTGCACGTTGAGCTGCGTCGCGTACCGGGAGTACGGCTTCGACGCGATCGACTCCGCGATGTCGTCGGCCGTGCCGTAGTGCAGGTTGAGCGACGCGGCCTTCTCGGCCAGGGTCGTCGCCGGCGGCAGGAACGACTCGCCCCACGCGTACTTCGCCTCGATGCCCGCACGCGCCTCGCGCAGCGCGGTCTCGCGGTCCGGGGCCGGGTAGATCGCCGTCGAGAGCGCGACGCGGGGAACAGCGCCGTCCGGCAGTGCGGCGTGGTAGGCGTCCGCGGTGACCTCGGCCGGCACGGTCTGCGTGGTGCCGATCAGCACTCCGTGCCCCCGACGGGCGGCGATGGCGGCGCTCTCGGCGCTGAGCGTGGCGTCCCAGATCCGGTCGAGCAGCCCGCTGCCGTCCGGGTTCAGGCGTGCGGTCCCCGTGCCGAGTGACGCACCACGCAGCGCGTCGAGCAGCCGTGCGAGCTGCTCGTCGAACGCGGCACGACGGGTGTCGTGGTCGGCCCCGACCAGACCGGGTGCGAAGACGTCGAGGGTCTCCGGGCCGCCACCGTTGGCGACGCCGAGTTCCACGCGGCCGTCGCTGATCGCGTCGAGGACGGCGGCGTCCTCGGCGACCCGGACCGGGTCCTCGTGCGGCAGCGTGACCGCTCCGAGCCCGAGCCGCAGGGTGGACGTCCGCTCGGCGAGGGCCGCGAAGAACACGAACGGTGACGGCAGTCCGCCGCGCGCCGGTGCGTCGTCGTGTCGGAAGTGGAACTGGCGCACCCAGGCCCCGTCGTACCCGAGGCGTTCCGCCGCGGTGAAGAGCTTGAGCTCCTCGCGGTAGGCCCGGGTCGCCGGCGGCGCCTCGGTGCCGTGCGAGAACACCGCGATCCGCAACGGCACCGTGGCCGCGCGGGCGGTGCGTTCGACGTGCGTCATGCAACACTCCCTCGTCAGTGGAGCGATGCAAACACGAGCGAGCGACGCGCACGAGCGTCGACGTAACGGGGCGCAGTGATTCGTCACGGAACGTAGGAGAGCGCCCACAGCGCGGAACAGGAGCATCATCACCGCCCTTGTGCCCGGAGCAGGACCGACGTAGCTTGGCGGCAGCTGCCCCGGACCCCGGTCGCCGGAACTCCTGTGTTCCTCGAGACGATCAGGGAGTGTCACCGTGCCGCAACAATCCGTCGACGAGACGTCATCGGCGACCACCACCGAACCGAACACCGCCACCGCTGCCGCACCGGTCCGCCTGGAGGCCTCGGCGTCCTCGCCCGAACAGGCCCTCGAGCAGTTGCCGGGCCTCGTCACGGGCACCTCCTGGCAGACCCGTCCGACCACCGGGGCGTACTCGTTCCGGTACCTGGCCGTCGGCGACGGCAACGTGACGCTCCGCCGGTCGCAGATGCGCGGCTACGTCCGCGGCACCGTGGCCCCCGACGACGCGTACATCGTCGTCCTGGTGCTCGGCGGCGTCGTCACGCTCGACCTCCTGCGCGGCGGCGGGCCGGTCGACAACGGCGTGCCGGCGCTGATGCCCACCGAACGACGCGCCGTCGTCGAGGCCAGCAACCACGACGCCGTCATGGTGCACCTCACCCGCGCGTTCGTGCGGTCCGTCGCCGAGGAGCGCCACGGCCTGCCCTCGGGCGGCCTGCACCTCGACGAGCGTGCTGTCCCCGCAGCGGACGCCGTCGTGCGCTGGCGGCAGGTCCTCGAGTCCGCTCGTCGAGTCCTCGCGGCGCAGGGCGTGGCCTCGACCGCGTGGTCGGACGCCACCCGGGCCGTCGCCGTCGCCTTCCTCGCCCTGTACCCACCGAAGGCCGCCGAACCGTCGAGCGCCCTGTGGGCACCGCGGAACGCCCGGATCCGGCGAGCGGTCGACCACGTGCACGAGCACGCGGCGGAACCCATCGCCGTGTCGGACCTCGCCGCGGTGTCCGGCTTGAGCGTCCGTGCCGTGCAGGAGTCGTTCCAGCGGCTGTTCGGGATGCCGCCGTCGGCCTACGTCCGGTCCGTCCGGCTCCAGCGCGTCCGGGGCGACCTGCTGCGACTCGACACCGCGACCACCTCGGTGAGCGAGGTCGCCCGCAGCTGGGGGTTCGCCCACCTCGGCCGGTTCTCGGCGGAGTACACGAGCCGCTACGGCGAGTACCCGAAGGCCACGCTGCACCGGTGACCGGTCGGGCACGGACCACGCGCCCTGGGCAGGGCCGACGGGCGGACGGGAGGCGCGGGGCGGGCCCGGACCGCGCCTCCCGTCCGTCAGGTCGTCCCGTCCACCGCCCTGGCGGAGGTCACGCAGACGGCGTCGCGTCGAGCGCGATGACCGCGACCTGGACCACCGCGTCGTCCGGCATGTCCGGGTAGTAGTTGGCGCGCAGCTGCCGGGCGAAGTCGACCATGTCGGTGTCGGCCGGCTGGTGCGCCGCCCGAGGGGTGAGCTCCGCCAGGCGGTGGTCGGTCACCTCGGTGACCTGGCCGGCCAACGGCGTCGCCGAGGGGTGCTCGTCGAAGACGAACACCGCGGGGCCGGTGCGGACGTCCTCGTGCCAGCGCACCGTCGTGACCTTCTCGCCGCGCTGGACGGCGTCGTGGTGCTTCTGGTGGAAGTGGATCGTCTGGGACACGGATCAAGTCTGGTCGATGTCGACCAGGTCCGCGTGCCGCGCGGCGTAGGCCGTCGCACGGCGGATCCGGCGGAGCGTCAGCGGGACGATCCAGACGAGCACCGCCACCATGAGCGCGAGGAACACCGGCGGCAGGATCCCGAGGTCGCCGCGGATCCACGTCGACACCATCTGGAACGCGAGCGCTGTGTAGAGCAGCCCGATGTACGCGAGCTGGAACCGCAGCGCGAGTGGGACCACCGTGGCGTACCGGACGGCGCCGACCTGCTCAGCCGGGTCGAGCGGCAGGTCCGCGCCGCGGGCCACGATCTTCGCGAAGCGACGGAGTCGACCGAGGTCGTGGCCGGCGGACGCCCGCAAGAGCCCGTTCAACGGCAGCGACTGGAGCAGGGCCGCGAACGCGGTCGCAGTGAAGACCAGCTGGCCGGCGAGGAAGGCCGCCTGGGTGAGTCCAGCGGGGTCGTCCCCGGTGAGGGCGGCCAGGACCACCACGCCGATCGTCACGACGACGATGGACACGCCGAAGGTCACCGCGATCACCACGATCGTGTGGCGGAGTTCGGCCGGTCCGAACCGGTAGCCGACCGGGTACGCCGACGGCGACGGCTCCGTGCGCCGGAACAGCGCACCGAGTGGACGCGCGATCACCAGCAGCGCCGCCGCTCCCCCGATCAGCACGACCGGCACCCAGACCGGCGCACCGGCCGAGACCGACGCGAGCACGATGACCACCGCACCCGCCACGTCCACGGCGACCACGCCCAGCAGCCACCACCGCAGGTACCGGGAGCTGTCCGTGGACGACCGGTGGTCCCAGTAGCCCGCCAACGACCCGACCACCGCAGGTCCGACGACGAACATCGGGATGCTGACGCTCACCGCGATGATCAGGACGTCCGAGACGTCGCTGAGTTCGAACACCGCCAGCAGGGTGCCCCCGAGGGTGAGCGCCGTGATCAGCACGATGAGCAGGACGTAGCTCAGGACCCGCATGGGGTGACTCCTCTTCCGGCAGGACGACGCCTCCCAGTGCATCCTGGCCGAGCGCCGACGGGCCGGCCCACTTCGTGCGGAGAACCGCATCACGTCAGGTCGTCGAGGTCGCCGTCCCTACGCTGAGGACATGGCGCATCTGCGAGCGGTCGGGTTCGACCTCGACGGGACGCTGTTCGACCACCGTGGCGCAGCGACCGCCGGTGCCGCCCGGTTCCTCGAGTCACTCGGCGTGCACGCCTCGGCGTTCGCCATCGGCCGCTGGTTCGCCGCCGAGACCGAGCAGTTCGAGCGGTGGCGAACAGGGCAGATCAGCTTCCCCGAGCAGCGGCGCGAACGGCTGCGGGCCGTCCTTCCCGCGCTCGGCGTGCCGATCCCCGCCGACGACGGTGGGCTGGACGAGCTCTTCGACGCGTACCGGCACCAGTACGAGGCATCGTGGCGTGCGTACCCGGGGAGCCTGCCGCTGCTGCGGACGCTCCGTGTGCAGGGGTACCGCATCGGCGTGCTGACGAACGGCACCGAGACGCAGCAGGTCGACAAGCTGCGCCGCACCGGCTTGCTCGACGCGGTCGACGTCGTGTGCACCTCGGAGCGGATCGGGGTGCAGAAGCCGGACCGTCGCGCGTTCGAGACCCTGTCCGCCGAACTCGGCGTCGAGCCGAGCGGCTGCTTGTTCGTCGGGGACAGTGTCGCGCACGACGTGGAGGCGGCCTGGGCCGCCGGGATGCACGGGCTGTTGATCGACCACGAGGCCACGGACGGCCCCGACATGGAGACCCTGGTGCTCACGGCGCTCGCCGACCGCCGCGGGTGACGTGGCCGCTCGGCCGCTCGGCCGCTCGACGGCTCGACGGCTCGACGGCTCGGCCGCTCGGCGGCGGCAAGCGGCCGTAGAGTGCACCATGACCCAAACACCGGCAGCATCGCCGCTGCTGCACCTCGGGGTGCTGGCCGAGTCGCGGAAACCCGACGAACGCCGCCTCCCGATCCACCCCGCCCACTTCGAGCGCATCGACCCCGACCTGCGCGCGAACATCATCCTGGAACGCGGGTACGGTCGCCGCTTCGGAGTCACGGACGACCAGCTCGAACCCCTCGTCGGCGCCATGGCGGACCGAGACGAGCTCATCGCCGCGTCGGACGTCGTCCTCCTGCCCAAGCCCCAGGTGTCCGACCTCGAGGACCTGCGGGACGGGCAGGTCCTGTGGGGCTGGCCGCACTGCGTGCAGGACCCCGCCCTCACCCAGGTCGCGATCGACAAGCGCCTCACCCTCATCGCGTGGGAGTCGATGAACCACTGGCGGTCGGACGGCGGGTTCAGCCTGCACGTGTTCCACAAGAACAACGAGCTCGCGGGCTACTGCTCCGTCATCCACGCCCTGCAGCTCTGTGGTTCCACCGGGGACTACGGCCGCCGGCTCACCGCGGTCGTGATCGGCTTCGGAGCCACCGCTCGCGGTGCCGTCACCGCGCTGAACGCCCACGGGATCCACGACGTCCGCGTCCTGACCAACCGCGACATCGCGGCCGTGGGATCGCCGATCCCGTCCGTCGACATGCTGCAGATCAGCCAGGACGACCACGACCCCAGCGGCAACACGGTGAAGACCGAGGACGGTCCGGTGCCGCTGGCGCCGTACCTGGCCGAGAACGACATCGTCGTGAACTGCACGCTCCAGGACCCGAACGCCCCGCTCACGTACCTGCGCACCGAGGACCTGGGCGTGTTCCGTCCGGGCAGCCTCATCGTCGACGTCTCGATCGACGTGGGGATGGGGTTCGAGTGGGCGCAGGCGACGACCTTCGCAGAACCGATGACCACCGTCGGCGAGAGCACGAACTACTACGCCGTCGACCACAGCCCGTCGCTCCTCTGGAACTCGACGACGTGGGAGATCAGCGACGCGCTGATGCCGTTCCTCCGGCCGGTGATGGCCGGTGCGGCTGCGTGGGCCGACTCGGACACGATCCGACGCGCCGTCGAGATCGAGGACGGCCACGTGCGCAACCCGGCGATCCTCGCGTTCCAGGGCCGCTCGGACGAGTACCCGCACGCGGTGGCCGGCTGACCCGGGCGCTGGGCGGGCGCTGGTCGGGCGCTGGTCGGGCGCTGACCCGATGCGGAACGACGAGGTCGACGTCGTGCGACAACGGCCTCGTCGTACCGCGTCGGCGGTGCTCACCGGAGCGCCGCAGCAGCCTCCCGCAGCTCGGCGAACGCTGCGAGCGCATGACCCGCGAGTCCGTCGTCATCAGCGCGTTCCGCACCGGCCCACCGGTCGAACCCCTGCTTGAAGGCGAGCACGCCCATCTCGCTCGCGAGCCGGGCCGTCGGTTCCGCGACCCCGCGCTCGATGAGCGCATCGGTCATCGCGGCGGCCATCCCGACGCTCTTCAGGGCGTCGCGCTCCTGCAGTTCGGCGCTCGCGGCGACCGCGGCCTTGAGTCGCGGTCCCAGCTCGCGGTTCATCGGACCCATCTCGCCCGATGCACGTTCGAGCCCAGCGGCGACGGCGTCGAGCGGTGAACGTTCGGGCGCTGCGTCGGTGATCCCCTCGGACAACAAGCGGCTCAGCGTCTCCTGCCCGGCGACGAGCAGTTCGCGCTTGTCCGGGAAGTGTCGGAAGAAGGTGCTCTTCGTGACCCCCGCTCGCTCGGCGATCTGCGTCACGGTCGTCTCGTCGTACCCCTGCTCGGAGAACAGGTCGACGGCGGCCAGGACCAGCCGTTCCCGAGCTCCCGGTTCCCATCGCGCCATGGAAGCATCCTACGGGACGGGACAATTGTCTCATCACAGGTGTACGGTGACGAGACACTTGTCCCATCACTGGAGGATCTCATGCGCGTCTTCATCACCGGCGGCACCGGCACCATCGGAACGGCCGTCGTCGCCGAACTCATCGCCGCAGGCCACAGCGTCACTGCGCTCGCCCGCTCGGAACGCTCGGCCGCAGCCCTCACCGCGGCGGGCGCAGAACCGATCCGGGGCGGTCTCGGCGACCTCGACGTCCTGCGTGCCGGTGCTCGCGCCGCCGACGGCGTCGTCAGCCTCGCGTTCTCGAGCGACTGCAGCTCGCCGGACGCCCTGACCCGGGGCATCGCCGAGGAGGCGGACGCGATGGCCGCACTCGGCGAGGAACTCGTCGGCTCCGACCGCCCGTTCGTCGTCGTGTCCGGCACCCCGTGGGTCCCGGGCAGGGCGTCGACCGAGGCCGACCCTCTGCCCCTCGAGGGACCGGTCGCCGGCCGCGCTCGGTCGACGCTCGCCGCGCTCGAGCTCGCGGAGCGCGGCGTCCGGGTGTCGGCGATCCGCCTGCCGCGGACCGTGCACGCCGACGGCACGGGCGGCTTCGCGGGCATCCTCACCGAGACGGCCCGAGGCAGCGGTGTGGCCGGGTACCCCGGAGACGGCGAACAGCGCTGGCCCGCCGTGCACGCTCGGGACGCTGCCGTGCTCTTCCGACTGGCGCTGGAGGTCGCACCGGCCGGCACGGTCTGGCACGCCGTGGCCGACGAGGGCGACCGGGTGCGCGACCTCGCCGAGGTGATCGGCCGACGGCTCGGACTGCCGGTCGAGCGCGTCGCGGATGAGACGTTCGGGGCGTTCGCCCCGATCTTCGTGATGGACCAGCCGGCGTCGAGTGAGCACACGCGTCGCACGCTCGGTTGGGAGCCGGTCCACGAATCACTGCTGGCAGACCTGGAACACGTCGAGCGCTGACGTCGAGCGCTGACGTCGCGCCCTGGGCGCGACCGAGGGACGGACGGGAGGCGCGGCGCAGGCCCGCACCGTGCCTCCCGTCCGCCGTCGGCGCGCGTGACCTGCCCCGCGTCGGTCGCGCGGACCGGTGCGGTCGTCAGGCGGTGCGGTCAGTTCCCCCACACGAAGAACGCGATGACCCCGCCGACCAAGACCGCGCCGATCGGGACGAGGTACACCCAGTCGTGACGGATCGGACCCTGTCCGGGCTGGTGGTCGCGCTGGAACGGGGCGACCGGGTTCCCACTCGTTCCCGGCAAGAAGTCGACGGAGTGCTGTCGGACCGGCTCGTGTCGTCGGCTGTTCATCGGACCCCCGTGATCGCGTCTGCGGTGGGCTCTGGCGGGCTCGAACCGCCGACCACTTCGGTGTAAACGAAGTGCTCTACCAACTGAGCTAAGAGCCCGCGACACGATCCTAGAGGTCGATTCCCCGTATCGTTGCGCTGGACATCCCGTCCGTTGGCCAGTTCAGCGCTTGGCTTCATTTCGCCGATAGTAAGCCGTACACTTAACCCATGTCCGACGACCCCGTCTACGCCGTGATCCTCGACCTCGTCGACTCACGAACGCTCGACGACCGCCCCGCCGCACAGCGCGAGGTCGAGCAGGCGTTCCGCGAGACGACCGACGTCACCCCGGTGGACCCGGTGCACGCGACCGTCGGCGACGAGTTCCAGGTGATCTACGCCACGCTCACCGACGCGCTCGTCGCCAGCACCGCCGCCATGCTCGCCCTGCCACCGACGGTGCAGGTCCGGCTCGGGATGGGTCGCGGGACGGTGCGGACGGTGGGGTCCGGTACGAGCGGTCCGCTCCAGGACGGCCCGGCGTGGTGGTCCGCCCGCGACGCCATCAACGAGACGCACCGCCGTGAAGACGGCAGGACGTCCTTCCTCCGGTCGTGGTTCCACGCGTCCGACGATCGCCACGGCACCGAGGAGCGACTCGTGAACGCCTACTTCCTCAGCCGCGACCACGTCATGGCCCGCCTGACGCCCCGGGCAAGACGCATCGCGCTCGGCCTCGTCCAGGGCCGGACCCAGGCGCAGATCGCCGCGACCGAGGGGATCACCCCGTCAGCGGTGTCCCAGTCGGTGCAGAAGTCGGGTGTGGCCGCGATCGTCGAGGGCCTCCGGGTCCTCGTGGGACAGGAACGCTGATGCTCGCCGGGATCCTCCTCGCACTCATCGGTCTGGGCGACGTCGTCCGGGCCCGCACCGGTGCCGATGCACACCGGCAGCGCACGCTGGCCACCATCGCGGTCGTCGTGCTGTGGGCCGGGGTGTCCGCCGTGGCGTGGCTCGGTCTCGGTGTCCCCGTGTGGGGTGTCCTCGTCACGGTGGTGCTCGCGGCGGCGTGGATCGCCACGACCGCGCCGGTCCGAGCCGGTGCCGGGACCGCCGACGACGACCGTGACGCGCCGACGACCCGGGGGCTGCTGCGGCGGTCCGGGTCCTGGCCCGCGGTCCTGCTCGCCGTCGCCGTCGCCGTGCTGCTGCTCTGGGGGCCGCTGCCCGACGGCACGGGCTTCGTGGTCGACTGGCACGACGGCTCGGGCCTGGCGTTCGTCGACGCCGTTCCACTCGCCGCCGTCGTGGGCGGTGTCGGCTCGGCGCTGTTCCTCGTCGACTCCGCGAACGTGGTCGTCGCCCAGGCACTCCCGCCGGGACTGCAGCGCGGAGCCACCACGGGCGCCGAGGCCGATGACCTCCGCCGCCGGTTCGGGCGACGCCGACGCGCCGACGCCGACGCCGAACAGTCCGGGGACAGCACGGTGAGCCTCAAGGGTGGACGACTGATCGGCCCGATCGAACGACTGCTGCTGGCCGGGTTCGCGATGGCAGGGGCCTTCCCGGTGGTCGCCGCACTGATCGCGGCCAAGGGCATCGTCCGGTTCCCCGAGATCCGGCGCGAGACGACCGGCTACCAGGCGGAGTACTTCCTGATCGGCAGCCTGGTGAGCTGGGCGATGGCCTTCGCCGCTGCCGGCATGTGCTGGCTCCTGGCGCACAGCTGACCCGCGCGCCTACCCGCCAGCACCCCGTCGACCGCGTCCCCCGCGCGCGTTTCCCGAGGTTCCGAAATCTCGGCATCTCGCGGCCCCGAGCGCGCCGCTGCGGAACCTCGGCGACGGACAGGCGGCGAGTCGTGGAACCTCGGCCCAGCGAGTCCGCCCGGCATCGGGCGCTTTCGGAGCCTCGTCAGACTGCGCGGCGGGCCCGACCCTCGACCTGACGTTGGACGAACGCCTGTCGGAGTCGCTCGAACAGCACGGCCGGACGCCCGGTGTCGGCAGCTGTCGCGTGGATGACGATCCAGCCGTTCACCGCGAACCCGTTCGACCGGCGCTGATCGTGCTGGAAGGTCCGGCGGTCACGGTGGTGGTCACCGTCGTACTCGAGCGCGATCCGGAGCGTCGGCCAGGCGAGGTCTGCTCGGCCGAGGAACGAACCGCGGTCGTCCACGACGTCGACGTTCACCTCGGGTTCCGGGAATCCGGCGTCGACGACTCCGAGCCGGAGACGAGTCTCCATCGGTGACTCGACTCCCGTCCGCACCTTGTCCAGCGCCGCTCGTGCTCGTCGTGCCGAGCGACTCCCCGCGACGACCGCGGCTGCCAGTCCGTCGATCGTGGCGAGGCCGCTCGGGCCGACGAGGTGGTCACCGAGGACGACGAGCTCGGTCGGGGTGAGCAGCGACGCCGACTCGAACCACGCTCGTGCCGGCGGACTGACCGGGATGCCGCGGACCAGTTCCGGCCGGAAGCCCTCGATCCGAAGCCGGTGCGGGATGACCTGGGGGCGGCGCATGATCGGCGCGGTCCCGATCGCCGTCACGTGCACGAGTTCGTCGTCGAGCCGTGACGGGAGCGGCGCTCCCCAGAGCCGAGCGGCCGTGGTGTGGCTGACGAACTGGTCGCTCCGGAGGACGACGGCGATCGCTTCCACGACCGTCACGGGGACGTCCGCTCGGACGCGGACGCCGTGGACCGGAGCCCTGAGGTCACGACGGGTCAACCGCGCAGGGCTCGCTCCGGCAGCGATGGCCTGCCGTACCAGGAACGGCCTCGGCGAGTGGTCGTGTCGTGCTCGGCTCCCCATGACGAGAGCATCGCGCACGAGGCGCCGGGCCCGACCACGATCGGGCGCATCTGTGGAGAACGACGCGGGACGGGCCTCCAGTCCGAACCAAAATGACGTGGCGAGGTTCCACGACATGCCGCGCGATGATCACCGAGGTGCCGATCCCGGGCGCACAGCGGCCCGAGATGCCGAGATTTCGGAACCTCGGGGCACACCGCGGAACTTCGTGGCGCACCCGCACCCGAGAACCCCGGGGGTGGCGGGTACCCTCTCCCTCGTGAACGGTGCCGGTGTCCTCGACGAATCCGGGCGGCTGCGGCTCCTCGGCTCCGGGGTGACGGGTGCCGCGTTCGCGGTCGTCCTCGTCATGCTCGTGCTGTCGTCGTGGACCGAGGCGACCACCACCGTCCTGGTCTCCGTCGGCATCCCGTCCGCGGCGGCAGGTGCCGCGATCGCCGTGTACCTGCAGCTCCGGTCCTGGCGCGCCGAGGGCGGGTACGAGAACTCGGTCCTGGTCCGCGACTGGGTCGCCGAGGGCCAGATCCCGGTCGGAGTACCCGCCGAGCTGTGGATCCCGCTCGTCCAGGCGCAGGCCGACCGCGAAGGAGCCGGTTGGGGCAAGGTCGTCCTCGGCACGCTGTGGATCGCGATGACGTGGTCGATGCGTGACCAGCACGACGCCCTCATCACGACGATGTTGATCCTGCTCTGGGCCGGCATGGTCCTGTGGGCGGCGGTGTGGGTCATCCCCCGCGCTCGAGCTGCCCGTGCGCTGCTCCGCCGCGGGGTCTCCACGATCGGCTGAGCGACCGCGCGAGACCATCGGCTGAGCGACCGCCGGAGCCCGCTGACTACGCTCGGCGGCATGCAGAGTCGCACCCTCGGTCGCACCGGCCGCGAAGTCTCCCCCATCGGTCTCGGTACGTGGCAGTTCGGCGGTGACTGGGGTCCGGTGAGCGAAGCGGACGCGAACGCCGTGATGGACGCCTCGGTCGAGTCCGGTGTCACGCTCTTCGACACCGCCGACGTGTACGGCGACGGTCGCAGCGAGCAGCTCGTCGGTTCGTGGCGCGCATCGAACCCCGACGTGCCGGTGACGGTCACGACGAAGATGGGTCGGCGTGCCGAGCAGGTCCCGGCGAACTACGTCGCGGCGAACTTCCGCGAGTGGGTCGACCGCTCCCGGACGAACCTGCGGCAGGACACACTCGACCTGGTGCAGCTGCACTGCCCGCCGTCCGAGGTCATCGGCGACGACGCCGTGTACGACGCCCTCGACGCGCTGGTCGCGGACGGCTCGGTCGCTGCCTACGGCGTCAGCGTCGAGACAGCCGACCAGGCACTCGCCGCGATCGCCCGGCCCGGCGTCGCGAGCGTCCAGATCATCCTCAACGCGTTCCGGCTCAAGCCGCTCGACCGCGTGCTGCCGGCAGCCCTGGAGGCAGGGGTCGGCATCCTCGCGCGCGTCCCGTTGGCATCGGGGTTGCTGTCCGGCAAGTACACGACGGAGACGTCGTTCGCCGAGGGCGACCACCGCAACTACAACCGCCACGGCGAGGCCTTCGACCAGGGCGAGACGTTCAGCGGTGTGGACTACGACGACGGCGTGCGCGCGGCGCAGACCTTCGCAGCGTCGCTGCCGGACGCCGTCTCGGTGCCGCAGGCGGCGCTCGCCTGGGTCATCGCGCAGGACGGCGTGACCGCGGCGATCCCCGGAGCCCGCAACCCGGAGCAGGCCCGGTCGAACGCGGCGGCCGGCGACCTGCCGGAGATCGACGGCCTGGACGCCACGGTGCGCGACCTCTACGACACGTGGTTCCGCGCCACGGTCCACGACCGCTGGTGAGGACCCGCGTCGTCGCGGTCGCGGTGGCCGCACTCCTGCTGCTGTCGGGCTGCGCAGCGCCGGGGGCGGGGGCGTCGCGCGACGCTCCGCCGTGGCCGCGGCCGAGCGACCTGTCCGCCCGCGCCGACGCGGCGGGGCTGCGGAACGTGTGGGGCGAGCGGCTCGCCGAGCACGTCCACACCCACCTGACGATCCTCGACGGAGACACCCCGGTGACGGTGCCGGCGAACATCGGGCACTCGGACCGGGGGAAGTTCGCCGCCGAGATCCACACGCACGACACCTCGGGCATCGTGCACGTCGAGTCCCCCACCGAGCAGACGTTCACGCTCGGTCAGTTCTTCGACGAGTGGGGTGTCTCGCTCGGTCCGGAACACGTCGGCGGCCTGCGCGGCGAGCTCACGGTGTGGGTGGACGGGCGCCGGACGATCGGCAACCCACGCTCCATCGAGCTGACGAACCGGCGCGAGGTCGTCCTGATCGTCACGACGATCGGCGAGGTCCCGCGCCTGCCAGCCCCGTTCGACTGGCCGCCGCAGTACGGCTAGCTCGAACGCTGCGAGGTTCCGTACCCGGTGCGCCCCGCCGGGACTCGCACCGAAGACGGAACCTCGCACGGAACCGCACCGCCCGCTCACGCCTCCTTCGGCGCGACCCACGCCAGGTCGAGCTCCCACTGCTCCACGGAGCCGGCCGGCAACTGCCACACGTACTCGTTCTTGAGCTTCTTGCCGTCTTCGCGGAACGGCCCCGTCCGGTACGGGTAGAACGCCACCGTCGGCAGCGTGCCGGGCGGCGCCGTCCGGATCGCGTTCGAGAAGTCCTTGTTCAGCCGCCGCAGTTCGGCGATGACCGCGGGGCGCGCCGCGTCCGAGTCGAAGGACCCGGCGCCCGCAGCGAGCTGGAACGCGATGTGCAGCTGGCGGTCGCCCCGGTCGTCCTCGTAGCTGATGAGCCGGTGGTTCTCGACGGCCTCGAGCAGCTCCGGGTCGCCGTAGACCACGTCACGCACGACGTCGGGTGCGACGACCGCGCCGTTGTAGTCGACGGACAGGTCGGACCGGCCGTAGTGGAACAGCAGCGGCAGGTCGAGCTCGGCGGCGTCGGCGAGCTCGTCGAAGCCGTGTGCGCGGAGCGTCTGCCGCAGTGGACGCATCCGCACGACGTGCCCGCGGTCGTGGATGTTGTACCGGATCCGCGGACTGATGTTCTCGGACCGGGTGATCGTGACGACGAGTTCGCCGAGTTCGTTCGTCTCGATCAGGTACCCGAACGGGTTGAACTGGAACACCATCGGCAGCACGCCGTACTCGGCCTGCTTCGTCAGCGCGGCGGACAGCTCGGGCGACGCCGCGATCGCCCGACGCAGCTGCACGCTGAACGGCGTCTCGATGCCGAGGTTGATCTCCAGGTCGCTCGCCCCGTACGACCCGAGGACGGCCTGCGCGTACTGCTCGATGTGGGCGCGCATGTTCTCGCTGATGCCCTCGCCACCGAACGCCGCGACGATCGTGTACTCGCTCCAGTCGAGCCGGTCGTCCTCGAACAGCGCCTTCAGGAACGGCGGGTAGCTGCAGATGATGTACGTGAAGTCGGTGCCGAACTCGCGCATCGTCTGCACGATCTTGTCGCGGTCGGGCCCGATCGACTTGATCATCGACGACTCGGTGAGCGACGCCGTCACGTTCATGCCGGTGGCCCACGCCCCGAGCGAGAACGCGTTGAGCACGAACGGCTGCTTCGGCAGGTCCTTCGCGGTGCGCGAGAACCCGAGCTGCAGCAGTTGCCGTGTGGCCTGGCGTTCGTCGGGACCGCGCACCCAGCTGGTCGGCGTGCCGCTCGACCCGCTCGACTCGTCGACGACGACCCCGCGCCGTGGCAGTCGTCCGTCGACGCAGCGCTCGGGGATGCTCCACCGCTTGACGTACGACTCCTTGTCCATCTCGGGCAGCCCCGAGATCGCTGCGGCGATCCCGCCACGCGTGTCGAGACGGAACGGACGGGAGGCCCGCCCCGCCTCCGCCAGGAACGCCCCGTACGCAGGCACCCGCTTCGCAGCCCGCTCCACGGTCCGCCAGGCACGCCAGCGTCCGAGGGTCCAGCGGAGCGGCTCGATGCCCGGCGTGAGCAGGAGCTTGTGGGTGCCGACGCGCGGCATGAACAGCGCCACGAAGGTCTCGACGACCCAGACGACCGTGAAGACCGCGGCGCGCTTCACCGTGCACCCCCGAGCGTCATGGCGGCCGCGGGTCTGCGGTGTGCCAGGGGTGGTGGCGCGCTGTGCCCGAAGCGGAAGAGCATCCACGCCATCCGGCCGTCGGACTCGTCGACGCCGGCCTGTTCGACGAAGGCGGCGTGCGAGCGCGGGTTCGTGATCACGGTGCCGAACGGGTGCAGGGCGATCCCGCGCGCGGTGAACTCGAGCCAGATCCGCATGAACACCCGGCCGGCCTCGACGTACTCGGCCGGCGTGCGGAACGGCCCTTCGAGCCAGCCGAGCTGCCGGACCCCGCGCATGGTCGACAGGTACACGCGCTTGAAGACCCCGCCGACGCCGGGGGCTTCCCACAGCCCGCGGTGCTCCATCGCGAACCGGAGCACCGGTCCGGGCATGAGCATCGTCTCGGCCGACAGACCGTCGCCGGTCGTCGCGGCCTGCCGCTTCGAGAACCGCAGCCAGTGCAGGATCTCGTCGTGCACGGCGTCGTGCTGCAGGTCGTCGAACAGCGTCTCCTGGTTGACGCGCACGATCTCGTCGACGGTCGGCCGGTCAGACGTGGTGCGGAAGCGCTGCCCGGCTGCCGACGCGATGGCGGACGCGGCCTCGATCGCTGAGTCGTCCACCAGGGTGGCGTCGTAGGGCCTGCGTGAGGTGCGCCGCGCGAGGAAGCGGGCCAGGGCCTCCCGGTCGTCCGCCGTGACCGCCCGCGGACGCAAGGTCACGCTGCCCAAGCGGTGCAGACGGTCATCGGCCGCGCCGTCCAGCCGGCCGAAGTCCATCTCGGCGTGGTCGAGCCGCTCCTGCACGGAGAAACCGTGCGCGCGGGCGACGACCTCGAGCCCGGCCAGGAACACCCCCGCGCAGACGTGCCCGAACGGGATGCCGAAGGACTCCGCCGGCAGCCCACGTCGCAGGTCGTAGAACACGGTCGCGGTGCGGTCGTCCTCGACGCGCACGACGATCGGTTGCGAGTTGTGCGGCGACGGGTAGTGTCGCGCGTCCTCGATGATGCCGGTCCACGGTGATGCCATCGGTTCCCCCTCGGTGGTCTCTGGCACCGATCATACGAACCCCCTCCGACGCCCATGCCGCTGCCGGCATGCGGGGTCGCCGCGACCTGCGTAGCCTGCTGCCATGGGCACGATCCGGACCGGCACCGACCTCGCCGCGGTCGAGGACGTCGTCGCGGGCATCTCCGCCCACGGTGAGCGGTACCTGGACCGGCTCTTCACCGTGCGGGAGCGTACCGACGCGGGCGACGACCCGGAGCGTCTGGCGGCACGGTTCGCGGGCAAGGAAGCGGTGGTGAAGCTCCTCCGCCCCGCTCCGGACCAGGCGATCCCGCTGCGCGACGTGGCGATCGTCCTCGACGACCACGGGGCGCCGACGGTCGAGCTGACCGGGGCCGCCGCCGCGCTGGCCGAGTCGGTCGGGTGCGGCCCGATCGCGGTGTCACTCGCGCACGAGCGGGGGCTCGCGGTCGCGACGGCGGTCGCGCTGTCCGACCGCTGACGGGGCGCACCGGCACCCTCCCCCGCGCCACCCTGTACCACCGCACAGGGGCGTCGGACGCCGTGCGGTTTCGCGCACCCGCACGGCGGTTTCCCGAGGCCCGGTCTTCCTTATCGTTGCCGTCATGGACCAGGAACCACAGCTCTCCAGCACGACCGCACCGACGGCGACCACGACCGCGACGCTCGCCGACCCGGCGATCGAGCAGGCCGTCCGCCGCGCTCTCGCCGACCACGGGCGCCTGACCGTGGACGCGCAGGACGTCGCCTCGATCGCCGACCTGTACGCGCTCGGGCTGTCGTCGCACGCCACGGTGAACGTCATGCTCGCCGTCGAGTCCGAGCTCGACGTCGAGTTCCCCGACTCGGTCCTGAACCGGTCCACCTTCGCCACCGTCGAGTCGATCGTGGCCGCTGCGGAGCTCGCCTCGTGACCCTGACCATGGCGGCGACCGCGGTCGTCGACCGGTTCGCCGAGCGTGCCGCCGCCGTCGCCGCGGTCGCTGCGCAGTTCGCGGACGAGGTCGACCGCGACGCCCGTCCGCCGCGCGAGGCCATCGCTGCGATGCGCGAGTACGGTCTGCTCGCCGCTGCCGTCCCCGCCGAGCACGGTGGCGAGGGCGCCTCGGTGTCCGAGCTCTCCGCGATCGCCACCGAGCTCGGGCGTGCCTGTGCCGCCACCGGGATGGTCTTCGCGATGCACCAGGGTCAGGTGATGGCGCTCTGGCGGCACGGCGGCGACGGTGCCGGCGTGCTCGAGACCATCGCAGCGGTCCGCGACGGCGCGCTCGTCGCCTCGGCCACCACCGAGCGCGGTGTCGGCGGCGACGCCCGCCGTTCCACGTGCTCGATCGAGGCCACCGACGACGGCCGGATCCGCCTGCGCAAGGACGCGCCGGTGATCTCGTACGCCACCGAGGCCGACGCGGTGTTCGTCACCGCCCGCCGCGACCCGGACGCTCCGGCCTCCGATCAGCGGCTGCTCATCTGCCGGACCGACTCGATGGTGCTGTCGCAGACCTCCACCTGGGACACCATGGGGCTGCGCGGGACCTGCAGCAACGGCTGGATCCTCGACACCGAGACCACCGTCGACCGGGTGTTCCGCGACGACTACGCCGCGATCTCGGCGCAGACGGTCCTGCCGGTGTCGCACGTGCTCTGGGCCTCGGTGTGGCTCGGCATCGCCGCCTCGGCAAGCGAGCGCGCCCGGACCGCCGTCCGCAAGCAGGCCCGCGCCGCGATCGGGACGACCCCGCCCGGAGCACTCCGGCTCGCCGAACTCCTGGTCGACCTGCAGGCCCTCGCCGACTCCGTCCGGCACGCCGCCGAGCGGTTCGACGCCGCCGCCGACGACCCCGAGGTGCTCGCCTCGAGCGCCTACGCCCTCGCCGCGAACGCCCTGAAGATCGGGGCATCCGAGCGCGTCACCGACATCGTCACGAAGGCGATGCGGATCGTCGGGATCGCGGGCTACGCGGCCTCCGGCCCGATGAGCATCGCCCGACACCTCCGAGACGCCCACGGTGCCGCCGTCATGGTGAGCAACGACCGTCTCCTCAAGAACGACGCCGACCTGGCCCTCATGACGGGAGTGATCCTGTGACCCTCACGGACCCCACCACCACCACCGCTCCGGACCTCGACGCCGCCCGCGCCGCACTCCGTGCCCGCCTGCTCGCCGACCGCGTGCTCATCGACCTCGGCTCCCCCGGGCTGTACGGCCGCACCGGCGTGTTCGAGCGCGTGTACACGGCCGTCGACGCCGCAGCCGTGCGCAGCCAGCAGGACCTCGACGCCGAGGTGCTGCGGTTCCCGCCGGTCGAGCCGCTCGCCGCGTTCGAGCGCACCGACTACATCGCGTCGTTCCCGGACCTCGCCGCGTCGATCTCCGGCTTCACCGGCGACGACCGCACGCACCGGGCGCTGCTCGCCGCCCGCGAGCGCGGTGAGCGCTGGGAGGGCTTCCTCGAGCCCGCCGACCTCATGCTCACCCCCGCGGTCTGCCACCCGGTGTACGGCCTGGTCGGCGACACGATCCCGCAGGAGGGCCGCTTCTTCGACATCGTCGGCGACTCCTTCCGCCGCGAGCCGTCGCTCGACCCGATGCGCCTGCAGGCCTTCCACATGCACGAGTTCGTGCACATCGGCACGCCGGCGTCGGCCCAGCAGCACCGCGACGGCCGGATCCCGGTGATGCGCGAGCTGCTCGAGTCGTTCGGCCTCGAGATCGACGTCGTCCCCGCCAACGACCCGTTCTTCGGCCGCGTCGGGCAGATGCTCGCCCGCAACCAGGTCGAGCAGGCGCTCAAGTTCGAGTTCGTCACGCCCGTCTACGGTGACGACCACCCGACCACGGCGATCAGCTCGGCGAACCTGCACGAGGACCACTTCGGCACCTCGTTCGGCCTCCGCACCGCCGACGGCAAGGTCGCCCACAGCGCCTGCATCGCCTTCGGCCTGGAGCGCATCACCATCGCCCTGTTCGCCGCACACGGCACGGACGTCGACGCCTGGCCGGCGTCGGTCCGCGCGGCACTCGAGCTGTGACGACGCTGCACGGATGGTCCGGTTCGCCGGCCGTCCGGGCCGCCGTGCAGCTGCCGCCCGCGGCGCGGGCCGGCGTCGTCATCTGCCCGCCGCTGGGACAGGAGGGCGTGATCGCGTACCGCACGCTCCGCCTGCTCGCAGACCGCCTGGAGGCCCGTGGCATCGCCTCGGTGCGCTACGACCCGTCCGGACGTGGTGACGGCGCACCCGACACCGACCCCGACGCGCAGGTCCGGTCCGCACGCCACGCGGCCGCCGTGCTCCGCACGTCGGGAGTGCAGCACGTCGCGTTCGTCGGACTCGCCTCCGCAGCCCTCGTCGCCGCGGCCGCCGCGGAGGACACCGACGCCCTGCTCGTCTGGGACGCCCCGGCGTCCGGTCGGGGCTGGCTCCGTCGGCAACGTGCCCTCGCGACGATCACGATCGGCAGCGAGCGGATCGTGGACGGCGTCGAGAGCCTGATCGGCATCGAGGTCGAACCCGACGAGGCGACGGCGCTCTCCGCCCTCGCCTTCGCGCCGCGCACCGGTCCGACCGTGGCGTTGGTGCGGCCCGAGACCCGCGCGCCGAAGGCCCTCGGACCCGTCGAGACCGTCGAGGTGCCCGGCAGCGCCGAGTTGCTCGACGGCACGAGCATCCACGCCCGGATCCCCGGAGCCGCGGTCGACCGAGCCGTCGCCTGGCTCGACGCCTGGGCGCCGACCGCTGCGGCGCCGGTGGTGCCGCCCGTGCTCGACGAGGTCCTGGACGTCGACGGCCGCGTGTCGGAACGCATCGTCCACCTCGGCCCCGACGCGTTGTTCGCCGTCGAGACCGTGTCGTCCGCCCAGCACCACGACGCCCCGCTCGTCGTCCTGCACAACGGCGCCGCCGAACACCGGGTCGGTGCCACCGACTACCAGGTCGACCTCGCCCGTGCGCTCGCGCGTGACGGCGCCCGCGTCGTCCGGGTCGACCGCCGTGCCACCGGCGAGAGCACCAGCGTGCGCGAGGACGAACGCAGCTTCCTCTTCGCCCAGGAGTGGGTGGAGGACCAGTCCGCCGTCGTCGCCGACCTCGGCACCCCCTCGGACCGCCTGGTGCTCGTCGGCATGTGCGCCGGCGCGTGGCTCGCCGGTCGGTCGGCGGACGAGGCTCCGCGCCTGGTCGTCGAGATCAGCCCGAACGACTACCGCCGGCAGCCAGCGGCCCCCGGCAGCTACGAGGACGCCGTACGGGCGATCGACGCCCCCTCGGCCGGTCGGCTGTGGGTCCGCCAGCGGTACAACGCCGTCGTGCCGAAGGCCCTGCGCGAGTGGATCGCGCGGCGGGACCGGGTCGGCGGCGTCGTCGAGCACGTCCGACCGCTCGTGGAGCACGGCACCGACGTCGTCGTGATCGCCGCCCCGGACGACGCCGCGCTGTTCGACCGGCTCGGCGGACAGAAGGCCCTGCGCCGCTACGGCGGTGTCGGTCGGCGCGGTTCGGTGTCGATCGTGCGGGTCGAGGACGGCGACCACTCGCTGTTCTCCCCCGTGATGCGTCGCGCCGTGCGAGCCGAGGTGCGTTCCCGCGTCGCGGCGACGTTCCCCGTCCCCGCCTGACCCTCGCGTCCCGACTCCGAACGACACCCTCGACGTCGTACGACATCGACGGTGTCGTAGCCGCGCGACCGCAACTGTTGCGGCCACGCGGGGACGACATGGTCGACGTCGTACGACAACCGCTTTGTCGCGCGGGGCACGCCCGGATCGAGCGCATCGGCGCCGGACGCGGTCAGGCGAGCCCGAGCTCCCGCGCCACGGCGTCCGGGTGCTCGACGTGCGCGAAGTGCCCGCAGTCGTCGAGCAGCACCGTGCGGACCTGCGGCACGAGCTCCCGCAGGGCCTCGAGGTCCGAGACGCGCGCGAACACGTCGTCGCGCCCGGCGATCGCGGTGACCGGGCAGGTGATCCCCCGCCAGCGGCCGAGGTCGTAGCCCGCAGCGGTCCGCGCCGCGTCGGTGAACCGGGTCGGCCGGAGTTCCTGGACGAAGGCGTCGAGCACGCTGCGGTCGAGGCGTCGCACGTGCGTGAACACCGGCGCGGCGAGCAGCGGCAGCAGCCCGACGCGGGACAGCGCCCGGAGCATCGGCCGCGCGGCCTCGCCGGTGATCGACAGGCCAGCACGCAGCAGGGTGAACGACGGCAGCGTCCGGAGCCCTCGGAGCGGGTGCCGTGCGGCGTCCGCGGTCGCGACGGTCGTGCCGGACACCAGGGCGACCGAGCGCACGCGCCGGGGTGCGACGACGGCCAGGTGCATCCCGACGAAGGCCCCCATCGAGTGCCCGACGACGTCCACCGTCGTGATCCCGAGTGCATCCAGCACCGCGACCAGGGACACGGCCACGTCGTCGAGGTCGAACGCACCGCTCGGCGCCGGCGACGATCCCCATCCCGGCAGGTCGACGAGCACGAGGCCACGGTCACCGACGCCGTGCGCCGCGGTCAGCAGCGGGGTCCACGTCGACCAGGAGCCCGCGACGCCGTGCAGCAGCAGGAGCGGGTCGGGACCCGGGCGGTGGTGCACCACGACGGGTCCGGCGGGCGTCAGCACCTCGGTGCGCCGGAGGTGCCACGTGGCGGGCGTGGGCGACACCGGGTAGGGGGCGTAGGCCTCGGTGGTGACCACACGGTCACGTGCGTCCGTGTCGATGGCGTGCACCGGGCCTCCTGTCCGCTGTCGACGCGGATGCGTCGCAGGAGGGATTCGGAACGCTAGCCGACCGGGACGGGTGCGGTGCAGGCGGCGAGGCGGTCGAGCGCGGCCTTGTACTCGGCGACGTCGCGCTGCAGGCCGGGCTCGGTGATGATCGAGGCCTTGATGCGGCCCTGCACGTCGATGACGAAGGTCGCACGGGTGGCGAAGCCCTTGTGCTCGAGGAAGACGCCGTACTCCTTCGAGACCGCGCCGTGCGGCCAGAAGTCGGCGAGGAGCTCGAAGTCGTAGCCGTTGAGCTCGGCGAAGGAGCGGAGCGTCGCCTTGGAGTCGACCGAGATGCCGATCAGCTCGACGCGCTGGTCCTGGAACATCGCGACGTTGTCCTGCAGGGCGCAGAGCTCGTTCGTGCAGTTCGACGAGAACGCGAGCGGGAAGAAGACGAGTGCGACCGGGCGGTTGCCGCGGAAGTCGCTGAGTCGGACGTGCTCACCGAACTGGTTCGGGAGCTCGAAGTCCGGCGCGAGAGAGCCGATCTCGAGAGCCATCGGGACGTGTGCTTCTTCCTCGGGTGTGGGGTGTACCCGTCGGGTCCGTGCGCACGCGGGTCGCGTGTGCACGATCGGCCATGCTACGCCGACCGCACCCGAATGCAAGCACCCGCCACGTGCACCGCACCATCAGCATCACCGTCGGTGCTGGGGCCTAGAGTGGACGGGGCCCCATCCGGTCGTGACCCGACCACCGGAGCCACCATGTCCACCACCACGAGAACGAACGAGGTCAAGGGTGACGGTGAACGACCAGGACCCGTACAGCACCGGGGCGAACGACCAGGACCCGCAGGAGACCGCCGAATGGCGTGAGTCCCTCGACGGATTGGTCCAGACCCACGGACACCAGCGCGGTCGCGAGATCATGCTGAGCCTGCTCAAGCGGTCCAAGGAACTGCACCTCGGTGTGCCGATGGTCCCGACGACGGACTACGTGAACACCATCGCGCCGGAGAACGAACCCGAGTTCCCCGGCGACGAGGAACTGGAGCGCCGGTACCGCCGCTGGATCCGCTGGAACGCGGCCATCACGGTGCACCGCGCGCAGCGCCCGGGCATCAGCGTCGGCGGCCACATCTCGACGTACGCGTCGAGCGCCGCGCTGTACGAGGTCGGCTACAACCACTTCTTCCGCGCGCAGGACCACGCGTCCGGCGGCGACCAGGTGTTCTTCCAGGGCCACGCCTCCCCCGGCATGTACGCCCGCGCCTACATGGAAGGACGTCTCGGCGAGGACCAGCTCGACGGGTTCCGGCAGGAGAAGTCCCACGCCGGTGGCGGCCTGTCGTCGTACCCGCACCCGCGGCTCATGCCGCACTTCTGGCAGTTCCCGACCGTGTCGATGGGCATCGGCCCGATCAACGCGATCTACCAGGCGCAGCAGGCCAAGTACCTCACCAACCGCGGCATCAAGGACGCCTCCGACCAGCAGGTCTGGGCGTTCCTCGGCGACGGCGAGATGGACGAGGTCGAGTCGCGCGGACAGCTCCAGGTCGCAGCGAACGACGGCCTCGACAACCTGAACTTCGTGATCAACTGCAACCTGCAGCGGCTCGACGGTCCGGTGCGCGGCAACGGCAAGATCATCCAGGAGCTCGAGGCGTTCTTCCGCGGTGCTGGCTGGAACGTCATCAAGGTCGTCTGGGGGCGTGAGTGGGACGACCTGCTCGCCCGCGACACCGAGGGCGCGCTGCTCAACCTGATGAACCAGACGCCGGACGGCGACTACCAGACGTACAAGGCCGAGAACGGCGCGTACGTCCGCGAGAACTTCTTCGGGCGCGACCCGAAGGCGCTCGAGCTCATCGAGGGCTACAGCGACGACCAGGTCTGGAACCTCAAGCGCGGTGGCCACGACTACCGCAAGGTCTACGCGGCGTTCAAGGCCGCGACCGAGCACAAGGGCCAGCCGACGGTCATCCTGGCGAAGACGGTCAAGGGCTACGGCCTCGGCCCGAGCTTCGAGGGCCGCAACGCGACCCACCAGATGAAGAAGCTCACGCTCGACAACCTCAAGCAGTTCCGCGACGAGATGCGCATCCCGATCTCCGACGCGCAGCTGGAGGAGAACCCCTACACGCCGCCGTACTACCACCCGGGCAACGACGACGAGGCGATCCAGTACATGCACGAGCGTCGTCAGGCGCTCGGCGGCTACGTGCCGGAGCGTCGGACCAAGTACACCTCGATCACCCTCCCCGAGGACGCGAAGTACCAGGTCGTCAAGAAGGGCTCCGGCAAGCAGGAGATCGCCACCACCATGGCGTTCGCCCGACTGCTGAAGGACCTGCTCCGCTCCCCGGACTTCGGCAACCGCGTGGTGCCGATCATCCCGGACGAAGCCCGCACGTTCGGCATGGACGCGTACTTCCCGACGGCGAAGATCTACAACCCGAACGGCCAGCACTACACCTCGGTCGACCGCGAGCTCCTGTTGGCGTACAAGGAGAGCCCGCAGGGCCAGATCATCCACGTCGGCATCAACGAGGCCGGGGCCATGGCGGCGTTCACCGCGGTGGGCACCTCGTACTCGACGCAGGGCGAGCCGCTCATCCCGGTCTACGTCTTCTACTCGATGTTCGGGTTCCAGCGCACGGGTGACGCCATCTGGGCCGCCGGCGACCAGATGACCCGTGGCTTCATGATCGGCGCCACCGCCGGTCGCACGACGCTGACGGGCGAGGGACTGCAGCACGCCGACGGCCACTCGCTGCTCCTCGCGACGACGAACCCGGCCGTGGTGTCGTACGACCCCGCGTACGGGTACGAGATCGGGCACATCGTGCAGGCCGGCCTCGACCGGATGTACGGCACCAACGAGGACGGCTCGCCCAAGCACAGCGACCCGAACGTCATGTACTACCTGACGGTCTACAACGAGCCGATCGTCCAGCCGGCCGAGCCCGAGGGCATCGACGTCGACGGCATCGTCAAGGGCATGTACCTGCTCAAGCCGAGCGAGCACGACGGCCCGAAGGCCCAGCTGCTCGCTTCCGGGGTGGCCGTGCCGTGGATCCTCGAGGCGCAGCAGCTCCTCGCCGAGGACTGGGGCGTCTCCGCCGACGTCTGGAGCGTCACGAGCTGGGGTGAGCTGTACCGCGACGGTCTCGACGCGGAGCAGCACGCGTTCCTCAACCCGAACGAGTCGCCGCGCACGCCGTACGTCACCGAGCGCCTGCTCGCCACCGAGGGGCCGGTCGTCGCCGTCAGCGACTTCATGCACCAGGTGCAGGAGCAGATCCGCCCGTTCGTGCCGACCGACTACGCCACGCTCGGCGCCGACGGCTTCGGCTTCTCGGACACCCGTCCGGCCGCTCGTCGCTTCTTCCACATCGACGGCCCCTCGGTCGTCGTGCGGACGCTGCAGCAGCTCGCCCGCCAGGGCAAGGTCGACGGCGCACTCGTCCAGCAGGCGATCGACAAGTACCGCCTGCACGACGTGACCGCCGGCACCACGGGCAGCGCGGGCGGCGAGAGCTGATCAGCAGGTGACGCCCGTCCAGCCGGACACCGAGGGCCTGTCGAAGGCCCAGAGCCAGGAGAGCGCGCGCGAGCGGGCGCTCTCCTGGCTCCGTCAGGTGTCCGGAGAACTCTCCACCGCCACGATCAAGCGGCTCGAGGACACCCTCCCCTGGTACAGCGAGATGCCGCCGGGGCGCCGCTCCGCCGTGGGCCTCGTCGCCCAGGCGGGCATCACCTCGTTCATCAGCTGGCTCGAGGGCACCGCGTCGACGCCGTGGATCGCCGCGGCCGACGTCTTCGGTTCAGCCCCGCGTGAGCTCCTGCGCTCGGTGAGCCTGCAGCAGACCCTGCAGCTCATCCGCGTGGTGGTCACCGTGGTCGAGGAACGCGCCGCCGACGACGAGATGCTGCAGGAAGCCATCCTGAAGTACTCGCGGGACATCGCCTTCGCGGCGGCGGACGTCTACGCGCGGGCGGCCGAGGCCCGCGGGCTGTGGGACGCCCGACTCGAAGCGCTCGTGGTCGACTCGATCCTGTCGGGCGAGTACGACGACGAGCTGCCGTCCCGCATCGCCGCCCTCGGGTGGCACGGGCACGGCGAGGTCGCGGTGCTCGTCGGCACGGCACCGAAGCAGCTCGAGGTCGACCAGGTCCGCCGCACCGCCCGCCACATGGACGCCGACGTGCTCGTCGGGGTGCAGGGCTCGCGGCTCGTCGTGGTGATCGGGCGCTCGACCCCGCGGGACGACGTGCCCGAGGGCGAGGACCCGGTCTCGTTCACCGCGATCGCGCAGGCCCTCGAACCGCTGTTCGGCGAGGGCCACCTGGTGCTCGGCAACGAGGTCCCCGGGGTCGTCGACGCCTCGACCAGTGCGAAGGCAGCCCTCGCCGGGTTCGCCGTCGCGCGGGCATGGCGCGGGGTCCCCCGTCCGGCGCTGGCCGACGACCTGCTGCCCGAACGCGCCCTGGCCGGCGACCCGCTCGCGCGGTCCGCCCTGGTGCAGCGCATCTACGTGCCGCTCAAGGACCAGTCCACCGAGCTCCTGCAGACCCTGTGGTGCTACCTGGACACCGGTCGGTCGCTCGAGGCCACGGCGCGCGAGCTCTTCGTGCACCCGAACACCGTCCGCTACCGCCTGCGCCGCGTCGCGGACATCATCGGGTGGGACGCCACGCACGCTCGGGACGCCCTGATCGTGCAGTCGGCCCTGATCCTCGGCGCGATGTCCGAATCGGCCACGGGTCGTCGCCGCATCACCCCTCGCCGGTAGGGAACCGACAATGTCACGCGGGGTTTCGTGTGGGAAGCCCACACGGGCCCCGCGGTGCATGAGCGACAGGATTGTCCGGTGATCGTCGTCGTCGCGCCCGGACAGGGCTCCCAGACCCCCGGCTTCCTCGCCCCCTGGCTCGAGGACGCCGCCGTTCGTGAACGTGTCGGGCAGTGGTCCGAGTCGATCGGGGTGGACCTCGCCGCGCACGGCACCACGTCGGACGCGGACACCATCAAGGACACCGCACTCGCGCAGCCCCTCATCGTCGCCGCCGGTCTCGTGACCGCCGACGCGCTGCTGGCCGACGGCCGCCGTGCGCTCGTCGGCGGGGTCGCCGGGCACTCGGTCGGCGAGTTCACCGCCGCCGCGGTCGCCGGGGTCCTCGAGCCGACCGACGCCGTGTCGCTCGTCGCCGAGCGAGGCCGGGCCATGGCGGACGCCGCTGCCCTCGAAGCGACCTCGATGGCCGCCGTGCTCGGTGGCGACGCCGACGCGGTCGCCGCAGCACTGCAGTCCCACGGGCTCGTCCCCGCGAACCACAACGGCGGCGGCCAGACCGTCGTCGCCGGCACGGCCGCCGGCATCGCCGCGCTCGTGGCGGACCCGCCCGCCAAGGCCCGCGTGGTCCCGCTCGCCGTCGCCGGTGCGTTCCACACCCACTTCATGGCCCCCGCGGTCGAGCGCGTGGCCCCGGTCGCCGCGGCCGCCACGGTGCACGACCCGACCCTGCCGATCTGGACCAACGCCGACGGCTCACGGGTCGACGACGGTCGCCGGTTCGTCGACCTGATGGTCCAGCAGATCGCGAGCCCCGTGCACTGGGACGCCGTGATGGAGTCGTTCGCGGCCGCCGGCGTCACCGGCATCATCGAGCTCGCGCCGGCCGGCGCCCTGGTCGGGCTCGCCAAGCGCGGCCTGCGCGGCACGCCGTCCGTCGCCATCAAGACCCCCGAGGACCTGCCCGCAGCGATCGACCTGCTGCAGCGCGCGGACCAGGAAGCAGACGCCACCGCATGACCGAACGTCCCGCACTCTCCCAGCGCCGCGGCCACGAGTTCACCCGGATCCTGGCCTTCGGCGCCGCCCGCGGCGAGAACGTCGTGCCCAACGACGACCTGGTCGGCCCGATCGACTCGTCCGACGAGTGGATCCGCCAGCGCACCGGGATCATCACGCGCAAGCGTGCCGGCAAGGACGTCGAGGCCGTCGACCTCGCCGAGACCGCCGCGCGCGAGGCGATCGAGAAGGCCGGCCTGTCCCCCGACCAGATCGGTGTCGTGCTGGTCAGCACCGTGACGCACACCGTCGCGACCCCGTCGATGGCGTCGCTGCTCGCCGAGCGGATCGGCGCGACGCCCGCCGCCGCGTACGACATCAGCGCCGCGTGCGCCGGGTACGCCTACGGCATCGCCCAGGCCGACTCGTTCATCAAGTCCGGCCTCGCCGACCACGTCCTGGTCGTCGGTGCCGAGAAGCTCAGCGACGTCGTCGACCCGACCGACCGCTCGATCTCGTTCCTGCTCGGTGACGGTGCCGGCGCGGCCGTCGTCGGCCCGAGCGACTTCCCCGGAATCGCCCCGACCATCTGGGGCTCGGACGGCTCGAAGTGGGACGCCATCGGCATGACGGCGACCTACAACGAGTGGGAGGCCGGCGCGCCCCGCCCGACCATGCGCCAGGCGGGCCAGACGGTCTTCCGCTGGGCAGTGTGGGAGATGGTGAAGGTCGCCCGCGAAGCGCTCGAGACCGCCGGTGTCCGACCGGAGGACCTCGCGGCGTTCGTGCCGCACCAGGCGAACATCCGCATCATCGACGAGTTCGCGAAGCAGCTCGGCCTGCCCGAGTCGGTCACGATCGCCCGTGACATCACCACCACCGGCAACACCTCCGCCGCGAGCATCCCGCTCGCCACCCACCGCCTGCTCGAGGAACACCCCGAGCTGTCCGGCGGGCTCGCCCTGCAGATCGGCTTCGGTGCCGGGCTCGTGTTCGGCGCCCAGGTCGTCGTCCTGCCCTGATCCCACCCGGCCGCGCATCCCGCGCGGCCAGCGACCACCCCGACGAGTCTCCGGGCGCGAGCACGCTGCGTGCCCTAGGCTGGTCCACGGTCAAACGACACCCCCCTCAAGGAGAAACTCATGGCCCTGTCCAACGAAGAAGTCCTCGCCGGCCTGGCCGAGCTGATCAACGACGAGACCGGTATCGCCACCGACACCGTCGCCGCCGACAAGTCCTTCACGGACGACCTCGACATCGACTCCATCTCGATGATGACCATCGTGGTCAACGCCGAGGAGAAGTTCGACGTGAAGATCCCGGACGAAGAGGTCAAGAACCTCAAGACCGTGGGCAACGCGGTCGACTACATCGTCAAGGCCCAGGCCTGACACGAGCTTCCTGAGCGCCGCGGCCAGCGGTCACCGTCGGCCGCGGCGCTCATCTTGTTCCCCAACGAAAGAACCGTCGTTCCATGACCAAGAAGACCGTCGTCGTCACCGGGATCGGTGCGATCTCACCCCTCGCCGCGACTGCCCCGGAAACGTGGGACGCGCTGCTCGCCGGCAAGTCCGGCATCACCCGCATCGAGGACCCGCGCTACGCCGAGCTCGAACTCCCCGTGGAGTTCGCCGGCCAGGCACGTCGGTTCCTCACCGACCAGCTCACCCGCCCCGAGTCGAAGCGCCTGGACCCCTCGTCGCAGCTGTCGCTCGTCGCGGCGCGTGAGGCGTGGGCCGACGCCGGCATCGACGCCGAGTCCGTCGTCCCCGAGCGCCTGATCGTCGACTGGGCGACCGGCATCGGCGGCGTGAACACCCTGCTCGACGCCTGGGACACCCTGCGCGAGAAGGGCCCGCGTCGGGTCCTGCCGATGACGGTCCCGATGCTCATGGCGAACGGTCCGGCCGCTGCCATCGAGATGGAGTTCGGCGCCCGTGGCGGCGCCCGCACCTACCTGTCGGCCTGTGCCTCGTCGACCGAGTCCCTGGCCGAGGCGTACCGCCACGTCGCTGACGGAGACGCCGACATCGTCATCACCGGTGGCGCCGAGGCCGCACTGCACCCGCTGCCCCTGGCCGCGTTCGCGGCGATGCAGGCCCTGTCGCGCCGCAACGACTCCCCCGAGACCGCGTCGCGTCCGTACGACGTCACCCGTGACGGCTTCGTCCTCGGTGACGGCGCCGCGGCGCTCATCCTCGAGTCGAAGGAGCACGCCGAGGCCCGCGGTGCGACCATCTACGCCGAGGTCGCCGGCGCCGGCATCACCTCGGACGCGTTCCACATCACGGCACCGGACCCCGAGGGCAGCGCGGCGGCCCGCGCGGTCCTGCAGGCCCTCGACCACGCCGGTGCCAGCCGCGAGGACGTCGTGCACGTCAACGCGCACGCCACCTCGACCCCGGTGGGCGACGTCGCTGAGTACCACGCCATGCGTCGCGTCTTCGGCGACCACCTCGACGACATCGTCGTGTCGGCGACCAAGGCGTCGACGGGGCACCTGCTCGGTGGTGCCGGCGCGATCGAGGCCGCGTTCACGGTCCTCGCGCTGCACAACCGCGTCGCACCGCCGACGATCAACCTCAACGACCAGGACCCGGAGATCGTCATGGACGTCGCGCGCGAGCCGCGCGCGCTCCCCGACGGCGACCTGCTCGCGGTGAGCAACTCGTTCGGCTTCGGCGGCCACAACGCCGTGGTCGCGTTCCGCAGCGTCTGATCCGTCGCACCCTGCCAGGAGGCCCGTCCCGCGTCGTCGGGGCGGGCTTCCGTCGTTCCGTGGCACCGTCCAGTGCCGGGCAGCGCGTCAGCCGACGCGGTGCAGCCAGACGACGGGGTTGCCCTCGGCCGCGTGGCGGAAGGGCTCGAGCTCGTCGTCCCAGGCCTGTCCGAGCGCGAGCCGGAGCTCACGGTGGAGTTCGAGCGCGTTGCTGCCCGCGACCTCCATCGCGTAGCGGACGCGGTCCTCGGGGATGACCATGTTCCCGGTGACGTCGGTCTGCGCGTAGAAGACCCCGAGGTCTGGCGTGTGCATCCAGCGACCGCCGTCGGACTCGGTCGTCGGTTCCTCGGTCACCTCGTAGCGCAGGTGCTCCCAGCCGCGCAGCGCGGAGGCGATCGCGGCACCGGCGCCGACCGCACCGGTCCAGGTGAACTCGGTCCGCCGGGCACCGTCCTGTGCCGGCTGGTCGAGCCACGAGAAGTTCACGGCGCGGTTCATCGCGCGACCTGCTGCCCATTCGACGTGCGGGCAGAGCGCGCGGGGTGAGGAGTGCACGTAGAGCACTCCTGTCGTCGTTCCGTTCACGGTTCCTCCGATACGTCAGGTGCGACTTCCCCATCGACCTGGTGCGGAGGATCCGATCGGCTGCGAGCCACGGAACCATTCGGTATGCGATTGTGATGTCCTGACAGGACACGCCCATTATGCAGCGTTCCGGCTGGGAACGGCAAGGACCCCGCCGAGCGCGGTCCGGTTCAGTGCAGGACGGTGCCCGCAGCGTCGACGGGGTGCCGCTCCCCCGCCGTGATCGGCACGGGCACGCGGTTCTCGGCCGGCGGGATCGGGCAGGCGAACTGGTACGAGAACGCGCAGGGCGGCAGCACGAGCAGGTTCCAGTCGAGCTCGACCGGGCCCACGGTGCCGGGGTCGTCGAGGTACAGGAAGCGGCCCATCGAGTAGGTGCTGCCAGGGTCGTCCTCGGCGAGGGCGCTGGTGGCGTCCTGCACGATGAGCTGCAGCCGCGGAGCACCCCGGAACGCCGCGGACCGGACCGCGACGAACCGCATGGTCGTGCTGCCGACGGCCGTCTCGATGTGCCCGGCGACCGGCAGGGCGTCGCCGGCGGCGTCGAGGACGCTGCCACGGGCCTCCCGGTCGTCGCCCGCACCGGGGTCCAGCGGGACGTACGTGCCGGAACGCACCCAGTCGTCGGACCGGTCGAACCGGGCGATGCGCGCGAAGCGGTGGATCGGCTCCGCCGCGGGGTCCCAGACGCGCAGCGTCGAGCCGGACACGGTGCCCGCGAAGCCGTCGGGGAACCCGACGGCGGACGGGACCACGGCGGTGTCACCGGCGACGAGCACCGTGCCGTCCACCGGGACGCCGTCCACGACGACACCGTCGGTGGCGGCGGCCGTCACCGTGAGGCCGCCGACCTCGGGTGCCCAGGTGCCGGGGACCGGCCACACCGGCTGCGGGTGGTCGACGTGCTGGGCGTTCACGAGAGCCAGCGGGCCACGGGGACTGCGTGCCCAGCGGTCGCGTTCGGCGACGTGGTCGGCGAAGTCGGAGGCGGCGTCCGTCACGCCAGCTCCTGGCGCGGGTAGATGACCTTCTGCACGATGATGATGATCGACGCGGCGACGGGCAGGGCGACCAGGGCGCCGAGGACGCCGCCGATCGTGCCACCGGCCACCGCGGCGATGACCACGAGGGCCCCGGGCACCTGCACGGCACGCGACATGATGCGCGGCGAGATGAGGTACGCCTCGACCTGCATGTAGACGAGGTAGTAGATCGCCGCGGCGAGTGCTGTGGCGGGCGACGCGAAGAGGCAGAGCAACGAGATGACGATCGCGGCGCCGAGGGTGCCGACGAGCGGGATGAGCGAGCCGAGGAACGCGAACGAGGCCAACAGCACGGGCAGCGGCGCACCGATGATGAGCAGGAACACCAGGCTCAGGATGCCGTTGATGAGCGCCTGCGACACCTGGCCGACGACGTACCGACCGACCGCCTGGGTGATCTGCTCGCTGACGTCGATGAAGTTCTCGCGGCGGGACGCTGGCACGAACCGGTACGCCGCACGCTTCATCCCCCGCATCGACGCGAGGAAGTAGAGCATCAGGATGAGGACGATGAGCACGCCGGTGAGCCCCGACAGGATGCCGCTGCCGACCGCCAGGATGCCGCCGCCGACGCTGAGCAGGTTGCCCGGGTTCTCGACGAACGACTGCACCGACTCGAGCGCGTGGTCGATGTCGAACGACCCGGCGAACTGCTTCGACAGGTCTTGCACCCACTGCTGCTTCGAGATGTCGTCGACGACCTCGGGGAAGTTCTGGATCAGGTTCGTCGCCTGCTCGACCAGGATCGGGACGACCGCGAAGACGACCCCGGCGAACGCCGCCAGGACGCCCACGACGACGACGGTGATCGCCGCCCACCGCGGGATGAGCCGCTCGAGGAACGAGACGAGCGGGTCGATGCCGAGCGCGAGGAAGAGCGCGACCCCGATGTAGACGAGGACGGTGCTGAGCTCACCGATGATGGTGCCGGCGAGCAGCGCGACGAGCACACCGATGGCACCCATGAACCCGATGCGGAAGGCGTTGACGCGCACGCCGGTGCCACCACGGTTCACCTGGAACGTGACGTTCGGCGTCGGACCAGCTGCGTCGTGGTCGTCCTCGCGCTTGCGTTTCATCTGCACGTAGGGCGGGCGGGACTTGAACCCGCGAATCGTTCGGTTATGAGCCGACTGCCTTGACCAGCTTGGCTACCGCCCCTCGACGGCCGTCAGGCCACCGGTTCCCCACGATACAGCGCCTCGAACGTCGTGAGCGTGCGGTTGATGTCGTGTGCCTCGATCATGGCCAGACTGCGCTCCCGCATGGCCGTGTACTCCGCTCCCGACGCCGTGAGCACCGCCTCGAGCTTGGCGGCGAGGTCGTGTTCGTCGCCGGGGGCGAACAGGTACCCGTTGCCGTCGATGAGGTGGGGCAGCGCCATCGAGTCGGCCGCGACGACCGGCAGCCCGGACGCCATGGCCTCGAGCGAGGAGATGCTCTGCAGCTCGGCGGTGGAGGGCATCGCGAACACGGTGCCGTTCGTCAGGGCGGTGCGCTTGACCTCGTCCGAGACGAACCCGAGGAACCGGACGCGGTCCTCGAGCCCGAGCTCCTTCGCCAGGGCGGTCAGCTTCGGGATCATCTCGCCGTCGCCGACGATCGTCAGGGTCGCCGCGAGCGAACCGGGCAGCAGCGCCACGGCCCGCACCAGCACGTCGAGGTTCTTCTCCGGCGCCACGCGGCCGACGAACACGATGTCGTTGTTGACCGGACGGCACTCGCGCGCGACGTACCGCGACGCGTCGATCCCGCACGAGATCGCGAGCACCCGCTGCCCGGCGATGGCCTTGCGCAGGTAGTCGGCGGCCAGGTTCGTCGGCGTCGTGATGGTGTCGGCGAGCCGGTAGGTCTTCGCGGCGTCGCTCCACGCGATCTTCAGCGCGATGGGCAGCGTCCACTTGCCGAACGGCGTGTACTCGAGCAGGTTCTCGGGCATGAAGTGGTTCGTCGCGATGACCCGGATGCCGCGCGCGTTCGCCTCGGGGACGATCCCGCGACCGATGACGACGTGCGACTGGATGTGCAGGACGTCGGGCTTCACGGCGTCGAGGATCGGGCCGGTCCACTTCTTGACGCTCCACGGCCACACGAACCGGAGCCAGGCGTGCAGCGGCCACTTGTACGACTTCAGGCGGTGCACGACGAGGGTCACGCCCTGGTGCTCCTCGTCGAAGGTGCCGTAGTTGCGGCTCGAGGCCGGGGCGACGACGTGGACCTCGTGCCCGCGCTCGGCCAGGCCGACGGCGAGCTGCTCGGCGAAGGTGGCGGCGCCGTTGACGTCCGGCGGGAAGGTGTCCGCGGCGATCAGGATGCGCAAGGGTCGGTGTCCGCCCGTCGCACCCGTCGGTTCGGCGGTGGCGGTGGTGACGTCTCCTGACACGGCTGGCGTCGTCCTCTCGTGGGCGATTGCTGGTCGGACTGCCGACGGTACCGCACCTGGTTTAGCGGCCGCGTCAGCCGCGCGGAGGACCCCGTGCTACCGCAGGGTGACGGGACGACGGCGCTGCGCCGCGCCCGTCCGCGGTCAGGCGCGGGTCTGCGGGTGGTGCTTGGCGAGCAGGAACACCCCGGTGATGGCGATGCCGGCCGCGACCACGAACCCGGCGACCGCACCCCACGGTGCCCCGGACGCCTCGTCGAGCACGACCACGCCGATCCCGACGGCGACGATCGGGTCGATCACGGTCAGCCCCGCGATGACGAGGTCCGCCGAACCGGCCGAGTACGCGTTCTGCACGAAGTACCCGCCGAGCGACGCCGCGACGACCACCCCGATGATCGCCAGGACCGTCAACCAGTCGAACGTGCCGTTCACGAACCGGTTCAGCACGACCTTGGCGAGCGTCGCGACGAACCCGTAGAGGATGCCCGCGCCGACGATGTAGTAGAGCGCGCTCTTGTGCTTGGCCACGAGTCGGAACGACACCAGCACCAGCACGAGCACCACCGCCAGGATGATCAGGACGGTCACCAGCTGCTGCCGGGTGATCGCGCTCTCGTGGCCGACGAACGCCGCGATGCCGACGAAGATCGCGACACCGATGATGCAGGTCCACACCGCACGCTTCGCCCGACGGCCCAGCGGCACGCCCGACGACCGGGAGGAGAACCACGTGGTGATCACGAGCGCGACCGCCCCGAGCGGCTGCACGACGATCAGCGGCGCGTACGTGATGCTGATGAGCTGCAGCACGACGGCGATGCCGAGCATGAGCGTGCCGAGCACCCAGTAGCCGCTCGAGACCAGCCCGACGACGTGCCGGACGCTCAGTCCCTTCGACTGCCGCCCCAGCCGCGCCTCGACCCGCTGCACACCACGACTCTGGAACTGCGCTCCCAGCGACAGGAACACCGCACCGATGAGCGCGACGGGGATCATGAGGGCCTGGAACGGCGTCAGGTTCACTGCGTCGGGCAGCTGGAGGTCCGTCGTCACGCGTCGAGGCTACCGTCCACCGCCGGATAACCTGGGTGAATGGCCGTTCTCCCGATCCGCATCACCGGCGAACCCGTCCTGCACGAGCGTGCAGCCGAGGTCACCGAGTTCGATGACGACCTCCGTTCCCTCGTCGCCGACATGTTCGAGACCATGGACCTCGCCCCCGGCGTCGGGCTGGCCGGACCCCAGGTCGGCGTCGGCAAGCGCCTGTTCGTGTACTCGTACACCGACGACGACGAAGTACTGCACCGCGCCGCCGCCGTGAACCCGGTGCTCTGGATCAGCCCGCTGGTCCCCGAGTCGGTCGACGAGCTCGACGAGGACGACGAGTCCGAGGGCTGCCTGTCCGTGCCGGGTGAGCGCTTCCCGCTCCGACGCTCCGGCAGCGCGCTGCTCCGGGCGTTCGACGAGCACGGCGAACCGTTCGAGGTCCGGGCCGACGGCTGGCTCGCGCGCATCTTCCAGCACGAGTACGACCACCTGGACGGCTGGCTCTACGCCGACCGCCTGGTGCACCCCTACGCCAAGCAGGTCACCAAGGCCATCCGCAAGAACAGCTGGGGCGGCCCCGGCCAGTCGTGGCTACCGGGTCGCGACCACCCCGAGGGCTGACGGGTCGGTCCGGCCCGCGCGTCGCCTGCCGTGGTCGGCTGACGGCCGGGAGGCCCGGCTCAGCTCCGGTACGTCGACAGCGCGTCGCGCAGGTGGTCGGTCTCGGGGTGTCCCGGGCAGTACTGCAGGAGGCCGGCGGCGACGTGCGCTGCGCCGTCGTCGGCCACGGCCGACGTCCACGGGTCCGTGCCGGTCACGGCGCAGGTGCTCGCGAGCTCGACGAGGGTGGCGTCACCCCGGGTCGCGTCGACCGCGGCCTGCTGCTGCGTCGACGGCACGGAGCCCGTGAGCCGCTTCGCGGTGCACGAGGTCCGCTCGTCCTCCCACACCGCCGAGTACGTCGTGTAGGTCTCGCGGTCGCCGTCGTCGCACACGAAGGCGAACACCACCGGCGAAGCACCCGACCCGAGCCCGGTCTCCGAGCTCGTGGGCTCCTCTGACGAGTCGGTGTCGGGTCCGGCTCCGCTGCACCCGACCAGCACGGGCGCGATGACCGCCGCGAGCAGCACGCCGAGGAACACGGCGCGGGGCGGACGGGATCGGTGCACCTGTGAACGCTAACAGCAACTGCCCGGCAGGACCCGCACGGTCGCTGCTGCGATGATGGTCGGGCACGCCCCGCCCTGGAGGTCCTCATCCCCCGCCTGCACTCCCGCCCCGTTCGCGTCGCCGCCCTCGTGGTCGTCGCCGTGGCTGCCCTGTTCGTCGCCTTCTGGCACCTCGGCCGCCCGACCATCGTCAACGACGAGTTCGTCTACCTCCGGGCGAGCTGGGCGTACGTGCACGGCAGCTTCTCGCTCAACCTCGAGCACCCGCCGACGGCGAAGTACCTGTACGGCATCGCGCAGCTCGTCGTCGGACAGGGGCCGCTCGGGCCCCGCCTGGTCGCCGCGACCGCGATGCTCGGCACCGGCGTGGTCCTGTTCGTCTGGTTGCGCCGCGAGGTCGGCTTCTGGACGGGACTCCTCGCCGCCGGTGCGTGGTGGCTGACGCCGCGCGGTTCCGGCGCCTCCTGGGCCGAGGCCGGTTCGGTGATCGGTGCGCGGATCGACCGCTTCGCGATGCTCGAGCCCCTCATGGTCTTCTTCGCGGTCGCCTCGCTCGCCGCCGCCTGGACCTGGATGCGGACCGGCAACCGGTGGTGGATCGCGGCAGCAGGGGCGCTGCTCGCGATGTCCGTCACGTCCAAGGTCTCGACCGCCGTGCTCGTGCTCGCGATCGGCGCCCTGCCGCTGCTGTTCCGCCGCTGGCGTGACCTGGGCGTGGGCGCACTGTACGGCGGCGTCGCGTTCGTGGTGGTCTTCGTGCTCCTGTACCTGCCGGTCGGGCTGTTCACCGCCATCGGGCACATGCTGAAGTTCCAGGCACAGCAGAACGCGCACGGACACCCGACGACGATCCTCGGCACGATCTACCCCCAGGCACCGTGGTGGGCGAACTTCGCGTTCCTGGCGGCGGGCACCGGCTGGTTGCTGCTCGCGGTGCTGGTCATCGGCGTCGTGTGCGCGGTGGCGATCCGGCCGGACCGGCTCGTCGCGTTCCTCGGCATCGCGCTCGGTGTCTTCCTCGTCTTCTACGTCATCGTCGCGAACGTCTCGCTCCCGTACTACTACGACGCCTGGATGCCGCTGATCATCGCCCTGGCCGCCATCGGGTACGGCCGACTGGCCTCGGTGCGGCCACCCGTCGGACGCATCGTGGCGGCCGTCCTCGTCGCCTGCCTGCTCGTGCCGGCCGTGCGACTCGGGGTCGCGGTGGCGCAGTCCCGCCCGAGCGGCATCGCCCTGCTCTCCGACGCCCTGCACGTGCGCGGCAAGGACTCCGAGGGCGTGCTGTTCGCCCGCTTCAGTGCGAACACCTGGCGCATCTACCTGCCCGACCGGGGCACGCAGAAGCCGCAGTACGGACCGTTCGACGCGATCGTGGTCGGCCACGACGACCGTCGGGCCATGCCCCACCAGGTCACGGAGTTCCTTTCCGAGTACGCCGATCAGCTCGACCATTTCCGGCTCGACTACCTCGACGTCTACGTGCCGAAGACCGGCACGATCGACGACAACAACCGCGACGGCACGCTGCACATCGAGCCGAGCACCCCCGCCTCCTGACCGGCGCGGCCGTGCGGCGCGCGGCCGTGCGGCGGGCGGCCGTGGGCATCGCCCCGGGAACGCAAAAGGCCCGGATCCGTGAGGATCCGGGCCAGACGCTCCCCGAGTTGGACTCGAACCAACAACCTGCCGGTTAACAGCCGGCTGCTCTGCCAATTGAGCTATCGAGGATCACTGTCCGCTGGCGAATGTCGTGCGAACAACGGGTAACAGCATAGCAGCACCGCGGCGCCCCTCACCGCATCGGACACGCCGCCCGGGCGCGCCGCGCTGTGGCCCCCGGTGCAGCGCTGCTCCTCAGTACCCGGCGACCGGGTCGACGACGCCGACGAAGCCCTCGCCGCTGCCGTCGAGGAACGCTGTGGTGTTGAGTCGCACCCGCTCGGCGAGCAGCGGCGCGACCATCTCCGGGGTGTCCGCCTGGTGCGGCGTGATGACCGCGCCGGGCTCGGACCACAGCGGGTGGCCGTCGGGCAACGGCTCGGGGTCGGTGACGTCGAGCCCTGCGGCGGCGATCGCACCGGTGCGCAGGGCCTCGACCAGGGCGTCGGTGTCGACGAGTCCCCCGCGGGCGATGTTGACGAGCCGGGCGGACGGCTTCATGAGCGCGAACTGCCGCTCGCCGAAGAGCTTCGCGGTGCCCGAGGTCATGGCTGCTGCGATCATCACGACGTCGGCGTCGGGCACGACCTCGTCGAGCTGGTCGGTGGTGACGGTGCGCGATGCGCCGGCGACCGGGTCGGCGGAGCGACGCACCACGGTGACGTCGACGTCGAACGGGGCGAGCAGGCGGATGTACTCGAGCGCGATCCCGCCGGCGCCGATCACGACGACGTTCCGGCCGTAGAGCGACACACCCTCGGGCTCGGTGGCCCACGAGTGTGCACGGGCACGCTTCTGCAGGACCCGCAGCGTCCCGAGCGTCAGCGCCAGGGCGTGCTCGGCGACGGGCTCCGCGTACGCGCCCTTCGCCGAGGTGAAGAGCACGCGGTCCCCGTGCTCCTGGATGAGGTGTGCGAAGGCGTCGACCCCGGCGAACGGCAGCTGCACCCAGCCGATCCCCGGTGCGGCGTCGAGCGCGTCGGCGAGGCCAGACGGGTCGCGGGGGTCCAGCCAGACGAGCCCGCGGGTGTCCGCGTCGAGCGACGCGACGGTCCCGCCGGCCTCGGTCACCGCGGTGACGTGCAGGTCGGTCGGCTCCGGCAGCACGGCGACGGGGCCGGACTGCGGTGCGTCGATCGGCAGCGGGGCGCCGGAGGTGGGGACGACGGCGCGGTGGCCTCGGGTGGCGGTGCTCACGGGTTCTCCTGTCGGTCCGTGCGGGGGCCGGTGCCGGCGGCGACCGGTCGGCGTGGCGCCGTCGAGCGGCGCGGGGCGGTGGGTGCCGGGCGACGCTTCACGCCGCGGGCCGCGGTCGCGGCCAGGGTCTTGACGTAGGGGTCGACGGGGTTGTCGAGGACCTCGTCGAAGGTGCCGAGGCCGACCAGCCGGGCATCGGCCATCACGGCGACGCGGTCGGCCAGGGCGCCGGCTTCGCGCAGGTCGCTGGACACCACGACGGCGGAGAACTGCCGGTTGCGTTGCAGGGTCGCCAGGGCCTCGAGCACCGACTGGCGCACGAGCACGTCGACGCCGCGGGCGGGTTCGTCGGCGACCAGGAGCTGGGGTTCGAGCACGAGGGCCCGCGCCAGGGCGACACGCTGCCGCTGCCCGCTGGAGAGCTCCCAGGTGTTCAGCCGCATCACGCCGAGCGGCAGGTGCACGGCGTCGACCAGGCGCGCGACGATCAGACCCGCTTCCTTGCGGTCGAAGCGGCGGTCGCGCTGGTAGATCGGTTCGGCGATGGCCTCGCCGACGGTGAGGTCCGGGCTGAGCCGGTCGGCGCCGTCCTGCGGCAGGTAGCCGATCCGGCCGCTCAGCCGCTCGAGCTTGCGGGACGAACCGCGCAGTCCGCGGGTCTTCTGGCCGAGGACGGTCAGTTCGCCCCCGACGATGTGCCGGCGCAGCGCACCGTCACCCTCGCCGTGCGACCCGAGCTGCCCCGCGATCGCGGCGGCGAAGGTCGACTTGCCCGACCCCGACTCTCCGAGCAGTGCGAGGATCTCGCCCTGCCGCACCGTCAGGCTGACCCCGTCGACCGCTCGGATCGACTCGGACCCCCGTCCGCCCCGGTACTCGATCGACACGTCGTCCGCGACGACCGCCGGTCCGTTGACCGCGATCATGGGTCCCCTTCCACGCCGCCCCCTGGCGGCGGTTCGCGACGGGCCGCGCTGGCAGGACCGTCGTGCGTACAGCTGTGGAGGCGACCATCCAGGAGGCCCGGCCTGCGTCGACGACGCTGGACGGGCCTCCTGGGCGGGTCGCGCCGGGTCGGGACCAGACGCGGGTCGCATCGGGTCAGGACCCGACGTTCTCCAGTTGCTCCAGCGTACGCCGTCGCTCGGCCTGCTCCGCAGGGTCCGGCACCGGGAGCGACGCCAGCAGGCGCTGCGTGTACGGGTGATGCGGCGCACCGAGGACCTGCGCCGTCGTGCCCACCTCGACCAGGTCGCCGCGGTACAGCACCGCGATCCGGTCGGACAGCGCGCCCACGACCGCCAGGTCGTGGCTGATGAACAGCGACGCGAAGCCCAGGTCCTGCTGGAGCTCGAGGAAGAGCTCGAGCACGCGGGCCTGCACCGACACGTCGAGCGCACTCGTCGGCTCGTCGGCGATGAGCAGCTTCGGCCGGAGCGCGAGCGACCGGGCGAGCGAGGCGCGCTGGCGCTGCCCACCGGAGAGCTCGTGCGGGTAGCGGTCCCCGTACGCCTTCGGCAGCTGGACCGCCTCGAGGAGTTCGTCGACACGCTTACGGGCCGCACGCGGGCTCGACACCTCCTTGTGGACGACCAGCGGCTCGGCGACGCACTCGGCGATCGTGAGCAGCGGGTTGAACGACGTCGCCGGGTCCTGGAACACGAACCCGATGTCCTTGCGCAGGTGCTTGAAGTCGCGCTCCCGGTAGCCGAGCATCTCGGCGCCCAGGACCTTCAGCGAGCCGCCGGTGACCTTCGTCAGCCCGGCCATGGCGCGACCGATCGTGGTCTTGCCGGAGCCGGACTCCCCCACCAGGCCGAGGACCTCGCCGGGACGGATCGCCAGGTCGACGCCCTTCACGGCGCGGAACGCGGGCGAACCGAGGCGTCCGGGGTACTCGATCTCGAGCCCCTTCGCCTCGACCAGCGGGGTGACGTCCTCGGTGATCGCGGCGCGGCGGGCGGTGCCCGTCGACGCCTCGAGCCGGGGCACCGCGGCGAGCAGCCGCTTCGTGTAGTCGGCCTGCGGACGCGCGAACAGGTCCGTCGCCGAGGCCTCTTCGACGATCTCGCCCTGGTACATCACGGCGACGCGGTCGGCCAGGTCGGCCACCACACCCATGTTGTGCGTGATGATCACGATCGCCGTGCCGAACTCGTCGCGGCAGCGGCGGAGCAGGTCGAGGATCTCGGCCTGCACCGTGACGTCGAGCGCCGTGGTCGGCTCGTCGGCGATGATCACCGACGGCTCGAGGGCCAGGGCACTCGCGATGACGACACGCTGCTTCTGGCCACCGGAGAACTGGTGCGGGTAGTGGTCGACGCGGGTCTCGGGGTCGGGGATGCCGACGCGGCCGAGGTAGTCGATGGCCTTCGCCCGCGCCTCCTTCTTGGACATGCCGCCGTGGGCGCGGAGCCCCTCGGCGATCTGCCACCCGACCGTGAAGACCGGGTTGAGGGCGGTCGACGGCTCCTGGAAGACCATCGCCCCCGCCGTGCCGCGCAGGCTGCGGAGCTTCTGCGCGCCGACGGTGACGACGTCGGTGCCGTCGAGCAGCACCGCGCCGCCGAGCGTCGCCGTCTCGGGCATGAGCCGGAGCATGGCGCGCGCTGTGACGGACTTGCCGGAGCCGGACTCGCCGACCAGGGCGAGGACCTCGCCGGGGCGGACGTCGAGGCTGACACCCTTCACCGCGTCGACGGCGCCGCCGTCGGTGGCGAAGGTGACGGTGAGGTCGTCGACGACGACCACGGGTGCGTTCTCGGTGTCGGTCGTCATGCGCCCGATCCTTCCGCGGTGGCCGTGTTGCGCGCGTCGCGCGTGGACACCAGCTGCTTCAGCCGTCGGCGCGCACGCAGACGGGGGTCGGAGATGTCGTTGAGGCTCTCACCGATGAACGTCACACCGAGCACGAGCACCACGATCGCGACACCCGGGTAGACACCGGTCCACCAGACACCGCTCGCGACGTCGGACAGCGCTCGGCTGAGGTCGTAGCCCCACTCGGCGCCGGACGTCGGCCCGATGCCGAACCCGAGGAAGCCGAGGCCGGCCAGGGTCAGGATCGCGTCGCTGGCGTTGAGCGTCAGGATGAGCGGCAGGGACCTGGTCGAGTTCCGCAGCACGTGCCGGGTCATGATGCGCCACGGGTTCGTGCCCATCACGCGTGCCGACTCGACGAACGCGTCGTTCTTCAGGCGCACGGCCTCGGCACGGACCACCCGGAAGTACTGCGGCACGTAGACGACGGTGATCGAGATCGCCGCCGCGATGATGCCGCCCGAGTAGCTCGAGTTGCCGCCGGAGATCACGATCGACACGACGATCGCCAGCAGCAGCGAGGGGAACGCGTAGATCGCGTCGGCGACCACGACGAGGACACGGTCGAGCCAGCCGCCCAGGTAGCCGGAGACCAGCCCGAGCAGCACGCCGACGATGATCGACACGACGACCGCGACGATCACGACGAGGACCGCGGTCCGGGCGCCGTAGACCACCCGGCTGAACACGTCGAACCCGCCGACGGTGGTGCCCCAGATGTGCTCGGCGCTCGGTGCGCCGGTGCGCGGGAAGCTCTCGCCGTCCGCGCCCTGCAGCTGGCCGAAGCCGTACGGGGCCAGCAGCGGCGCGAAGACCGCGACGAGCAGGTACAGGGCGCAGATGACCACGCCGACGATGAGCATGGCGCGCTGCCAGCCGGTGCTCTTGCGGAGCTGGACCACCACGGGCAGCCGCTTCCAGAGCGGCTCGTGGCGGTCGACGAGGGTGGTGTCGGCCATCGTCAGAACCTCACTCTCGGATCGATCAGGGCGGCGACGACGTCGACGATGAAGTTGGTCACCGCGACGATCACCGCCAGCATCGCGACGATGCCCTGGACCGCGACGAAGTCACGGGCCGACAGGTACTGGTTGAGCTCGAAGCCCAGGCCGCGCCAGCCGAAGGTGGTCTCGGTCAGGACCGAACCGCCCAACAGCATCGCGATCTGCAGGCCCATCACGGTGATGATCGGCACGAGGGCGGGGCGGAACGCGTGCGTCCGCACCAGCCGCGACTCGCGGACACCGCGGGAGCGGGCCGCGTCGACGTACTCGGAGCCGAGCGACCCGATCATGTTCGCGCGCACCAGGCGCAGGAAGATGCCGGCGGTCAGCAGTCCGAGGGTCAGCGCCGGCAGGACGGCGTGCTGCAGCACGTCGCCGATGACCGCCGCGTTGCCGGTCCGGAGCGCGTCGATGATGTAGATGCCGCTCGCGCCGGGGATGCCGTCGAGGATGAGCTCCACCCTGGTCGACGCGCGGTCGCCGAGCGGCAGCCAGCCGAGCCACACCGAGAAGACGAGCTTGAGCAGCAGGCCGCCGAAGAACACGGGGGTCGCGTACGTCAGGATCGCGAGGGCACGGAGCAGCACGTCGGGCCACTTGTCGCGCGTGTACGCGGCCAGCATGCCGAGCGGGATGCCGAGCACGAGCGCGACGACGAGGGCGTAGAAGACGAGCTCGGCGGTCGCGCCGCCGTACTGCAGGATGATCTCGGTGATCGGCCGGTTGTCGGTCGACGCGTTGCCGAAGTCACCGCGCAGGATGCCGCCGAGGTACTCGAAGTACTGCACGAGCACGGGACGGTCGTACCCGGCGGCGTGCAGGCGTTCCTGCAGCTGCGTCGGGGTGAGTCGGCCGCCGACCGACGCGGTGATCGGGTTCCCGATGACGCGCATCAGGAAGAACACGAGCGTCACCAGGATGAAGACGGTCGGGATGATGAGGAGGAACCTGACGAGGACGTACCGGCCGAGTCCGCCGCCACTGCTCTTGGCACGACGTTGTGCCTGTGGCTTGGTCGGATCGGTGCCGTTCACGTCCTGGGTCGACTCTGGGGTGCTCAGGGTCACGGGGAGGGGTGCCTTTCATGCCGGTGCGCAGGCACGCGGGCGTTCCTCGTGGGAACGCCCGCGGCCTGCGCGAGGGGCGTGGTGCTACTTGCTGAGGGTGGCGTACCGGAACTTGAACGAGGCGTCGAGGGTCAGGCCCTTGACGTCCTTGCCGGCGACGGCGACGGACTTGCCCTGCAGCAGGGGCAGCGTCGAGATCTGCGATGCCTCGCGCTCCTGGGCCTGCTCGATCAGGTCGGCACGCTTGTCCGGGTCGGACTCCGCCTGCTCCTTCGCGATGAGGTCCTGGATGACCGAGTCGTCGTAGTGGTTCTGGACGAAGTTCTCCTTGGTGAAGAACGGCGACAGGTAGTTGTCGGCGTCGGAGAAGTCCGGGAACCAGCCGAGCTGGTACTCCGGGTACGCGTCCTTCGTGCGCTCCTGGGCGTAGGTCGTGTAGACCGTCGACTGGATGTTGACGGTGAACAGGCCCGAGTCCTCGAGCTGCGTCTTCAGCAGCGCGTACTCGTCGTCCGACGCCGAACCGTAGTGGTCGGGCGCGTACTGGATGTCGAGCTGCACCTTGCCGGAGACACCGGCGTCGGCGAGGGTCTTCTTCGCCTTGTCGACGTCGGGGCCACCGTCGCCGTCGCCGTACATCTCCTTGAACGGCTGGACCGCACCGGTGAGGCCGTCCGGCACCATCGAGTACAGCGGCGTGAAGGTGTCGTTGTAGACCTCCTTCGCCAGGGCGGCGCGGTCGACCACGTCAGCGGCGGCCTGGCGCACGGCGAGGGCCTTCGCCTCGTCGGCGTCGTCCTGACCGGTACCGAACGGCTGCGTCTTGAAGTTGAAGACCACGTAGCGGATCTCGCCGCCGGGGCCGTCGGTGACCTTGAGCTTGTCGTCCTTGCGCAGGTCCGAGATGTCGGTCGGCGTCAGGGAGCGGTACGCAACGTCGACGTCGCCCTGCTGCACGGCGAGCTTGAGGTCGGTCTCCTTGGTGTAGTAGTTGGCCGTCACCTCGGAGGTCTTCGCCTTGCCGAGCAGGCCGTCGTACTTCGGGTTCGTCTTGTACTGGATCAGCTGGTTCTCCTTGTAGGAGCTGATCTGGTACTGCCCGGCGAACGCCTTGCCCTTGACGATGTCGTCGGCGCTGGTGAGCTTCGTCGCGCTGAAGACGTCCTCGTCGACGATCGGGCCGGCGGGGCTCGAGAGCACCTGCGGCCAGGTCTGGTCGGCGTGGTCGAGGTTGAACACCACGGTCGTGTCGTCCGGGGTGTCGATGCTCTTGAGGTTGGCGAGCAGCGACTGCGGGCCGTTCTCGTTGTTGATCTTGAGTTCACGGTCGAACGAGAACTTCACGTCGCTCGAGGTGAGCTTGTTGCCGTTCGCGAACTCGAGGCCGTCCTTGAGGGTGACCTCGTACGTGGTCGGGCTCGTGAACTCCGCCTTCGTGGCGATGTCCGGCTCGACGTCCGGGCTGCCCACGGGCGTGTTCATCAGGAACGGGAAGACCTGGTTCTGCACGGCGAAGGAGCCGTTGTCGTAGGAGCCGGCGGGGTCGAGGGACGTGATCTTGTCCGTCGTCCCGATGCTCAGGCCGTTCAGCTCGGTGTCGCTCACGCTGCTGCTCGCGCAGCCGGTCAGCACCAGCGCCGTCGCTGCTGCTCCGGCGCCGAGCGCGATGCCGCGCCTGCCCCACGTGCCTGTGTGCTTCTTGAACACGGATGCCATGTTCGATGCCTCTCTTGAAGATGGGTGCAAGTGTCCTGACCGGCGGGTGGTACGTCTGTGTGCCCGGCCAGGAACGCTCATTGGTATCACCCTGTCACGGAACAGATCGAACCGGGAGCGATTTGTTTACACCGCTGTAATGCAAGCACCCGTCGCGTGATGCATCATTCGTGCGCATCGACCCGGCGCGCCGCACACGAAAGTTGCGCGCTGCAACCTGGGTGGTCCGGGGCTCGCCGACCGGTCACGACACACCGCCCGTCCCACCCCGAGCGGTCACGTCCCGTCGGCCGGACGCCGGCCAGCCGACGCCTTGCGACCACTCGACCACTCGACGCCCGACACGCGGCACGTCGTGCGGCCACACCGTCGGCCTGGAGGCTCGCCCCACGTCGGCCCCGTCCCTCGCCCCCGCCGACCGGTCACGACACACCGCCCGTCCCACCCCGAGCGGTCACGTCCCGTCGGCCGGCCGCCGGCCAGCCGACGCCTTGCGACCACTCGACGCCCGACACGGCCGCGCGGCAGGCGCCCCGACACTCGGGCGGCGAGAGGGAGGGGCTAGGACGCCTCGGCGTCGGCGCGGAGCCGCATGCGCTGCGCGTCGATGTCCACGAGCTGCCGCTGGATCTCAGCGCGCCGCTCGGCCTGCTCGTGCGGGTCCGCACGCTGCAGTTGTCCGAGCAACGAGGCCTTGCGGGCGAGCAGGTCCCGCTCGACCAGGGCGACGACGATGCTCCGGCAGTACGCGGCGAGGTCCTCGGCGTTGCGAGCGGGGATCGGCGCAAGGGCCAGCTCGTGCGTCAGGGTGCGCAAGGGGGTCGGCACGTCGGCGAGCAACCGGTCGAGCCAGTCCCCCGCCCCGATGACGTCGACGTTGGCGACCACGGCGTCCCGCACGACGGCGAGCATCGGCGCCGAGAACGTGGCCGATGCGGCGAGCCCGAGCAGCGGCGCTCCGACCGAGGTCGGCTGCTGCACCATCGCCATGACGGCGTCGCGCTCCATGCGGCTGATCGGGTCGTTCGGCAGCGAGCGGATCCCGGCGACGGGCTCCTCGACCACACCGGCCCCGTCGGTGGCGTGACCGGCGCGGCCGTCGCGCCCCGGGCCTCCTGACCGATCGTCCGTCGACCCCGCACGCCGACGCGCGGTCTCGACCGATCGACGGACCTCGGGCATGTCCATGCCGAGCCAGCCGGCGAGCTCGCGGACGTAGCCCTGCGTGAGCGAGCGGTCGCGGATGCCGGCGAGCACGGGCGCGGCGGCGCGGAGGGCACTGACGCGGCCCTCGACCGTCTCGAGGTCGTGGCCCTCCAACGTGCGGCGGATCATGAACTCGAACATCGGGCGCTTGTTCGTGATCAGGCGGCGGATGGCGTCGTCGCCGCGGGCGAGCCGGAGGTCGCACGGGTCGAGGCCACCGGGCGCCACGGCGACGAACGTCTGCGCGGCGAACCGCTGTTCCTCGGCGAAGGCGCGGGAGGCGGCACGCTGTCCGGCCTCGTCCGGGTCGAAGGTGAAGACCACCTCGCCGTTGGCGTTCGGGTCGGCGCCGGCCAGGTCGCCGAGCATCGGGCGCAGCACCTTGATGTGGTCGACGCCGAACGAGGTGCCGCACGTGGCGACCGCGGTGGTGATGCCGGCGACGTGGCAGGCCATGACGTCGGTGTAGCCCTCGACGATCACGACCTGCTTCTGCTTCGAGATGTCGCGGCGGGCCAGGTCGAGCCCGTAGAGCACCTGGCTCTTGTGGTAGATCGGGGTCTCGGGCGTGTTGAGGTACTTCGGGCCCTTGTCGTCGTCGAGCAGGCGACGGGCACCGAACCCGATCGTCGCCCCGGTGACGTCGCGGATCGGCCACATCAGGCGACCACGGAACCGATCGTACGGCGACCGGTCGCCCTGGCTGACGAGCCCGGCCGAGGTGAGTTCCTCGAGCGTGAAGCCCCGACCGCGCAGGTGGTCCTTGAGCATGTCGAAGGACTTCGGGGCGAAGCCGACACCGAAGTGCTGCGCCGCCGAGGGATCGAACCCGCGCTCCCCCAGGAACCGCCGTGCGGGGTCGGCCGCGGCGGTCGTGAGCTGCGCCGTGTAGAACTCGAGCGCGGCTTCGTTGGCCGCGATCAGCCGGGCGCGGGTGTTGTAGTCGGTGCGCGGCCCGTCGCCCTCTTCGTAGTGCAGGGTGAAGCCGATCTTCGCGGCCATGCGCTCGACGGCCTCGGCGAAGGTGGTGTGGTCCTGCGCCATGATGAAGCTGAAGACGTCGCCGTCCTCGCCGCAGCCGAAGCAGTGGTACCGGCCGACCTGGGGTCGGACGTGGAACGACGGAGAGCGTTCGTCGTGGAAGGGGCAGAGCCCCTTCATCGAGCCGACGCCCGCGTTCTTCAGCGTGACGTAGTCGCCGACGACGTCGGCGATGTTGACACGCGAGCGGACCTCGTCGATGTCGTTCCGCGCGATCCTGCCAGCCACCCTCTGATCCTAGTTCGTGGGACCGACCTCGGCCGACCGCGGCCCCGAGATGTGGACGAGCCACCACGGACGACCCCGGGCCGACGGAGCACCCCGCTCACACCGGGATGTGGACCGCTTCCCGCTCGCCGACGACCAACCGACGGTGCCAGGCGATCGCCCCTTGGTCCGTCAGGCTCGCGACCTGGTCGACCACGGCGCGGAGTCGGCCGTCGTCGTCGGACGCCGCACGCCAGTCGGCGGCGAAGCCGGGCTCGAGGTCCGACGCACCCGATGCTGCCAGGGCGTCGAGCAGCTCGGTCAGGATCCGGCGCTGGTCTTCGTACACGGGCTGCCGGTCGCCCTGCGTCATCACGAACGCCGCCACGATCCCCTTGAGGACCGCGATCTCGCCGATGATCTCCGGCGGTGTCACCACCGACGCCGCGAACCGGACCAGGGACCCGGACGCGTAGGACTCGCGGGTCGCGGCCGTCGCCGTCCGCGCGAAGCGTCCGATCAGCTGCGAGGTGAGGTTCTTCAGGTGTGCCGCGTCGCGCCGGGACCCGTCGTACGAGGTCATCCAGAGCGGCAGAGCCCGGAGGCGGTCGAACGCCTCGAGCAGTTCCTCACGACTCAGGTCGTCGCCCACCCACGCGTGCATCGCGGTGACGATGTCGTTCTCGCCGACCCGGTCGCCGAGCGCCGCGACGTCGATGAACCCGGCGACGACGGCGTCCTCGAAGTCGTGCACCGAGTACGCGATGTCGTCGGACAGGTCCATGACCTGCGCCTCGATGCACCGCTGCCGACGGGGGGCCCCGGCACGGAGCCACTCGAAGGCGTCGTGGTCGTCGTCGTAGAAGCCGAACTTGGTCCGACCCGATGACGACTCGGAGACGCCCTGCGCCGCGGGCCACGGGTACTTGCAGCTGGCGTCGAGTGACGCGCGCGTCAGGTTGAGCCCGAAGGGACGCTCGACGCCAGCGCCGGCCCCCGCGCCAGCGGCGCCCGCCCCCGGCCGCAACCCGTACACCTTCGGCTCGAGCCGGGTGAGCAGCCGCAGCGTCTGCGCGTTGCCCTCGAACCCGCCGATGCCGGCGGCCCAGGCGTTGACGGCGGTCTCACCGTTGTGGCCGAAGGGCGGGTGGCCGATGTCGTGCGCCAGGCACGCGGTGTCCACCACGTCGGGGTCGAGGCCCAACGAGTCCGCGAGCTCGCGACCGACCTGCGCCACCTCGAGCGAGTGGGTCAGGCGGTTGCGGGCGAAGTCGAGCCCGGTCGTCGGGCTGAGCACCTGGGTCTTGGCGGCGAGGCGACGGAGCGCGCTGGAGTGCAGCAGCCGTGCGCGGTCACGGGCGAAGTCCGATCGGCGGTTGCCGTGCTCTTCCGGGAGCCAGCGCTCGGCGTCGGCCGGGCCGTACGAGGCGGTGGCGCTCATCCGCCGCTGTGGTGCAGCTCGGCGGCGGCGAGGACCTTGCGGAACTCGCTGTCGACGTCGCGGGACTCGAGCCAGCGGTCGGGCAGTGCGGTGCGCTTCGGGTTGCCGGAGCGACCACGGGGGCCCTCGGCGCCCTCGCCCGGGTACGGTGCGTCGCGGTCGAGCTGCCCGAGCAGGTCGTCGATCTCCTGCAGGCTCGACGACAACGCGAGCCCGGACCGCACGTCGCTGCCGATCGGGTACCCCTTGAAGTACCAGGCCACGTGCTTGCGGGCGTCGCGGCAACCGTGGTCTTCGGACCCGAAGAACTCGACGAGCAGTTCGGCGTGCCGACGGAACCCGTCGGCGACCTCGCCCAGGGTCGGCATGTACCGCAGCCCTTCGCCGCGGAACGCCGCCGCCAGGTCGCCGAACAGCCACGGGCGCCCGAGGCACCCGCGTCCGACGACGACGCCGTCGACGCCGGTCTCGTCGACCATGCGCAGGGCGTCGGCAGCCGACCAGATGTCCCCGTTGCCGAGGATCGGGATGTCGGTGACGGTTTCCTTCAGCGTCGCGATCGCCGACCAGTCGGCGTGACCGGAGTAGTGCTCGTTCGCCGTGCGGGCGTGCAGCGACACCGCGGCGACGCCGGCGTCCCGCGCGATGCGGGCGGCGTCGAGGTAGGTCAGGTGGTCCTCGTCGATGCCCTTGCGCATCTTCACCGTGACCGGCACGTTCCCCGCGGCGCGGACGGTCTTCGTGACGAGTTCGCGGAACAGCTCGAGCTTCCAGGGCAGTGCCGCGCCGCCGCCCTTGCGGGTGACCTTGGGCACCGGGCAGCCGAAGTTCAGGTCGATGTGGTCGGCACGGTCCTCGCCCACCAGGATCGAAGCGGCCTCGGCCACGGTGTTGGGCTCGACGCCGTACAGCTGGATCGACCGCGGGGTCTCGGACTCGTGGTGCTGGATGAGCTGCATCGACACGGGGGTGCGTTCGACCAGTGCGCGCGAGGTGATCATCTCGCAGACGTAGAGACCGGCGCCGTACTCGCGGCAGAGCCGGCGGTACGCCATGTTCGTGATGCCCGCCATGGGCGCGAGCACGACCGGCACGTCGACCTCGATCGGGCCGATGCGCAGAGGCCGTGCTGGGGCTTGTGTGATCGTCATACCTGGTCCATCCTCCCACGTCGGTGCTCGCCGGTAGCGTTCTCCACATGACGATCGACGCCAGCACCCGGTTCGACACCGACGCAGCAGCCCGCGGCCTGACGGTCGAGGTCGTCGAACGCCCCGCCGCGGACTCCCTGCAGCAGGCCGCCGGACTGCTCGGCATCGACCCCGGCGACATCGTCAAGACACTCGTCGTGAAGCGCCACGACGGCGGCTTCCTGCTCGCGCTCGTGCCGGGCGGTCGGAGCATCGCGTGGAAGAAGCTCCGCACCGTCGTCGGCGTGAACAAGCTCTCGATGCCCGACGCGGCGACCGCGCTCCAGGCGTCGGGCTACGAGCGCGGCACGATCACGCCCATCGGCGCGACCGGCGACCTGCCCGTCTACGCCGACGAACGCATCGTCGGTCGACGGGTCGCCCTCGGTGCTGGCCGACACGGCGCGAGCGCCTTCGTCGACGCCGACGACCTCGTCGCCGCGTACGGCGCGACGGTCGCCGACATCACCGACGAGGAACCGCAGCGCGACTGAGTGGTCCGTCGACCGACGGATCGCGCCCCCGCACAGCCGTCGCGCCCCGCAGAGTCGGGGCGCAACGACCGCACGGGGGCGCGAGACCAGCAGCGCGCGAGGCGCGACCGACGGAACCGTCAGTCCGGCACCTCGGTCCAGTCGCCCTCGGCACCGGCGAACGATCCGGCGTCGATCAGGCACGAATCACCGTCGCAGACCGGCGCACCGCCGGGCGTGACCAGCGTGAGCAGGCCGGGGCGCGCCTCCAGACCGGAGATCGCATCCGGGACCGACGGGGCGGACGGGAGGCCCACCCCACCCCCGACGGTGACCGTCGCGCCCGTCATCGGGTCGCCGCCACGTCGGCGCTCGCGTCGTCCGCAGCGCGTTCGGTCGCCGAGGCGACCTCGTCCGGAGTCGTCCCGCGCAGCGCGACGACCTGCGTCAGCACCTGCTCGAACGCTGCCGGGTCCTGCGCGCCCGAGACGCCGTACTTGCCGTCGATGACGAAGAAGGGGACGCCGTTGATGCCGAAGGCCTGCGCCTGGGCCTGGTCGGCGCGGACGGCTGCGAGCTGGGAGTCGTCGCGGAGCGTGGCGAGGACCTCGTCGCGGTCGAGCCCGATCTCGGCGGCCAGGTCAGCCAGCGTCGCGTCGTCGCCGACGTGCTCGCCGCGCTCGAAGTAGGCGGTGAACAGGCGCTCGACCATGTCGAGCTGCTTGCCGTGCTGCTTGGCGAGGTGGATGACCTGGTGCGCCTTCACGGTGTTCGTGTGGTGCATGGCCTCGAAGTCGTAGTCCAGCCCGACCGAGGCCGCGATGCCGGTGACCTGGTCGAGCATCTGCTGCGCCTGCTCGACGGGCATGCCCTTGTGGCTCGACAGGAACTCAGCCTCGGTGCCCTCGAAGTCGACGGGGGTGTCCGGGCTGAGCTCGAAGGAGTGGTACTCGACCTCGACCGGGCGGCCGTCCGCCGAGGCGCCGAACGCGGCGACGCCGGCCTCGAACTTGCGCTTGCCGATGTAGCACCAGGGGCAGGCGATGTCCGACCAGACATCGACCTTCACGGAGTCGTTCATGCTGATCCCAACGCGGACGCTGCGCGCGCATTCCCGCCGCACAACCAAAATCACCTCGCGCCGCGGGATCGCGCGGTTCGAGGTGATTTTGGTTGTGCTGGACGCATCCGCGCCGTGCCGGGTCCTGCCGGCCGCCCGCGAGACCCCTACGCGCCGAGCAGGCGCTGCGCCAGGTAGCCCTGCAGCTGGTCGAGGGCGACGCGCTCCTGCGCCATGGTGTCGCGCTCGCGCACGGTCACGGCCTTGTCCTCGAGCGTGTCGAAGTCGACCGTGATGCAGAACGGCGTACCGATCTCGTCGTGACGACGGTAGCGACGGCCGATCGCACCGGCGTCGTCGAAGTCCACGTTCCAGTTCTTGCGCAGGTCGTCGGCCAGGCCGCGGGCGACCGGCGACAGCTGCTCGTTGCGCGACAGCGGCAGCACCGCGGCCTTGACGGGCGCCAGGCGCGGGTCGAGTCGCAGCACGGTGCGCTTGTCGACGCCGCCCTTCGCGTTCGGTGCTTCGTCCTCGTGGTACGAGTCGAGCAGGAACGCCATGAGCGCACGGGTCAGGCCGAAGGACGGCTCGATGACGTACGGCACGTACTTCTCGTTCGCCGCCTGGTCGAAGAAGCGCAGGTCCTGGCCGGACGACTCGATGTGGTTGTTGAGGTCGAAGTCGGTGCGGTTCGCGACGCCCATGAGCTCGCCCCACTCCGATCCGGTGAACCCGAAGCGGTACTCGATGTCGGCGGTGGCGTCGGAGTAGTGCGCCCGCTCGCCGTCCGGCACGTCGAAGCGGCGGAGGTTCTCCGGGTCGATGCCGAGCTCGGTGTAGAACGCGATCGAGTCGGCGATCCACTGCTCGTAGTGCTCCCCAGCCTCGGCCGGCGGCACGAAGTACTCGATCTCCATCTGCTCGAACTCGCGGGTTCGGAAGATGAAGTTGCCGGGCGTGATCTCGTTGCGGAACGCCTTGCCGACCTGGCCGATGCCGAACGGGGGCTTCATCCGGCTGGTCGTCACGACCTGCGCGAAGTCGACGAAGATGCCCTGGGCGGTCTCGGGGCGCAGGAAGTTCAGGCCCTCCTCCGACTCGACCGGGCCGAGGTAGGTCTTGAGCATCCCGGAGAACTCGCGGGGCTCGGTCCACTCGCCGCGGGTGCCGCAGTTCGGGCAGGCGATCTCGGCCATGCGGCCCTCGGGGTCGCGGCCCTTCTTGGCGACGAACGCCTCGATCAGGTGGTCCTCGCGGAACCGGTGGTGGCAGTGCAGGCACTCCACGAGCGGGTCGGTGAAGGTCGCGACGTGGCCGGAGGCCTCCCACACCTTGCGGGGCAGGATGACGGCGGAGTCGAGGCCGACCATGTCGCCACGGCCGCGGACGAACCGCTGCCACCACTGACGCTTGATGTTCTCCTTGAGCTCCACACCGAGGGGCCCGTAGTCCCACGCGGAGCGGGAGCCTCCGTAGATCTCACCCGACTGGAAGACGAAGCCGCGGCGCTTGGCCAGGGCGATGACGCTGTCGAGACGGGTGGGCTGTGCCAAAGAGTGCTCCAGAGGTCGCCGAGCTGGGTGCTCGGTGCGGAAACGGTCCGGGCAAGACTACCGGCGTTCGTCGGCCGGGAGGCCCGCCCCGCGTCCGCCCGCAGCGCTCACCTCGCCGACGTGGTCGCCCCCACCCCGCGCAGTGCGGCCGCCACGTCGGTCACGTCGGACTCGTCGTTCCACAGGTGGAACGCGATCCGGAGTCGCCCGGCACGCCCCGACGCGTGAGTCCGGCGGCGGTGAGGGCCCGGAGGGCCGACCCGTCGGCGTCCGCGAACGTCACGATCGCCTGACCGTCGCCCTGCCGAGGCGACCCGAGGGCGTCGCACAGCCGATCTGCGAGACCGGTGGCGTGCCTCCAGACCGCCTGCTGGTCGAGCGCGACCGCGTGTTCGAGCGCGGCCACGGCACCGGGCCACGCCTGCCAGGCCGGCGAGACGTCGAAGCGACGGGCGTCGTCAGCCAGGCGCATGTCGGGGCCGTAGCAGGACGACCACACGTCCGCGCCGGCGTACCAGCCGGCCTGGACCGGGCGGAGCCGACCGAGGGCGGCGTCGGAGAGCGTCATGAAGGCGACGCCGCGCGGTGCGCAGAGCCACTTGTAGGCGTGCGTGAGCGTCACGTCGAACAGTGCCGCGTCAACGGGCAGGACGCCGGCTGCTTGCGTGAGGTCGCAGAGGGTGAGGGCACCGACCCGCCGGGCCGCGGCGACGACCGGGTGAGGATCCGTGACGGCGCCGGTGGCGGACTGCACCGCGGACCACGCGACGAGGGCGGTGTCTGGACCGACGGACGCGGCGAGCCGGTCGAGCGGGACGTGCCGGACGCGGACGCCTCGGTGCGCCTGGGCGAGGAACGGGAAGACGACCGAGCTGAAGTCGCCGTCGGGGACGACCACCTCGGCACCGTCCGGCAACGCATCGGCGACGACCGCAGCCATCACCGAGGTCTGCGAGCCGGTCGCCACGTGGGACACCGGCACCCCGACGAGGGCGGCGAACAGCACGCGGCCCTCCTCGACCAACGCCCCGTAGTGGGCCGGCGAGGTCTCGGCGCGGGACCACGCGTCGACGTCGGCCCGCTGGGCGGCGATCGTGGCCCGGGTCGGCAGACCGGCGGTGCACGCCGCGAGGTAGCCACGGCCGGCGGGGAAGGAGTCCATGCGGACAGCGTCCCGGCTCGTGCCCCATCACACCAGGCCGGGTTCGTTGTGCAGCCGATAACATCGCGTGATGGACGACATCGATCCCCAACTGTTCCGGGTCCTCCGCGCCGTGGCCGACAGTGGGTCGATCACCCGCGCCGCCGCAGCACTCGGGTCGAGCCAACCCGCGGTCAGCCAGTTGCTCGCCCGGGCCGAACGGCGACTCGGGCACACCCTGACGGACGCCGGTCGGGTGCTCGCGGACCACGCCCTGCACGTGCAGGCCGCGCTGACCGCCGCGCGCGAGGACCTCGACGCCGTCGGGGGGCTGACCCGCGGCCGCCTGCGCCTCGCCGGGTTCCCGAGCGCGTCCTCGGCCCTCGTGCCCGCGGTGCTCGCCCGGCTGGCGTCGACGGCTCCGGGCGTGACGACCTCGTACGTCGAGGTCGAACCGCCCGAGGCGCTCGACCTGCTGCGGAGCGGAGAGGTCGACGTCGCCCTGACCTTCACCTACGTCGGCGACGAGGTCGGGTCCACGCCGGACCCCGGGCTCGTCTCCCGGGCACTCGGGCGGGATCCGCTCGCCCTGGTGACGCCGTCCGGAGGCTCGGGCGGCGTCCGCACCGGGGACTCCGGTGCGGTGGGCCCTGGCGCCGTGGGCTCTGCCGTGGACCTTGCGTCGCACCGCGATGCCCGCTGGATCGGCGGCTGCCCGCGGTGCCGCGGCCACCTGCTCGCCTCGTGTGCGACGGCCGGGTTCACCCCGGACATCGTGCTCGAGACCGACAACGCGGCTGCGGTGGTGGGACTCGTCGCCGCCGGACTCGGCGTGGCCCTGCTCCCCCGGCTGGCGCTCGCGACGACGGTCATCCCCGCCGAGGTCCGGGTCGACCCCGTGGACGACGACCTGGCCCGCCGGGTCGAGGTCGTCATCGCCCGAGGGGCCGAGCGCGTCCCGAGCGTCCGTGCGGCCCTGGACGCGGTGCGGTCAGCGGCACACCTGCTCGACGGGCCGCTGCCCGGCTGACGGGTGCGTCAGGCGGTCGGGGCGTCGACCGCACCGCCGTAGCGACGGTCGCGGCGTGCGTACTCCTCGATCGCGCCCCACAGGTCGGTGCGGCGGAAGTCCGGCCACAGGCGATCCAGGAACACTATCTCGGCGTACGCCGACTGCCACAGCAGGAAGTTGCTCGTGCGCTGCTCCCCCGAACTGCGCAGGAACAGGTCGACGTCGGGCATCTCAGGCACGTAGAGCCGCTTCGCCAGTGCCTTCTCGGTGACCTGGCTCGGCTTGAGGCGTCCGGCGGCGACCTCTTCGGCCATCCCCCGCACGGCGTCGACGATCTCGTTCCGGCCGCCGTAGTTGACGCACATCGTCAGGGTGAGCACGTCGTTGCCCGCGGTCATCTGCTCGGCACGGTCGAGCTCGTCGATGACGCTCCGCCACAGCCGGGGGCGACGTCCAGCCCACCGCACCTTGACGCCCCACTCGTTCAGCTGGTCGCGCCGGCGCCGGATGACGTCGCGGTTGAAGCCCATCAGAAAGCGGACCTCTTCCGGCGACCGCTTCCAGTTCTCGGTCGAGAACGCGTACGCCGAGATGTGCTTGACGCCGATCTGGATCCCGCCGGCGACGACGTCGAGCAGCGAGGCCTCGCCCGCCTTGTGCCCCTCGATCCGGGTGAGCCCGCGCCCGTTGGCCCACCGGCCGTTGCCGTCCATCACGATCGCGACGTGGTCCGGCACGAACCGGGCCGGGATCGCCGGCGGCGTCTCACCGGTCCAGTCGATCGGGCGGAACGACTCGGCGTCGTCAGGGCGGCGGGGGCTCATGCGGTGGGGGTTCCTTCCACGGTGCGGGTTCCTTCCGCGGCGGGATCGGGGTCAGGGAGTGCGGGTGCGGGAGTCGAGGCCACCGCGCGTGCCGTCGCCTCGGGTCCGTCGTGGGTCAGCGGCACGGGCAGCGGGTGCTCCGAGCGGTCGACGTGCGGCAGGGACCGGAGCGATCGTTCCAGGTGCCACTGGGCGTACGCCGCGACCACGCCGGAGGCCCGCGACCGCGTCCGTTCGTCGGTGGCGTCGACGCTCGCCCAGTCGCCGGCGAGCAGCGAACCGAGCACGCCGAGGGTCGCCGGGTCGAGCCGCGGTGTGCCGGGAGGCGCAGCCCGGTCGGCGACGACCCCGCCGAGCTGCACCACGAACGCGGAGTGCGGCCCGGGCTCCCCCGTGACCGCACAGTCGCTGAACGAGGGCGCCCACCCCGCGATGCTCATCGCACGGAGCAGGTAGGAGTCGAGCGTCGCGCTGGAGTGGTGCTCACCGCGCGACAGCGACCGCAGCGCGCCGACGAGCAACAGGTACTGCTGCAGCCCGGCGTCGGCCTCGCTCAGGCGGTCGGCGGTCTCGACCATCGCGCTCGCAGCCGTGTACGCGCCGTAGTCGGCGACGATCTGCGCCCCGTAGGCCCCGAGCGACTCGGCCTGCGTGACGATGTCGAGCGAGCGGCCCTCGTAGAACTGGGCGTCGACGACCATGAACGGCTCGAGCCGACTGCCGAACTTCGACGCCGTCCGCCGCACGCCCTTGGCCACCGCGCGGATCTTGCCGTGCTGCCGGCTGAGCATGGTGACGATGCGGTCGGCTTCCCCGAGCTTGTGGGTGCGCAACACGACGCACTCGTCCCGGTACAGCGGCATGCCCCCAGTATCCCCCGCCCCGCCGACACCGCCCTGCGCGCAGCGCGCAGCCGCGCGCGCCGCGCGCGCCCTGCGCGCAGCGCGCAGCCGCGCGCGCCGCGCGCAGGGGTACCGAGCGGAATCGGGCGTACCTGGTCGAAAGAAACGATCAGGTACGCCCGATTCGACTTGCCATCGCGCGTGACGGGGGAAAGACCGGGCACAGACGGGAGGCTCCCCACCGGGCACGGCCGGTCCGCCGCTGGCGCGTCGGCCCGGAACCGGCCGGCGTGGGCCCAGGTGCAGGACGGACCTGCACCGCGCCTCCCGGCTTGGTCGCGTCTCAGGCGGAGACGAGCCTCCCGGTCTGGCCGCGTCTCAGGCGGAGACGAGCTCCGGCGAGTCGGCGCCGGCTGCAGCACCGGCGCGCACCGCGCGGTTCACCGCGGACACGATCGCCTTGAGCGAGGCCGTCGAGATGTCGGCGTCGATGCCGACGCCCCACAAGCGCACGCCGTCGACGTCGAGCTCGACGTACGACGCCGCCTTGGCGTCACCGGAGGCACTCATCGTGTGCTCCGAGTAGTCGTACAGCGTGACCTGCACGCCCTGCTCGGCGAGGACCTTGAGGAACGCGTCGATCGGACCGGTGCCCACGGCGTCGGCGGTGACGGAGCCCTCGTCGACGCGGAGCGCGACCGACAGCGAGGTCGTGCCGTCGAAGTCGCTCGAGGTCGCCGTCTTGGTGAGCTCGTACCGGCCCCACTTGTCGTCGTCGGTCGAGGCGGGCAGGTACTCGTCCTGGAACACGTCCCAGATGCGCTGCGACGAGAACTCGCCACCCTCGGTGTCGGTGTGCCGCTGCACGACGCCGGAGAACTCGATCTGCAGCTTGCGGGGCAGGTCGAGGGCGTGGTCGGTCTTGAGCAGGTACGCGACGCCGCCCTTGCCGGACTGCGAGTTGACGCGGATGACCGCCTCGTACGACCGGCCGATGTCCTTCGGGTCGACGGGCAGGTACGGCACCGCCCACTCGATCTCGTCGATGTCCTTGCCCGCGGCGGCAGCCTTGGCCTTCATCGCCTCGAAGCCCTTGTTGATGGCGTCCTGGTGCGAGCCACTGAACGCCGTGTAGACGAGGTCGCCCGCCCACGGCTGACGCTCCGGCACCGGCAGCTGGTTGCAGTACTCGACGGTGCGCTTCACCTGGTCGATGTCCGCGAACGAGATCTCCGGGTCGATGCCCTGCGTGAACAGGTTCATGCCCAGCGCGACGAGGTCGACGTTGCCGGTGCGCTCACCGTTGCCGAACAGGCAGCCCTCGATGCGGTCCGCGCCGGCCATGTAGCCCAGCTCGGCGGCGGCGACGGCGGTGCCGCGGTCGTTGTGCGGGTGCAGCGACAGGATGACGTCCTGGCGGTGCGCGAGGTTGCGCGACATCCACTCGATCGAGTCGGCGTAGACGTTCGGCGTCGCCATCTCGACGGTGGCCGGCAGGTTGATGATGACCTTGCGGTCGGGGGTGGGCTCGAAGACCTCGAGCACGGCGTTGCAGATCTGCAGCGCGACCTCGAGCTCGGTGCCCGTGTAGGACTCCGGCGAGTACTCGTAGTAGACCGTCGTGTCGTGCTGCAGCGTCGCCTCGGCCGCCTTGCACAGCTTCGCGCCGGCCACCGCGATGTCGACGACACCCTGCACGTCGGTGCGGAAGACGACCTCGCGCTGCACGATCGACGTCGAGTTGTACAGGTGGACGATGGCCTGCTTCGCGCCGTCGATCGCCTCGTACGTGCGCTGGATGAGGTGCTCGCGCGCCTGGGTCAGCACCTGGATGGTGACGTCGTCGGGGATCGCGCCCTCGTCGATCAGGCTGCGGACGAAGTCGAAGTCGGTCTGGGAGGCGCTCGGGAACCCGACCTCGATCTCCTTGTAGCCCATGCCGACGAGCAGGTCGAACATGGCGCGCTTGCGCTCGGCGTCCATCGGGTCGATGAGGGCCTGGTTGCCGTCACGCAGGTCGACCGCACACCAGCGCGGGGCCCGCTCGATGCGCTTCGTCGGCCAGGTGCGGTCGGGCAGTTCGACCGAGATCTGTTCGTGGAAGGGGACGTACTTGTGGATCGGCATCCCGGAGGGCTGCTGCGTGTTCTGCATCGTTCGTCGCTTTCGTCGCGTGTTCGTGTGCTCTGGTGAGTGCGGCCACGACGGACTCCGCGACGAGGTGGGCCGGTGTGTCAGGCCTCGTCGCGGCAGCGAAGGAGGAGGAGTGCCGAGTACATCGAGTCCACGGTAGCACCGGCGGGCTGCTGTGTGACAAGCGCGTGACGCGGGGGCGGCCAGGCACGGTCCGAGCCGGACACCGGACGGGGGCGAGCGGTCACGACATGCCGCGGGTCGGCCGCCGAGCGGTCACGTTCTGTCACCTGAGCCGCGTCCAGGCGACAGTTCGTGACCATTCAACGGACGTGAGCGGCGTGGCACTGCGGTGCGGCACACGTCCACGCGACCACGCGACGGACGGGAGGCACGGTGCCAGCTGGCACCGTGCCTCCCGTCCGCCGCGTGGTGCGACCAGAGCGCCGCGTCAGTCGACCGCGAGCGCCTCGGTCGGGGGCACGCGCATCGCGCGCCGCACCGGCGCGATCGTCGCGACGACCGCCAGCACGAGCGCCCCGACGACGACGATCCCGATGGTGAGCGGCGGCAGCACGGGCGTGACCGGGTGCCCGAGCGACCCGAGCAGCGTCTGCCCGCCGACCCATCCGTAGAAGGTGCCGAGCACGAGCCCCGAGACGACGGCCGCGACGACCATCTGCACGGCCTCGGTCACGATCATCCGGCGGACCTGCGCCCCGGTGAGACCGAGCACCCGCAGCAGCCCGAGCTCGCGTCGGCGCTGCAGGACCCCGAGTGCCAGCGCGTTGACGACCCCGACGGCGGCGATCACGGCCGAGAACCCGACGATGACGCTGACGACGGCGTTCAGCTGGACGAAGAAGTCGCGCTGCGCCTGCACCATCTCGGTCGTCGTCTGGCCCTGTCCCATCTGCTCGAGCTGGGCCTCGAGCACGTGCTGCATGATCCCCAGTGCGACGGCGAAGGTGACGAGCAGGGTGACGCCGATGACGAGCCCGATCGTCGCCCGCGAGGACCGACCCGGCGCACGCATGGCGTTGCGGCCGGCGAGCAGGACGACGGGGTCGTGCGAGCCGATCCGACCGATGAGCTGCAGCACCGGCGGCATCACGATGGTCGCTCCGACGGCGACGCCGGCGAACGACACGAACCCGCCGAGGGCAGCCGGCAGCACCGCGATCGGCGAGCTCGCGCTGACCGCGAGCCCGATGAGCATGAGCGCCGCGCCGCCGGCCATGAGCACGATGGCCCAGACCTTGCGGGCGGTGCCCGAGCGGACGTCGTCGTGGCTCGGTTCGACGCTCGAGGACAGCGCCTCGAGCGGGGTGACGGTCAGCACCCGGCGGGAGCCCGCTGCGAACGCGCCCCAGGTCGCCAGGACCACGGCCACGATCGGCAGCACGAGTTCCCACGGCAGGAGCGTGTAGTCGGTGTCGGGCAGGAACCCGTTGCCGCGCAGGACCACCACGAACACCGCTGACAGTCCGGTGCCCACGACGGCGCCGATCAGTCCGCCGAGCACCCCGACGACCAGTCCGGTCCGGGTGATCCGGGCCCGGAGCGTGGCGCCGGTGGCACCGACGAGCCGCTGCAACGCGATGATGCGGGTCTGCCCGGCGATGAGGGTCGCGCAGGTGTTGGCGGTGACGATCGCACCGACGTACAGCGCGATGCCGAGGAACAGCCACCCCACGACGGACAGGATCGCCCTGACCGGGCCGAGGTCGGCGAGCCCGGCGGCGCCGAGCGCCTCGGTCACGATGCCCGGGGCGATGACGAGTGCTGAGCCGAACGTGGTGCCGAGCGCCGCGACCAGCACGGTGGGGGCGAAGGGGCGGACGCCGTTCACGCTGCCGCCTCCATCCCCAGCATCGTGGTGGAGATCGCGCCGGCGTCCATCGCCGGGCGGTCGGCGACGACCCGGCCGTCGGCGAGGAACAGGATCCGGTCGGCGTTGGCGGCGGCGACGGGGTCGTGCGTCACCATGACGACGCTCTGGCCCCACTCCTGCACGGCCCCGCGCAGGATCGCGAGCACGTCACGGCCGGTGCGCGAGTCGAGGGCACCCGTCGGCTCGTCGGCGACGACGACTGCCGGCCGCGAGGCGAGCGCCCGGGCGATGGCGACGCGCTGCTGCTGCCCACCCGACAGCTGGTGCGGCCGGTGCGACAGCCGGTTGCCGAGTCCGAGCTGGTCGACCAGGCGGTCGATCCACGCGCTCTCGTCCTTCGACGGCTTGTGCCCGCCGAGCAGGAACGGCAGCCGGATGTTCTCGCTGACGTCGAGCGTCGGCACCAGGTTGAACGACTGGAACACGAACCCGAGCCGGCGGCGACGGAGCTCGGTCAGGTCTTTGTCACCGAGCCCCGTGATGTCGACCCCGTCGATCTCGATGCGGCCCGCGGACACCGCGTCGAGTCCCGCGGCGACGTGCATGAGCGTCGACTTGCCGGACCCGGACGGCCCCATCACTGCGGTGAACTCCCCCGCGCCGATGTCGACGCTGACGTCGTCGAGCGCCGTCACCCGGCGCGCGGCGTCGCCGTAGTGCTTGGACACGTGGTCGAGTCGGATGATCGGAGCGTGGCTGGTGGTCATGCACCAACGATGGCGTCCGGGAGGCCCGCCCCGCGTCCGTCGGGCGGCTCCTGTGGATGAGCCGCTCGGCTCGACTTCCTGTGGACGGGTCATCCGATCGGATGACGTCCGTCAGTCGGCCTTGCTCACCAGCCGGTGCTCGTGCGCGAACACGACGAGGCGCACGCGGTCGCGGAGTCCGAGCTTCGTGAGGACGCGCGAGATGTGGGTCTTCACTGTCGCCTCGCTGACGTACTCGTGCTGCGCGATCTCGCTGTTGCTGAAGCCGCGGGCCGCCAGGTCGAAGATCTCGCGCTCGCGCGGGGTGAGGTCGTCGAACGTCGCCGGCACGGTGGCGGCCTGCTCGACGGAGTCGTCGTAGCGCCGCAGGAGTTCCCGCGTCGCCGAGGCCGCGAAGACCGCGGTGCCGGCGTGCACGGTCCGCACGGCGGCGAGCAGGAACTCGGGGTCGGCGTCCTTCAGCACGAAGCCGCTCGCCCCGGCCCGGATGGCCTTCGCCGCGGCCTCGTCGAAGTCGAACGTGGTCAGGACGAGCACCTTCGCGCCGTCGGTACCGGCCTGTTCGACGATGTGCGCGGTCGCCGTGATGCCGTCCATCACGGGCATGCGGACGTCCATGAGCACGACGTCCGGCCGGGTGCGCCGGACGAGTTCGACGCCCTCGGCGCCGTCGCCCGCCTCGCCCACGAAGTGCAGGTCCGGCTGGGAACCGATGAGCATCCGGATGCCGGTGCGGAAGAGTGCCTGGTCGTCGACGAGGGCGACGCGGATGCGGCCGTCGGCCGGCGGGGTGGTGGTCATCGGGCGGTGCGCTCCTGCTCGGTCGGACTGCTGGTCGGGGCGGGGGCCGACTCGGCGGTCGGGCTCGCGGCCCGGCTCGCGGTCGGGCTCGCGGTCGGGCTCGCGGTCGGGCTCGCGGTCGGGGTGATGCGCCCGCGGGGCATCTGCCCGCTCGCGGGGACGGCGGGCATGCGGACGGCGACCTCGAAGTCGGGGCCACGGACCCCGGCGGTCATCGTGCCGCCGGTCATGGTGGCACGCTCGCGCATGCCGACCAGGCCGTGCCCGGTGCCGGGGCCCCGGGTGCCGTCGTCGGCGCGGCGGTTCACCACCGCGATCTCGACGGTGTCCGGGCTGTAGGTCAGTGATGCGTGCACCGGCGTGCCGGGCTCACCGTGCTTGTAGGCGTTCGTCAGGCTCTCCTGCACGATCCGGTACACCGCGAGCTGCGTCGTGGTGGGGAGGCCGGTCGGATCGCCCTCGCGCTCGACCCGGACGTCGAGGCCGACCTGGCGCATCTCGCCGACGAGCCGGTCGATGTCGTCGATCTCCGGCGTCGGGACGGTCCCCTGCTCGTGTCGGAGCGCACCGAGGAGCTCGCGGACGTCGCCGAGGGCCCGGCGGGCGGTGGTCGAGATGGTGCCGAGGGCCTGATCGGCGACGGCGGGGTCCGCCTTCAGCGCGTAGCGGGCTCCGTCCGCCTGGGCGATGACGACCGCGAGCGAGTGCGCGACGATGTCGTGCATGTCGCGGGCGATGCGCACGCGTTCCTGTTCGACCGCGACCGCTCGGTCGGCACGGGCGGCGTCGCGCTCGGCGAGCAGCTGGGCCTCACGGCTCATGCTCGCCGACCGGCGGGTACGGACCACGAGGCCGGCCAGCCACGGCAGCAGCAGCAGGAGCAGGACGACGGCGAAGTACGAGACCGTGACCTGCACCGACTCCTGGAGCGGCGTCGACGCGGTCTCGATCGTCAACCGGTTCCGGTAGTCGTCGACGCCGATGTAGAGCGCCGCGGTGACGGACCCGACGATGGCCGAGACGAGTCCGGCCAGCCGCACCCGCCGACTGCCGTAGGCGCTCGTCGTGTAGAGCACCGCGGCGATGAAGGCGTTCGACAGGTCGGGCATCTGACCCGTGACCATCTCGAAGACCGCGAACACCCAGGCGACGGCCAGAGCGAGTCCGGGCGACAGCCGTCGGAGCGCGAGGGCAGCGGTCATGCCGACGACCGTGACGATCGCGAGCGGGGATTCCATGCCCCGCGCCGAGGTGATCAGCACGAGCGAGCCGAGCACCACGGCGATGACCACGTCGGTGATGACCTGCGCGCGCAGCATGGGACGGAACACGCGTCCACGGTACGGCGCTCGGCTCACGGGCGCGTCCCTCGTGTGGATGACTCCTGGCGCCGGACGCTCAGAAGCCGAGGCGTCCGAGCTGCTTGGGGTCACGCTGCCACTCCTTGGCGACCTTCACACGGATGTTGAGGTACACGTGCCGACCGCCGAGCAGCGACTCGATCTCGACGCGGGCGCGGGAGCCGACGTCCTTCAGGCGCTCCCCCTTGTGGCCGATGACGATCGCCTTCTGGCTGTCGCGCTCGACGAACAGGTTCGCGAAGATGCGCAGCGGCCCGTCGGCGTCGTCGTCCTCGTCCGGCTCGACGATGTCCTCGATCACGACGGCGAGCGAGTGCGGCAGTTCGTCGCGGACGCCCTCGAGCGCGGCTTCGCGGATGAGTTCGCTGATGCGCTCCTCGTCGGTCTCCTCGGTCACGGCCGACGAGTCGTACAGCTGGGGCGACTCCGGCAGCAACGAGGTGATCTCGCCGAGGAGGTCCTCGAGCTGCAGGCCCTTCGTGCCGGACGTCGGGATGATCGAGTCCCAGTCGCGGAGCCGGGAGACGGCCAGCAGCTGCTCGCCGACCTTGTCCTTCGAGGTGCGGTCGATCTTGGTGACGATCGCGACCTTCTTGGCCCGCGGGTACTGGTCGAGGGTGTCGTTGATGAAGCGGTCGCCCGGGCCGATCGGCTCGTTGGCGGGGACGCAGAACCCTATGACGTCGACGTCACCGAGCGTGGACTGCACCAGGTCGTTGAGCCGCTCGCCGAGCAGGGTGCGGGGACGGTGCACACCCGGGGTGTCGACGATGATGACCTGGCCGTCGGGCCGGTGCACGATGCCGCGGATCGCGCGACGGGTGGTCTGCGGCTTCGACGAGGTGATCGCGACCTTCTGGCCCACCAGCGCGTTCGTCAGCGTGGACTTGCCCACGTTCGGACGCCCGACGAACGAGACGAAGCCCGCGCGGTAGGGCTTGCCCGAGGCGGTGGGGGTGGAGTCGGAGTCGGTCATGCGTGCGTGGTTCCCGTCGTGGTGGTGGCGTCGTCGAAGGCGTCCTCGACACCCGCGAGGGCGTCGGTGCGTTCGGCGAGCACGGTGATGAGGTGGCGGCGCTTGCCCTCGACCCGGTCGGCCGTCAGGACGACGCCGGACACCGTGACCGTGTCGCCGGAGACCGCCAGGTGGCCGAGCTCCTTGGTGAGCAGACCGCCGGCGGTGTCGACGTCGTCGTCGTCGAGCTCGATGCCGAACAGGTCGCCGAGCTCGTCGACGGGCAGTCGGGCCGAGATGCGCCAGAGGCCGGGCTCGACCTCGACCCGGTCGACCACGGCGCGGTCGTACTCGTCGGAGATGTCCCCGACGAGCTCTTCGATGAGGTCTTCCATCGTGACGAGACCGGCGACGCCGCCGTACTCGTCGACGACCAGGACCAGGTGGTTCTTCGCGACCTGCATGTGCCGCAGGGTGTCGTCGGCGGCCTTCGACTCCGGCACGAACTCGGCCGGACGCAGCAGTCGGGTGACCCGCTCGCTGCCGGACCCCGGTCGCTCGTACAGCGCCCGCGACACGTCACGCAGGTACAGGACGCCGAGGACGTCGTCGCTGTCCTTGCCGGTGACGGGCATGCGGGACACCCCGGCGGCGAGGAACTGCTCCATGCCCGCGGCGAGCGTGTCCGAGCCGTCGACCGTGAGCATGTCGGTGCGCGGCACCATCACCTCGCGCACGAGGGTGTCGCTGAACTCGAAGACCGAGTGGATGAGCTCGCGGTCCTCGTCCTCGAGCACGTTGCTCTCGGTGGCCTCGTCGACGAGGGACAGCAGTTGTTCTTCGCTCGACACCGTCGAGGCGCTGCGGCCGCGGCCCGGGGTCACGCGGTCACCGATCCGGACGAGCAGGCCGGCGAGCGGACCGAGCACGATCCGGACGGCGCGCACCAGGCCGCCGGTGGACGCCAGCAGCCGTTCGGCGTGCGCTCGTCCGACGCTGCGCGGACTCGACCCGACGAGCACGAACGACACGGCCGTCATGATCGCGGCGGAGACGATGAGCGCCACCCACCAGCTGTCGAACGCCCGCACCAGGGCGATCGTGACGAGCACGGCCGCGGCGGTCTCGGCGAGCACGCGGAAGAAGTTCAGGGCGTTGACGTGCGCGCCGACGTCGTCCGCGATCGCCTCGAGCGCACGACGACGCTTGTTGCCGCGGGCGATCTCGTCGAGGTCGGCACGGGACACCACGGAGAGCGCGGCATCGCTCGCGGCGAGGAGCCCGCCGAGCACGACGAGCCCGAGCGCGACCGCGAGCAGACCGACGACGACGAGCATCGGCTACCGACCCCGGCGCTGGGCCGCGAAGGCCGTCAGGATCTCGCCCTGCAGCCCGAACATCTCGGCCTTCTCGTCCGGCTCGGCGTGGTCGAACCCGAGCAGGTGCAGGATGCCGTGGCAGGTGAGCAACAGCATCTCGTCGGTGCTGGAGTGCCCGGCGGTCTTCGCCTGTTCCTCGGCGACCTGCGGGCAGAGCACGATGTCGCCGAGCAGGCCGGCGGGCGTGGGGTCCTCTTCGGTGCCCGGTCGGAGCTCGTCCATCGGGAAGCTCAGGACGTCGGTGGGGCCGGGCTCGTCCATCCACCGCACGTGCAGCTGCTCCATCGCGCCCTCGTCGACCAGGACGATCGCGAGTTCGGCGTCGGCGTGCACGTGCATCGCGTCGAGGGCGAACGCGGCGAGGCGCTGGATGGCGGCCTCGTCCACCTCGACCCCGGACTCGTTGTTGAGCTCGATGCTCACCGGTTGCCTCCTCGGGCGTCGTTCTGGGGGTACGGGGGTCGCTGGCGGTCCTGCGGCGGCCGACCACGGCGCTCGGCACGGTTGGCGCCGTCGGGGTTGCCGACCGGCGCGGTGCCCCGGCCACCGGGACGGTGACCGGCCTGCTCGGCGAGGCGTTCCTCGTCGTAGACGGTGTAGGCGTCGACGATGCGACCGACGAGCGTGTGCCGCACGACGTCCGCGCTGCCGAGGCGGGCGAAGTGGATGTCCTCGACCGTCTCGAGGATCCGCGTCACGAGCCGGAGTCCGGACACGTTGCCCGGCAGGTCGACCTGGGTGATGTCACCCGTCACGACCATCTTCGAGCCGAACCCGAGACGGGTCAGGAACATCTTCATCTGCTCGGGTGTCGTGTTCTGCGCCTCGTCCAGCACGACGAACGAGTCGTTGAGCGTCCGGCCGCGCATGTACGCGAGCGGCGCGACCTCGACCGTGCCCGCAGCCAGCAGCTTCGGGACCAGCTCGGGGTCCATCATCTCGTTCAGGGCGTCGTACAGCGGCCGCAGGTACGGGTCGATCTTGTCGGTGAGCGTGCCTGGCAGGAACCCGAGCCGCTCGCCGGCCTCGACCGCGGGACGGGTCAGGATGATCCGGGTGACCTCACGCCGCTGCAGGGCCTGTACGGCCTTCGCCATCGCCAAGTACGTCTTGCCGGTGCCGGCGGGGCCGATGCCGAACGTGATGGTGTGTTCGTCGATGGCATCGACGTAGGCGCGCTGCCCGTCGGTCTTCGGCCGCACGGACTTGCCGCGGCTCGACACGATCGGCGTGCCGAAGGTGTCGGACGGCTTGCGGTCGTCGTCGAGGATCCGTGCCGACATCGGGATGTCCGACGGGCCGATGTCCTGCCCGCGCTTGACCATGCCGACGAGTTCGTCGACGAGCGCCTTCGCCCGCGCGACCTCGCGCTCGGGCCCGGTGAGCGTGACCTCGTTGCCGCGGACGACGACCTTGACGCCCGGGTACTGCCGTTCGACGGTCTTCAGCAGGCGGTCCTGGGGACCGAGGAGCTGGACCATGGCGATGCCGTCGACCTGGAGGGCGACGGAGACGACCTGGTCGTCGTCGGTGGTGGGCTGTGCTGGTTCGTTAGCCGGCAAGGGTGCCTTCCTGCAGTTCACCTGCGAGTACGTGCGCGTGCACGTGGAACACGGTCTGACCGGCGGCTTCGCCGGTGTTGAAGACGAGACGGAACTGGCCGCCGGCGCGCTCGTCGGCGATGCGCTGCGCGGTGGCGACCAGGTGGGCGAGGAGGTCGGGGTCACCGGCCGCGAGTTCGGCGACGTTCGCGTACTGCTCGGTCTTGGGGATGACCAGCACGTGGACGGGTGCCTTCGGGGCGATGTCCTCGATCGCGATCACGCGGTCGTCCTCGGCGACGACGGTCGCCGGGATCTCGCGCGCGATGATCTTGCTGAAGACGCTGGGCGTGCTGGTGCTCATGACTCCATCGTAGAACGCAGGACCGACCTCGGGCCTCCCTCACCAGCGCCCGAGTCCGGCCTGCAGGATCGCGAGTGCCGCGGGACCGGCGGTCGAGGTCCGCAGCACACTGTCGCCGAGCCGGACCCTGATCGCTCCCGCGGCCTCGAGCCGGTCGAGCTCGGAGCCGTCGATGCCGCCCTCCGGCCCCACCACGAGGGCGATCTCGTCGAGGTCCGCCGTCGGTTCCCAGGTCGCGAGCCGCACGGTCGCGGTGGGATCGAGCACGAGCACCGCAGCACCGGCACCGAGGGCGGGGACGAGCTGCGCCGTCGTGACGAGCGGCCCGACCTCGGGCACCCGCGACCGGATCGCCTGCTTCGCGGCCTCGTGCGCGATGGCCGTCCAGCGCGATCGCCCCTTCTCGACCTTCGAGCCCTCCCACCGGGAGACGCTGCGCGCGGCCGACCACGGCACGATCCGGTCCACACCGATCTCCGTCGACGCCTGCACCGCCATCTCGTCCCGGCCGCCCTTGGCGAGGGCCTGCACGAGCGTCAGCGACGGGACCGGCAGCGGGTCGACGGACAGCGATGCCACGGACAACACCAGCGAGTCGCGGTCGACGGAGTCCACCGCACCGGACACGACGGTCCCCCGTCCGTCCGAGAGCCGCAACGTCTCACCGACCCGTACGCGCGAGACGGTCACGGCGTGCCGCCCCTCTGCCCCGTCGAGCGTCACGGAGCCACCGACGGCGACCCCGTCGAGCGACTCCACGACGTAGAGCGATGCCATCAGAAGTTGAAGAAGCGGTCGCGGAGCTTGCCGAACATGCCCTGCTGGAACCGGGCGAGCTGCGGCGCCGACGCCTTGTGCGACTTCGCGAGCTGCTCGACGAGCTGGCGTTCCTTGTGCGAGAGCTTCGTCGGGGTGACGACCTGCACGCCGACCCGGAGGTCGCCGCGGCCGCTCCCGCGCAGCTTCGTGATGCCGCGGTCCTTGATCACCAGGACGTCGGCGCTCTGCACCCCGGGACGGATCTCGAGCTCGACGGGCCCGTCGAGTCCGTCGATCGTCGTGGTGGTGCCGAGCACGGCGTCGGTCATCGCGACCTCGAGGGTGGCGAGCAGGTCGTCACCGTCGCGGCTGAAGACGTCGTCGTGCCGGACCCGGATCTCCAGGTACAGGTCGCCGGAGGGGCCACCGGCGGGGCCGACCTCGCCCTGTCCGGGCATCTGCAGGCGCAGGCCCGAGTCGACGCCGGCGGGGACGTCGACCGGCACGGTGCGACGGGCGCGGACGCGGCCCTGCCCCTGGCAGGTCGGGCAGGGGCTCGGGATGACGGTGCCGTAGCCGCGGCAGGTGCCGCACGGGGCGCTGGTCACGACGTTGCCCAGCAGCGAACGCACCTGGCGCTGGATGTTGCCGGACCCGCCGCAGATGTCGCAGGTGCGCGGGCTGGTGCCGGGCGCGCAGCACGACCCGTGACAGGTCTCGCACAGGACGGCCGTGTCGACCTCGACGTCCTTGTGGATGCCGAAGACGACCTCGTCGAGGTCGACGTCGATGCGGAGCAGGGCGTCCTGCCCGCGCTCGGCACGGCTGCGGGGACCACTGCCCCGGCCGCCACCACCACCGCCGCCGAAGAAGGCGTCGAAGATGTCGCTGAACCCGCCGGCGCCGCCACCGAAGGGGCTGTCGGCCTGGGGCCCGGCGTCGTACCGGCGCCGCTGCTCCGGGTCGCTCAGGACGTCGTACGCGTGCGTGACGTCCTTGAACCGCTCGGCTGCCTCTGGAGCAGGGTTCACGTCCGGGTGGAGCTCACGCGCCAGGCGGCGGTAGGCCTTCTTGATGTCGGCATCGGAGGCGTCTCGCTGGACGCCGAGGACGTCGTAGTGGTCTGCCACGTATCCCTCAGTCGGTTGTGTTCGGTCGGTCGGTCGGTGTTGCAGTCGATCAGTGTTCGCCCAGGAGCTTGGACAGGTACCGTGCGACGGCCCGGACGGCAGCCATGTTCGTGCCGTAGTCCATCCGGGTCGGTCCCAGGACACCCAGGCGTGCCACCTCGCCGCCACCGGCGAGGTACCCGCCGGCGACGATGCTCGTGGCGTCGAGCCCGTACTCGGCGTTCTCGACGCCGATGCTGGCCGCCACCGCGATGTCGTCCACCTGCATCTCCCCGAACAACCGGAGCAGGGTGACTTGTTCCTCGATCGCTTCGAGCACCGGGAAGAGGCCTCCGGAGAAGTCCTGCTCGCTCTTCGCCAGGTTGGCGGCGCCGGCCATCACCAGGCGGTCCTGCCGGTTCGCCGCGACCTGCTCGATGAGGGTCGCCACGACGACCCCGCCGAGTGCCTGGGCGTCGGGCCGGAGCTGTTGCGGGACCGCACGGAGCGCGGTGGGCACGTCCTGCAGCAGGAGCCCGACGGCCGCGCCGTTCAGCACGGTGCGGAGTTCGGTCAGCAGCGGCTCGTCGAGCGCGACGTCGGTCTCGACGACGCGTTGTTCGACCCGGGCGGTGTCGGTGATGAGCACGACCATGAGCCGGGCGTCGCCGAGGCGCACCAGCTCGACGTGCTGCACCCGGGCGCGCACCATCGAGGGGTACTGCACCAGGGCGACCTGGTTCGTGAGCTGGCTGAGCAGGCGCACGGTGCGGCCGAGGACCTCGTCGAGGTCGTTCGGGGCCCCGAGGAAGGTCTCGATGGCGTGCCGCTGGGCGCTCGTCAGCGGCCGGGCTGCGGCGAGGTGGTCGACGAACAGCCGGTAGCCCTTGTCGGTCGGCACCCGGCCGGACGAGGTGTGCGGCGCGACGATGAGCTGCTCGTCCTCGAGCAGGGCCATGTCGTTGCGGATCGTGGCGGCACTGACGCCGAAGGCGTGCCGCTCGACGATCGTCTTGGAGCCGACCGGTTCGCGCGAAGCCACGTAGTCGCGCACGATGGCCTTCAGGACCTCGAGGCTGCGTTCACTGACCACGAGCGCTCCTTCCTGGTCGACCTGGCACTCGGACGTGTCGACTGCTGATCCTACGCCCGCACGACTGCACCCCCGATACGCTTCCGGCATGACCTACGGACAGCAGCCCGGTGGCCCGCAGAACCCCAACGGGCCCCAGTACCCGGGCGGGTACACCCCGCCGCAGCCGATGAGCCCGGAGGACCAGCGCCTCTGGGCCACGCTGACCCACATCGGCGGGATCTTCTTCAACTTCGTCGCCCCGCTCGTGGCGTACCTGGTGCTGCGCGACCGCGGCGGCTTCATCCGCGAGCACACCCGGGTCGCACTGAACTTCCACATCACGATGGGCATCGCCTACGTGGTATCGGGGATCCTCACGCTCGCGCTGATCGGGGCACTGTTGCTCCCGATCATCGCGATCCTGACGATCGTCTTCGGCATCATGGCGGCGGTCGCCGCGAACCAGGGCCAGTTCTACCGCTACCCCCTGTCGATCGAGTTCATCAAGCAGTAGGGACGCCGGTCAGTCCAGCAGCTCCCGCACCACCGCGTCGGCCAGCAGGCGACCCTGCAGGGTCAGGTCGATGCGTCCCCGCACCGCGGCCGACCCGTCCACGAGACCGCGTGCGATGAGTCCCGCGACCCGGCCACGGGCCTCCTGGCGGATCTCGCTCGTCGCGAGCTCCCCGCGGACCCGCGCGGCGAGGAGCAGGCGCTCGACGTAGCGGGTCTCGTCGTCGATGACCTCGCGCCCGGCGGCCGGCGACTCGCCGGACAGCACCCGGTTCGCGTACGCGGCCGGGTGCTTCACGTTCCACCAGCGCGTGCCGGCGACCGCGGAGTGCGCGCCGGGGCCGACACCCCACCAGTCGTGGCCCTTCCAGTAGGACAGGTTGTGGCGACTCGCGTGCGCGTCGCCGCGGGCCCAGTTCGACACCTCGTACCAGGAGTACCCGGCGTCGCCGAGCACCTGGTCGGCGAGCTCGTACATGTCGGCGGCCAGGTCGTCGTCGGGGGCGGGGAGCTCCCCGCGCGCCACCATGCGGCCCATGGCGGTGCCGTCCTCGACGATGAGCGAGTACGCCGACACGTGGTCGGGCTCGCAGGCCAGCGCGGCGTCGAGCGAGGTGCGCCAGTCGTCGAGGGACTCCCCCGGTGTCGAGTAGATGAGGTCGAGGGAGACGTCGAGGCCCTGCTGCTTCGCGAGGTCGACGACGACCGGCACACGCAACGGGTCGTGCGTGCGGTCGAGGGTCGCGAGGACGTGCGGGACCGCGGACTGCATGCCGTAGCTAATCCGGTTGAACCCGCCCTCGCGCAGTGTCTGCAACGAGGACGCGTCGACCGAGTCCGGGTTCGCCTCGGTCGTGACCTCGGCGCCGGGCAGGATCCCCCACGTGTCGTCGATGGCCCGCAGGATCATCGCCAGGTCGGACGCCGGCAGCATCGTCGGGGTCCCGCCGCCGAAGAACACGGTCGACACCGGCCGACGCGGGACGCCGGAGCGGTCGAGCACGGTCGCGGCCCACTCGATCTCCCGCACGGCGTGGCCGGCGTAGTCGTCGCGGCGCACGCCGCGGAGCTCGGACGCCGTGTACGTGTTGAAGTCGCAGTAGCCGCAGCGCACCCGGCAGAACGGCACGTGGACGTAGACCCCGAACGGCACGGCCGCCGGGTCGGAACCGGCGGCGGAGCCCGCCGCGGCTCGCGGCACGATCAGTCCGTCAGCGGGTGCCGGATCGGCGATCGGGAGAGCACTCGGCATGGAGTCCATTGTCCGTCATGATGGACGCATGGAGCACCACCCCGTCCCCACCACGGTCCTGTGGGACATCGACGGCACCCTCGTGATGAACGCGTCGTCCCCGGGCAACCTCTACCACCTCGCGCTCGAGCGTGCGGTCGGCCGCGACCTCACCCTGCGCGTCGGGCACCAGCACGGTCGGACCGATGCCGGGCTCATCGCCGAGCACGTCCGTGCGCACGCGTTCGAGGACACGATCATCCCGACGGTCAGCGGCCACCTCCGCGACCTCACCGCTGAGCGGCACGCCTCGGGCGACCACCGGTCCCCCGTCCCCGGTGCCACCGCGCTGCTCACCCGCTTCGCGGAGCTCGGGTGGCGGAACGGCCTGCTCACCGGCAACTCCGAGTACCGCGCCCGCGTCAAGCTGGCCGGCGCCGGGTTCGACGAGGGTCTGTTCGACTGGGACCACTCCTACTTCGGCGACACCGAGGTGGAGCGCGCGGACGTCACCACCCGCGCGGCGGCGGAGCTCGCCGGCACCCGTGCCGTGATCGTCGGCGACACCCCGCGTGACGGCGAGGCCGCGGACGCCGCCGGCATCCCGTTCCTGGCGGTCGCCACCGGGGTGTTCGACGTCGAGGCGCTGCGGGTCACCAACGCGGTCACGGTCGCGCGGGACTGCCGGGTCGACGCCGCGCTGATCGAGGACGCGATCGCGGCGCTGCCGCCGCTGCGCTGACCCAGCGCGCACGCGCACAAAGCACACGCACGCAAGCACGCGCACGCAAGCAGGCGGGCGCTCGCCAGCACGCGCTCGCCGCTAGTCGCCCCGCAGCGCCGCCAGGTACTGCTCCGCCATCACCTTCTGCTGCCGACGCAGCAGCGGCGCGACGAACTGCCACTTCCGGCTCGACGGCTGCGAGAACTGCCGGATCTGCAGCCACACGGAACCGTCCGACGTGCGCTCGACGACGAACGACTCCTCGCCGGAGAGCGGGTGCCCCTCGAGCGTGCCGTACGCGAAGCCCTTGCGGTCGTGCTCGTCGATGATCGACACGACCCGCACGGGCGCCTGCACGGTCCGCCCGAAGGCGTGCATCGTGAGCGTCGCCGACGTGCCGGCGGTCACCAGCGGGGTGCCGTCCGGCGCGAACTTCTCGACCCGGGGCGTGCCGATCGAGGCCGGGGCGATCGGGACGCCGTCGTCGTCGAACGTCACCGGGTTGTACCGGACCTCGTCGTCGTCGGGCTGTTCCTCGACGCGCACGCGGATGCCGCTGCGCTCCTGGATCTGCCACGTCAGGGCCTGCGTCACCGCGGTCTCGAACCGCTGGTCGCCGTGCCCGATCCGGGCACGCGACTCGGTGGGGGTGAACCCCTCGGGCGGGTACGTCATGAGGTCCGACGCCTGGGTCGCCCCCACCGCGCCGTAGGTCAGGGCGGTCCGGTAGCTCCCGCGGATGCTCATGCCGTCAGCCTACTTGCGCCTGCCCCGTCGGATCGAACCGATCACCGCTCAGGTCGCGTCGGCCAGGTCGCGTCGGCCGGGTCGCGTCGTCCGGTTCGCGTGCACCCCGAACTGGAGGCCCGACACCCGCCTGCCCCGCCCCTATCGTTGCAGCGTGCCCCGCTCCACCCCCGCGCCCTGGCGGTCCGTCGACCGTCGGACCGCGACGCTCGCCGCGCTCACGCTCGTCGCCTTCGGCGCCGCCGCACTCGCGCGTGTCCTCGTCGACGCGACGACGGCGAGCATCGGCTCGTCGACGCGGTACGTCGCCGTGCCGGCCGCGCAGTGGGACGCCTTCGACACCGCCAACGTGATCGCTGGCGTCGGTGCGTGCTGCGCCGGGACGGGTGTCCTGCTGTTCGGGGCCACCCTGGTCGTGGCGGTCCGTCGGCACCGCGCGGCGCGACTGCCGCGCCTGCTCGCCGCCGTGACGCTCACGATGGTCGTCGGTGCCGTGCTCGCCGGGATCGCCGGGATCGCCGCGGGGGCGCAGGACGACTTCGCCGCGGCTGCGGGCTGGACCATCCTGCGGACCGCGCTGGCGGGACTGGCCGCCGCGAGCCTCCCGGCCCTCTGTCTGGCCGCCTTGCGGACCCGCGCCGCGCGCCTCCGCTGACGGCGCCCGACCGCGGCCGCCGGCGCCGACCGGCCCGGGCGAACCTTCGCGCCCAGCGACAATCCACGGCCGCCCCGGCGCGTGCGGTGTCGCTCAGCGCGAAACGTCGGCGCCCGGCGCGACGCGCGCTACTTCTTCTTCTCCTCGACGTCGCCGGAGAGCGCTGCGATGAAGGCTTCCTGCGGGACCTCGACCCGGCCGATGGTCTTCATGCGCTTCTTGCCCTCCTTCTGCTTCTCGAGGAGCTTGCGCTTGCGGGTGATGTCACCGCCGTAGCACTTCGCCAGGACGTCCTTGCGCATCGCGCGGATGCTCTCGCGGGCGATGATCCGCGCGCCGATGGCCGCCTGGATCGGGACCTCGAACTGCTGGCGCGGGATGAGTTTGCGCAGCCGCTCGGTCATCAGCGTGCCGTAGGCGTAGGCCTTGTCACGGTGCACGATCGCGCTGAACGCGTCGACCTGGTCGCCCTGCAGCAGGATGTCGACCTTGACGAGGTCGGCCGCCTGGTCACCGATGGGCTCGTAGTCGAGCGAGGCGTAGCCCTGCGTCTTGCTCTTCAGCTGGTCGAAGAAGTCGAACACGATCTCGCCGAGGGGCATCTCGTAGCGGATCTCGACGCGGTCCTCGCCGAGGTACTCCATGCCGAGCAGCGAGCCGCGGCGCGACTGGCACAGCTCCATGATCGCGCCGACGTAGTCCTTCGGCGCGAGGATCGCCGCGCGGACCATGGGCTCACGGACCTCGACGATGCGGCCGCCGGGGAACTCGGACGGGTTCGTGACCTCGGTCACGGAGTTGTCCTCGTTCGTGACCTCGTAGATCACGCTGGGCGCGGTCGTGATGAGGTCGAGGCCGAACTCGCGCGAGAGCCGCTCGGTGATGATCTCGAGGTGCAGCAGGCCGAGGAACCCGCAGCGGAAGCCGAAGCCGAGCGCCACGGAGGTCTCGGGCTCGTAGACCAGGGCCGCGTCGGAGAGCTTGAGCTTGTCGAGCGCGTCGCGGAGATCCGGGTAGTCCGACCCGTCGATCGGGTACAGGCCCGAGAACACCATCGGCTTCGGGTCCGTGTAGCCGGGCAGGGCGTCGGTCGCGGGCTTCTGCGCACTCGTGACGGTGTCGCCGACCTTGGACTGGCGGACGTCCTTCACGCCGGTGATCAGGTACCCGACCTCGCCGACGGAGAGCCCCTTCGTCGGGATCGGCTCGGGGCTCGACACCCCGATCTCGAGGATCTCGTGCGTCGACTTGGTCGACATCATCTGGACCTTCTCGCGCGGCTTGATGGAGCCGTCGATCATCCGGATGTAGGTCACGACGCCGCGGTAGCTGTCGTAGACCGAGTCGAAGATCATCGCGCGCGGCGCGGCCTCGACGTCGCCGACCGGTGCCGGCACACGCCGGACCACCAGGTCGAGGAGCTCGGGGACGCCGACGCCCGTCTTGCCGGAGACCCGCAGGACGTCCTCCGGCTTGCCGCCGATCAGCTGCGCGAGCTCGGCCGCGTACTTCTCGGGTTCGGCCGCCGGCAGGTCGATCTTGTTGAGCACCGGGATGATCTCGAGGTCGTTCTCGAGCGCCAGGTACAGGTTCGCCAGCGTCTGCGCCTCGATTCCCTGGGCGGCGTCGACGAGCAGGATCGCGCCCTCGCACGCTGCCAGGGAACGCGAGACCTCGTACGAGAAGTCGACGTGCCCGGGGGTGTCGATCATGTTCAGGGCGAAGGTCTCGCCGTCGAGCTCCCACGGCATGCGGACGGCCTGCGACTTGATCGTGATGCCGCGCTCGCGCTCGATGTCCATGCGGTCGAGGTACTGCGCGCGCATCGCGCGCTCCTCGACGACGCCGGTCATCTGCAGCATGCGGTCGGCCAGCGTGGACTTGCCGTGGTCGATGTGCGCGATGATGCAGAAGTTGCGGATCGCGCCGGCCGGGGTCGCGGCGGGCTCGAGCGGAGCGGATGCTTGTGGGCTCACGGTTCCTCAGGTGGGTCGGACGGTCGGCCCAGTCTCCCATGCTTCACCCGCTCTGGAGGCACGGCGCGGCTGCGCGACGTGCGATGCGCGCTTGGTGCGCCCTCGCGCCGGTGTGCCGGCCCCGCACGGTGCGAGGTCGGCGGGCCCGTGCGCGGTTGACCGCCCCGTGACCGGATGCCGCGCGGCACGGGGCGAGCATCCTCGCACCAAGTGGAGGACTGCGCACCGTGCGCTGTCGCGCCGACCGGCTCCGGGCCTCCTGGCCGCGATCGCCCGTCAGACGGAAGCGTGCGCCGGCGCCGGCAACGCGCCCAGCCCGCGCCGCAGGTCGTCGGGAGTGGCGGCCAGGCAGACGCGGATCCAGCCCTCGCCGGTGCGGCCGAACGCGCTGCCGGGCGCGACCGCGACGGCCTCGCGCTGCAGGAGGCCGAGCGCCCACGCCGCGACGTCGCCGTCCGAGGCGTGCGACACGTCGACCCACAGGTAGAAGGCGCCGCGCGGGTCGAGGTACCGGATTCCGGCGGCGTCGAGGACCTCCTTCGCGACCTCGAGGTTCGCCCGGTAGTGCTCGCGGGCGTCGCGCACCGCGGAGTGGTCCCCCACGATCGCCGCCAGCGCCGCGTACTGGTCGGGTTCGGCGACGCAGCTGATCATCGCTTCCTGCGTGGTGCGCATCGTCGGCCCGAGGCCCTTCGGCGTGACGAGGTACCCGACCCGGACACCCGTCATGGCGTAGGTCTTGCTCAGCGAGAACGCGGAGAACACCCGGTCGTCCTCGTCGAGCGCAGCCAGGCTGACGTGGCGGGTGCCGTAGGTGAAGTACTCGTAGACCTCGTCGCTGATCACCCACAGGTCGTGCCGCTTCGCGAAGGAGAGCAGCGCGCGGAGGGTGTCCTCGCCGAACACCGAGCCGAGCGGGTTCGACGGCGAGTTCACCACGAGCACGCGCGTGCGCTCGGTGACGCTCGCCTCGAGTGCCTCGAGGTCTGGTTCGAACCCGTGCTGCGGTTCGAGCCGGTACGGCACCGGCGTGGCCCCGAGGATGTGCGCGTTCATCGTGAAGGTCGTGTAACCGGGGTCCGGCACCAGGACCTCGTCGCCGGGGCTCAGCGTCAGCGTCATCGCCTGGAACAGGGCCTGCGTCGCACCGATCGTCATCCAGATCTGTTCGAGGTCGGCCTCGATGCGGTTCTCGCGGCGGAGCTTGTCGCGGATCGCCTCGCGCAGGGGTGCGATGCCGCCGTTCGGCGTGTAGTCGGTGCGGTCCTCGGTCCACGCGCGACGGGCCGCGTCACCGATGTGCGGCGCCACGGGCACGTCCGGTTCGCCGATCACGAGCATCGTGACCGGGGTGCCGGCGGACTGCAGCAGCGCTGCCTGCTCGAAGACCCTCCGGATGCCGGAGGCGGGCACGGTGTCGATCCGAGGAGCGAGGGATGGCATGCCCGACACCGTATCCGGTGCGTGTTGCCGCGAGATCACGCCGATCCGGCGGTGTTTCGTGCTTTGGTGGCGGGCCGTTCGCCTGGTAATGTTGGTGGCTGGCTTGCGCGTTCCCCGCCCACGGGTGGAACGCGATGCGACCGAGGGCCCCTCTACCCCGCGGTCGCGCCCACCCGTACGAGACGAAGCAGGAGCTACACATGGCGAACATCAAGTCGCAGATCAAGCGCATCAAGACCAACCTCAAGGCCACCGAGCGCAACAAGGCCTACAAGTCGGAGCTGAAGACGTTCATCCGTCACACCAACGACGCCGTTGCCGCTGGCGACAAGGACAAGGCCGTTGCCGCCCTGGCCACCGCGTCGAAGAAGCTCGACAAGGCCGTGAGCAAGGGTGTCATCCACCGCAACCAGGCCGCGAACCGCAAGTCGGCCATCGCGAAGAAGGTTGCGTCGCTCTGATCTCCTGAGCGCCGCACGAAGGCCCCGCACCGTTCGGTGCGGGGCCTTCGTCGTGTGCGGGGTGGGGCGTGGGCGGCGTGCGTCTGGGTGGTGGCGGCGGCGGGCCGCACGCTTCGTGAGCAGAAATGGTCGAGTGGCCGGTCGGCACTCGACCATTTCTGCTCACCAAGTGCGCGGGTGTGGGCGCGCGAGCGCGCGACGACCGGGAGGCGCGGGTCGCCTCAGCGCGCCTCGCCGCGTCGGGCGATGGTGCGGACCATGACCTCGAGTGCGTAGTGCGCGTCGCGCGAGCCGCCCTTCACCGCGGTGTCCGCCTCAGCGATGCTCGTAATCGCGTTCGCGAGACCCGTCTCACTCCACGAGGCGACGTCACGCTGCGCGCGCTGCACCTGCCACGGGGCCATGCCGAGCGCCGACGCCGCCTGACCGCTCGGCCCGCGGAACGCGCTGACCTTCGCCATCGTGCGGATCTTGCTCGCGAACGCCGCGACGATCGGCACCGGTGCTTCGCCCGTCGCCAGGGCGTGCCGCAACTCGACGATCGCCGGAGCGGACCGTCCGGCCAGGGCGATGTCGGCCACCTTGAACGCGTTCGTCTCGACGCGGCCGCCGTAGTACTTGTCGACGACCTTGTCGGTGATCTCCTGCGCTTCGTCCGCCAGGAGCTGGCGGCACGCGGCGGCGAGCTCGGCCAGGTCGTCCGCGAAGGCGACCACGAGGGTGCGGACCGCCGACGGCGCGATCTTGCGTCGGGCGGCGCGGAACTCGGCGTTCACGAAGTCGATGCGGTCGGTCTCGCGCTTGAGTTCGTCGCACAGGACCTCGACCCCACCGCCGACCCCGCTGCGGATCGTGTCGAGCAGCTTCTTGCCACGCACCCCGCCGCCGTGCCGGAGCACCAGGGTGACGTCGTCGGCCGGGGCCTGCAGGTACGAGATGGTCTCGGTGATGAAGGCGTCGGTGCACTTCTCGACGTTGGTGACCCGCACGAGCCGCGGCTCGCCGAACAACGACGGGCTGGCGAGGGTCGCGAGCAGCCCGGGAGCGTACTGGTCGGCCTCGAGGTCGTGCACCTCGAGCGCCGGATCCTCGCCCACGAGCAGGTCCTTGAGCACGCTGCTGGCCCGGTCCGCCAGGAACGCCTCGGGCCCGGTGACGAGCACGACCGGGGCCGGGCGGATCCCCGACCAGGGGACCTGGTCGATCTTCGCTGCGGCGCGCGCGGGCTTCTTGGCGGGCATGCGGTCCTTCCGGTGGTGCCGACCCGGACGGTGCCGGTGCGACGAGTGCTCCGACGATCCTACGGGCGGCCACCGACGGCGTGTGCTCCGTCCACACCCGCAGGTCGTCCGCACCCGTCCGACCCACCACGACGGTGCCGAGTTCGTCGGTCCGGTAGGTGGCGGTCCCCGACGATGCGAGCGTCGACAGCGCCGACCGTGTCGGGTGGCCGTAGGTGTTGTCCGCGCCGACGCCGACGAGTCCGACGCGGGCCGCGAGCTGCCGGTACAGCAGCGGGTCCTGGTCGGCCGAACCGTGGTGCGAGACCTTCACGACGTCGACGGCGCCGTCGGGGAGCGCACTGCCGGAGCGGACCCGACGCTGCGCGGTCTCCCCCAGGTCGCCGAGGAACACCCCGGACAGGCACGTGGGGCAGTCGCCGCCCGGCAGCGGTTCGGTCACGAGCACGATGCTCGCGTCGTTGCCGGCGTCCGGGCTGCCCGCCCGCGGCCACACCACGCGCCAACCGAGCGGCCCGAGCACACCGGACACCCGGTCGTCGGCCTGCCGGACGTCGACGCCGCCGCGCTGCAGGTCCTGCACGACGCGGCTGTCCGACGCACGGCCGACGGGTCCGACGAGCGCCGTGTCGACGATGCCCGCGACCTCGTCGACCGCCCCGACGTGGTCGCGGTCGAAGTGCGTGAGGACGAGCAGGTCGATCCGGCGGACCCGCAGCAGGTCGAGGCAGGCCCGGAGGCGGTCCGGGTCGTCCCCGGTGTCGATCAGTGCCGTGCTGTCGCCGCCACGGACCAGCACGGCGTCACCCTGTCCGACGTCGCACGCCGCGACCGCCCAGTCGCGCGGGACGGTACCGCGCACGACCAGCACGGGAACCGCGACGGCGGCGACACCGACCACCACGACGACTCCCGCGACGAGCAGCAGGCGGCTCCGCACCATCGGAGTGCTCAGCACGGCGACCGCGAGGCACCCGCTGACGACCACGGCGCCGACCACCCCGACGGTCCCACCCGGCCACGGCGCCGACGCGTACGGCAGCAGCGCTGCGCCGTGGGCGATGCCACCGACCGCCGACGCGGGGGCCCAGGCGACGGCTGCCAGCACCGACCCACCCCACGGCCAGACCGGCGCGAGCAGACACACACCGAGGCCGACGACGGTGACGATCGGTGCCAGGGGCTCGGCGAGCAGGTTCGCCGGCACCGCGTAGGTCGGCAGCGCCGCGGACAGCGGGATCGTCACGGGCCAGCAGGCGACCTGTGCTGCCACCGGCACGGCGAGGGCAGCGGCCGCCGGGGTCCACAGCCGTCGGGCGAGGAGCGTGGTGAGCGGTGGTCCGAGCACCACGATGCCGGTCGTGGCGAGCACCGACAGCGCGAACCCGAACGACCGCGCGAACCAGGGGTCGACCACCAGCATGCCGATCGCGGCCAGGGCGATGAGGGGCACGCCGCGCACGGGGCGGCCGGACAGGTGCACGACCAGCACGACGACCGCCATCACCGTGGCCCGGACGATCGACGGGTCTGGCCGTACGAGCACCACGAACGCGAGCAGCACGGCGACGGCAGACGCCGCCCGGAGCCCCCGAGGCACCCCGCAGAGTCGCCCGACCACCACGACGAGGCCGACGATCACCGCGCAGTTCGCCCCGGACACCGCGGTCAGGTGGGTCAGCGCCGAGGTCTCCATCGCTGCCTCGGTCGCGGCGTCGAGGCCGGACCGGTCGCCGATCGCCAGGCCTCGCAGGAGCGCGGCCCCGGGCTCGGGCAGGTCCGCCGTCGCACGGACGAAGGCCCGACGCGCGGTGTCGGTGGCTCCGAGCAGTCCCCCGGGTGGCTCAGTGGCGGGCACACCCCGGAGGAACAGCACGAACGCGGTCGCGGAACCGGGGAGGTCGGCCTCGATCGTCCCGGTGCCGGTCACCCGCGTGCCCGCGGCCAGCACGCGGTCGTCATCGTCACCCGGCGGGACGAGCGCACCGTCGCCCGGCGGGACGAGCCGGACCGGTACCCGGAGCGCACGCTCCGTGTCGGCACGCTCGAGCGTCGCGAGCACGGAGCGGTCACCCGGGCCCAGGTCGCGCGACAGGACCGCGTCGAACGAGACGGTGCCCGACCCGGAGGCGAGTGCCCGGAGTACCTCCGGCGTTCGTCGGGTCTCACCCACGGTGACCGACACCGCGAGCAACGCGGTCAGCGCCGCCGCGACGAGCACCGGGCCGGCACAGGCGGTCACGGTGCGGCAGCGACGGCCCGAGCGACGACGACCCGCGACGATCGCACTCCCACCGGCGAGCACGGCCAGCACGGCCAGCACGGCCAGCACTGCCAGCACGGCGGCCACGATCCCGACCACGGGCGCTGCCGCCGGTCCCCCGACGAGCAGGGTCGTCACGATCCAGGCGATCGCCACCGGCACCGCAACCCGCAGGTCCGTCGCACTGGGTCGCAGCTGCACGGGCACGGCTCAGACCCGCACGCGGTCACGCAGCTCCGCGAACCGGACGTCGCCGATGCCGCTGACGTCGAGCAGGTCCTCGACCGCGGTGAACCGGCCGTGTTCGTCGCGCCAGGCGAGGATCCGGCCGGCCAACCCCGGGCCGATGCCGGGCAGGGTCTCGAGCGCAGCCTGGTCGGCGCTGTTCAGGTCGACGACCGAGTCGGCGCCGGTTCCCGAGGCGCCCGCGGCACCCGTACTGCCGTCCCCGCTACTGCCCGCCGCGGCCGCACCGCCGTCGACCGGATCGAGCGCCGCTGGCACCTCGTCCTCGCCCACGCGCGGCACGTACAGCCGCTCGCCGTCGGTCAGGACCCGTGCCAGGTTGAGTCGGTCCAGGTCTGCGTCCGCCGTCGCGCCGCCGGCCCGCTCGATCGCGTCGGTGACCCGGCTCGACGGCGGCAGGCGCACCACGCCGTCGCGCTCGACCGCCCCGAGCACGTGCACCACCACACGCGCCCCACCAGTGGCAGCTGTTTCCCCACCGGATGCAGGACCAGCGGTCGACGACCCAGCGGTCGGCGCGCCAGCGATGGGCGCACCGGCGGTCGGCACCCCGGCAGTCGGCGCGCCGGCGGTGGGCGCACCACTGACGACGACCCCGCCCGCCCCTGCACCACCGCGCCCCGTCAGCGACCCGACCAGGACCACCACGAGCGCGACCGCCACGACGACCCCGGCCAGCACCACCGCGGCCCGCGGCGACAGCACCAGGCGCGACCAGAGCACGCGTCCCGATGCGGGCGCGCCGTCCACTGACCGAGGGTCCGGTGACGAGGGCGACGACATGCCCCGAACGCTACGGAGCCCGGCCGATCGGCCGGGCTCCGGAGTGCTGGTCTGTGGACAGGTACGTCGGACGCCCACCCTGTGGACGGCCAGACGCCCACCCTGTGGACGGCCAGACGCCCACCCCGTGGACGGCCGCGCCGCCCGAGGACTACCCCTTGATGGCGATGTTCACGAGCTTCGGCGCCCGCACGATGACCTTCACGATCTCGCGGTCACCGATGTACCGCTGCACGTTCGCAGAAGCCCGCGCGAGTGCCTCGAGCTCGGACGGATCGATCGACTTCGACACCTCGAACGAGTCGCGGACCTTGCCGTTCACCTGCACGACGGCGGTGAGGGTCTCCTGCACCAGCAGCGTCGGGTCGGCCTTCCGCCAACCGTGCAGCGCGACGGTGGCCTCGTACCCGAGCTGCTCCCACATCTCCTCGCCGGTGTACGGCGCGAACACGGCGAGGCCGAGCGTGACGGTCTCGACGGCTTCGCGCACGGCGGGGTCGGCGGCACCGGGGCCGCTGTCGATCGCCTTGCGCGTCACGTTGACCAGGTCCATGAGCCGCGCGATCACGACGTTGAACTTGAACGACTCCATCAGGCCCGGCGCATCGGCCAGGAACCGGTGCGTCACCTGGCGCAGGGCGCGGTCGCCCTCGGCCCAGACGACGTCGGGGGTCGACGTGACGTCGGTCGCCAGGCGGTAGGCGCGGGCCAGGAAGCGTGCCGAGGCGGACGGCGAGACGTCCTCCCAGTTGATGTCGTCCTCCGGCGGGCCGGCGAAGCCCATCACCAGGCGGATCGCGTCGACGCCGTTCGCGTCGAGCTCGTCCCCGAGCGAGACGCCGCCCTTGGACTTCGACATCTTCGAGCCGCCGGACAGCACCATGCCCTGGTTGAGCAGTGCCGAGAACGGCTCGGTGAAGTCGAGGTAACCGAGGTCGAAGAGCACCTTGGTGACGAAGCGTGCGTACAGCAGGTGCAGGATCGCGTGCTCGATCCCGCCGATGTACTGGTCGACCGGCGCCCACTTGCGGGCGACCGCGGGGTCGAACGCCTGGGTGTCGTCGTTCGCCGCCAGGAAGCGCAGGAAGTACCACGACGAGTCGACGAAGGTGTCCATCGTGTCGGTGTCACGGAGCGCGGGCGTGCCGTCGACGGGGTTCGGGACGTTGACCCAGTCGGTCGCTCCGCCGAGGGGCGAGGTGCCCTTGGGCTTGAGGTCGAGCCCCTCGGTGTCGGGCAGCCGCACCGGCAGCTGGTCCAGCGGCACGGGGTGCTCGCTGCCGTCGGCGCCGTGGATGATCGGGATCGGCGTGCCCCAGAAGCGCTGGCGCGAGATGAGCCAGTCGCGCAGGCGGTAGGTCTTGGCGGCGCGACCGGTCCCGCGTTCCTCGAGCAGGGAGATCGCGGCGGTGATCGCGTGCTGCTTCGACATGCCGTCGAGGGGGCCGGAGTTCATCATCCGGCCCTGACCCGTCAGCGCCTCGCCCGTGGTGGCGGGGTTGAGGTCGGGCAGCTCGGTGTCCTCGGTGATCACCGGGATCGCTCCGGTGACCGCGGCGTTGGTGTCGACGACGACCTTCACCGGCAGGTCGAACGCCCGGGCGAAGTCGAGGTCGCGCTGGTCGTGCGCCGGCACGGCCATGACCGCCCCGTGGCCGTAGTCGGCGAGCACGTAGTCGGCGGCCCAGATCGGCAGGCGCTCCCCCGTCAGCGGGTGGATCGCGAAGCGGCCGAGCGGCACACCGGTCTTCGGGCGGTCGGCGTTCTGCCGGTCGATCTCGGATGTCTTCTGCGTGGCGACGAGGTAGGCATCGAAGTCCGCACGGACGGAGGAGGACGCAGAAGCGACCAGCGACGCTGCCAGGTCCGAGTCCGGTGCGACGACCAGGAACGTCACGCCGTGGATCGTGTCGGGGCGCGTCGTGAACACCGTGACGGGCTCGTCACGGCCCTCGATGACGAAGTCGACGTCGGCGCCGACCGACCGGCCGATCCAGTTGCGCTGCTGCGCGATGACCTTGGCGGGCCACCGTCCCTCGAGCTGGTTGAGGTCGTCGAGCAGGCGGTCGGCGTACTCCGTGATCTTGAAGTACCACTGCGTGAGCTTCTTCTTGACGACGACGGCGCCGGAGCGGTCCGAGGTGCCGTCGGGCAGGACCTGCTCGTTCGCGAGCACGGTCTGGTCCACCGGGTCCCAGTTGACCCAGCTGTCCTTGCGGTACGCCAGGCCCTTCTCGTACATCTTCAGGAACAGCCACTGGTTCCACTTGTAGTACTCGGGGTCCGAGGTGTGGATCTCGGTGCTCCAGTCGAACGACGGCGCGTAGCGCTTGAAGGACGCCTTCTGCTGCGCGATGTTCGCGTAGGTCCAGTCCTTCGGGTCCACCCCGCGCTTGATCGCGGCGTTCTCGGCGGGCAGGCCGAAGGAGTCCCAGCCGATGGGGTGCAGGACGTTGAAGCCCTGCTGGCGCCAGTAGCGCGCCACGAAGTCGCCGAGGGCCCAGTTCTCGGCGTGCCCCATGTGGAGGTCGCCGGACGGGTACGGGAACATCTCGAGGATGTACTTGCGCGGACGCGTGTCGTCCAGGTCGGTGGTGAAGAGCCCGAGCTCTTCCCAGCGGGGCTGCCACTTCTCCTGGATACGACGGAAGTCGTAGGCGTTCGGGTCCTCGGCGTGCTGCTCGGTGGTCACGGACGTCAACGATACAAGCCGGGAGGCCCGTCCAGCGTCCGCCTGTCGGGTCATCCGACGAGCAGGCGGCCGGCGGCCATCCGCAGGGTGCGGTCGACCAGGTCCGCCCGGACCGGCACGTGCGACACGATCACGACCGTCCGTCCCGCTGCGCGGGCCGTCGTGACGAGGTCGTGCAGGACGGCGTCGCCGAGGTCCGGGTCGATGTCGGCCGTGGGTTCGTCGAGCACGAGCACCGGGAACGCGTGCAGGAGCGCGCGCGCCAGGGCGAGCCGGTGCGCCTGTCCGCCGGAGACGAGGCCACCGCGCTCCCCCACCGACGCATCGAGCCCGCCGCGACGTCCGACCCACTCGCCGAGGCCGACCCGGTCGAGCACGGCGAGCAGCTCGTCGTCGGTCGCGGTCTCGCGGGCGAACAGCAGGTTCTGTCGGACGGACTGGTCGAACACGAACGGGTCCTGCTCGATGAGCCCGATGCGGGCACGGACGGCGTCGGGGTGCATGTCCTTCGCCGAGACCCCGTCGAGCGTGTACGAGCCCTGGTGGTCGACGAACCGGACGAGCGCGTCGACGAGGGTGGACTTCCCCGCGCCGCTCGGCCCTTCGAGCACGACGACCTCGCCGGGGTGCAGGTCGAGCGAGACCCCGTCGACCGCCGGCGTCGTGGCTCCGGGCCACTGCACGGTCAGGTCGCGCACCGCCACGGTGACCGGACCGGACACCGCCAGTTCGGCCGGGTCGGCGTCCTGCTCGGGTTCGGGCACGATGCCCGCGGGCACCCGTGCCGGGACGACCTGCTCGACCCGCTCGGCGGCGGCGCGCACCCGGCGCAGCGTGAGGACGGCGAGCGGGACCCCGCCGACGACCTCGAACAGGGCGAGCGGCACGAACACGGTCAGTGCCCAGAGCGGTCCGTCGAGCGCCCCGGACACCACGGCGGGTGCACCGACGGCCAGGATCCCGATGACCGCGCCGCCGCCGACCAGCCCGACCAGGGCACCGACGAGCGCCTCGACCGTGCCACGGCGGCGCACCGCACGGGTGACGCCGGCGTCGAGACGGGCGATGTGCGCCAGGCGCTCGTCGAGGGTGCCGTAGGCCGCGAACACGTCGAGCGTCCGCACCGTGTCGAGCACGAGGTCGGCGACCCGACCACGGTCCGCCGCGGTCTCACGGTCCGAGCGCTCGGCGATCGACCCCGTCACGACCGACCCGAGCAGCGCCGCGACCGCCAGGCCGAGCACGAGCACGACGGCGGCCGGCACCGACACGATCGCCACCGCGACGACGGACAGCAGGGCGACGACCCCGGCGGACACCAGCGGCCCGACGACGCGGATGGGCAGGTCCTGCAGCCGGTCGGTGTCGGTGACCAGGCGGGTCATCAGGTCGCCACGGCCCGTGCTGCCGAGCCCTGCCGGTGCGACCGAGGCGAGCCGCCGGTACATCTCGGTGCGCACCACCGCGAGCTGCCGGAAGGACGCGTCGTGCCCGGCGAGCCGGTCGACGTAGCGCAGCGCCGCACGCCCGAGTGCGAACGCCCGCACACCGACCATCACGAGGGTCAGGTAGAGGATCGGCGGGTGCTCCGCGGCACGGGTGATGAGGTAGCCGCTCGCGGCGAGGAGCGCCACGGCGCAGACCGCACTGAGCGCGCCGGCGGCGACCGCCTTCGCCCAACCCGACCCGTGCGGCATCGCGAGGCGCAGGACCGACGCTCCACGAGCCTCCCGGCTCATGCGCGCACCCCCGTCCGGACGGTGACCGACCCACCGGTGCCGATGTCGACCCGGACGTCGGCCGCGGCCACGACCGCCGGTCGGTGGCTGGCCACCACGACGACCGCGCCGTCGGCCGCCAGGCCACGGATCGCGGCGACGACGTGGGCCTCGGCCTCGGCGTCGAGCGCCGACGTCGGTTCGTCGAGCAGGACCAACGGTGTGCCGACGCGGCGGGCGCGGTACAGCGCCCGCGCGACGGCGACGCGCTGCGCCTGGCCGCCGGACAGTCCGCTGCCGCCGGCGCCGATCGGGAGGCCCGGGTCGACCCCCAGCCCCGCGTCGCGCAACGCGGTCTGGACGTCCACGGCGTCGGGGGTCGCGCTGAGCGCGACGTTCTCGGCGACGGTCCCGCGCACGAGGCGGGGTCGCTGGTCGGCCCAGGTCGTGCGCTCGGCAGCGGTCGTACCGGCGGCGCCCGGGACGACCACGGTGCCGTCGTGCGGCAGGACGCCGCGGAGTGCGGCGATGACGCTCGACTTGCCCGAGCCGCTCGGGCCGGCGAGCACGACGACGGTGCCGGGGTCGGCGTGCAGGTCGAGCGGGCCGACCACCACGTCGGGCCGGCGGACGGTCAGACCGTGCACGGCCAGCGCCGTGGCAGCCGGAGCGGTCGCCGCGGGGTCCGTGTCGTGGTGCGGCGCGGGCTCCGTGTCGTCGTCGAGGACGTCGAGGACCGCTGCCGATGCCTCGACGCCGTCCTGGGCGGCGTGGAAGTCCGCGCCGACCTGGCGGATGGGGGCGAACGCCTCGGGGGCGAGGACCAGGACGAACATCGCGGCGCCGAGCCCGAGCGAGCCGTCGACCAGCCGGATGCCGATCGACACCGCGACGAGGGCGACGGACAGGCTCGCGGCGAGCTCGAGCGCGAACCCGCTGACGAACGACAGCCGGAGCACCCCGAGCGTGCCGCGACGGTACTCGTCCGTGACGGCGCCGATGCGGCCGACCTGGCGCCGGGCGCGACCGAACACCTTGAGGGTGGCCAGGCCCTCGACGGCCTCGAGGAAGGCGCCGCCGAGCTTGGCGAGGGCGTCGGACTGCTTCCGCTGCAACGACTGGGTCGCGAGGCCGATCAGGATCATGAACACCGGGATCACCGGCAGCGCGAACAGGATGATCAACCCGCTCGTCAGGTCACCGAGGCCGATCGCGACCAGCAGCAGCGGTGTGGCGATCGCGGTGAGCGCGAGCTGCGGCAGGTAGCGACCGAAGTAGGCGTCGAGCGCGTCGAGGCCCGGCCCGAGGGTGGTGGCGAACCCCGCGCTCGACCGGCCCGCCAGCCAGGACGGACCCCGCTCGGCGGCGCGGGCGAGCACCGTGGTGCGCATCTCGCTCTTCACCTTCGCCGCGGCGCGGGCCGCCAGGTCGTCGGTCGCCCAGGCCGCCACGGCACGGAGCACGAACGCGCCGCCCAGCAGCGCGAGCGCCTGCCCGAAGGCGCTCGGGACACGGCCGTCCTGGACCGCGTCGATGCCGAGGGTCACGGCGGCGGCGATCCCCCACGCGATCGCGATGGTCGCGACCGTACGGAGGACGCCGGTGCCGGCGGCCGCGACGATGAAGCCGCGCGCCGTCCGCGACAGGCGCAGGAGTCGCGGGTCGAGCGGCTTCACCGTCGCCTGCCTAGTGCGCGGCCTGGGTGACCTGGGCCCGCGAGACACGCTTGCGGAACACCCAGTACGTCCAGGCCTGGTACGCGAACACGAGGGGCACGAAGATCAGCGCCACCCAGCTCATCACCGTCAGCGTGTACGAACCGCTCGAGGCGTTGTACACGTTCAGGCTGTTCGCCGGGTCGTTGGTGGCGGGCATGACGTCCGGGAAGATCGCCGTGAACATGGCGAGCACGATCGCGGCGATGGTGACGGCCATGAGCGTGAACGCCCGGCCCTCCTTGCCCCAGGCGTTGCACAGCACGGCCAGGACGAGCGCGAGTGCCGCGACCACCGAGAGCACGAGCGAGGCAGGGGTCGCCCGGACGAACGCCATCCAGACCAGGAACGCGGCGCCGACGACGATCGTCAAGATGCCGGCCCGGGTCGCCAGGCGCTTCGCCCGCTCGCGGATCTCGCCCTCGGTCTTCAGCGCCACGAACACGACGCCGTGCGTGAAGAACACCAGCAGCGTCGCCACGCCGGTCAGGAGCGCGAACGGGTTGAGCAGGTCGAAGAGCGTGCCCGTGTAGTTGTGCCCCGAGTCCATCGGGATCCCGCGGACGACGTTGCCGAACGCGACGCCCCAGAGGAACGACGGCAGGGCGGACCCGACGATGATCATCAGGTCGAAGCGCCGCTTCCACTCGAGGTGCTTGTTCTGGTGGCGGTACTCGAACGAGACACCGCGCAGGATCAGCGCCGCGAGGATGAGCAGCAGCGCCAGGTAGAACCCGGAGAACATCGTGGCGTACCACTCGGGGAACGCCGCGAACAAGCAGGCACCGGCGACGATGACCCAGGTCTCGTTGAGGTCCCAGACCGGGCCGATCGTGTTGATGAGCACTCGACGGTCGGTGTCGTCCTTGCCCAGGAAGGGCAGGGACATGCCGACCCCGAAGTCGAAGCCGTCGAGGACGAAGTAGCCGACGAAGAACACGCCGACGATCGCGAACCAGAGGACAGGCAGATCCATCTCAGTACACCGTCACTTCGTGCTTGACCTCGCCGGTCTCCTCGTCGACCTCTGCCGGAGCGGCAGGGCCCTCTTGCGCGACCTTCTTGATGAGCTTGAACTCGACCACCGCCAGCGAGCCGTAGATCACGGTGAACACGACGAGCGAGATGAGGACCTCGAGCCCGGTCACGTTCGGCGAGACGCCGTCGCTGGTCTTGAGCAACCCGAACACGAGCCACGGCTGGCGACCCATCTCGGTGAAGATCCAGCCGACGATCATCGCGGCCATCGGGAGCGGGACGGTCCAGGTGGCGACGCGCCAGATCCAGCGCTTCGTCGGGAAGCGGCCCTTGCGGGTCAGCCAGAGGCCGGCGAGCGACACCATGACCGCACCGACGCCGAGCGCGATCATCCAGCGGAACGACCAGTAGGTCACCCAGATGATCGGCTTGTAGTCGCCGGGCCCGTACACCTGGGTGTACTGCGCCTGCAGGTCGTTGATGCCCTCGACCGTGCCGTTGAAGGTGTGCGTGGACAGGAACGACAGCAGGTAGGGCACCCGGATCGAGAACAGTTCGTGCACGCCGTCGGGGGTGCCGAGGGTGAAGATCGAGAACGAGGCGTCCTTGCCGGTCGCCGTGTTGTACAGCGCTTCGGCTGCGGCCATCTTCATCGGCTGGGTGTCGACCATGGTCAGGCCGAGCTGGTCGCCGGTGAGCACCGTCAGGGCGCCCGCCGCCACCATGGTCCACATGCCGAACTTGAGCGCCGGCATCATCGTCTCGAGGTTCTGGTTCCGCGCCAGGTGGTAGGCGGCGACCGAGATGATCACTGCTGCGGCGACCATGAAGCAGGCGAACAACGTGTGCGGGAAGGCGGCGAGGGCGACCTTGTTGCCGAGGACCGCCCAGATGTCGGTGAGCTCCGCGCGGCCCTTGGCCTCGTTCATCGAGAAGCCGACCGGGTGCTGCATGAACGCGTTCGCGGCGATGATGAAGTACGCCGACATGATCGTGCCGGCGCTGACGCACCAGATGCTCGCCAGGTGCAGTCCCTTCGGCAAGCGGTCCCAGCCGAAGATCCAGACGCCGATGAACGCGGCTTCGAAGAAGAAGGCCAGGATCCCCTCGAGCGCGAGCGGGGCGCCGAAGACGTCACCGACGAAGCGCGAGTAGTTCGACCAGTTCATGCCGAACTGGAACTCCTGCACGATGCCCGTCACGACGCCCATCGCGAAGTTGATCAGGAAGATGCGTCCGAAGAACCGGGTCAGCTGCAGGTAGTGCGCGCGACCGGTCCGGTACCAGGCAGTCTGGAACACGGCCACCACGGCGGCCATGCCGATCGTCAGCGGGACGAAGAGGAAGTGGTAGATGGTCGTCAGACCGAACTGCCACCGCGACAGGATGAGCGGGTCGAGGAGGTCGGTCATGCGGCACTTCCCAGTCGGGTCGCCGCGCGCAGTCGGTGCACGTCAGTGTCTTCCTGTGGAACGGATACATCAGATGTCACAGCCGTTGGGACTCTTCAACGGTACCGCGTCACCGCCGACTTCGACAACTTGTAGAAATGTTCCGTGCACGAACGTGCAAGGGTGTTGCACGGCACAACCGTGCGGCACGGATGTGCCGGTTCCCGCTCCGCCGAACGACGACAGGCGCCGGGCAGTTGCCCGACGCCTGTCGTCTAACGCACGAGGACTGCTGTTACAGCAGGCCCTCGTCGGTCAGGAACTCCTTGGCGATGGTGGACGCCTTCTCCTTGTCCGCCGTGCTCTTGGTGTTGAGCTCGATCAGGGCCTCGGGCGTCAGCTTCTCGTTGACCGAGTCGATCGCGTCCGCGGCCTTGTCGTTCACCTTGTCGGAGACGACGGGGATGACGTTCTGCGGCAGGATCAGGTTCTCCGGGTCCTCGAGCGTGACGAAGTCGTTCGCCTTGATGCTCGGGTCGGCGCTGTAGATGTCGGCGAGCTGGACGGTGCCGTCCTTCAGCGCCTTGACCGTCAGGGCCCCGCCGGAGTCCTCGACCGCCTTGAAGTCGACGTCGACGCCGTAGACCGACTTCAGGCCCTTCGGACCGTACGGACGGGTCTGGAACTCGGAGTTCGCACCGACGGTGAGCTTCGACGTGACGTCCTTCAGGTCAGCCAGGCTCGTCACGTCGTTGTCCTCGGAGAACTTCTTCGTGACGGTGTAGCTGTCCTGGTCGGTCGCCTCGGCCTCGTCGAGCACACGGAGACCCTTCGGCAGCGCCGACTCGAGGCCCTTGTCGATCTCGTCCGCGGTCTTCGCGTCGGACTTCTTGTCGAAGTACTGCAGCAGGTTGCCGCTGTACTCGGGCATGACGTCGATCGCGCCCTTCTCGAGCTGCGGGATGTAGACCTCGCGCTGCCCGATGTTGAAGTTGCGCTTGACCTCGAAGCCGTTCTTCTCGAGGACCTGTGCGTACAGCTCGGCGATGATCTCGTTCGAGTAGTACTGCTGCGAGCCGACGACGATCGTCTTGGAGTCGGACGACGCGCTGGAGCCGCTGTCGAGCGGGTCGCTCGACGCGCAGCCGGTCAGGGCGGCGGCGACGCCCAGTGCGAGCGCTGCTGCGACGCCCGCACGGATCTTTGCTGTGATCACGATGGATTTCCTTCCGGGATGGGATTGCGGGCTCGCTCGCGCGATCCCTGGCGCTGCCGGGCCGACGGGTCGGCGGTGCCCTTGGGCACCGACGCCCGCTGCAGCACGGCGAACACGATCTCGAACGCGATCGCGAGTGCGATCACGAGGATGGAGGCGCCGAGCATCTCGGCGTAGTCCTGGGTCTTCAGACCGAGGAAGAAGTAGCCGCCGAGGCCGCCGGCGCCGACGTAGGCGGCGAGCGTGGCCGTGGCCACGACCTGCAGCACGGCTGCGCGGAAGCCGCCGATCAGCAGGGGCAGGCCGAGCGGGACCTCGACCTTCCACAGGATCTGCCAGCCCGTCATGCCCTGGGCCTTGGCGGCGTCGACGGTCACCGGTTCGACCGACTCGATGCCCGAGTACGCACCGGCCAGCACCGAGGGGATGGCGAGCACGACGAGCGCCAGGAGCGGAGCCTGCAGGCCGATGCCGAGCAGGAGTCCGAACAGGGAGAGCACGCCGAGCGTCGGCAGTGCGCGGATCCCGCCGGACACGGCGATCGAGAAGCCACGTGCGCGGCGCGTGTGGCCGATGGCGTACCCGATCGGCACGGCGATCACCGAGGCGATCACCACGGCGAGCAGCGTGATCCAGATGTGCTCCCAGAGGCGGCCGGGGATCGCGTTGTACCCGGAGTAGTTGGTGGGGTCGAAGACCCAGGCGAAGGCCTGTCCGATGATCACGAGGCGACCTCCGCTGCTTGCAGGACACGGCGGGTCCGGCGGCGCGACACCGAGGTCGTCCGGGTCCACGGCATGACGATCCGGCCGAGCAGCACCAGGATCCCGTCGAGCACGAACGCCAGGACGAGGACCATGACGATGCCGGAGATGATCTCCTCGTAGATCCCGCGGCCGAGGCCGTCCGTGAACAGCGAGCCGAGGCTCTGGATGCCGAGGACGGCGCCGACGGTCGTCAGCGAGATCGTGGACACCGAGACCACCCGCAGCCCGGCGAGCAGCACCGGCCCGGCCAACGGTAGTTCGACGCGGAAGAAGCGCTGCGCCGACGAGTACCCCATCGCGGTCGAGGCCGACTTCGTCCCCGAGTCCACCGAGGTGAGCCCGTCGACGGTCGACCGGACCATGAGCGCGAGGCCGTACAGGGTCAACCCGATCACGACGTTGACCGGGCTCTGCAGCCCGGTGCCGATGATGCCGGGCAGTGCCACGAACAGCGCCAGGGACGGGATCGCGTAGAGCAGACCGGCGAACGTCACGATGCCGCTGCCGACACCCGAGGCAAACCGCGATCCGCCGGGGCGCTGGAGTCGGACGACGAGCCAGCCGATGGGGATGGACAGCAGGAACGCGATGATGATCGGCGGGATGGCGATGGCCAGGTGCGCGACCGTGGCGTCACGGATCGTGTCGAGGTTCGCGAGGACCCACTTCACCGCGTGCCCTCACCCTGCGCCGGAGCACCCGGGGCGTCGAGCGACGCTCCGGCCTGGTTCGATGCGGGGTCGGCCTGCACCGCTGCGGCGGCGTCGACGACGTTGACCGGTCCGGTGAGGACACCGGCTGCACGCCCGTCGCCGTCCACGACGATGGGGCCCGTGGGGGTGTGCTCGACGCGCAGCGACCGACGCCCACGGCCGACGCCGATGAAGTTCGCGACGAAGTCGTCCGCCGGCTCGGCCAGGATCTCGGACGGCGTGCCCTGCTGGGCGATCTCGCCGCCCTTCTTCAGGATGACGACCTGGTCGCCGAGCTTGAACGCCTCGTCGATGTCGTGCGTCACGAACACGACGGTCTTGCCGAGTTCACGCTGCAGGCGGATGAGCTCGTCCTGCAGGTCGTTGCGGACCAGCGGGTCGACGGCGCCGAAGGGCTCGTCCATGAGCAGGATGTTCGGGTCGACGGCGAGGCCGCGGGCCACACCGACGCGCTGCTGCTGTCCGCCGGACAGCTGGGACGGGTACCGGTCGGCGAACGCCCGGTCGAGTCCCACGGTGTCCATGAGCTCGAGCGCACGCGTGCGGGCGTCGGCCTTCGACACCCCGGTGAGCAGGGGAACGGTCGCGATGTTGTCGACGACCTTGCGGTGCGGCAGCAGACCGGAGTTCTGCATGACGTACCCGATGCTCCGCCGGAGCTTCACGGGGTCGACGCCGGAGACGTCGGATCCGTCGATCTGCACGGAACCCGAGGTGGGGTCGACCATGCGGTTGATCATCCGGAGCAGCGTCGTCTTGCCGCAGCCGCTGGAGCCGACGAAGACGGTGGTGGTCCGGGACGGGATCACGAGGTCGAAGTCGTCGACCGCGGTGGTGCCGTCCGGGTAGGTCTTTCGTACCGAGCGGAACTCGATCATGGGTGCCCTTCTGTTCGGAGGTAGCCCGACTCCGGATGAGAGTACCCGTCGGGTCCGACAGCGGTTCACCCGTTCCGGCACGCGGCGCGTCCCGGACAGGTGCGCACCGCCGTGAACCGGACCGAGCGCACGACGGAACCAGCGCGGACGACGACGCCCGCGCCTCCTGTTCGGAAGCACGGGCGTCGTCGGATGGGTGCGGGACCCCGCGGCGGTCAGCCGGCGGCGACCACGGACTCCATGTGGGCACGGCTCATCGTGCGGTACTCGGCGATGAGCGCCGTGTCGGGGTGCTCGCGGTCGCGGTGGGCCCGCGCCAGCACGGCGTGGCCGGACTCGGCCAGCACCACCCAGGCACGTGCGATGCGCTCGTTGTCGGGCAGCCCGAACCGGTCGCGCATGATCTGCCCGACGGCGGCGCCGAGCGCTCCCATGCGGTCCTCGGCGTCACCGGTGCCGGTGTCCGCGGTGTCGCCGAAGCGGATCGCGCGGAAGCCGGGCTCGGTGCGGTACAGCTCGGCGGTCTCGTCGATCAGCGCGTCGCAGGCCTGCTGCCAGGTCTCCGCGCCGCTCGCGTCGAGCGCCGCGACGAAGCGCGCGGCGAGCCGCTGCGTGCAGCGGATGGCGAGGGCGTCGACCACGGCGATGCGGTCCGGGAAGTAGCGGTAGACGGTGCCGATGGACGCTCCGGCCCGCTCGGCGACCATCGCGGTCGTGAGTCGCTCGAACCCGATCTCGTCGATCACCGCGGCAGCAGCGTCGAGCAGACCCGCGAGGCGCGCCGAACTGCGGGCTTGGACCGGCTCGTTCCTGAGCAGTGATGATCCCCCCGGCAGAGCGTTCGTTACCTCGGTGACGAGCACGTGTTCTCCTCTTGCGCTCCAGCGCGGTTCGTTGGTGTGACGAGGACGATTTTCGCAGAGACCGGCTGGAACATGGCTGCGACTCACCACAGGTGCCGCGGGACGTGGACTTCCGGGTCCTGCATGGGATGATGGGGCGATGCCCGACCCGACGCCCCACGAGCCGTCGTTGGCCGAGCCGCTCCTGCACCGCGCGGCCCGCATCGAGGACGCCGTCCAGGAGTTCCGCGAGCACCGCGCCCGAAGCCGTGGCCTGGTCCCGACCGTCGTCCCCTACACCGGCTACGGCGCTCCCGGATGGGTCCGCATCCTCTGCCGCGTGCTGCTGACCCGCCGTGGCCTCGCCTCCGACGTCTCGTACGCCGGTGTCCGCGGGTGGAAGAGCTTCACGAGCGTCGCGGTCGACCACGCCGAGGTCACCGTCACCGCCGGTGGGGTCTCGCACGTCGTCGAGACCGACCGTGGCGGGGTCGTCGACACCATCGTGCCGATCGACCTCGAGCCGGGCTGGCGCACCGTCCGGTTGTCGGCCGGCGGCGGGCGCGACGTCGAGGCGGACGTGTTCGTCGTGCACCCCGACACCCGCTTCGGGCTGCTGTCCGACATCGACGACACCGTCATGGTGACCTCGCTCCCCCGTCCGATGCTGGCGGCGTGGAACTCCTTCGTCCTCACCGAGCACGCCCGCCGCCCCGTGCCGGGCATGTCCGTGCTGTACGAACGCGTGCAGGCGCAGCACCCCGGCTCCCCGACCGTGTACCTGTCCACCGGTGCCTGGAACGTCGCGCCGACCCTGCAGCGCTTCCTGACCCGCAACATGTACCCGTCCGGCACGCTCCTGCTCACCGACTGGGGCCCCACGCACGACCGGTTCTTCCGGAGCGGACAGCTGCACAAGCAGCAGAACCTGCGGCGCCTTGCGAAGGACTTCCCGGACGTGCAGTGGCTGCTCGTCGGCGACGACGGCCAGCACGACGAGTCGCTGTACGGCGAGTTCGCCCGCGAGCACCCGGAGAACGTCGCGGGCGTCGCCATCCGACAGCTGTCCACGAGCGAGGCGGTCCTGGCCGGCGGACGCTCCCGGGCGCAGGAACGCTCCCGCGACACCTCGGCGCCGTGGGTCTACGCGCCCGACGGTGCCGGGCTCTGGTCCGAACTCGCGCGGGTCGGGCTCGCCGAGGCGGACGGCTCCGACCCGGCCTGAGCGAGGCTTCAGGCACACCGACGGCACACTGCCGCCAGACGGCCGACGGCACACGGCCGCCAGAGGGCCGGCGGCCCGTCCGCGCGGCCACGACGCTCGGCCTCCGGGTGTTCGATCGGGGCATGAGCACCGACACGGACCGGACCGCCGACACCGAGCGAGCACCCGCGCCCCCCGCGACTCCCCCGAACCTGATCGAGGACCACGCCGTCATCGGCGACACCTCGACCGCCGCACTCGTCGGCCGCGACGGCACGATCGACTGGGCGTGCCTGCCGCGGTTCGACAGCGCCGCCACGTTCGCCTCGCTGCTCGGCACCGAGGACCACGGGCACTGGACGCTCCGACCGACCGACCCCGCCGCGACGGCGCACCGGAAGTACCGAGGCGACACCCTCGTCCTGTCGACGGTCTGGACCACGGCGGACGGTGCCGTCGAGGTGACCGAGTTCATGCCCGTCGGCGCGCACCGGCCGTCCATCGTCCGCCGTGTCCGAGGACTGAGCGGCTCGGTCGAGGTGCAGCAGACCCTGCGGATCCGGTTCGACTACGCCCTCGCGCTGCCGTGGGTGCGCCAGATCGGCGGCGACGAGGACCCGGCACTGCTCGCCACCGCCGGCCCCGGGTCGGTCATCGTGCGCGGCCCGCGCTTCCGGGCCTCGGACCACCGGCACACGGCCACCGCGACGATCCACGACGGTGACGTGCTCGACACCGTCCTCACCTGGTACCCCTCGCACCGCGAGCCCCCGGAGCCCGTCGACGTCGACGCCGAGCTCCACCGCACCGTGACGTGGTGGACCGACTGGATGGCGACGGCGCGCACCGAGGGTCGCTACGCCGACGCCGCCCGCCGTTCGCTCTTGCTGCTCCGCGCGATGACCCACGGCGAGACCGGCGGCGTGGTGGCCGCCGTGACCACGAGCCTGCCGGAGGACCCGGGCGGGGAACGCAACTGGGACTACCGCTACGTCTGGCTCCGCGACGCCTCCCTCGCCCTCGCCTCGCTCATCGCGCACGGCTACCGCGACGAGGCGGCACACTGGCGCGGCTGGTTGCTCCGCGCCATCGCGGGCGACCCCGCCGACGTGCAGATCATGTACGGCATCGCCGGGGAGCGCGAACTGCCGGAACGGGAGCTCCCGCACCTGCCCGGGTACGCCGGCTCGACGCCCGTCCGGGTCGGCAACGGCGCGTACACGCAGTACCAGGGCGACGTGTTCGGCGAGGTCCTGGCCGCCCTGCACGACGCCCGCGAGCTCGGGGTCGAGGAGAACGCCGACTCGTGGGCCCTGCAGCGCGCCCTGCTCGGCTACGTCGAGGAGCACTGGCAGGAGCCCGACAACGGCATCTGGGAGATGCGCGGCCCGCGACGGCACTTCACGCACTCGCGCGCGATGATCTGGGCCGCGTTCGACCGTGGGGTCGCCGCGGTCGAGGAGTTCGGTCTCGAAGGGCCCGTGGACCGCTGGCGCACCCTGCGCGACCAGGTCCGGGCCGAGATCGAGCAGCACGGCTGGAACGCTGCACGGGGCAGCTACCGGCAGCACTACGACACCGACGAGGTCGACGCGAGCCTGCTCGTCCTGCCGCAGATCGGGTACGTCTCCGCCCACGACGCCCGCATGACCGGCACCGTCGCCGCCATCGAGCAGGACCTGTCCACCGGCTCCGACGGTCTCGTGCTGCGGTACCGGACGTCGTCGGGGTTCGACGGGCTCACCGGGGCGGAGCACCCGTTCCTGGCGTGCTCGTTCTGGCTGGTCGAGCAGTACGCGGCCTCGGGCCGGATCGACGACGCCGAGCGCCTCATGGACGTGCTCGTCGGGTACGCCAACGACGTCGGCATGCTCTCCGAGGAGATCGACGTCGCCACCGGACACCACGTCGGCAACACGCCGCAGGTGCTGTCGCACCTGACGCTCGTGTCCGCGTCCGACGCGATCGCGCGGGCGCGCGGCGCGTCGACCGGGCACCGCACACGGTTGCCCGTGCACGACGGCGGCACCCGCTCGTGGACCGGCGAGGGCGAACGGGCGGGCACCCCCGCATGACGCGGTGGTCCTGACCACGAAACGGACGGGAGGCACGGTGCCAGCTGGCACCGTGCCTCCCGTCCGCAGTTCCGCCCGTTCAGGGCGCGACGGTCACGTCCGTCAGGACGACGACTCCCAGTCCGCCGGGCCGCGCGAACCGGCGCGGTACTCCTCGAGCGGGACCTCGTCGGCCTTCCAGGCCTTGACGACCGGCTCGACGATCTCCCAGCAGCGCTCGGCCACGTCGCCGCGGATCGAGAGCAGTGGGTCGTCGTGGAAGATGCCGTTCAGGACCTCGCCGTAGGGGGTCAGCTCGCCGTCGCTGAACGACGACGACAGGGTGACCTGGCCCATCTCGAACGGGTTGCCACCGCCGTTGGCCGACACGGTCAGCTCGATCTCGTCCGGGTTCAGGACGATGCGGAGCGTGTCCGCCTTCGGGCGACCGCTCAGGCCGGAGGGCAGGCGCGTGACCGGCTTGAAGGTGATCAGCACCTCTTTCCGGCTGTTGCCGAGTGCCTTGCCGGACCGCAGCGTGAACGGGACGCCCTTCCAGCGGGCCGTGTCGACCTCGACCGAGATCTCGGCGAGCGTCTCGGTGCTCCGCGACTTGTCGACGCCGTCCTCGTCCTGGTACGACGGCAGCTCCTTGCCGTCGATCGTGCCGGCCGTGTAGACGGCACGGCGCGACGCGATCTTCGCGTCGTCGCCCTTGAGCCGCGTCGAACGGAGCACCCGGGCCAGGGACGAGCGGAACTCGACCGCGTCGATGTCCGCCGGGGCGTCCATCGTCACAATGCCGAGGATCTGCAGCAGGTGCGACTGGATCATGTCGACCATTGCGCCGGCCTCGTCGTAGTACTGGGCGCGGTTCTCGAGACCGAGGGTCTCGTCGTAGAAGACGTCGACCTTCTCGATGTTGTCGGCGTTCCAGATCGGCTCGAACAGGCGGTTCGCGAAGCGCAGACCGATGATGTTCAGGACCGTGGTGCGTCCGAGGAAGTGGTCGGTGCGGTGCACGCGCTCTTCCGGGACCAGCTTCAGCACGGTCTCGTTGAGGGCCTGGGCGCTCGCGACGTCGGTGCCGAACGGCTTCTCGAAGGCGAGGGTGGTGCCGGCGGGGAGCTCGACCTGCTGCAGTGCCTCGCAGATGTCGGAGGCGATCTGCGGGGGCAGGGCGAAGTAGAGGATCGGCTCGGCCTCGGCCGCGTCGAGCAGTGCCGTGAGGTGCTCCGGGTCGGTGGGGTCGCCCTGGATGAACTGGGTCGACGCGAGCGTGGCGTCGACCTCGGGTCCCTTGACGTCCTGCGACGCGAAGGATTTCGTGACGATGTCCTTCCACTGCTCCTCGCTGCGGGCGCTGCGGCCCGTGCCGATGAGCTGGACGGGAACCGCTCGACCGCTCTGCAGGAACGTGCCGAGGCCCGGCAGCAGCAGGCGGGAGGCGAGGTCGCCCGTCGCGCCGAAGATGATGAGGGTGCGCTTGTCGGTCACCTGAGGTGACTCCTTTCGCTGTGGTGGGAGGTCCGCTCCAGTCAAGCCGCGGGCGGGCCCGTTTGTTCCGGATCGGGGACCGGAGATCGTGGGGCGCTGTGGTGTGCAACGCCGGGTCGTGCGCTGCGTTGGCAGCGCAGGGTCGTGTGCTGTGGTCGTGCAGCGCCTGGACGCACTTCGGGCGGCACCGGATGTGGTGCCGCCCGAAGTGTCAGGTGCGTTGCAGCGTCAGGTCAGTGCCCGAAGTTGCCGCGGTAGTACTCGTAGACCCAGCCGACCAGGGTGACCGCCACCAGGGCGAGTCCGATCGGGACGATCCACAGCCCGGCTGCGACACCGAGGAAGCAGACGGCGACCGCTGCTGCCAGCAGGATGGGCCACCACGACCACGGGCTGAAGTGCCCGAGCTCGGCGTCGCCGTCCTCGATGTTTGCATCGGGGCGGTCCTCGGGCAGCACGCCGCCCTGGGACGCCATGACCTTGCCGAGGTAGAAGGCGATGAACGCGGACATGATGCCGGTCAGGCCGATCGCCACGGTGCCGACCCACTCCGGGTGGCCGTAGTAGATCATTGCCCAGATCGTGTACGCGGCGTCCGCGAGGATGAAGAACCCGAAGAGGATCCAGAACAGGTTGGTGTTCGCGCGCATCGGCTTACTTCACCTCGCCCTTCGCGGCGTCGTAGGTCGGGGCATCCGGGGCGTCCTTCGCGGGGCCGACACCGATCGGCACACCTGCCTCGGGGTGGTTCAGGTCGAAGGCCGGGGACTCGGAACGGATCCGCGGGATCGACGTGAAGTTGTGGCGGGGCGGCGGGCAGCTGGTGGCCCACTCGAGCGAGCGGCCGTAGCCCCACGGGTCGTTCACGGCGACCTTCGGTGCGTTCCGGGCCGTCACGTAGACGTTGAAGATGAACGGGAGGAACGAGATCGCGAGGATCATCGAGCCGATCGTCGACAGCTGGTTCATCCAGGTGAAGCCGTCGTTCGGCAGGTAGGTCGCGTAACGACGCGGCATGCCGATGACGCCCAGCCAGTGCTGGATGAGGAACGTGGTGTGGAACCCGATGAACAGGAGCCAGAAGTGGATCTTGCCGAGACGCTCGTTGAGCATCTTGCCCGTCCACTTCGGCCACCAGAAGTAGAAGCCGGAGAACATCGCGAAGACGACGGTGCCGAAGACCACGTAGTGGAAGTGCGCCACGACGAAGTACGAGTCGGACACGTGGAAGTCGAGCGGCGGCGACGCCAGGATCACACCGGTGAGGCCACCGAACGTGAACGTGATGAGGAAGCCGACGGCCCAGAGCAGCGGGGTCTCGAAGGTCACCGAGCCGCGCCACATCGTGCCGACCCAGTTGAAGATCTTCACGCCGGTCGGGACCGCGATGAGCATCGTCATGAGCGAGAACCAGGGCAGCAGGACGCCACCGGTGACGTACATGTGGTGCGCCCAGACCGTGACCGACAGGGCCGCGATCGCGATGGTCGCGTAGACGAGGGTCTTGTACCCGAAGATCGGCTTGCGGCTGAAGACCGGGAAGACCTCGGACACGATGCCGAAGAACGGCAGCGCGATGATGTACACCTCGGGGTGCCCGAAGAACCAGAACAGGTGCTGCCAGAGCAGCGCACCGCCGTTGGCCGGGTTGAAGATCTGGGCGTCGAACACCCGGTCGAGCCCGAGGCCGAACAGCGCGGTGGCGAGCACCGGGAAGGCCATCAGCACGAGCAGCGCCGTCACGAGGGTGTTCCACGTGAAGATCGACATGCGGAACATCGTCAGACCCGGGGCACGCATCGTGATGATGGTGGTGATGAAGTTCACCGCGCCGAGGATCGTCGAGAAGCCGGTCATGCCGAGTCCGAAGACCCAGAGTGTGCCGCCGAGCCCTGGTGTGAACGTCGTGTCACTCAGTGGCGCGTAGGCGAACCAGCCGAACGAGGCCGCACCCTGCGGGGTGAGGAAGCCGCCGACCGCGATGAGCGAGCCGAACAGGTAGAGCCAGAACGCGAAGCCGTTGAGTCGCGGGAAGGCGACGTCGGGAGCACCGATCTGGAGCGGCATGATCGCGTTCGCGAAGCCCGAGAAGAGCGGCGTCGCGAACATCAGCAGCATGATCGTGCCGTGCATCGTGAAGAGCTGGTTGTACTGCTCCTTCGTCGCGACCACGTGCAGGCCGGGCTCGAACAGCTGGGCACGGATGACCAGGGCCATCACACCCGCGAGCAGGAAGAAGACGAAGGACGCGATCAGGTACATGTACCCGATGGTCTTGTGGTCGGTGGAGGTGATCCACCGGACGATGATGTTGCCCTTCCGGCCCACCTTCGACGCCTGGAAGTCCGGCGAAGCAGTCTGGGTCGGTTGGCCGACGAAAGACGTTGTCATCTGACGAGCCCCTACTTGTTCTCGCTGGACGCCTCGACCGGCGCCTTGTTGTTCGGTTCGTTCGTGTTGGTGTTGTACTCGTCGCCGAGGAGCCCGACCTTGCCCTGGTCCTTCAGGGTGTCGAGGTAGTCCTGGTACTGCGCCGGCGTGACGACCTTCACCTGGAAGAGCATCAGCGAGTGGTACTCACCGCAGAGCTCCGCGCACTTGCCCTGGTACGTCCCGAGCTTCTCCGGGATGAAGTACTCCCAGTTCGTCTTGCCGGGGAGCATGTCCTTCTTGTACAGGAAGTCGATGATCCAGAAGGAGTGGTCGACGTCGCGCGAGGAGAGCTCGATCGCGACCTTCTTGCCCTGCGGCAGGTAGAGGGTCGGCAGCTGCGACTCGTCGATGGCGCCCTTGGCGTTCTCTTCTTCCTGGGCCTGGATGCCCTGGTAGTAGACGCTGTCCTCGGGGTTGTCCTTGTTGATGTAGTTGAAGTCCCACGCCCAGCGCTTGCCGTACACGTGCACGGTGGCGTCGGGGTCGTCGAACGGCTTCTCGATCGCTGCCTGGTCCTTCGCGGTGAAGGCGAAGAAGCCCAGCACGAGGATGAGCGGCACGATCGTGTAGAAGATCTCGAGCGGCATGTTGTAGCGCATCTGCACGGGCAGGCCGGTCTGGCCCTTCCGGCGGCGGTACACGATGGCGGCCCAGATGATCAGGCCCCAGACGATGAGACCGACGGCGAGGAGCACCACCCAGCTGGTGGTCCACAGGCCGACGATGCGGCTCGTGTGGTTGGTGACGTCCTTCGTCTCCTCCGTGCCGGGGAGCCATCCGTTCATCTGCTGCTGCGTGCAGCCAGCCAGTGCGATGACCAGACCGACGGCCACCGGGACGGCCGCCCAACGTATACGGCGATTCGAACGCACTGTTACCTCTCGCAAAAGACGTGAGCCCGGAGCCGAACCCGCCGAGCCGCACGAAGGCGACACTTGGCTGGCTCCCAGCTTGATTGGAACACTCCTAGCTTACTCGCAGCTCGGTACCGCTCGCGCACACCCGACACGCTCATCGCCGCGATCCGCACTCCTGACCGGCCGTTTTCCCCGGTCACACTGCGACCGCATCCCCCGACGAACGCGAGCGGGGAGCGACCGTGTCGGTCGCTCCCCGCTCGCGTGTCGGATCGGCTGGTGATCAGTGGAAGCTGTCACCGCACGCGCAGCTGCCCTGCGCGTTCGGGTTGTCGATCGTGAAGCCCTGCTTCTGGATGGTGTCCTCGAAGTCGATCGTCGCGCCGTCGAGGTACGGGACGCTCATCTTGTCGACGACGACCTCGACCCCGTCGAACTCGGCGGTGACGTCACCGTCGAGCAGGCGCTCGTCGAAGTACAGCTGGTAGATCAGACCCGAGCAGCCGCCGGGCTGGACGGCGAGGCGCAGGCGCAGGTCGTCGCGGCCCTCCTGCTCGAGGAGACTCGCCACCTTGCCGGCCGCGGCGTCGCTCAGGAGGACGCCGTGCGAGGCCGCCTCGGTCACCGGTGCGTCGGTGGTGATGGTGTCGCTCATCGCGCGTCTCCCTCCGGGCGGTGCGGTTCACCGCGCCTGGCGTCGATTGTAAGCACCGTCAGCTGCGCGTCGCGAGCCTGGCGAGCAGGATCGCCTCGGACGCGATGGCCCGGTGCAGGACGCCGAGGTGCTGCGACTCGTTCGGGCTGTGGGCGCGGGTGTCCGGGTCCTCCACCCCGGTGACCAGGATCTGGGCCTCCGGGAACTCCGCGGCGAGGTCCGAGACGAACGGGATCGAGCCGCCGATGCCCTGTTCGACCGCCTCGGCACCCCAGCCCTCGCGCATGGCCGTGCGGGCCTCCTGGACGGCCCAGCCGGCCGTGTCGACGAGGAAGCCGTCGCCGCTGTCCGGCTCGGAGATCTCCATGCGGGCACCGAAGGGCACGTGTGCCCGCAGGTGCCGTTCGACGGCCGCGTACGCCTCCGTGGCGGGCTGGCCGGGTGCGACCCGGACCGAGACGCGGGCGGAGACGGTCGGGAGCAGCGTGTTGGAGGCGTTCGCGACGCTCGGCACGTCCATGCCGGTCACGGTGATCGACGGCTGGAACCACATGCGCGACAGGACCTCACCGGTGCCGATCGGTCGGACGCCCTCGACCAGGGCCGCGTCGACGGCGAGCTCGTCGTCGGTCCGTGCCGGGACGTCGGCCTCGTACGAGGTGAGCCCGTCGACGGCGACCGAACCGGCGTCGTCGTGCAGCGACGCGAGCAGCTTGACCATCGGGATCATGGCGTCCGGCGCCGCTCCCCCGAACATCCCGCTGTGACTGGCGTGCTCGAGGGTCGTCAGGGTGAGCTTGAAGGTGACGTTGCCGCGGAGCGAGACCGTGATCGACGGCACGTCCACCGACCAGTTGTCGCTGTCGGCGACCACGATGACGTCGGCGGCCAGGCGCTCCTTCTGGTCGGCGAGGAAGGTGCGGAACGACCGGGAGCCGAACTCCTCCTCGCCCTCGACGAACAGGACGACACCGAGGTCGAGGTCGTCGCCGAACTGCCCGTGGATCGCCCGGAGCGACGCGATGTGGGTCATCACGCCGGCCTTGTCGTCCGAGGCGCCGCGACCGTACAGCCGGTCACCGCGGAGGGTCGGCTCGAACGGCGGCGTCTCCCAGAGGGCGTCGTCGCCCTGCGGCTGCACGTCGTGGTGGGCGTAGAGCATGACGGTCGGCTTGCCGTTCCGGGCCGGGCGGACGGCGAGCACCGCGGGCTGGCCGAGCTCGAGCGGCTCGTCGTCGCTGATCGCTGAACGGATGATCTCGACCTGGTCCTCGGCGAAGACCCCGGTGCTCAGCGCCAGGTCCGCCACGGCACGCGCGCTCGCGAGCACGTGCGACTCGTCGAACGCCGACCACGACACCGACGGGATCCGCACCAGCGCGGACAGATCGGCGATCGTCGTGGGCAGTGCACCCTGCACCTGTTCGCGCAGGGCGTCGAGGAGAGCGGGGTCGGTCGCGGAGCTGGGCTGTGCGGTGTCGGTCATGCCCGGTAATCTAGAGGACGATCCCGCACGCACAACGCCGTTAGGAACGCACCGTGGCGAAGGCAGCCCCCAAGACCAACACGACCGTGAACCCCACCGAGGAAGAACTCCTCGAGCAGGGCAAGGGCCGCCCGACGCCGTCCCGCCGTGAGCGCGAGGCAGCGAACCGCCGCCCCCTCGTCGGCAACACGCCGGTCGACAAGAAGGCCGCCCGCGCGCGTCTCAACTCCGACCGCGAGCGCGCCCGCGTCGGCATGGCCAACGGCGAGGAGCGCTACCTGCCGGCGAAGGACCGCGGTGAGCAGCGTCGCTTCGTCCGCAACTGGATCGACGCGCGCTGGAACGTCGGCGAGATCATGATGCCGGTGCTCGTGCTGTTCCTGATCGTCGGGTTCGCCGCCTCGCAGACCGCGATCGCCTCGTACTCGCTCCTGCTCGTGTGGGCGTTCGTGGCCCTGTTCGTGATCGACTGCGTGGTCCTCTGGCTGTCGATGCGTCGCAAGCTCACCACCAAGTTCGGCGAGATGCAGCGCGGCACGTTCCTCTACATCCTGACGCGGGCGTGGCAGCTGCGGTTCCTGCGCCTGCCGAAGCCCCAGGTCAAGCGGGGGCAGTACCCCGCCCTCTGACCCCAGCGTCGCTGTCCCGAAGCGCCGTCCGGCCTCGCCGGGCGGCGCTTCGTCGTCTGGCGTGCGAGGGGCGGTCGGCGAGGTTCCACGACTCGCCGCGTGCGCGTCGCCGAGGTTCCACAGACGGCCCGCCCGCGCGCCCAGGTTCCGAAATCTCGGACACTCAGCGGCCGGGGCCGGGCGTGGCCACGCACCGGCGGACGGGAGGCCCGTGACGGGATCGCACCGGGCCTCCCGTCCCAGGGGTGGCCGGCGAGGTTCCACGACTCGCCGCGTGCGCGTCGCCGAGGTTCCACGACTCGCCGCGTGCACGCCGCCGAGGTTCCACAGACGGCCGCTGAGAGCCGCGAGATGCCGAGATTTCGGAACCTGGAGGGCGCCGGGAACGCCGGGCGGACGGGCGCGCGGGCGGGACACGCGCCCGCCCGCGCCCGCGCTCAGCGCGCGGCGCGGCGCAGCCGCTTGCGACGCAAGCGGTTGATGCGCGTGGCCCAGCTCGGCCCCTCGTAGAGGAACGCCGTGTAGCCCTGCACCAGGGTGGCCCCGGCGTCGATGCGGTCCTGCACGTCCTGCTCGGTCGTCACCCCGCCGACGGCGATGACGCAGAACTCGGCGGGCACCGCGGCACGGACGCGACGCAGCACCTCGAGCGAACGCGCGGCGAGGGGAGCACCGGAGAGTCCCCCGGCACCCATTGCCTCGACGTCGGCCGGGTCCGCGGTGAGTCCCTCACGGGAGATCGTCGTGTTGTTCGCGATGATGCCCGACAGCCCGAGCGACACCGCGAGGCCGGCGATGGCATCGACCTGCTCGTCGGTCAGGTCCGGCGCGATCTTCACCAGCACGGGCGTGTCTCCGGCGGCATCGCGGACGGCGGACAGCAGCGGTCGGAGCTGGTCGAGTTCCTGCAGGCCGCGCAGGCCGGGCGTGTTCGGGGAGCTGACGTTGACCGCCAGGTAGTCGGCGAACGGCGCGAGGCGACGTGTCGACTCGAGGTAGTCGTCGATGGCGTCCTCGACGGCGACGACCCGGCTCTTGCCGATGTTCACGCCGATGACCGGGCGACCCGGGTTGCGTCGGGCGCGCTCGAGCCGGCGGGCAGCAGCACCGGCGCCGTGGTTGTTGAAGCCCATCCGGTTGATGAGGGCGCGGTCCTCGATGAGACGGAACAGGCGCGGACGCTCGTTGCCGGGCTGGGGCTTCGCCGTGATCGTGCCGACCTCGACGTGACCGAAGCCGAGCAGGCCGAGGCCGCCGATGCCGCGGGCGTCCTTGTCGAACCCGGCGGCGAGGCCGAAGCGCGACGGGAAGTGGATGCCCATCGTCGTGATGCCGTCAGCAGCTGCCGGGCGGGAGTACCGCTCGACCAGACCGCCGACGAACGGCACGTGGGGCAGCGCCTTGATGACGGCGAACGCCAGGTGGTGGGCCCGCTCGGGGTCCATCTTGGCGAAGACCGACCGGAAGACGACGGCGTACCCGGACCGGACCAGGCCTTCCGCGACGCCGCTCACGCGCCGGCACCCGCCGGCGAGCTGGCGGCGCCCGACGACGATCCGGCGGCACCCGCCGGCGATCCGGCACCCGCGATCCCCGCGCTCGCAACCCCGGTAGCCGCAGCACCGCGGTGGTCACGGCGCAGCTGGCTGATGGCGTCCTCGAAGTCCTCGAGCGAGTCGAAGGCCTGGTAGACGCTGGCGAACCGCAGGTACGCGACCTCGTCCAGCTCACGGAGCGGCGCGAGGATCGCGAGGCCGATGTCGTTCGCGTCGATCTGGCTCGAGCCGGACGACCGCACGGTCTCCTCGACGCGCTGCGCGAGCACGGCCAGGTCGCCGTCGGTGACCGGGCGCCCCTGGCAGGCCTTGCGCACGCCGGAGACGATCTTGTCGCGGCTGAACGGTTCGGTGACGCCGTTGCGCTTGACGACGTTGAGCGACGCGGTCTCGGTGGTCGAGAAGCGTCGTCCGCAGTTCGGGCACTGTCGACGGCGGCGTATGGAGGTTCCGTCGTCGCTCGTCCGTGAGTCGACGACGCGGGAGTCCGGGTGGCGGCAGAAAGGGCAGAACATGTCGTCGCCCAGGCTATCGGTTCGTACGCTCCGTCACGGCGGCGCCGTGCGCGGGGAGCTGCTCCTCGGTCGACAGCGCGACGATGTGCGCGGCGACCTCGTCGAGCGCCGACGCCGAGTACCGGATGACCTGCTGCGGCCGCAGGAACGTCGACGCGGACAGCCCGGAACCGAAGCGCGCCTGGCCGCCTGTGGGCAGCACGTGGTTCGACCCGGCCAAGTAGTCCCCCAGGCTGACGGGCGTGCTCGGCCCGACGAACACCGCTCCGGCGGCGTCGATGTCGGCGAGCACCGCGTCGTCGTCGGCCGTCTGGATCTCGAGGTGCTCCGGCCCGTACGCGTTGCTCACGGTCGCGGCGTCGGCGAGCGAGTCCACCAGCACGATCGCGGACTGCGGTCCGTCCAGGGCGGTCTGGAGGCGCGCAGCCGTCCCGAGCACCGCCGTGCGTTCCGGGATGGCGGCTTCGACCGCATCGGCGAACGTCGCCGACGTCGTCACCAGCACACTGCCGGCCTGCTCGTCGTGCTCGGCCTGACTGATGAGGTCGGCGGCGACGAACCCGGGGTCGGCGGTCTCGTCGGCGATCACGAGGATCTCGGTCGCACCGGCCTCGGAGTCGATGCCGACGACACCTCGCACCAGGCGCTTCGCCGCGGCCACGTAGTTGTTGCCAGGACCGGTGACCAGGTCGACGGGCTCGAGGTCGATCGCGGGGACGCCGTACGCCAGCGCGCCGATCGCCCCGGCACCGCCCATCGCGTAGACCTCGTCGATGCCGAGCAGTCCGGCCGCGGCCAGGATCGTCGGGTGGACCGCACCGCCGTGGTCGCGCTGCGGCGGGGACACGAGTGCGATCGACCGGACCCCGGCGACCTGGGCGGGCACGACGTTCATGACGACGCTCGACGGGTAGACGGCCTTGCCGCCGGGCACGTAGAGGCCGACGCGGCGCATCGGCTGCCAGCGCTGGTGCACCTCGGCGCCGTCGGCGAGCGTGGTGACGGAGCCGGCCGGCACCTGTGCGGCGCTGGCGGCTCGGACGCGGCGGATGGCTTCGTCGAGCGCTTCCCGCAGTTCGGGGGTCAGCCCGGCGACGGCTGCCGCGATCTCGGCGACCGGCACCCGGACGTTCGCCGGGGCGCCGCCGTCGAAGCGTTCGGCCTGGTCGTGCAGTGCGTCCGCTCCGCGGTGTCGGACGTCCTCGACCAGCTCGCGGGCGGCGTCGACCGCGTGCGAGACGTCACCCACGGCGCGCGGCATGAGTCGGAGGAGTTCGGCACGGGCGGGCAGGCCGCCACGGAGGTCGATTCGCAGCATCATCAGGGGACAAGCCTACCGAGGTGCTCCCCCACGCCCAGTAACGTGAGGGTCGATGAACTTCGAGAAGGCACGGCGCCTGGTCAGCGACCTCGTCCGGGTGAACGAGCGGTACGCGCGGGACGGCCACTACCGCAACGACGTCCGCGAACGACTCGGTCGCACGGTGTCCCGCGTGGACGTCGGCGTGGCCCGGCGCGAGCGTGACCGCGCACCACTGGCTGCCCGACCGTTCGAGGGGCTGGTCGAGACGAGCCTCGCCCTGGCGGGCATCCGGACGGTCGACCGGGAGCCCGAGGTCGTGCTCGTCGTCGACGAGCTCCGCGAGGGCGCGGCGTTCGCCGGGGTGCAGACGGCGCTGGCCGTCGCGATCGCGGTCGGCGCACGCCTGGGCCGGTCGGTCCGGGTCGTCATGGTCCGCTGGACCACGCCCGGCAACAGTGCGGCCGCGGCCGAGGCGCTCGTGGCGGACCGGTTCCCGGAGTCGCGGGTCGACGGCCGCCCGGGGGTCCGCGTGGTCCGACGCGAGGACGTCCTGGACACCGAGTTCGGCCGCGACGACGTCTGGATCGCCACGCACTGGAAGACCGCGCACCCGATCGACGTCGCCGTGACCGCCGGGGTCGTCCCGCGCGACCGGGTGGTGTACCTGGTGCAGGACTACGAGCCCGGCTTCAGCCCGTGGTCGACCGAGTACGCCGTCGCCGCCTCGACCTACCGCGCCGGCTTCCGGGTGCTCGTCAACTCGGAGCCCCTGCGGAAGTACCTGGCCGACGTCGAGGACCTGGACGTGCCGGCGGAGCGGACCTTCGCACCGCACCTGGACGTGGAGCTGCTCGAACGCGTCGCCACGGCCCGACGGCACGAGGACGTCGTCCGGGTGCTGTTCTACGGCCGCCCGAGCAAGCACCGCAACCTGTTCCGGCTCGGTGTCGCCGCCCTGCGCGTCGCGGTGCAGGAGCTCGCGGCCGACGGGATCCGGGTGGAGTTCCACTCGGCCGGCGAGCAGCACGGCGACGTCGAGCTCGACGGCGGCTCGGGCGACGTCAAGCTCGTGAGCCACGGCACGATGCCCTGGGACGACTACTTCCGCTTCATCGCCTCGACCAACGTCGTGCTCTCGCTGCAGCACAGTCCGCACCCGAGCCACCCGCCGTTCGACGGTGCGATCTCCGGCGCCCGCGTGGTCACGAACGAGTTCCGCGGCACCCGTGCGCACCTGCACCCCAACCTGACGGCCGTGCCCGCCGACGCCCGGTCGCTCGGCCTGGCCGTCGCCGACGCCGTCCGCCGCGCCGCGGCCGAGGGCCCCACCGGCTTCGCCCCGCTCGCCGAGCACGCGCTCGGCGGTCCGCTCGACGCGGCCGTCGACGCACTCGCGAACGCGCTCGAGCACGACAGTCGCGACAGTCGCGACAGTCGCGACAGCCACGACGACCAGCACGACCACGAGGAGTCCGCCCGATGACCCGCACCACCCTCGTCGTCGTCCCCGTCTACGGAGACCTCGAGTCCCTGCTGCGCTGCGTGGACGGACTCGTCGAGCACCTCGACACGTCCGTGCACCGGGTGCTGCTCGTCAACGACTGCGGCCCCGACGCCGACGCGATCGAACGCGCCCTGCTCGAGCGGATCGACGGTCGGCCGGGGTTCCGGTACGAGCGCAACGACCGCAACCTCGGGTTCGTCGGCACGTGCAACCGCGCCGTCCTCGAGCTCGACCGCGGCACCGGCACCGGCGACACCGGCACCGGCACCACAGGCGAGGCCGTCCTGCTGCTCAACAGCGACGCCGTGCCCACCGCGGGCTTCCTGGACGCCATGCTCGACGTGCTCGACGAGGACCGCACCGGCGTCGTCACGGCGCGGAGCGACAACGCCACGATCGCGAGCATCCCCTACCGCCTGACCAACCGGGGTGCAGCACGCACCGAGGAGCGCACGCGGGCCGTCTGGGGAGCGATCGCCCCGCTCCTGCCGATCTCGCAGGTCCTGCCCGTCGCGATGGGCTTCTGCTTCCTCACCCGCCGCGAGCTGATCACCGAGCACGGGTTGTTCGACGACGCCTTCGCCCCCGGGTACGGCGAGGAGAACGACTACTGCCTGCGCCTCGCCGAGCACGGCTGGACGTCGCGGATCGCCAACCGCGCGCTGGTCCTGCACGCCGGCGGCAAGAGCTTCTCGGGCAACCGCAACGCCCTCCGCGCTGCGCACCAGCGCGAACTCGAGCGCCGGTACCCGTTCCTGCCGGACGCCGTCGCCGCCTACCAGCGGCACGGCTCGACGGCGACGGAGCGCTTCGCCGACCCCCTGGTCCCCGCGGGTCCCCCGCCCCGCCTCGCCGTCGACCTGCGGCACGTCGAGGACGCCGGTGGCCTGGTCCGCGAGATCGACGCGGCCTTCGCGGACGGCTTCGACCTGGAGGCCCGGCTCACCCCCGGCGCGTCGGCCCCCGGCGGGTGGACGGTCACCTCCGACGCCCCGAACCCGGACGACCTCGTCACCGTCACGGTCCTCGTGGACCCCACACCCGCCGAGGTCGTCGCCGCCAACCGGCGGTCGCTCGAGCTCGTCGTCGTCCGGACCGAGCCGACCTCGACACCGTGGTCGTCACGAGCGCACCGGGCCGGAGCCGACCAGGTCGCCGCCCTGCTAGACCCGCACGTCGTCGCCACGACCCGCGGCGGACTCGTCGCGGCGCGCGAGCAGCTCGACCGTCGCCTGACCGCGCCGCTCGCGTCGCGCTCCGAGGCCCTCGAGGGCCGCTGGGCAGCGCTCCTCCCCCTCGACCTCACCGCCGCCGAGGTGGCGGCGGCGAACGCCTCCGACGAGGTCACCCGACTCCGCCGCGAGCTCGACGACCTGCGCGCGAGCCGCTCGTTCCGCACCGGCCAGGCGATCGCCAAGGTCGCCGCACGGCTGCCGGGTCGCCGCTGATGGCCGAGGCGAAGGGCCTCGGCCGCGTCGCGCGACGCCTGGCGCGCCCGTTCCGTGGCCCCGAGAAGCCGTTGACCGTCACGGACCGGCTCGACCGCTGGGCCCGGCGGATCGCCGAGTTCGGTGTACTCGACCGCGCGTACTTCGAGGCCCAGACCGGACGGACGTTCGACAGCGACGCCGACGCCATCGCGTTCTACGTGCACAACGACGGGCAGCGAGGACTCTCGCTGCACCCGCTCATCGAGCACGAGTGGATGCGCGAGCACCAGCCCGTCCCGGCGATGTCCTGGTACGACGCCCTGCACCAGGAGGGCCAGGAGCTCTTCCAGACCGGACCCCTCTTCGACGCTGGCGTGTACGCCGCCTCGGTGCCGGAAGCCGACCGCCCGGCGTCCACGCTCGATGCGCTCCGCGACTTCCTGCGGAACGCGACCGACGCGACCACGCTCCCCGTGCCTCCCGGCCGCCGTGGCCACGCACCGACCTGGGGCGCCGCACGCGACGCAGCCGTCTCCGCTGCCCGCGCCTTCGCCGACGCGCAGCACCGGACCCGGCGCCGCTACCGGGCCACGTGGGACGGGCCCGACGTCGCCGAGGCGCTCAGCCGGTACCCGCGCGGTGTCGCGCGACGCGACGCGGAGCAACCGCTCGTGTCGATCGTGATGCCCGTGTACCGGCGTGCCGACGTGGTCGGTGCGGCGATCGCCTCGGTGCGCGCGCAGCGGCACGCGAACTGGGAGCTCCTCGTCGTCGACGACGGGTCCGGTGACGAGACCGCCGAGGTCGTGCGTCGGATCGCCGCCGACGAGCCGCGCGTCCGTCTGGTCGAGCGGGAGAACGGCGGGGCGGGAGCTGCGCGCAACTCCGGACTCGCGGCGGTGCGCGGCGACTTCGTCGCGTTCCTCGACGCCGACAACACCTGGCGACCCGAGCACCTGTCCGCCGCACTCGCCGGGCTGCTCGAGACGGACGGCCCCGGCGTGCACACCGGCGTCCGGATGATCGGCGCGAACAACGCCGACGACTCCACCGTCCCCGCCGAGACGTACCGCGGCGAGGACGGCACGCTCGACGACCTGCTCGCCGGCAACTTCATCGACCTGAACGCGCTCGTCGTCCGTCGTGACGTCGCCGCTGCCGTCGGGCCGTTCGACGAGACCCTGCGCCGCTGGATCGACTGGGAGTGGCTGCTGCGCATCGGGAAGCGCTCCGGCGTGCCCGCGTACGTGCCCGTGATCGGCGTCGACTACGACAACGTCCGCGACCCGCGGCGGGTCTCCTCCGCACAGCCCGCGTCGTGGCAGGAGGTCGCGCTCGCCCGCCACCGCATCGACTGGGACGCCCTGGCCGAGGCAGCGCCGGCGCGCGACGCCGGACTCGTCTCCGTCGTCGTGCCGGTGTTCCGCGACTGGACGATGACCCGGCGTGCCGTGGACGCCGTGTTGCACGCCGCCGACCACGAGGGCGACCGGGTCGAGGTGGTCCTGGTCGACAACGGCTCACCGCGCTCGGTCTCGGCCGTGCTCGGTACCTGGTTCGGCGACGAGCCGCGGGTCCTGCTGCAGCGCGAGGACCGCAACCGGAACTTCGGGCTGGGCAGCGACCTCGGCCTGGCCCGATCCACCGGCGGCACCGTCGTCATGCTCAACAACGACACCGAGGTCACGACCGGGTGGCTGCGGCCGCTGGTCTCCGCGCTGGACGACCCGTCCGTGCTCGGCGCGCAACCGCTGCTCGTGTACCCGGACGGGATCGTGCAGGCAGCGGGCACGGTGTTCGGCGGGGACAAGGTGCTGCCCTGGCACTTCCTCGGCGACCACCCGCGGTACGACGCTTCGCGGGCGTTGGCGGGTGCCGGGACCGCACGGCTGGGTGCTGCCGGTGGTCGCCGCTTCTCGGCGATCACTGCTGCTGCCGCTGCGTTCCGGGCCGTCGACCTGATCCGCTGGCACGGGTTCGACCCGGTGTTCGCGAACGGGCTCGAGGACGTCGACCTGTGCCTGCGGGCCCTCGATGCCTCGCCGGACGGCTCGGCGTTCGCCGTGGTGCCGTCGTCGGTCGTCGTGCACCACGAGAGCCGCACCCCCGGTCGCGACGATGCCCGGGTCGACAACCGGCGGGTGTTCGACGAGCGCTGGCGTGGGCGGTACCCGGCAGCGGACGCTGGAGCACACTACGAGGCGGCCGGGCTGCGGTGGCTCGGGGTCGAGCCGGGGCTGCCGAAGGGGCACGCCGTGATGGTGCGGTCGTCGCGGCCGATCGTCGTCCGGGACTTCGCCGGCGCTGCTGGCGCTGCCGGCGGTTCCGGCGCTGCCGGTCTTCGGATCGCGGTGAAGCACGACGGGACCCGGGTGGCGGACGTCAGCGCGCTCGTGACGGCGCTCGAGGCGGTCGGTCACGCCGTGCAGGTCGACGTCCCGACGTCGTGGTACCGGGGGTCGAGCGGACTCGACGACGTCACGGTGCTGGTCAGCGGCGGCGCGGGATCGGACGTCTCGAGGTTCGTGCCGCAGCCGGGCGCGCGGAACGTCGTGTGGCTCGCGGCGGGGCAGGTCGTGGCCGACGGGGACTTCGCCGAGGTGGTGCCGGCCGGTGCCGGTGCCGATCAGGTCGTCCGGTTGCTCTGACCCGAGGCTTCGTCGCGTCCCAGGCGGATTCTTCGGGGTCGTTCACCGGCTTCCGAGGCGATCGCTCCCCGTTGTTCACCTTCGGCGCGCAGCATGGTCGCATGTCGCTCATCTCAGACGTCGTGCGGTCGACCTTCACGACCAAGTGCTCGGTGTGCGGTGCAGTCATCCTGAAGCGCGATGCGCTCGACCACGAGGGCCAGGCGTTCTGCTCGGTCCTGCACGAGGCCGAGTTCATCGTCGCCACGCTCGACTGACGCCACCCCGCTCTCCGGCCGAGTCCCCGTAGGATCGGTCGGTGCCCGATCGCCTCCTCGCGGTGTTCCCTGCCTACCGCGACAACCCGTACCTCAACCTCATGCTGCTGGCCCCGCGGGCACGCGGCTGGAACGTCCTCGAGAGCCTGCGTCTGGAGCAGCTCGAGCAGCACCTCGGCCGGCTCGGTACCGGCGACGTCTTCCACATGCACTGGACGTCCCCGATCGTGCAGCGACACGACGACGACCTCGACGAAGCGCAGGTGCGGCTCGATCGCTTCCGCGCCGCCGTCGACGCGGCGCGCACACGCGGAGCACGTCTCGTCTGGACAATCCACAACGTCCTCCCCCACGATGCACGGCACCTCGAGCTCGAACTCGACCTGAACCGCTACCTGGCCGGCGCCGCCGACGTCGTCCACGTGATGAACAGGGACACACCCACGGCCGTGTCCTCGTACTACGAGCTCGACCCGGAAAAGGTCGTGCATCTCCCGCACCCGAGCTACCAGGGCGTCTACCCGGACTCGGTGTCGCGCGAGGAAGCGCGCGCGTCGCTCGGACTCACGGACCGCGACCACGCCGTCCTCGCCTTCGGCCAGATGCGCCCGTACAAGGGCATCGACGTCCTGGTCGAAGCCGTGCGTCGGACGAAGCCGTCCGAGCGGCCAGTGCTCCTGCTGGCCGGCCGGACCACGTCCGACGACCGTGACGACATCGACCGGCTGCTCGGCGACGACGTGCGTGCAGTGCGCGAGCACGATCAGGTCGAGGACATCGACGTCCAGCGGTGGTTCCGAGCGGCAGACACTGCTGTGTTCCCCTACCGGCGGGTGCTCAACTCCGGGGTCCTGCACCTCGCCGCGTCGTTCGGCGTGCCGTCGGTCCTGCCGGACGAGCCGCACCTGCGTGCCGAGTTCGGCGACGAGGCGTGGGTCAGGTGGTTCGACGCCGGCGATGCCGTGGAGTCCTTGCGTGTGGGGTTGGCGGCGCCTGCCGCGGGTGCTGCCGATGCCGCGGAGTTCAGCCGGCGGCTGGCGCCGTTCGCATTATCGCGGCGGTACGCGGAGTTGCTCGACGCGGCGTCGCGCTGACGATGGGCAACGGTCCCTCACTGGTGCCCGCGAACGACTCGGCGGAGTAGGCGGCCGATACTCTTCTTGCGATCTGGGCGCCGATCGATGAGGAAACGCCAGCCGTTCTGACGGTCCGCCAGCGGCTGCATCGGAAGCTCCTCTGCCAGGGGAGGCAGAGGCATCCGCGCCGTCACGACCGGGAACCGTCGCTCGATTCCGTTCGCCGACACCACGACGCCGTAACGCCCGGGAGCGCAAGTCTCGGACTTGATGATCGCTCGCCAGCGCCCGGCCGCCCCCTCAACACTCGCAACCGCTGCGTCCTTGCCTGCGCTCTCAAGGACGATCGACGTCTCGGGAGGCAAAGAACCGGACCTCATTGGCCCGCCGAGAACAAGCCCATCTGGCGTCGCATCTACCCGGTCCACGACCAGCGGAACGACGTTGCGAAGTGCTGAGACCGCGGAAACCGCGCGAAAGTCTTGCACCCGGACGGCCTCTGCCATCGCGACGAGGAGGTCAGATCCAGAAGCTTCGAGCTCGAGCCCCCTCAGGGCGGGCAGGTGCTGCGCCAACTGCTCTGGATCGACCGCGTCCGCGCCGTTCACCAGGACGACTAGTACCCCCTCGGCGACAAGCGAAGACGCGGCCGTGACATCGGCCGCGCGAATCAATGCCACTGCTTCGAGCCAAGCACGGATTCGTTCCGTCTCGGAGCCCGCTGTCGTACCGCGCACGAAAGCTGCGGCAGCGGTCCAGTTGCCGCCAAGGATGAGCAACCACAGCGCGCGCCGGAGCGGTCCGACGTTCGCCATGCCGTCCAGCGGAATGGCTTCGAGCAGAATACGGGTCGCCCGGGCAACAACAGCGAACCCGGCTTGTTCCGGCGACCCACTCAGGAACCGCTGTAGATGTGCCCAACCGTCGGCATCGAGAACGACCTCAGCGTGTTTCAGACGTAGGGCCGCATCGTCTCGGACCAGCGCCGCGCAAATGCACTCTTGTTCGAGGTAGCGTACGGTCACCATCGCGTCGGACTGTATGGAAAGCGATGAGGAGTCGCCTCGATCACGGTAGAGGTAGACGCACGAAGGCACAACGTCGATCGCAGTAGCCGACGCGAACGCCCGCGTCATCGGCTGGATGTCTTCAACACTCGAGATCTCGGGGAAGTGCAGCTCCGCACTATCCCAGAAGGATCGACGGAACATCCGGTTCCAGCACGCTCGAACGGCAAGTAGTGCTGGAAAATCTCGCGGAGACACGCCGCTCATCGCCCTGTCGAAGTCGTGCCACCGCTCCGTGGGGCTCCATGTACGCGATGATGAGAACTTGAAGTGATTTCCGATCACCATGTCCGATCCGCTCGCCGTAAGTGCGTCCAACATCGCACGGTAGGCACCGTCGGGGACGAGGTCGTCGGAATCGGCGAAGACGAGGTACTTCCCGTTCGCGGCTCTCACGCCCTCGTTCCGAGCGGCGGCAGCGCTCGTTGCTGGGGAGCGAATGAGCCGGATCGTAGGATCGACCTCCGCCGCGGCGACGACGATCTCAGGAGTTCCGTCTGTCGAACCGTTGTCGACGACGATGACCTCGATGAAGGAGAGATGCTGCGCACTGATGCTCTCGAGAAGCTCTCCGATCCACCGGACGGAGTTCTTGGCTGCGACGACGACCGACAGTGTGTCCCCGACCTGGTCGAACACCGTCACTTCCCGGGTGCCCGGAAGTTCGAGTTTGAAAGTGTCTTTGCCGTACTAAGCGCGTTTGCCAACCACGGCCCGAGCGAACTGCTGTAGGAGTGCGAGAGGTGGGACCCGTCGAAGTACACCGAGACACCTCCGACTGCCGAGTAGCACCGATCGTCGTCGCAGAACTCCTTGTACACGGGTACGTATCGGACCTGACGCCCGAAGCCGTCGGCTTGGAGGCCTGCGAAGACTGCGCTGGTCGCCGCTGGATACGCTTTTTCGACCGGATTAGCGCAGCTCTTCGCGGGCTTTTCAGCAAGGCAGTCCGGTCCCCACACCTTCTTTTCCAGAGTCGGGCCCGTCAGCGGGACGTGCTGCATGACGGTGACATCGCGGCCGACAGCCTCAACGCCTTTCACGACACCTTCGTATCCTGAATTCTGTTGACTCTGCCCACCCGGGAAGACGTAATTCGCCCACAGGTTCGCTAGAACTACTTTGTCAGCACGCGGAACGACATGATCAAGCACCCAATTGTTCCGCGCTCCGCACCACGACTGTTGGTCTGATGGAAGTTGGTCACCGAACGCTGTGGCATCCGGAGCAGACAGCGACGACGGGCACTTGTTACGGGCCGCGACGATCACACGCCAGTGATTGATCTTCCCGGCGATGTCGAAAGCCGACGACCAAGCACCCGCGTGCGAGTCGCCCCAGAGCAGCACCGTCTGCGATCCGTTGGGGTCTCCGAGATTGCACAGCTTTGTTGTGTTCTCGGTAACGTCGTCGATGCAGTTGTCTTGCCAGGCGACGGGTTTGTCGGCAAGCGACGCTGGCAAAGCGGCTTTATCGACAACTCCGAATGGATCTCCGCAATTATCGCTGCCGACCGCGGAAGCGGCATAGCAGCTCTCGCCGTTCGACACCTTCGCGACGATGGCCGCGTTCGCAGCGGCGGTGGCGGCGCTGGCGACACCGACTGAACCGAAAGAAGCGGCAGCGAGGACGGCTGCTGCAGTCGCACCAGCCGCAAAGCTTCGCCAGCGTCCGGTAGAGAGGGCGGCGCTCCGCCGAACAGGATTTTCGACAAACGCGAACGACAGTGAACCAACAACCAGCGTGGCGATCAAGATCATCAGCTTCGACCTGAGATCGAGGTCACGACCGATGACCTGAGGCACGAGCACGATCAGCGGCCAATGCCAGAGGTACGCAGAGTAGGAGATGTCGCCAAGCCAGCGCACCGGTCCGAACCGAGACACGAAGCTCCACGACCATGTGGAATCTTCGTCCGACCGACCAGCGATCACGAGAGCTGCTCCGGCCGTAGGCAACACGGCCGCGAGTCCCGGGAACGGTGTCGTATCCGAGAACGTCAGTGCCGCGAGCGCGATGAGTGCGATTCCCAGCCATGGGAGGATTCCGCGAAGCCACCCCACCGGTCGAGGGGCGAAAGCAATCAGGCCCCCCACCGCGAACTGCCACGCCCGGGCCGTGGTGTCGAAGAAGGCGACGTCCGGGTCAATGCGAGTGTGCACCACGCCCCACGCGAGACTCATAACCCCGACGACGAGTATTGCGAAGGGGATCGCTCGCGCTGCCTTCTTCCGCGCGATCAGCGCTACTCCGAGCAGGAGAACTGGCCAGACAATGTAGAACTGTTCTTCAACGGACAACGACCAGAAGTGTTGGAGTGCGCTCGGCTGCGACGCCGTCTCGAGGTAGCTGACCGACTGCGCAGCGAGGTGCCAGTTCTCGACGAAGAACGTGGAGGCGAGGACGCTCCAAGCGGTCGGCGCCCAGCTCGACGGAGGTACGACGACGATCGTGACCAGGAGGACGAAGGCGAGAACGACCACCGCGGCCGGAGCGAGGCGACGGATCCGCCTGGCATAGAAGCCGAGGAGCATTCGGGGATGCGGTCGTTCAGCCAGCGTCTTCACCAGGTGACCGGTGATGAGGAAGCCAGACATGACGAAGAAGACATCGACACCGACAAACCCTCCGGTCAATCGGTTCGGCCACAGGTGGTAGAGAACGACCAGTCCGATCGCCAGAGCTCGGAGCCCCTGGATGTCGGCGCGCACGGTCGTCTTTTGTGGAGTCGGCACTCTGGAAACTGTATTCGACGATCGGGGCCTCCACACACTCGCACCGGCTTCGAGGGGGTGTACTAGCCTGTCTGCACCAGGATCGGGAGAACTCATGCGCTTTGCCGTAAGCCGTCTCAGCATCACCCTCGCAGTCGTCGCAGCACTGTCTCTGGTCCCCGCGGCCGCTGCAGGTGCCGCGCCGAAGCCCGCCCAGGTCACCGGTGTCGCCAAGGCCACACAGGACTGGGCCGGCAAGAGCGTCAAGATGACCTGGAAGGCGGTCCCGAAGGCGACCGCCTACGTCCTCAAGTGGTCGACGCGGTCGGATCTCGGCAGCCCGGTCTACAAGGACTCGACCACCGTCGGAGCATGGATGACGAAGCTCCAGCCCGATAAGACGTACTACGTGACGGTCGCGGCGAAGACCGGCACGACGGCCGGTGCCTGGGCGAAGACGATCACGACGAAGCTCCAACCGAACGCCGTGGCGAACTTCGGCACGATCACGGCGAAGCCCGCGACGAACGGCGTCACGGTGTCGATCCCCGAGGTCGCCAACGCGAGCGACTACCAAGTGCGATGGTCAGCGGGACCCAACGAGAACCGGACCCCTGACCGGTGGACGCCGCACTTCACGCCGTGGTCGTCGGCGTTCGACCCTGCCACCCGCACGTGGACCCTGCCGGGATCCGACAGCGACCTGACCTCGGTCGCGTACGGGAACCCGATCTACGTCCGCGCGATGGCGCGCAACACCTACTTCAACTCGACCTTCGTCCGGAAGTCTGCGCAGGTGAGCGCCTGGCCCACGCCCACGAAGCCGAACGCTTCCGGCACGCCCGTGCACCTCGCCAGCTACAACGTCCTGTGCTCCGGCTGCGAGACGAGCGGCGCTCCCGGTTGGGCCAAGCGTGCGCCAGCGATCGCCAAGGTGATCAACGACAAGGCCCCCGACGTACTCACCGTCCTCGAGGCCAGTGGTCTCTCGAACGGTGCCGGATCCGAGCAGGCCTACCTGGATCTCGATCGACGCCTCCCGAACCTGCAGCTGGTCGACACCGCCCCGATGACCGTCAGCAAGTCCCACCAGGGCAACCGGATCTACTACGACCCGGCGAAGTACACGGTCCTCGACCACGGTGTCCTCGCCGGCATCAAGGACTACGAGGTCTCCCCTGCCTCGGCGGCGCCGGACACGAACACCCCCTGGGCGGAGTTGCAGGCCAAGGACGGCAGCGGGACCACCTTCTACGTCGTCGCCGCGCACTACGGCATCCCGTCGAGCGCGTACAGCACACCGCGGAAGACGCTCCTCGGTCAGAACTCCACGCAACTCCTGACGGCGCTCAACCGGGTCAACACCCCGAACGCCGCGGGCAAGCGGCTTCCCGTCCTGCTGGGCGGCGACCTCAACGACAGCCGGTACCCGGAGGACGCGATCGACGGCGCGCAGCCCACGTTGATCCGAGGGGGCTTCTACGACGCCTCGGCATCACAGCACCGCTACGGAACTGCCAAGACGACGTACAACAACTACCAGGCACCGTCGAAGCAAGCCGATGACCCGAACAAGGACGGTCAGCGGATCGACTACATCCTGGCCCAGGGGCTGCAGGGCAGTGACGAGTTCGTCAACAACTGGAACCCCGGGACGTCGGTGATCCCCTCCGACCACAACATGATCGAGACGAAGGTCCGCGTCCCCGCGCTGGGCTGACGGGGCTCAGCTGCTGGTCACGCGTTCCACGGCCTGCTGGGGCTCCGTGATGCGTGGAGCACCGTCGAGCGCGAGCATCGCGTCGATCACCCGCTCGGCGTTGTGCTCGTCGCGGGTCACGAAGGCCGCCGCAGTGCGCGCGAGGTACTCCGGGGCGGACACCCACGCGTCGTCGCCGATGCGTTCGATCGCAGCCTCGACACCGGCGACGGTGTCGGCGACCGGGCCGAACCCGTCGCGGTCGTAGTCGAAGTAACCGCGGCGACCGACGTGCGATCCGTCGAAGAACGATGCCGCGTCGAACTGGAAGTAGACCAGCGGAACGTCGATGAACGCCGCCTCGAACCCCAGCGAGGAGTAGTCCGTCACCATCGACGCGGCGCGGGCGAGGACGTCCTGCACGTTCACTGCCGCGAAGTCCCACACCTCGACCCAGTCGGGCACCGTGAAGTCGGTCAGGTAGGGACGCATGTTCGGGTGCGGCATGAAGACGATGCGCTTGCCGGTACGAGCGGCGACGTCCCGGAGCCGTTCGGAACCGATGAGCGCGTCGAACTCCAAGGCGTACTGGCTGGATGCGAACAGCGGGTTCTTCGCCCGCTCGTTGCTGCCCGGCACTTGCTGACCGGCGAGCTTCTTCCGCCAGGTCGGCATGATGAGGATCAGGTCACGGTCCGCCGGCGGCGTCGCACGCCGCTTCCGCAGCAACTCGTCGTGACGCGGGAACCCGGTCAGGACGACTTCACGCTCGGTGAAGGTGTACGGCCCGTCACCCGCGATGGACGCCTTCTCCTGCGGGGTGACGGTCACGAACAGCTCGGCGGGCTTGGAGTTCACCCACCGGGAGATGTCGTAGTTGGTCACACCGTGCTGCAACCAGGTGAAGGTGAACCGCGGCTGTCCGTAGCGCCAGCGTGGGAGCGGGCTCACCACGTAGACGTCGATGTGCGACGAGGCGAGGTGCGCCGCGTGCATGATGAGCTTCCGCCACTCTGACGACTTGTACGCGACAAGTCGGAAGCCCTCCGCCCGCAACCGGTCCCAGTCCTTCGAGCCCCGCGCCAGGACGAACCACGAGTTGATCTCTGGGTGGTTCGCTCGCACCCACCGGTACAGGTGCTCAGCGTTGTCGTTCGCATCGGTGTCACGGTCCATGAACACCCAGGCGTCTTCGTACCGCTCGCGTGTCCGGCGCGTCCGCACCGAGACACCGAGGATCGCGTCCTCGGTCCGGCGGCGGTACCGCCCGGATCGGACGTTCTCGTACACCTCGCGCGCCTGGCGCTTGAGGTGCTGCAGTGCAGGGGTCGACACGTCCGACCACCGACCCTCGAGTCGTTTGCGCTGTCCGAGGATCTGGGGCCGGAGCTGGCGGAGCGTCAGGGCCTCGTCCGGCTCGTACCGCTCGCCTCGGCTGAACGGCACCACCGCACCGTCGATCCAGAGGCGTGTCAGCCGACCACGGTCGACCCACACGTGGCGTTGGCGGAGCACCGCGGCGCCGTAGAAGACGAGGTCTTGGGTCTTCGCGTACACCGGGGCGACGTCACGCCCGTCGGTGACGATCCGCTCATCCGGCAACTCGCCGGTGAACCAGTACGTGAACTTGACGTGTTGACGAGTCTCATCGACCCGTTCCACCTTCGCGTACTGCGGCCGGACCGGAGCACCGGTGTACCCGTCGAGGAGTGCTTTGCGCACGGCGAACTCGACGCCCATCGCGTCGAAGGAGCGGATGGCGTCGTCCGAGATCCCGGCCCGGATCGACGCGATCAACGTGTGGAACTCGTCGAAGGTGTGGCTCGGGGCCAGTGCCGAAGCCGAGTTCAGGGCACGTTCGTTCTTGAAGTACCAGAACAGGTCGTAGAGCAGCGTGTTCTCGAGCCACCTGGGGACGCCGCCAAGACGTTCGGCCGAGCGGATGAGGTCGAGGTGGCCGTACCGGAGCACGTCGGTGTACTTGCCCGGGTGGTCGAAGTGACTCTCCATCAGCGACGTACCGTCGCCTCGCACGCGGTAGTGGTACTTCGCCGAGGCGAGGATCCCGACGTCGCTCAGTCCGGACGCCAGCAGGTAGGAGCCGATGAAGTGGGCATCCTCGAACACCGGGCGGATGCGCCCGTCGAAGCGGATCTGGTGTTCCTGGATCGCTGCGGTCCGGAAGAAGGCCGAGTTGACGGCCATCTGGATGACGGGCTCCTGCGTCAGGTCGACGATCCGCGACCCCTTCGCGAACTTGACCCGGAGCGGATGCGAGTCGACGAGCTCGAGCTGCTCGTTGAGCCGCAGCTGGTGCGTGACCAGCATGCCGACGCGCGGAGCACCGTGGAGGCCGATGAACTTGACTACCTCTTCGAAGTAGCGCTCGTCGAACACGTCGTCCGGGTCCGCGAAGGTCACCCACTCCGCATCCAGGTGTTCGATCCCTGAGTTGCGGGCAGCGGCGACCCACGCGTTCGTCTGCCCCACGACCGTGACGTGGTCACGGCGGGACTCGGCCCATTCCTGCAGGAGTTCCAGGCTGCCGTCGGTGGAGCCGTCGTCGACGAAGACGAGCTGCACGTCGGTCAGCGGGTGGGTCTGCCGCTCGAGCGATCCCAGCAGGTCGGGCAGGTAGCGCGCGACGTTGTACACGGCCAGGACCACGCCGACCGTGAACCGGCGTTCGGACCGCATCGTCGCGGGGGTCTCTTCGGACACGTCTGTTCCCTCTCGCAGTCGAGCTCGCGCTCAGACGGTCTCGTTGTACGCCTTGACGACGTCGTTCGTCTTGCCGATCATCTTCAGCTCGCCCTCGTTGAGCCAAGCCACCTCGTCGCACATGTCCTTGACCGTGCTCATCGAGTGGGAGACGAGGATGACGGTGCGGCCCTCGTCCTTCATCTCCTTGAACTTCGTCCGGCAGCGCTTCTGGAAGGTCGCGTCACCGACGGCGAGCACCTCGTCCACGACGAGCACGTCCGGGGTGACCGCGACCGCGACGGAGAACCCCAGTCGGACGTACATGCCCGACGAGTAGTTCTTCACCGGCTGGTCGATGAAGTGGCCGACGCCGGAGAACGACACGATGTCGTCGAACTTCCGCGTGACCTCCTTGCGGCTCATCCCGAGGATCGAGCCGTTCAGGAACACGTTCTCGCGACCGGAGAGCTCGGGGTGGAAGCCGGAACCGACCTCGAGCAGCGACGCCTGCTTGCCGCGGGCAGTGATCGAGCCCTCTTCGGGCCAGAGGATCTTCGCCAGGCACTTCAGCAGCGTTGACTTGCCGGACCCGTTCTTGCCGATCAGGCCGAAGGTCTTGCCCTGCGGGACCTCGAACGACACGTCCTTCAGTGCCCAGAAGTCCTCGTGCACGGACTTCTTGCCGCGCATGACCATGCTCTTCAGCGAGTCGTTTCGCTCGCTGTACATGCGGAATCGTTTCGACACGTGGTCGACGGTGACGGCAGCATCGCTCACAGCAGTTCAGCCAGCTTCTTCTCGTTGCGGGAGAACACGAAGTAGCCGAGTGCGAGCGAGGCGCATCCGGCGATGGCGCACGCGACCAGGTCGGTCCAGTTCGGGAGACGGTTGTCGTACATGAGGTTCCGGAAGACCTCGGAGAACCGCTCGATCGGGTTGAGCTTGTAGACGTGGATGATCCACGGGTGTCCGGCCTTGTTCGCGGCGTCCTCGACGAGCGACAGCGGGTAGATGATCGGCGACAGGTACATCCACATCTGCAGGCCGATGCCGACGAGGTGCTGCATGTCGCGGAAGTGCACGTTGATGATCGACAGGATCAGCCCGAGGCCGGCGGCGAACATGGCGAGGAACACCATCGTCAGCGCGATCAGCGGCAGGTAGATCCAGAAGTTCGAACCCGCGATCGCGAGGGCGATCAACAGCACACCCATCTCGACGAGCCACGTGAAGCCGAACGACCCGACGGCCGCGAGCGGCAGCGTCATCCGCGGGAAGTAGACCTTCTTGATCAGCGAGCCGTTGGCCACGATCGAGGTCATCCCCGAGTTGATGACGTTGCGCGCGAAGATCCACGGCAGCAGGCCGCACATGAGCCACAGCGGGTAGATGTTCAGTCCGCTGGGGTCACCGACCTCGAGACGCGCCCGGAAGATGAAGGAGTACACGATCGTGTAGATCAGCATCGTCGCGAGTGGGTTGATCAGGGACCACAGCTGCCCGAAGACCGTGCGGCGGTACTTGCCCTTGACCTCGCGCGCAGTGAGGTTCATCAGCAACTCGCGCGACGACATGAGCTCGTTCAGGTACGTCATGCTTCGGGTGCAGGCTCCTCCGGGGCGCAACGGAGCGCTCCTCACAGGGATTCAGGGACGAGGCATTCTCGCACACTGGTTGCACAACGCACGTTCGACGCGGTGACACGGGCGCGGCGAGTGGCCAGAGAGCAAACGCTTGGAAAATCATTAGTAGAGTTGATGGGTGATCGTCAGCTTCGCCAACCACTCGACGGCGCCCGTCAACCTCGGCGGCGCGGAGCGGTCCCTCCTCCGGTTCGTCGAGGACTGGCTGGCGATCGACCCGACGATGACCCCGACCTTCGTCACGAAGGCTCCGAAGGGCAAGTTCATCGAGGCCCTCGACGACCGCGGCTGGTCCTACGATGCCCTGCGGTTCCGCGGGTGGGCGCTCCCGAGCCCGCAGCCGGCTCCGGCCGCGGAACGCGCGGCGTTCGCCACCGTCGACTACGCCGCGGTGAACGCGATCATCCGTCTGTACGAGCGGCAGCGCCCGGACCTGGTGGTCACGAACACCCTCGTCGCACCGTGGGCGTCGTTCGCCGCCGCGGTCCTCGGGATCCCGCAGGCGTGGTTCGTCCGTGAGTACGGCGACCTCGACCACGGGCTGCAGTTCCAGACCGGGCGCGCGGGTGTCCTCGGCGACATCGGCCTGCTGTCCGGCGCCGTCGTCACCAACTCCGAGGCGATGCGCGAGCACCTGGCGCAGTACATCTCCGCCGACAAGCTGTCCGTCGCGTACCCGACGGTCGACACCGAGCGACTCCTGGCCACGAAGGACGAGAAGCCGGCGGTCGCACCGTTCCCGCAGGCCGAGCCCGGACTCCGGATCACGGTCCTCGGGCGTGTCGAGGAGTCGAAGGGGCAGCACCGGGTCGTGGACGCCCTCGGCGCGCTGCACGAACGTGGCGTCGCCGCGAGCGTGTGCTTCGTCGGCAGCTGGAAGCACCCCGGCGAGGACCAGCGCCTGACCGAGCGCGCCCGCGCGCTCGGCGTCGCCGACCGTGTCGTGTTCGCGGGCGAGCAGCACACGCCCGCTCCGTTCATCCAGGCGGCGGACGTCTGCATCACGCCGTCGACGATCGAGGCCTTCGGCCGCACGACGGCCGAGTACATGACCCTGGGCAAGGCGGTCGTCGCGACCCGCCAGGGCGGGAGCGCGGAGCTGGTCGACGACGGTGTCACCGGCGTGCTCGTGGACGCCGACGACGTCTCGGCCCTCGCGGACGCGCTCGCGTCGTACGCGGCCGACCCGGACACGGCCAGGAGGCACGGTGCGGCTGCTCCGGACAGGCTCGCCTCGGTCACGGGCGCAGGCCACGACAACGCGGCGGCCATCGCACGCCTCGTCGCGCTGGTCGGCACCGAGGGCTACCGACTCCCCCAGGCCGCGCGCTACTGGTTCGAGCTCCCGGGCGCGTACGCGTCGCTCGGTGCCACGAGTGCGCGCGCCGCGCTCGGCCTGCTCGCGAACCGGGTGCGCGCCCGCTCCGGAACGGTCGGCCGACTGCTCGCCCGACCGGGTGTGGTCGCGCGGAAGCTGGTGCGACGATGAGCCGCGACCGACGTCCGGTGACGATCGTCGTCCCGATCTACGACGACCTCCCCGGCCTCGAGCGCTGCATCCAGGCGCTGCTGGAAACCGTCGACTTCTCGGTCGACCGGGTCCTGCTGGCCAACGACGTCGGACCCCACGTCGACACGATCGAAGCCCGCGTCCTCGAACTCGTCGGCGAGCACCCCGGCTTCGAGTACACCCGCAACCCGCGCAACCTCGGGTTCGTCGGCAACTGCAACCGCGCCGTGCTCGAACTCGACCGGACCGGCAACGACGTCCTGCTGCTCAACAGCGACACGGTGCCGATGCCCGGGTTCCTCGACGAGATGACCGCGGTGCTCGCGTCCGACGACGCGATCGGCGTCGTGTGTGCGCGAAGCGACAACGCGACCATCGCGTCGTTCCCGTACGCCCGGCGCAACCCGCGTGCGACGCTGCCGCCGCGCCGGACGCGCGAGCTGCACGGCCGCACGAAGTACCTGCTCCCCCGCTCGACCGTGTCACCGGTGGCGATGGGGTTCTGCTTCCTGATCCGGCGCGAGATCGTCGACCGCTTCGGCCTGTTCGACGAGGTCTTCTCCCCCGGCTACGGCGAGGAGAACGACTTCTGCCTGCGCATCAACGAGCACGGTTTCACGTCGGTGCTGGCGAACCGTGCGCTCGTCCTGCACACCGGCTCGACGAGCTTCAGCGGTGACCGCGGCCCGTCGCTCCGGCTGGAGCACGAGCGCATCCTGCTCGAGCGGTACCCGTTCTACGCCGGCGCCGTCGCCCTGTTCCTCGCCCGCTACCGCGACGCCGTCGACGTGTTCGCCGACGCGTTCCTGCCCGACGACGACGTGGTCCGCGTCGCACTGCACGTGCCGGCGGACCTGACGAACGAAGTCGTCGCTCGAGTCCTCAACACCCTCGAAGCCGCTCCGGACGACGTGGTCGTGACGGTCATCGTCGCGAAGTCGCAGATCCGGACCGCGCGGCAGGCGTTCCCCGGGGCAGCCATCGCCGTGGGCGGTCGCCCGCGGCAGATCTTCGACGTCGCGATCGCCCTCGGCACCCTGACGACGTTCGCGCAGCTCTCGGCGCTCAACGCGAACGCCCCCCGCTGGATCCTCGTCGACCCGGTGTCGCAGGACGTGCGCTGGTCGCACGCCGTCGCGAACCACCGTGCCTCGGCGATCGACCGCATCCTGCGCCGCTTCGAGAACCAGAGCACCTCCTGGCGTGGCGGCGAGGGGCTCGTCGAGCTGATCCGGATGGCGGCCGCCACCGAGATCGACCCGGCATCGCTCCGTGCCCGGTGGCACGCCGTCTCCGACATCGCCGAGGCGACGGGCCTGCTCGTCCACCGGGCGACCGTGTCGCTCCGCCGGCTCACCGCGCTGAGCTTCGGTGCGCGCAACCCCCGCGTCGTCGCGCGGATCCGCGCGATCACCGGGCGCGGCGCCTGACACGACGCACCTGCTGACGGGAGGCCCGTGGCGGCCCCGCCACGGGCCTCCCGTCAGACGGCGACCACGTCGACCACCGGACGGTGGCGTGCGACGCACGTCGCGTCCCACGCGCCCAGCTGGTGGAGCGTCGCGATGCGGAACACGAGCGCCCGGACCAGCAGCTGACGCCACTCCGGCTCGTCGGCGCCGAGCGCGTCGAGCCGACCAACCGGGACCCCGTGCCAGCACACCGCGTCGACGGCCGCGATCGCGGTGCCGAACCCCGCCGGACGCCAGTACGGCGGCCAGTCGATGATCGTCGGTGGCTGCCCGTCGGCGAACAGCACGTTGCCGAGCAGGTCCCCGTGGACCAGCTGCGACGGTGCTCGGACCGGGCGGAACGCCGCGGCGAGCCGGTCGAGGGTCGGGTCCGACGGCAGCGGTTCCTCGCCCCACGCCATCCGGTCGGCACGTGCCCACGGGTCGGTGCCGGCGCTGGATGCGGTGCCGGGATCGGTGCCGAGGAACGCGGGCCGCTCCAGGCCGGCGATCGCGCGGTGGAAGGCACGACCCGCCCGGATCACGTCCTCGACGCGGGACTCGTCGGCCGCGCCGGGCACGAACTCCCACGCCTCCCAGTCCCCCGACCGCCAGCTGCCGTCGCGGGTGGGCACGGGGCGGGGTGTGCGGAACTCGGCCGGGTGCTCGGACTCCGATGGGTGTTCGAGTTCCGCCAGGACGCGGGCACGCCAGTCGGTCACCGCAGCGCCGTCGTGGGGCCGGAGGACGATGCCCTCGGCACGCCAGGTCAGCCCGCGCCCACCCGCGAGCGCCACGGGCGTGGACCCGGCGACCCCGAAGGCACGCAGCACCTCGGCGCCGGGAACGCTCCCGCCGGCTCCGGTCACGCGGTCCGCAACACCTTCGCCATCGGACGGCCCTTCGCGACCTCGTCGACGAGCTTGTCGAGGTACCGGATCTGCCGCATGAGCGGGTCGTCGATCTCCTCGATCCGCACACCGCAGATCACGCCCGTGATGAGCGGCGCGTTCGGGTGCAGCTCCGCGGCGGCGAAGAAGTCCTCGAACGTGGTCTCGTCCGCCAGGTGCCGTGCGAGCGCTGCGTCGTCGAACCCGGTCAGCCACGTGATGACGGCGTCGAGCTCGCCCTTCGTGTGGCCCTTCCGCTCCACCTTCGCCAGGTAGTGCGGGTAGACCGCCGCGAAGGGCGTCCCGAAGATCCGGTGTCCGGCCACGGTCACGCCCCCGCTACACCAGGCAGCGCGGCCCGAGGAGGCTCTTCAGCTCGCCGAACAGGTCGGGTGTCAGGTTCACCGGGAACGGCAACTCGAACGTGCGCGCGACGTCGTCCTTCAGCAGCTTCAGTCGGACCTCGGTCTCACCCTGGTGCCGTCCGAGCACGGCCGCGAGCTCCGTCACCGTGGACGTGGTGGCCTGCCGCTCCGGCAGTGACAACGTGAGCGGGCCGGAGCCCATCGCGTCGCCGATCGCTGGCTGGAACATGCTCACTGCGTGCAGGGCCTTGCCGTCGTCGCGGACGTTCACGCGACCGCGCAGGACCACGATCGAGTCGGCCACGAGCGACGGACCGAACTCCTGGTAGGTCTTGCCGAGGAACATCACGCCGATCTGGCCACCGAAGTCCTCGATGTCGACGATGCCGTACGGGTTGCCGCTCGTCTTCGCCACCCGGTGCTGCACGCTCGTCAGCAGCCCCGCGACCGTGACGGTCTCGCCCTCGACCGAGTCGTCGGCCGCGATGAGGTCAGCGATGGTGATCGACTGGTGCTTCGCGAGCTCGATCTCGAGCCCCGCGAGCGGGTGGTCCGAGACGTAGAGGCCGAGCATGTCGCGCTCGAACGCGAGCTTGTCGCGCTTGGACCACTCCGGACGGTCGGGCACCTGTGACACCGGACCGGTGGCCGGCGACTCCTCGGCGACCTCGGCGAACAGCGAGTCGAAGTCGAAGCCGACGTTGCCGTGGGCCTCGTCCCGCTTGACCTTGACGGCGCCTTCGACCGCGCCCTCGTGGATCTCGACCAGGGCGCGGCGGGAGTCGCCGAACTCGTCGAAGGCACCCGCCTTGATGAGCGACTCGACGGTCCGCTTGTTCGCCGACGAGATCGGGATCTTGCGCAGGAAGTCGTGGAACGACTCGAACGCGCCCTTGTCGGTGCGGGCCTTCACGATGTCGTCGACGACGTTGAACCCGACGTTGCGGATCGCGCCCATGCCGAACCGGATGTCCTCACCGACAGCGGCGAAGAAGCCGATCGACTCGTTGACGTCCGGCGGCATGACCTTGATGCCCATGCGGCGGCACTCGTTCAGGTACAGCGCGAGCTTGTCGCGGGCGTCGCCCACCGAGGTGAGCAGCGCCGCCATGTACTCGGCCGGGTAGTGCGCCTTCAGGTAGGCGGTCCAGAACGAGACGACGCCGTACGCGGCGGAGTGCGCCTTGTTGAACGCGTAGTCGGAGAACGGCAGCAGGATGTCCCACAGCATCTTGATCGCCGCGGCCGAGTAGCCGTTGTCCAGCATGCCCTTCTCGAAGCCCGCGTACTGCTTGTCGAGCTCGGACTTCTTCTTCTTGCCCATCGCGCGGCGGAGGATGTCCGCCTGGCCGAGGGAGAACCCCGCGACCTTCTGCGCGATGGCCATGACCTGCTCCTGGTAGATGATCAGGCCGTAGGTCCCGCCGAGGATCTCCGCCAGGGGCTCTTCGAGCTCCGGGTGGATCGGCGTGATCGCCTGCTCGCCGTTCTTGCGGAGCGCGTAGTTCGTGTGCGAGTTCGCACCCATGGGACCCGGACGGTACAGGGCGATGAGCGCGGAGATGTCCTCGAAGTTGTCGGGCTTCATCAGACGCAGCAGGCCACGCATCGGCCCGCCGTCGAGCTGGAAGACGCCGAGTGTGTCACCACGCTGCAGGAGCGCGTACGCCTCGGGGTCCTCGAGCCCCATGGTCTCGAGGTCGAGCTCGATGCCACGGTTGTTCTTGATGTTGTCGAGGGCGTCACTGATGATCGTGAGGTTGCGGAGCCCCAGGAAGTCCATCTTGATCAGGCCGAGCGACTCCGCTGCCGGGTAGTCGAACTGCGTGACGACCTGGCCGTCCTGCTCCCGCTTCATGATCGGGATGATGTCGATGAGCGGATCGCTCGACATGATGACGCCGGCCGCGTGCACGCCCCACTGGCGCTTCAGCCCCTCGAGCCCGAGCGCGGTGTCGAAGACGGTCTTCGCCTCGGGGTCGGTCTCGACCACGGTGCGGACGTCGACGGCTTCCTTGTAGCGCGGGTGGTCCTTGTCGAAGATCCCGGTGAGCGGGATGTCCTTGCCCATCACGGGCGGCGGCATCGCCTTGGTGAGCTTCTCGCCCATGCCGAACGGGAACCCGAGGACGCGCGAGGAGTCCTTCAGCGCCTGCTTCGCCTTGATCGTGCCGTACGTGACGATCTGCGCGACGCGCTCCGACCCGTACTTCTCGGTGACGTACTTGATCGCCTCACCGCGGCGCCGGTCGTCGAAGTCGACGTCGAAGTCGGGCATCGAGACGCGGTCCGGGTTCAGGAACCGCTCGAAGATCAGGCCGTGCCGGATCGGGTCGAGGTCGGTGATGCGCATCGCGTACGCGACCATCGAGCCTGCACCGGAACCACGGCCGGGGCCGACGCGGATGCCGTTGTTCTTCGACCACAGGATGAAGTCGGAGACCACGAGGAAGTACCCCGGGAACCCCATCTGGTTGATGATGCCGACCTCGTAGTCGGCACGCTCCTGCACCTCGGCCGGGATGCCGTCCGGGTACCGGTAGTCCAGCCCCTTCGCGACCTCTTTCTCGAACCAAGAGTGCTCGGTCTCGCCCGCCGGCACCGGGAACTTCGGCATGTAGTTCGCCGAGGTGTCGAACTCGACGTTGCACCGCTCGGCGATGAGCAGCGTGTTGTCGCAGGCCTCGGGGTTGTCGCGGAAGACGTGCCGCATCTGCTGCGGGGACTTCAGGTAGAACTCGTCGGCGTCGAACTTGAACCGGTTCGGGTCGTTCAGCGTCGAACCCGACTGCACGCACAGCAGGGCGGCGTGCGACTTGGCGTCGTGCGAGTGCGTGTAGTGCAGGTCGTTCGTGCCGACCAGCGGGATGTCGAGGTCCTTCGCCAGCCGGATCAGGTCGCTCATGATCCGACGCTCGATCTCGAGCCCGTGGTCCATGACCTCGGCGAAGTAGTTCTCCTTGCCGAAGATGTCGCGGTAGTCGGCGGCGGCCTTGACGGCTTCGTCGTACTGACCGAGGCGCAGGCGCGTCTGGACCTCGCCCGACGGGCACCCCGTCGTGGCGATGATGCCCTCGTGGTACTCCTCGAGCAGCTCGATGTCCATGCGCGGCTTGAAGTAGTAGCCCTCGAGCGACGCCTTCGACGACAGCCGGAACAGGTTGTGCATACCCGTCGTGTTCTCGGCGAACATCGTCATGTGCGTGTACGAACCGGCACCGGAGACGTCGTCCCCACCGCCGTCGCCCCACCGCACACGGGTCTTGTCCGTGCGGTGCGTCCGGGGCGTGATGTACGCCTCGGTCCCGATGATCGGCTTGACGCCGCCGGCCTTGGCGGCTTTCCAGAACTCGAAGGCGCCGAACATGTTGCCGTGGTCGGTCACCGCCACGGCCGGCATGCCCTGCGCAGCGGTCTCCTGCACGAGGTCGCCGAGCCTGGCCGCGCCGTCGAGCATCGAGTACTCGCTGTGCACGTGCAGGTGGACGAAGGAGTCGGAATCCGCCACGGAACCTCCGGTCGAACGAGCTGCTTGCGGGACGCGAACAGCCTAACCGCGACCGCGGACAAACCCGCGCGTGTCCGAGCGCTCCGACGCCGAGGTCGCACGACACGCCGCGCGCAGCCCGGCGTGGGTGCAGGAACCGTCGCTCGGCGGGCACGAAGGCCACAGATCGTGTCCCCACGGCGGTGGAGCCCGCGCGTGGCGGACGGAAGGCACGGGGCGGCGGCGCCACGGGCCTCCCGGCCGGGGTATGGACGTGACGGATGCGGCACGCCCGTCGCTCCCCCGCCGGAGTTCCACAACACGCCGCGTGCGTTCCGCCGGGGCTCCACAGACCGACGCACAGTGCGCCGAGATGCCGAGATCTCGGAACCTCGGCGGGACGACGCGACGGCGCGACGACGACGCGCGCGCCCGTCAGGACGAAGCGGCTCGGATGCGGTCGAGCGCGAGGCGCAGGTCGTCGGGGTACTCCGCCTGGAACGACACCCACTCGCCGGTGCGCGGGTGGTCGAACCCGAGTCGCACGGCGTCGAGCCACTGGCGGGTCAGCCCGAGCTCCTGCGCCAGCACCGGGTCGGCGCCGTACATCGTGTCGCCGACCAGCGGGTGGCGGGTCGCGGCCATGTGCACGCGGATCTGGTGGGTGCGCCCGGTCTCGAGGTGCACCTCGAGCAGGGTCGCCGACCGGAACGCCTCGAGGGTCTCGTAGTGGGTGACGCTCGGCTTGCCGTCGGCCGTGACCGCGAACTTCCAGTCGCTCGACGGGTGCCGACCGATGGGGGCGTCCACGGTGCCGGAGGTCGGGTCGGGGTGCCCCTGCGCGAGCGCGTGGTAGACCTTCTCGACCGTGCGCTCCTTGAAGGCGCGCTTGAGGTGGGTGTACGCGAGCTCGGTCTTCGCGACGACCATGAGTCCCGACGTGCCGACGTCGAGGCGGTGCACGATGCCCGCACGCTCGGCGGCGCCCGAGGTCGCGATGGTGAACCCAGCTGCGGCGAGGCCCCCGGGCACGGTCGGGCCGTCCCAGCCGGGCGAGGGGTGTGCGGCGACGCCGATGGGCTTGTCGACGACGACGATGTCCTCGTCGTCGTGCACGATCGTCATCCCGGGCACGGCCGCCGGCACGATGCGCGGCGGCTCCTTCGGGGACCACTCGACCTCGAGCCACGAGTCGGCGTGCAGGCGGTCGGACTTGTCGACGGGGACGCCGTCGACCCGGACCCCACCGGCGGCGACCACGTCGGCCGCGAACGACCGGCTGAACCCGAGGAGCTTCGCGATGGCGGCGTCGACACGCTCACCGGCGAGCCCGTCGGGGACGGGAAGAGAACGCGACTCGCTCACGTGGCGTCGTGCCCCAGCGCGTCGCGTCGGTCGCCGTCGTTCGGCCTGGAGGCGCGGGTCGGCTCGTCGACAGCAGCGTCAGCTGACGAGAACGCGGCCCCGCCGTCGAGCGGCTCCGTCGTGTCCGCCTGCGCAGCGCGCTTGGCGGAGACCGTGCGGGACCCGTCGAGGTTCACGCCGAGGATCACCAGCAGCACGAAGACCACCATGCTGATGCAGATGAACGAGTCGGCGACGTTGTAGATGGCCGGCATCATCCACGGCGTCGAGATGAAGTCGACCACGTGGCCGCGGCCGAAGCCGGGCTCACGGAAGAGTCGGTCGATCAGGTTGCCGAGCGCGCCGCCCAGCAGCATGCCGAGCACGACGGCCCACCACATCGACCGGATCCGACGCGAGTAGATGATGATCGCGACGACGACCGCCGCCGAGATGATCGAGAACACCCACGTCATGTTCACCGCGAAGGAGAACGCCGCCCCGGGGTTCCGGACGTACAGGAACTGGAGCGCCCCGCCCAGGATCGGGACGGGGGTGCCGTACGGCAGGTTCGCGACGACCAGTGCCTTCGCGACCTGGTCGAACGCCACCACCACGACAGCGGCGAAGGCCAGTGCCGCGATAGCGCGGACACTGACCTTCGCTCGTGATGCTGGTCGCGACAACGTCAGTTGCCGAAGCCCTGCGCCGATGCCGGCGCCGGGGTGAGACCGGACTGCTCGTTCGAGGAGTCGAGCTCGGAGAGCTGCCCCTGGATGTAGCTCTTGAGCTGGGCGCGGTAGTCGCGCTCGAACGTCCGGAGCTCGTCGATCTTGCCCTCGAGCTGGCGCTGCTCCTGCTCGAGCACCTGGACACGCTGACGGTTCGTGTTCTCGGTGTCGGCGATGATCTGGCGCTGCTTGGCCTCGGCCTCGGAGACGAGACGCGCTGCCTGGGCGGTGCCCTCGGCGATGAGCGCGTCGCGCTTCTCGACGCCTTCGCGGACGTGCTCCTCGTGGAGACGACGCGCGAGCGTCAGGAGGTTCGTGGTGCCCTCGGTGTCCTCGTCCGCCGGGACCGTGGTCGCCGGGGCGGCCGCTGCGACCGGAGCGGGCTCGGGAGCCGCCTCGACCGGGGCCGGCACGGGCTCCGGCTCGGGTTCTGCCGCGGGAGCGGGCTGCTCGGCCTGCGCCGACTGCGGGGCCGACTCGGCCGCCTGCAGGCGCTGGCGGAGCTCGTCGTTCTCCGCGGTCAGGCGACGCAGCTCGACCACGACCTCGTCGAGGAAGTCGTCGACCTCGTCCTGGTCGTAGCCCTCGCGGAACTTCGTCGGCTGGAACCGCTTGTTGACTACGTCTTCCGGCGTCAAAGCCATTGCCGTCACCTCAATAGAACTGCTGAACGTGTGGAACCACTTGCGTCGTGACCGAACTTACCAGTCACCACGTGTGGTGCGGATGCCGCGCCGGAGGCGAGCATCGATCCCGACCACCGTACACCGACGACGGGGAGGAACGACGACCGCAGCATCGGCGCGGCGCGTGTCGCGGACCTGGATCGACCCACGAGCGGGCCCGGATCGAGCCAGGAACGGACCTGGATCGGGTCAGACCGCGACGGCGATGCCGTTGACGACGACCCGGGCGATGATCACGACGAGCATGACGATCGTCCAGCCGAAGTCGAGTGCCACCGGCCCCATGCGGAGCGGCGGCAGGACCCGCCGAACCGCGCGGATCGGCGGATCGGTGATCGTGTAGACGAACTCGGAGACCACGAGCAGTCCCCCGCGCGGCCGCCAGGACCGGTTGAAGTTCTGCACGAGGTCGAGCGCGAACCGCCCCCACATGACGAAGAAGTACAGCAGGAGGGCGAGGGAGATGATCCCTAGGATCACGGACACGATGGGGCTCGCTCGTCTCGGGCGAGTGCCGTCATGCGACGACGCTCACGGGCGGGTGGCCGGGGGACGGCTCAGGACTGGGCGAAGAAGTTCGCCTCGATGTCGGACTCTACCTCAGCCGGCTCACCGCTCACTGCGACGTGTGCGGGCGACAGCAGGAAGACCTTGTTGGTGACGCGCTCGATCTTGCCGTACAGGCCGAGCGACAGGCCGGAGGCGAAGTCGATCATGCGTCGGGCGTCGTTCTCGGTCATCTGCGAGAGGTTGATGATGACGGGGATCCCGTCGCGGAAGCTCTCGGCGATGGACTGGGCGTCCTTGTACTCGCGCGGGTGGACGGTGAGGATCTCGTTCATTTCCTGGACCGGGGTCGCCTTCTGTGCGGTCGTGTGCGAGCGGCGGAGCGGAGTGACCTGGGCGCCGCGCTGGTGGGTGTGCGTCTTCGCGGGAGCGGCGGCCGGGGCCGCTGCCGGAGCTGCGGCGGCCGCGGGAGCGTCCGCCGGGGCGGGGACATCCTGCGGTGCTGCGGCCGGAGTGGCGGGAGCCTGCTGGCGCGCGGGCGCGGCCTGCTGCGGCTGCTCGTCCTCGTAGTCGAGTTCCTCGTCGGCGAGGCCGAGGTAGACCATCGTCTTCTTCAGCGGGTTGGCCATGGTTCCTCCGGAGGTTGGTGCACGTGGATGCCCTGCAACGAGGCTAGGGTGCCGCCGGCCGATTTCCCGTGATTGCGGTGCCGATCCGCAGGTGTGTCGCGCCCTCGAGCACGGCGTCGGCGTAGTCGCCGCTCATGCCGGCCGAGATGTCGGTGGCGCCGGGCTCGATCGCAACGACCCGGTCCGAGATCGCCCGCAGCCGAGCGAACGCCGCACGGGGCTCCTCGTCCAGCGGCGCGACGGCCATGACCCCGCGCAACCGGATGGTGCCGGTCTCGAGCACGCGTGCGGCCATCGCCTCGACGTCGTCCGGTTGCACGCCGCCGCGGCCGGGATCGTCGGTCAGGTTGACCTGCACGAACCCGTCGATGAGCGGTGGCTCCGGCTCGGCCTCGGTCGGCGCGAAGGCATCCACGACCGACGTGCGGTCGAGGGACTGCACGACGTGCGCGTAGCGACGGACCTGCCGGGCCTTCTTCGACTGCAGCTGCCCGATGAAGTGCCAGGTCAGGTCGAGGTCGACGAGTTCCGCGGCCTTGGCCTGTGCCTCTTGGTGGCGGTTCTCCCCCACGTCGGTGACGCCGAGTGACGCCAGCGCACGGACGAGGGACGCCGGGTGGTACTTCGTGACGACGATCAGCGTGAGGTCGTCGGCCGAGCGCCCCGCGGCGCGCGCCGCGTCGGCGATGCCGCTCCGGGCGGACGCGAGACGCGCCTCCAGTCCGTCGTCGTTGGACGAGGCGGACGGGAGGCGCGGATCACCTGCCATGGAGCGGTTACTTCAGGAAGTCGGGGACGTCGAGCTCGTCGTCGTCGTCGAACGCCGGGTCGGCGGCGCGCTGCACCGGCGGCTGGTGTTCCTGCGAGGCCCAGGAGGGGCTCGACGTGCTGGAGTCCTCGATCGCACCGGTCGAGGCGGCGACAGGGGCCGTCGCGCTCGACTCGGGGTCGACGTAGCTCGAGCGACGCTCCTTCTGCTGCTGCGCCGGCTCGCCGCCGTCGAAGCCCGCGGCGATGACGGTCACGCGGACCTCGTCGCCGAGGGTGTCGTCGATGACCGCACCGAAGATGATGTTCGCCTCGGGGTGCACGGCTTCCTGCACCAGACGCGCGGCGTCGTTGATCTCGAAGATGCCGAGGTTCGAGCCACCCTGGATCGAGAGCAGCACACCGTGCGCTCCGTCGATCGAGGCCTCGAGCAGCGGGGACGCGACGGCGAGCTCGGCGGCCTTGATGGCACGGTCGGCGCCGCGCGACGAGCCGATGCCCATGAGCGCGGAACCCGCACCCTGCATGACGGACTTGACGTCGGCGAAGTCGAGGTTGATGAGACCCGGGGTGGTGATGAGGTCGGTGATGCCCTGCACGCCGGCGAGGAGCACCTGGTCGGCCGTGGCGAAGGCCTCGACCATCGAGATGCCGCGGTCGCTGATCTCGAGCAGGCGGTCGTTCGGCACGACGATGAGCGTGTCGACCTCGTCCTTGAGCCCGGCGACACCGTTCTCGGCCTGGGACTGGCGACGCTTGCCCTCGAAGCTGAACGGCTTCGTGACGACACCGATGGTGAGGGCGCCGATCGACTTGGCGATGCGGGCGACGACGGGCGCACCACCCGTGCCGGTCCCACCGCCTTCACCGGCGGTGACGAAGACCATGTCGGCACCGGCAAGGGCCTCTTCGATCTCCTCGGCGTGGTCCTCGGCGGCACGACGGCCGACCTCGGGGTCCGCGCCGGCGCCGAGGCCGCGGGTGATCTCGCGGCCGACGTCGAGCTTGACGTCGGCGTCGCTGAGCAGCAGCGCCTGCGCGTCGGTGTTGATCGCGATGAACTCGACGCCACGGAGGCCGAGTTCGATCATCCGGTTGACGGCGTTGACGCCGCCGCCGCCGACACCGACGACCTTGATGACGGCGAGGTAGTTGTGGTTCGTGGTCACGTCAGTCAGGCCTCCGGTTGAACCCTCAACCTCTACTTGAAGTTCAGGGGCAATGCTGGTAGATGTGGTGCTGGCTTCGACGCTACGGGTGGGTTCCGCGCACTGTCGCCCCGCCACGCCGCGTGTCGCCGATCAGGTCGGCAATTCAGTCCTTCGCGCGGATCACGCCGTTGTCCGGCGCGGACACGTCGTACTCGACCACGACACCCGGATTCCGCGCCGCGTGGTCCTTCACCAGGGCGGCGAGCAGCGCGGCCTTCGCCTCGGAGTCGTCGGGGCTCCCCCACACGACGGTCGAGCCGTCCTTGAGCGTCAGGGTCACGTCGTCGGCGGTGGACCCGGCGACCCGCGTGACCTGCGACCGGACGGTCGACGGCAGCGCCAGCACGACCTCGGTCATCGTGCGGAAGCTCGAGGACCCGAGGCGCGCACGGGCGATGTCGGCGAGCGGCATGGTGGCCGGACGCTGCGGCGACGACTGCACGACGATGCCGGCCGGGTCGACGAGGTCGAACGAGCTGCCGGACTTCACGGCCACGACGGGCGTGCGCTCGGTCACCGTCACGACGAGGGTGTGCGGCGGGGCCTCTTCGGTCACGTAGCTCTCGATGAGCGGGAAGCCGGCGATGTCCTGCTTGATCTCGTCGAAGTCGAGCCGCGCGAGCGGGGTGCCGATCTGGTCGGAAAGGGCCTGCCGCAGCGCGGTCTCGTCGACGCGGTTGGTGCCCTTGACCTCGATCGTCTGCAGGGCCATCAGCGGCGAGAACACCGCCACCAGGATCGAGACGCCGAGCACGAGCACGATGCCGGCCGCGGTGATCCACGCGGCGCGGCGGTGGCGGCTGCGCCGGGTGAACCGTCGCACCTCGGCCCGCTCGAGCAGACGACGGCGACGCTTCGCGATGCGCGCCTCACGCGCGGTCTCGGCAGCGCGGACGCCAGCACCGATGGGTGCGTCGTCGTGCTGGACCGGCCGGGAGGCACTGCCCGCGTCGAGCACGTCGGTCACGGTCGCGTCGTGGTCGACCCCACCGCCGGACGCACCGGGGCGCGTCCGGTCGCGGTCGTCGGGGTGGTCCTCGTTCGGCGTGTACTCGCGCAGGCGGTCGGCCACCGTGGACAGTCCGGCGCCGAAGCGGCGCCCGGCGGCGCCGGCGAGGGCGCCGACGCGGTCACGGGGCGAACCGGACGCATCGGTGCTCGCCGTCGGGTCGGGGGTGGGCTCGGACGTCTCCACGACCGGAGCCTCGTCGTCGGGCGTGGGACGGGCCTCCCGGTCGTCGGGTGTGCGCCCGCGGAACGGGAACCGCGGCATCGAGGGGCCACGACGCTGCCGGGGCGCGTCGGCGCCCTCGACCGGGGCGTCCCTGCGGGCGTCCCCCTCGTCGAACCCCTCGGGTCGCCTCACCGTACCAACGCTCCCAGCACCTGCGGGATGATCCGGTACACGTCACCGCAGCTGAGCGTCATGATGATGTCGCCGTCGCGGGCGACCGCGGCGGCACGGGCGGCGGCCTCGTCCCAGTCCGGCAGGAACTCCACGCGGGACTGGTCGGCGAAGCGCTCCTGCACCAGGGCGCCGGTGACGCCGGGCTCCGGGTCCTCGCGCGCGCCGTAGACGTCGAGGACGACCGTGTGGTCGGCGAGCTCCTCGTAGACCCGCGCGAAGTCACCAGCCATCAGACGGGTACGGGAGTACAGGTGGGGCTGGTGGATCGCGATGATGCGGCCGTCGCCGACGACGTTGCGGGCGGCCTTGAGCGCCGCGGCGACCTCGGTCGGGTGGTGCGCGTAGTCGTCGTAGACCGACACCCCGCGCTCGACACCGTGCAGTTCGAAGCGGCGCTGGGTGCCGCCGAAGGCCTCGAGCCCGCGGATCGCGTCGGCGGCGCTCACGCCCAGGCCGGTCAGGACCGCGAAGGCACCGACGGCGTTGATCGCGTTGTGCCGGCCCGGCACGCGGAGGGTCAGGTGGTGTGCCTCGCCGCCGGCGCGGAACGCGACCTCGACGCCCGCGGACTCGATGATCCGCTCGATGCGCACGTCCGCGTCGACGGCCTCGCCGAAGGTGACGACCTCGGGGGCGTCGACACGCGCGCGGATGCCCGCCGTGACGGTCTTCGCGCCGGCGTCGTCGCTCGAGATGACGACGCGCTCGCTCGCCTTCGCGGCGAACTCGACGAACGCCTCGGTGAAGGCCTCCTCGCTGCCGTAGTGGTCGAGGTGGTCGGCGTCGACGTTCGTGATCAGGGCCACGGCGACGTCGTAGAGCAGGAACGAACCGTCGGACTCGTCGGCCTCGACCACGAACAGGTCGCTCGAGCCCGGCGCCGAGCTCGTGCCGAGCGACTGGATGACGCCGCCGTTGACGAAGCTCGGGTCGAGGCCGAGCTCGACCATCGCGGTGACGATCATGCCGGTCGAGGTGGTCTTGCCGTGCGCGCCGGCGACCGCGACGAGGCGGTGCTCGGCGATGAGGGCGGCGAGGGCCTGGGACCGGTGCAGCACCGGCAGGCCGCGGCGCTGCGCCTCGAGCAGTTCGGGGTTGTCCGGCCAGAGCGCGCTCGTGACGACGATCGTGTCCGCGTCGCCGACGTTCGCGGCGTCGTGGCCGATGTGCACCGCGGCGCCGAGGTCGCGCATGATGCCCGTCGTCTCGGTCTCGCGGGAGTCGCTGCCCGTCACGCGGTGACCGGCGGCGAGGAACATCCGGGCGATGCCGCTCATGCCGGCGCCGCCGATGCCGACGAAGTGGACGGTGCCGAGGTCGTCCGGGATCGGCTGCGTCAGGTCCGGCTTGATGGTCATGGTTCCTCCGTGGTGCTGGCGGCGCCGTTGCCTCGTGCGGTTCCTCGTGCGGCACCTCGTTCGGTGCCTCGTGCTGCGTCCAGGACGAGGTCGGTCATCCGGTCCGCGCCGTCGCGGTGTCCGACGCTGCCCGCCCGGACCGTCATGTCCGCGATGCGGGCCCGGTCCTGCAGGATCGTCAGGAGCTGGAACGTCACCCAGTCGGGGTCGAATTCCCCGTCCGCCACGAGCACTGCTCCCCCGGCGTCGACGACGTCCTTCGCGTTGTGCCGCTGCTCGCCGTTGCCGACAGGGTACGGCACGAGCACGCTCGGCAGCCCGACCGCGGTGAGCTCGCAGACCATGCCGGCACCGGAGCGGGACACGACGAAGTCGCTCGCCGCGTACGCCAGGTCCATCCGGTCGCAGTAGGCGAGCACGTGGTAGCCGTCGAGGTCGCTCGGACCGATGTCCGACGCCGCCCCGACGACGTGCAGGACCTGCCAGCCGGCGCCCACGATGGTCGCCGCGGACTTGTTGATCGTGCGGTTGATGCTGCGGGCGCCCGAGGAACCCCCCGTGACGAGGAGCACCGGGCGAGCCGGGTCGAGCCCGAACTCGGCGAGGGCCTCGGCACGACTGGCACGGCGGTCGAGCGACTCGATCTCGCGCCGGAGCGGCATGCCGACCACCCGGCCGTGCCGCAGTCGGGTGTTCGAGAAGGTCAGGCCGACGTGCTCGGTGAGGAACGCGGCGAGGCGGTTCGCCAGCCCCGGCTTCGCGTTCTGCTCGTGCACGACGATCGGGGTGCCGGTGCGCCGGGCCGCGATGTACGCCGGCGCCGCCGCGTAGCCGCCGACGCCGAGGACGACCTCGACCTCGCGCTCGCGGATGATCTGCTCGGTGCGCTTGACGGCCGCGGCGAAGCGCTGGGGGAAGCGCAGGGCCGCGCCGTTCAGCTTCCGGGGGAACGGCAGGCGCGGGATCGTCAGGAGCTCGTAGCCGCGCATCGGCACCAGGCGGGACTCGAGGCCTTCGGCGGTGCCCAGGACGAGCACCTCGGCATCCGGCTCGCGCTCGGTCAGCCGGTCGGCGACCGCGAGCAGGGGGTTGACGTGTCCGGCGGTGCCCCCGCCGGCGAAGAGGTACTTGCTCACCGGAGTCGTCCGTTCGTGGTGGTGCTGTCGAGGGGCGGGTTCGTGGTGCGCGGGTCGTTCTTCCCGGGCAGGTCGCGGGCGAACGACAGCACGACGCCGATCGCCACCAGGGTCATGATGAGCGCGGACCCGCCGGCCGAGATCAGCGGCAGTGGGACGCCGAGGACCGGCAGCAGGCCGAGCACCACGGCGATGTTCACGAGCGCCTGGCCGATGATCCACGCCAGGATGCCGCCCGTGACGGTCTTCACGAACGGGTCGCGGGACTGCCGGATGATCTTGATCATGCCGACGGCGAGCACGACGAACAGGGCGAGCACGACGACGGCGCCGATCAGGCCGAGCTCCTCGCCGATGATCGCGAAGATGTAGTCGTTGTCCGCCTCGGGCAGCCACGACCACTTCGCCTTGGAGTTGCCGAGTCCGACGCCGAACACGCCACCGGACGCCAGCGCCCACATGCCGTGCACGGGCTGCCAGCACAGGTCGGCGTACTGGTTCGAGTCGGTGCAGCCGGACAGCCACGCGCTGATGCGCACCTGGCGGGACGACGACGCCATCGTGACGAACGGCAGCATGACCGCCATCGCCGCCAGGCCGACGAGCAGGTGCCGGGCGCGGGCGCCGCCGACGTAGAGCGCACCGAGGACCAGGATGAGCATGATCATCGCGGTGCCCTGGTCGCCACCGAGGATCACGAGGCCGAGCGACAGGAGCGAGGCGATCCCGATCGGGATGAAGACCTCTTTCCAGTCGTCGAGCTTGTCGCGCTTGACGTACATGATCGCGCCGATGCCGAGCACCAGGCCGAGCTTGACGACCTCGGACGGCTGCGCGGTGAACGAGCCGATGCCGATCCAGTTCCGGTTGCCCTGGACGTCGATGCCGAGCGGTGTGTACACGAGCAGCTGCAGGACGAGCGCAGCGCCGAGCAGTCGCATCGCCCACTTCCGCCACAGCCGTGTCGGGATTCGGCTCGCGACGAGCATGAGCGGGATGCCGAGGACCGCGTACAGACCCTGGCGGGACGCTGCACCGAAGAAGTCGTGCGTCGCGGCGTACTGCTCGACGCTCGACGACGACAGGACCATCACGACGCCGAAGACGACCAGGAAGAGCGTCACGCCGAGGATCGTGTAGAAGGTGCTGGACTCGGCGACGAAGACGTTCTTGACGGCGACGAGTGCACCGTTCGTGCGACGCGGGTTGCCCGTCGCCGGCGTGCTACGACTGTTCGGAAGATCCGTCGTCGCCATCGGCGTTGCCTCCCAGGTGCTCGTGGACCGCCGCCGCGAAACGACGCCCCCGGTCGGCGTAGGAGCCGAACTGGTCGAACGACGCAGCCGCCGGGGCGAGGAGGACCGTGTCGCCCGGCCTCGCGACCGATGCGGCATGCCGGACCGCCTCGGGCATAACCTGATCAGTGTCCGTCGTCTCCACCTGGAGCACCGGCACCCCGGACGCGTGTCGCGCGAATGCCTCCAGGACGGGGGTCCGGTCGCTGCCGATCACGACGACGGCACGGACCTCCGGGCCGAAGCGTGCGACGAGCCCCTCGACGTCGACGCCCTTGAACAGGCCGCCGACGATCCACACCACGGTGTCGAACGAGGCGAGCGAGGCGGTGGCGGCGTGCGGGTTCGTGGCCTTCGAGTCGTCCACCCACGCGACGCCGGCCGACTCGGCCACGAGCTCCGTGCGGTGGTGGTCGGCGCGGAAGGCCCGGACGGCGGACTGGATCGCACTCGGCTGGACGGTGCCGGCACGGGCGAGGGCCGCGGCGGCCAGGACGTTCATCGTCATGTGCGGGCTGGCGAGCCCGGCGACCTCGAGGTCGGCGAGGGTCGACAGCTCGAGCGCGCTGTTCCGACGGTCGTCGTTGAAGGCGCGGTCGCACAGGACGTCCTCGACGATGCCGACGTCCCCCGGCGCGGGCACCCCAGGCGTGAAGCCGACGGCACGGCAGCCCTCGACGACGTCGGCGTCCTGCACCATGTCGCGCGTGACGTCGTCGGCGGTGTTGTAGACGCACGCCATCACGGTGCGCTCGTAGACCTTGGCCTTCGCGGCGCGGTACGCCGCGGCGGAGCCGTGCCACTCGAGGTGGTCGTCGGCGATGTTCAGGCAGGCGCTCGCGAGCGGCACGACCGCGCCGTCGCCCGAGGTCGCCATGTAGTGCAGCTGGTGGCTGGAGAGCTCGACCACGAGCACGTCGTAGCCGTCCGGGTCGCGGACGACGTCGAGCACCGGCACGCCGATGTTGCCGCAGGCCACGGCACGCAGGCCGCCGGCCTCGTACATCGCGGTCGTGAGCTGCGTCGTGGTGGTCTTGCCGTTCGTGCCCGTGATCGTGATCCACGGCGCCGCGACCGGACCGCGCACGACCTTGTCGCGCACGCGCCAGGCGAGCTCGATGTCGCCCCAGACCGTGCTGTTCTGGACGGACCACTCGACGGTCGCGTTGTGCGGCGGCAGGCCGGGCGACACGATGACGACGTCCGGTGCCTGCTCCTGCAGCGCGGCCGGCACGGCGTCGAGCGGCGTCTGCACGAAGCGCGCACCGATGACGTCGAGCAGGTCGACGCTGTCCGACGGCGCGTCGGACGAGTAGACCGTCACCGCACCGCCGAGCTCGACCAGGGTGTCGGCGACCGAGAACCCGGTCGCGCCGAGCCCGAGGACGGCGACGTTCAGGCCCTTCCATCCCTCGGAGTACCAGCTGTCGAGGGACTGGAGACGGGAGGACGTGGACACCGGGTCAACCAACGCGTGCGATCCATTCGAGGTAGAAGAGGCCGACCCCCGCGGCGACGAAGAGCCCCGCGATGATCCAGAACCGGACGACGACCGTCACCTCGGCCCACCCCTTCAGCTCGAAGTGGTGGTGCAGCGGACTCATCCGGAAGATCCGCTTGCCGTGGGTGATCTTGAAGTACGCCCGCTGCAGGATGACCGAGCCGGTGACGATGAAGAACAGGCCACCGATCAGGATGAGCAGGAGCTCGGTGCGGCTGAGGATCGCGAGACCCGCCAGCGCCCCACCGAGGCCGAGCGAACCGGTGTCGCCGAGGAAGATCTGCGCCGGCGAGGTGTTGTACCAGAGGAACCCGATGAGCCCACCGCAGACCGCGGCCGCGACCACGGCGAGGTCGAGCGGGTTCGACACCGTGTAGCAGGCGTGTGCGGTGTTCGAGTCGAGACGGGCGCCGCCGCAGATCTGGTTGGACTGCCAGAAGCCGATGATGACGTACGAGCCGATCGCCAGGATGCTCGAGCCGGTCGCGAGACCGTCGAGCCCGTCCGCGACGTTGACGCCGTTCGACGTCGACACCGTGAGCAGCACGATCCAGGCCAGGAACAGCACGGTGCCGATGACGGTGCCGAGCGCCATGAAGTCGAGCCACGGGATGTCCCGGATCGCCGAGATCATGGTCGACGCCGGGGGCTTGCCGTTCGACGTCGGCACCACCAGGGCGACCGTGGCGAAGATGACGCCGACGATGACCTGGCCGAGGACCTTGGCCCACCCGCCGAGCCCGAGGCTCCGCTGGCGCCGGACCTTGAGGAAGTCGTCGATGAACCCGACGAAGCCCAGCCCCACCATGAGGAACAGCACGAGCAGGCCGGACAGGGTGATCGAGTCACGTCCGACCAGGTGGCCGACGAAGTACCCGATCACGGCGCCGATGATGAGGACGATGCCGCCCATCGTCGCGGTGCCGCGCTTGGTGTGGTGCGACTGCGGACCGTCGTCACGGATGAACTGCCCCCACCCGAGACGGTGGAACAGCTTGATGAAGAACGGGGTGAGCAGCAACGTGAACACCAGCGACGTAGCGCCGGCGATGAGGAGCGCGATCATTCGGTGACACCTCCGAGGCGGTCGCCGAGGAATCGCAGTTCGGCCGACTTCGAGGACTTGACCAGGACCACGTCGCCGGGGCGGAGCATGTCCTGGAGTGACCGGACGGCGTCGTCGACGTCCTCGATGAACACCGATTCGCCGTCCCACGATCCCTCGAGGGTGGCGGCCTGGTGGATGGGCATCGCGCCGCGGCCGACGACCACGAGCTGTCCGATGCCGAGACGGACGACGAGCCGACCGATGCGGTCGTGCTCCTCGGTCGAGAACTCGCCGAGCTCGGCCATCTCGCCGAGCACGGCGACGGTCCGCTCCCCCGGGCGCACGATCTGCGCCAGGGTCCGCAGCGCCGCTGCGGTCGAGTCCGGCGACGCGTTGTAGGCGTCGTTGATCACGGTGACGCCCTCGGGGCCGCCCTGCAGCAGCTCCATGCGCCAGCGCTCGGCGCGCGTCATCGACGCGAGCGCCGCGGCGCCGTCGGCGAGCGGGACGCCCCAGCGGTGGGCGACCGTCAGGGCGGCAGCCGCGTTCATCGCGTGGTGCTCACCCAGGATCGCGAGGCGCACGTCCACGTGATCCGGGCCTCCAGTTCGGCCTCCGTCTGCAGACGGGTCGCCTGCGGGGACGGGAGGCGCGGTGAGGGTGAAGCGGGTGCCGCTGCGGTCCGTCTCGATACCGGTGATGCGGTAGTCGGCATCCGCCGACGTGCCGAAGCCGACCACCTGGGCGGCCGTCAGGTCGCGCATCGACGCGACCCGGTCGTCGTCGACGTTGAGCAGTGCGGTCGCGGAGGCGGGCAGGTCGGTGACCATCTCGGACTTCGCGCGCTGCGTCGCCTCGATGCCGCCGAACTCGCCGGCGTGCGCCAGGCCCACCTTGAGCACGACACCGACGTCCGGCTCGGCGATGCGGACGAGCGCCGCGATGTGGCCGACGCCGCTGGCCCCCATCTCGACGACCAGGAACCGGGTGTCGTACGTGACCCGGAGCATCGAGATCGGTGCCCCGACGTGGTTGTTGAAGGACCCCTGGGGCGCGACGGTCTCGCCGTGCTGCTCGAGGATCGTCCGGAGCATGTTCTTCGTGCTCGTCTTGCCGTTCGAGCCGGTGATGCCGACGACCTTGAGCGGTGCCGGACGCCCCTCGGCGTCGACGCGGTCGGCGGATGCCATCCGGACCCGGGTGACGACCTCGTGCGCGAGCGCGGCGAGGGCTGCGTAGCCGTCCGCGACGACGATCTGCGGCGCGGTGGTCTCGACGCGCTCGGGCGTGATGACCAGCGCGGCACCGGCCTCGGTCGCGGCGGGCACGAAGCGGCGCCCGTCCGTGACCTCGCCCGGCAGGGCGAAGAAGACACTGCCGGGGCGGACCAGGCGCGAGTCGGTCTCGACCGACCCCTCCACCACCAGGTCGCCGGGCTCGGCGACGTCGGTCGCCTGGGCACCACCGATCAGCTCGCCGCCGACCGCGGTGGCGATCTCGGCGAGGGTGAGCGCGATCATCGGAGGTCCTCGGCCGGACCGGAGTTCGGCTCCCAACCGGCTTCGCGCAGGGCCTGACGGGCCTCGTCGCGTGCCGAGTAGGGGGTGCGGACCCCGGCGATGTCGCGGTAGTCCTGGTGGCCGGGGCCGGCCCAGAGGATGGAGTCGCCTTCGCCGAGCAGACCGACGGCCAGGCGGATGGCGGCCTCGGGCGGGCTCACCTCGTGCAGCTCGTGGTCCGGGAACGCCTCGCGCGCGGCGTCGACCAGGGTCTTCCGGATCGACGCGGCGTCCTCGAAGCGGGGGTGGTGGTCGGTGACGACGAGGATGTCGCTGCCGGCCGCCGCGACGCGGGCCATGTCGCCGCGCTTCGTGGTGTCGCGGTCGCCGTCGGCGCCGAACAGCATGAGGACCTTGCCGGACGTGAACTGGCGGACGGCCGCGAGGGTGTTCTCGAACGCGTCGGCGCTGTGGCCGAAGTCGACGTAGACGCTCGGGCCGTGCTCGCCCGAGACACGCTCGGTCCGGCCGGGCAGGTAGCACTCGATGGCGGACACGCGGCGCACGGCGCCGTCGCGGTCACGGTCGCTTCGGGCCTCGTGCTCGTCGCGGTCGTCTTCGTCCGGGTAGCGGCGGTGGTTGCTGTCGAGCGCGTGCGCGATGGCACCGAGCTCGAAACCGCCCTCGACCAGCATGACGATCGCCAGCGCGGCGTTCGCGGCCATGTGCCAGCCGATCAGGGGCACACGGGTCGTGAGCTCGCGGCCCTCGGGACCGGTCAGGCGGAACTCGGTGTACGCGGCGTGCGCCTCGACGATGTCGACGTGCCACTCGGCCTCGACGTCCGGGTGCACGGTGATCGTCGTGACCGGGATGCGGGAGTCCTGCACCACACGGTGGCCCCAGTCGGTGTCCAGCGAGACGACGCCGCGACGGGCGTGCTCGGGCTGGAACAGCGGGAGCTTCGCCTGGTAGTACTCCTCCATGTCGGCGTAGTCGTCGAGGTGGTCGTGCGACAGGTTCGTGAAGGCCGCGACGTCGAAGACGATGCCGTCGACCCGGTGGCGGCTGAGGGCCTGCGCGCTCACCTCGACGGCGACCGCGCGCACCTCGCTCTCGCGCATCCGGGCGAGGAGCGCGTGCATCTCGCTGGCCTCGGGCGTGGTGAGGCGGCTCGTCACGCTGAGCGTGCCGATGTGGCGCTCGGCGGTCGAGCTCAGGCCGGTGACCAGGCCGAGCTGCTTGAGGATCCCCTCGAGGATGTACGACGTGCTCGTCTTGCCGTTCGTGCCGGTGACGGCGAACAGCTGCGGCAGGTCGGTGGCCTCGTCCGGGTGGGTGCGGTAGACCCAGGCGGACACATCGCCCAGGGCTGCACGGGGGTCGTCCACGACGAGGACCGGCAGGCCGGCCGCTCGGGCGCTCTCCACGCCCGCGTCGTCGGTCAGGACGGCGACGGCACCGCGCTCGGCGGCCTCGGTGGAGAACTCCGCGCCGTGCCGGTTCGCACCGTGCACGCCGACGAAGACGTCACCCGGCTGCACCTCGGCGGCGCTCAGCGTGACACCGGTCGTCTCGACGGCGTCGAGGGAACCGACGACGCGGAGGCCGAACGCGTTCGCGAGTTCGGCGACCGCCCTCGGGGTCGGGTGTTCGGGCCGGAGGACCGGGGGGATCCGTGCGGACAAGTGTTCCTTCTTCCTCACCACGTGGACGGGTAGAGCTTCGCCTCGGACGCGGAGGGGGCTACTCGGTACTTCTCGAGCACCTGGGACATGAGTGTGCGGAACGCCGGAGCCGCTCCGCTCGACCACTTGTTGGTCTGCGGCTTCGTGAACGTCACCGTGACAACATACTGGGGGTCTTCGGCGGGTGCCATTCCGGCCACCGAGGTGATGCGCTGACCGCCGTAGCCCTTCGAGCCCTCGGCCACCTCGGCGGTACCGGTCTTCGCGGCGATGTTGTAGCCCGAGATCGGCTTCATGCCCACGAGCGTGCCGCCCGTGACCACGCTCTGGAGCATGTCGGTGACCTGGGTCGCAGCGTCGGCGGACACGACGCGCTGCTTCTGCACGTCGGGCGCGTCGATGGTCTTGCCGTCCGAGGTGGTGCAGCCCTTGACGAAGTGCAGCGGGATCCGGACACCGTCGTTCGCGATGGTCTGGAACACGCTGGCGACCTGGACCGCGGTCGTCGAGATGCCCTGGCCGAACATCGAGTTGATGTTCGTCTGCTGGTCCCAGTTCGGGCTCGAGCCGTAGTCCATCGACGGCTGGCCCGGGTAGTCGATCGCCGACTCCGGTTCGAACAGCCCGAACTTCTGCATGTAGTCGTACCGCTGCTGCGCGGTGAGGCGCGACCCGAGCTCGGTGATGCCGACGTTCGACGAGTTCTGCAGGATGCCCGTCAGCGTCAGGTTCTCGGTCTCGTGGAACTCGGAGTCGTGGATCGTGCCGCCCCAGGGGAAGGTGCGCGAGTACGGCACGACCGCCTGGTCGGTGGGACTCGACTTGCCCTGGTCGATCAGGGCCGCGGCGATGGCGGCCTTGATCGTCGATCCGGGCTCGTAGCTCGCCGTGAGCGCCCGGGAACCGTATGCACCCTTGTCGGTGGTGGCGTCCACGTCGTTCGGGTCGACCGTGGGGTAGTCGGCGACCGCGAGCAGCTCACCCGTCTTGACGTTCGTGACCGTGGCCGTCGCGGACTCGGCCTGCAGGGTCTTCGAGGCAGAGGCGATGGTCTGCAACGCCATGTACTGCAGGTCGCTGTCGATCGTCGTGACGAGCGTGCCGCCGTCCTTGGCCTGCTTCTTCGTCACGGTGCTGCCCGGCAGCTGGACGCCGTCCTCACCGCGCTCGTACGTCTCCGAGCCGTTCGTGCCGGCGAGGCACTTGTTGTAGGCGTACTCCAGGCCGGCCTGTGCGCCGTCGGTGCCCATGAAGCCGGTGACGTTGCCCGTGGTCGCACCCGTCGGGTAGACCCGCGACGCCTGCTGCTCCTTGTAGATCCAGGGGATGCCGAGGTCGGTGACCGCCTCGTAGTGCTTCACGTCGAGGCCCTTGACCAGGTAGGCGAAGTCCGACTTCGGGTTCGCGGCGATGTTCTTCCGCATGGTCGCGACGTCGCCACCCGAGGCCTTCGCCAGGGCGGTGAGCGCCGTCGACACGCTGATGTCCTTGACCCGGGTCCCGCCGAGCTTGCCCTTGAACTTCTTGACCAGGCGCGGGGCGGTGGTGATGTTGTACCGGGTGACGCTGTCGGCGAGTTCCGTGCCGTTGCGGTCGACGATCGACCCGCGGGTGCCGTAGATCGTCACGGGGATGCTGCGCTTCTGGGTCGACTGCTCGTTGAGGGCCGAGGCCTGCACGACCTGGATGTCGACGAGGCGGACCACGAAGACACCCACCAGGGCGATCACGGCGATCATCACGATGCTGTAGCGCAGTCGGCGGTTGCGGATCGTCTTCGTCACGCGGTGCGGTCCTTCCCGGATGGTGCTGAGGGTGGTTCAGACCCGCAGGTCACCGGGTGGAGGGCGCCTGGAGCTGGTTCGCGTCGGACTCTACGGAGGACTTCGAGGAACCCCCGTCCGACGCGCTGGCGCCGCTCGTCTTCTCAGACGCGGCGCTGCCGGCCGTGCTGCTCGTCGCGCTGTCGGCGGCGTCATCGGCCTTCGCGTCGGCGCTGCCGGCGGTGCTGGCGCTGCCGGTGGTCGAGCCCGTCTCCTTGCTCGTCGACGTGTCGCCCTGCTTCGCGGCGAGGGGGACGTCGTTCAGCAGGGAGTTCGGCACCTGGTTCTCCGTGCTCGCCGTGGCCGGGTCGGCGACCGCGGGCGTCGGCGTGCCGTACACCCGGCCCGTCTTGGGGTCGAGGTACACCGGCGTGGAGTTGGCGATCATCCCGAGCGACTGCGCGTTGCGGGCCAGGTTCTGCGGCGAGTCGAGCACCCGGAGTTCCTCGGAGAGCGACTGCTGCGTGCGGGAGAGGTTCGTCTGCTCCGTGCCGAGCGCGCTCAGCGTGTAGGCCCCCTGGCTGAGCACCATGCTGATGCCGAGCTGGGCGAGCAGCAGGACGCCGAGGGCGACGACCGCGGTGACGGCGTAGCCGATGCGGGGCCGTGCACGGCGCTGGGCCGCGGTCGGTGTGACCTCGACGAGTTCCGGTCGGCTCTGGCGGTCCGGGCGCGGGGCGCGGGACGGGACGACGGCGGGGTCGACGAGTGCGAGGTTCGTGCTCATGTCACTTCCGGATCCGCTCGGCCGCGCGCAGGCGCACGGGTGTTGCTCGGGGGTTGGCGGCGCGCTCGGCCTCGTCGGCCAGCTCGGCGCCCTTGACGATCAGGGAGAAGGTGGGGGCGTGCTCGGGGAGCTCGACCGGCAGCCCAGCAGGGGCGCTCGACTTCGTGCGCGCCACCAGTGCCCGCTTGACGATGCGGTCCTCGAGCGACTGGTACGACTCCACGACGATGCGACCGCCGACCGCGATGGCGTCGAGCGCCGCCGGGATCGCGCGTTCGAGGACGCTGAGTTCGGCGTTCACCTCGATGCGGAGCGCCTGGAACACGCGTTTCGCGGGGTGGCCCTGGCGCTGGATCGCGACCGGGGTCGCGTCGTGGAGCACCTGCACCAGGTCGCCCGACATCTCGAACGGCACGCTCGCGCGGCGGTCGACGATGGCCCGGGCGTAGCGGCCGGCGAGCTTCTCCTCGCCGTAGCGCTGGAAGATGCGGCGCAGTTCGCCCTCGTCGTAGGTGGCCAGGACGTCGGCGGCGGTCTGCCCCTCGGTCCGGTCCATCCGCATGTCGAGTGGGGCGTCCTGGCTGTACGCGAAGCCGCGCTCGGCCCGGTCGAGCTGCAGCGAGCTGACCCCGAGGTCGAACAGCACGCCGTCGACCTGACGGAAGCCCTCGCCCTCGATCGCGTCGACGATGCCGTCGTACACGGTGTGCACCAGGCGGACGCGGTCGCCGAAGCGGGCCAGGCGCTCCCCCGCGATGCCGAGGGCGTCGGTGTCACGGTCGAGACCGATCAGCGTCAGGTCCGGGAACCGCTCGAGCAGCCCCTCGGAGTGTCCGCCCATGCCGAGCGTGGCGTCGACGACGACCTTGCCCGGTCCGTCGAGCGTCGGCGTGAACAGGTCGACGATGCGCTCGAGCATCACCGGCGTGTGCGGGAAGCGTGGTGTCCCGTTGTCGTTGTCGGCCATGTGCAGCCCCTCGTCTTCCGGGCCGCGGGTCCGGATCCCCATCCATGCGACCTGACATCGGGGAAGTGATGTCAGGGCTTCACGGCTGGGAGTCCCGATCCACGGATCAGAAGATCCCCGGGATCACCTCCTCGTCGTTGTCGGCGAACGCCTCTTCGGCTTCGGCGTAGTAGGCCTCCCACGCGGTGGTCGACCAGATCTCGGCACGGTCACCGCTGCCGATGACCGTCAGGTCCCGCTCGAGCCCCGCGTACTCACGGAGGTTCTGCGGGATCGTCACGCGGTTCTGCTTGTCGGGCTGTTCGGCGCTGGCCCCCGAGAGGAACAGGCGCATGTAGTCCCTGGTGCGCTTCGACGTCATCGGTGCGGTCCGGATGCGTTCGTGGAGTTCCTCGAACGTCCGGGCGCTGAAGACCACGACGCAGCGTTCCTGGCCGCGGGTCATCACGAGTCCCCCGGACAGTTCGTCCCGGAACTTGGCGGGGAGGATCACGCGACCCTTCTCGTCGAGCTTCGGGGCATGAGTACCGAGCAGCACGTCGGGCCTCCCCTCCGCTCCACCGGACCGTTGCAAGCCCCACTTTACTCCACTGCCCTCCCCTCGGCCAGGATTCCGCTCCCTTTTCGCCCCGTGGCACCCCTTTTGGGGCCGTTCCGGCAGCGCCGAAGCCCGGACAGCGGTGGCGGATGCCCGTCATGCCGGGGATCTGGGCGGGTGTGGCGGCCGTGGAGGAAAGTGGAGGACTTTCGCAGCCAGTGGAGCGTCCCGTGGCGCGCCGAGGCTCACGGTCCGCTCCACCACGGCCGGCCACCGGTCAGCGCACGGTCACGACGCGCTGCCGCCCCGACGCCGAGTGGTCACGAACCGTCGCTCGCGCGGACTGCAGCCGACAGTTCGTGGCCCCCGGGCAACCACCGCGCGGCATGTCGTGACCACTCGCGCGCGCACGCGGCGACGGTTCACCCCCCGGCCTGGAGGCCCACCCCACCTCCGCCACGTTGCTCACGTGGGCCAGCGGTCGGCTCCACCACGGCCGGCCGCCGGTCAGCGCACGGTCACGACGCGCTGCCGCCCCGACGCCGAGAGGTCACGAACCGTCGCTCGCGCGGACCACAGCCGACGGTTCGTGACCCCCGGGCAACCACCGCGCGGCATGTCGTGACCACTCGCGCGCGCACGAACCTGCCCCGCCCGATCCTGCCCGCCCCGGGAACGCGAAACGGGGCCGGCCCGAAGGCCGGCCCCGTCACGAGGGAGGAGTGTGGAGGGCTGCTACTGCCCCTGGTCGTTCCGCTTGTCCCAGCGGTCGTTCATGCGGTCCATGAAAGACCCGCCGCCACCGCCGCCGTTGGCCGGACGAGCCGAACCACCGGACGCCGGAGCACCCGGCCGAGCGGGCTTCGCCTTCGGGGCACGCATGCCCGGGCGCAACGCGAAGAGGACACCGGCGAGCATCACGACGAAGCCGAGGATGCCCAGCAGCGGGGCCTTGATCACGAGACCGACGATCACGATCGCGACGCCCGCGAGTGCACCGAGCACTCCGAGCGTGATGGCTGTGTACGTCGGACGACCCTGTCGACGTGTGACACGCGCCACGAAATCGGAATCGTTCTGGTAGAGGCTGCGCTCCATCTCTTCGAGAAGGCGCTGCTCCTGTTCCGAGAGCGGCATCTTGGTTCCCTCTGTTCCTGGGATCGACGCGGGGTTGAACAACCGGGCTGGAAAACACTCGGTTGAGTGGACCGATTCTATGTCCCAACCGCTCCACTAGGGTAGGGACTGTGGCTGAGAGTACGCGATTAGTGGACCTCGTATCGGCGCGTATCGACCGGGCACTCGACGAGCAGCGTGAACGGCTCCTCGCGATCAGCCCCGATCTCGCCCCGTTCGACCTGTACGCCCGAGATCTGCTGTCCGGCGGCAAGCGCTTCCGGGCGCTGTTCTGCTACTGGGGATGGCAGTCGGTGGCGGGCCGTTCGGGCTCGTTCGACCCGCTGGCGGAGGGCTCCCGCCAGACCACGGCCGAGGCGATCGTCACGGTCGCCGCAGCGCTCGAGGTCTTCCACGCAGCGGCGCTCGTGCACGACGACATCATGGACCGCTCGGACACCCGCCGTGGGCGTCCCGCAGCACACCGCCGGTTCGAGTCCCTCCACCAGGAGTCCGGCTTCGTCGGCGACCGCGGGCAGTACGGCACGAACTCGGCACTGCTGCTCGGCGACCTGCTGCTGTCCCTCAGCGACTCGGTGTTCGACGAGGGCCTCGCGCTCCTCGACCCGGTACGAGCCCGCATCGTGCGCCAGGAGTTCCACGCGATGCGCCTCGACGTCACCGCGGGCCAGTACCTCGACGTGCACGAAGAGACCGCCTGGCCCGTCATCGACGAGTCCGAGCACCTGCTCCGCGCCCAGCGCGTCATCGTCTTCAAGTCCGCGAAGTACTCGATCGAAGCACCGCTCGTCATCGGCGCGCTGGTGGCCGGCGCGAGCGACTCGCAGCTCGAGGGCCTCCGCGCCTTCGGGCTCCCCCTCGGCGTCGCCTACCAGCTGCGCGACGACATGCTCGGCGTGTTCGGTGACCCCGAGGTCACCGGCAAGCCCGCCGGCGACGACCTGCGCGAGGGCAAGCGGACCGTGCTCATCGCCTCGGCCCGCAAGGCGCTGGCCAGTGGCCCGCGCCAGCTGCTCGACGAGCTCCTCGGCGACCCCGACCTCGACGAGGAGCAGGTGCAGATGCTGCGCGCCACCCTCACCGAGTCCGGTGCGGTCGCCGCGGTCGAGCGTTCCATCGACCGGCACGTGCAGCGTGCGAAGGCGGCGCTCGACGCGTCGCCGCTGACGCCGTCGGCACGCGAGCAGCTCGCGTCGCTGGCCGACACGGTCAGTCGCCGGTCGTCCTAGACGCACCACCAGGACAGACGGGAGGCCCGGTGCCAGCTGGCACCGGGCCTCCCGTCTGCTCAGAACGCGTCTAGAGCAGCGACTGGGCCACGCGACGCACCTCGGCCTTGCGACCGGCGCGCAGCGCCGCGATGGGCGAGACGCCCATCGAGTCGTCGACGGTGAGCATCCAGCGGACGGCCTCGTCGTCGGTGAAGCCGTTGTCGCTGAGCACGGTCAGGGTGCCACGCAGCTCGGGCATGGGCTCGCGGTCCTCGAGGAACTCGCTCGGCACGCGCAGGACACCACCGACGCGGGCCGCCAGCAGGGTCTTCTCCTCGAACAGGCGGTGGATCCGGCCGGGGCTGGTGCTGAACAGGTCCACCAGTTCGGGGACGGTCAGCCAGCGCTCGGAGAGGGAGAGGTCGTCGACGGGTGCAGCACTCACACGCCCATGGTGCCAGAGCGGGGCACCGAGTGAGTACGCACCGTTCGTCACATTCGTCACACGCACCACATCCGGCTCTCTGGTTGACTTGGGAATCACACCATGCCAGCGTTGTGCCACCTGTGAGTGCGCGCATGCACGCGCACGGGACAGTCGAGATCAGGAGAAACCGTGGACAACGCTGCAGACGAAGCCGCCCGGCGCGCACGATCCGCCCGGTTCGCGACCATGCCCATCGTCCTCGCGGGCACGATCGCGGTGACCGCCGGCCTGACCGGCCCCATCGCGCACGCCGAACCGCGACACGACGACGCGGACTCGAACCACAAGCGCCACGTCGACCAGGACCGGGGCGTCGGCAACCGTCCGGTCTTCGGCACCGCGGTCGCACGTCCGTCGCAGACCGTCGTCACGACGGTCGCCGCGACGACGAAGGCAGCCGCCCCCACGACCTACACCGTCCGTCAGGGCGACACGGTCTCGGGCATCGCCGCCCGCTTCGGCCTGTCGGCGCAGGAGGTCCTGGTGCGCAACGGCCTCGGCTGGAACACGATCATCCACCCCGGACAGACGCTGCACCTGGCGTCGACGCCCGCGGTGACCACGGCGCGCACGACCACGAGCGTCGGATCGACGTCCGGGTCGGGGTCGAGCACCTCGAGCTACCACGTGAAGTCGGGCGACACCGTGTCCGGCATCGCATCGCGGGTCGGCGTGTCGACCACGGCGCTCCTCAGCGCCAACAAGCTCTCGCAGCGCAGCGTGATCTACCCCGGTCAGACGCTCCGGGTGCCGCACGGCTCGTCCGGAGGCGGCTCGGTGTCCACGGCCGCAGCGTCGTCCGGTTCGTCGGGCTCGTCGGGTTCGTCGAAGTCGAGTGTGAAGATCTCCTCGGGCGACACGATCGGCTCGATCGCTGCGTCCCACCACGTCTCCGTCGCCTCGCTGCTGTCGGCGAACGGCCTGACCTACACGAGCACGATCTACGCGGGCAAGACCCTCGTCATCCCGTCGTCGAGCACTGCTGCGACGACCGCCGCCGCGCCGTCGCGTGCCGCGGTGAGCGCCGCCGTCGGACTGAGTGCCGAGCAGCGCCAGAACGCGGCCACCATCGTCGCCGTCGGCCGCTCCCTCGGGGTGTCCGACCGCGGCATCGTGGTGGCCCTGGCCGCCGCGATGCAGGAGTCGAGCCTGCGCAACCTGCCCCACGGCGACCGCGACTCGGTCGGCCTGTTCCAGCAGCGGCCGAGCCAGGGCTGGGGCAGTGCGGCGAAGCTGCAGGACCCCGCGTACGCGACGAAGCTGTTCTTCGGCGGTCGCAGCAACCCGAACGTCGGCAAGACCCGCGGGCTGCTCGACGTGCCCGGGTGGTCGTCGATGAGCATCACCGACGCCGCCCAGGCCGTGCAGCTCTCCGCCTACCCCAAGGCCTACGCCAACTGGGCGAGCGCCGCCCAGGGCTGGCTGGCCACCCTCTGAGTCTCATCCGGAAGATCGAGATTGGGTCACGACCGGTGCGCCGGTGCGGTGTCGTGCAGTCTCGATTCGTAGAATGCCGCCGATGACCACCAACGCCGCCACGGATCCGATGATCGGTCGCATGATCGATCAGCGGTACCGCGTCCGCTCCCGCATCGCGCGCGGGGGCATGGCGACCGTGTACCTCGCGACCGACGTCCGCCTCGAGCGACGCGTCGCGATCAAGATCATGCACGGGCACCTGGCCGACGACCAGGCCTTCCGTGAGCGCTTCATCCAAGAGGCGAGGTCCGCCGCGCGGCTGTCCCACCCGAACCTGGTCGGCGTCTACGACCAGGGCGCCGAGGACGACACCGCCTACATCGTCATGGAGTACATCCCGGGCATCACGCTGCGGGACCTGCTGCAGGAGCACCACGCCCTGACGCCCGAGCAGGCGACCGACATCCTGCGCGCCGTGCTGGCCGGACTCGCCTCGGCCCACCGCGCCGGCATCGTGCACCGCGACCTGAAGCCCGAGAACGTCCTGCTCGCCGACGACGGCCGCATCAAGCTCGGCGACTTCGGCCTGGCCCGGGCGACGACGGCGAACACCGCGACCGGGGCCGCCCTGCTCGGCACGATCGCGTACCTCTCCCCCGAGCTCGTCACCCGTGGCGCTGCCGACTCGCGCAGCGACATCTACGCGCTCGGCATCATGCTCTACGAGATGCTCACCGGCGAGCAGCCCTACAAGGGCGAGCAGCCGATGCAGATCGCCTACCAGCACGCGAACGACACGGTGCCCGTCCCGAGTGCCGCGGTGTCCGGCGTCCCGCCCGAGCTCGACGAGCTCGTCGCCTGGTCGACCGCCCGCGACCCCGAGGACCGACCGCGCGACGCCCGCGAGATGCTCGACCACATGGCGGGCAACCAGCAGCGTGCCACGGGCCAGTACCGGACCGCCGTGCTGCGGCCCGAGAACGCGACCGCGATCCTGCCGTCCGGCGGCGGGACCGCTGCCGGTGTCGGCGCTGCTGCCGCTGGTGCCCGTGCTGCTGCCGCCGACGCACCGGCGGCCACCGATGCCACGGCGATCATCGACAGCCCCGACCGCGGGCGTCCCACGACCCGGAACCGCAACACCGGTCCGGGCCCGCGCCGAACGGGTGCGCAGCCCGGGGTGCTCTCGCCCGCGGGACAGCGCCTGGCCGACCTCTCCGCGAAGCGTCGCAAGCGCGGCTGGATCGCGCTGTCGGTCTTCGTCGTGCTCCTGCTCATCGGCGCGGGCTTCGGCTGGTACTTCGGGCCGGGGCCGGGTGGCAACGTGCGCATCCCCGAAGTGACGGGCAAGTCGGTCTCGCAGGCCCGGCAGCTGCTCGAAGCCCAGGGCCTGCACGCGGCGTCGAAGACCGGAACCCGGTTCGACGCCGTCGTCGCGAAGGGACAGGTGTCCATCACCAAGCCGGCCGCGAAGCGCGAGGTGCAGAAGGGCACGTCGGTGCAGCTCGTCGTGTCGAACGGGCCGAAGATGATCGCGCTTCCGACGATCGTCGGGCAGCCGATCTCCACCGTCACCGCCGCGCTCGACGACGACTTCGAGCTGCAGGACAACCGGTACGAGTTCTCGGCGGACGCCGCGAAGGACACCGTCATCGCGGCGACCGGCCGGGCGTCCGGCGGCAAGGCGCTCGACCTGACGTCGGTCAAGGCCTACGGCGAGACCGGCCCGGTCACGCTCACGGTGTCCCTCGGCGCCGTGCCGGACGTCGTCGGGAAGACCGTCGACCAAGCCTCCGCGGAGCTCGACGCGGTCGGCCTCATCCTCGGCGCCCGCACCGAGGAGTTCAGCGAGGACGTCCCCTCCGGGCAGATCGTCTCCGCCGAGGTGCAGGACTCCCCCGCCGTGCGCGGCACCGCGATCGACGTCGTCGTGTCGAAGGGCCCGACGCCGATCACCCTGCCCGAGGACGGCGTCGTCGGCTCGACCATCAACGAGGCCACCGCGACCCTCGAGGGCCTCGGGCTCAAGGTCTCCGTGCCCGACTGCACGAACATCCTGTGCGGGTTCTACGACTGGAAGTCGTCGCTGCCGGTGACCGGCACCGACCCGGGTGCCGGAGCCACGGTGTACCGCGGCGACACGGTCACGCTCTCCTACGACCAGTAGGCGGTCGCGCTCGCCCGGTCCGGGCCGGTCCGGTCCGGTCCGTCGAAGCGACACCTGTCCGCTCGGCGTCGCCGACGGTCCCGCGAAAGCGACAGTGTGCCGCCGAACATCGGCGGCACACTGTCGCTTTCGCGGACCGGCGCGGAGAACGCGTCGCGGGGCGCGGGGCGCGGGGTGGACGCAACCGGCACGGCGGACGGGAGGCGCGGGGCAGGGCCGCCACGGGCCTCCCGTCCGGCACGCGGAAGCGACAGAACCCCGCGAACGGTTCGCGGGGTTCTGTCGCTCTGGCGGGACTGACGCGACCCGGTCGCGCTACGCGCGCACGTGCGGGTGCGCGCCGAGCTCCTCGGCCACGAGGAACGCGAGCTCGAGCGACTGCATGTGGTTCAGCCGCGGATCGCACAGCGACTCGTAGCGGGTGGCGAGGGTGGCCTCGTCGATGTGCTCCGACCCGCCGAGGCACTCCGTGACGTCGTCACCGGTGAGCTCGACGTGCATGCCACCCGGGTACGTACCGACCTGGCGGTGCGCCTCGAAGAAGCCGAGGACCTCGTCCACGACGTCGTCGAACCGACGGGTCTTGTAGCCCGTGGGCGTGGTCAGGCCGTTGCCGTGCATCGGGTCGGTGACCCACAGCGGGTTGGCGTCCATGCCCTTGATCGCCTCGAGCAGCTTGGGCAGCTCGTCGCGGATCTTGCCGGCACCCATGCGCGTGATGAACGTCAGGCGGCCGGGCTCGCGGTTCGGGTCGAGCTTGTCGACCAGGGCCTTCATGTCGTCGACGCTCGTGGTCGGGCCGAGCTTCACGCCGATCGGGTTGCGCACCCGCGACAGGAAGTCCACGTGCGCACCGTCGAGGTCACGCGTGCGCTCCCCGATCCAGATGAAGTGGCCGGAGGTGTCGTACGCCAGACCGGACCGCGAGTCGATGCGGGTCATCGGGCGCTCGTAGTCCATGAGCAGACCCTCGTGCGACGCGTAGAACTCGACGTGCTTGAGCGCCTCGAAGTCGGCACCGCAGGCGTCCATGAAGCGGATCGCGCGGTCGATCTCCTTGGCGAGGTGCTCGTAGCGGGCGTTCGCTGGGTTCGACGCGAAGCCCTTGTTCCACGAGTGCACCTGGCGCAGGTCGGCGAAGCCACCCTGCGTGAAGGCGCGGACGAGGTTCAGCGTCGACGCGGCCGTGTGGTACCCCTGCACGAGGCGGCGCGGGTCGGCCGTCCGGCTCTCCGGCGTGAAGTCGTAGCCGTTCACGATGTCGCCGCGGTAGGCGGGCAGCGTGACGTCGCCGCGGGTCTCGAAGTCGCTCGAGCGCGGCTTGGCGAACTGCCCGGCCATGCGGCCCATCTTGATGACGGGCATCGACGCACCGTAGGTCAGGACGACGGCCATCTGCAGGATCGTCTTGACGCGGTCGCGGATGGAGTCGGCGGTCGCGCCGGCGAAGGTCTCGGCGCAGTCACCGCCCTGCAGCAGGAACGCCTTGCCCTGTGCGGCGGCGGCGAGCCGCTCGCGGAGCTTGTCGACCTCGCCCGCGAAGACGAGGGGCGGCAGCGTGGCGATCTCGGCCGAGGCGGCCTCGGCCGCTGCGGCGTCGGGCCACGTGGGCTGCTGCTTGATGGGGAGGGTGCGCCAATAGTCGAGGCCCTCGATGACGTCCGGATCCTGCAGGGCGACGAAGTCGGTCGACTCGAACAAGGGCGTTACCTCGGTGTTCTGTGCGGGCGGCCCGCCTGGCCGCCGGAAGGCGGCAGAACGGGCGTCCTGGCGGAGTGCCGGGACCATCAGAGCCTAACGTGCGGGCGACGACTTCCGTTCCCGCATGACTGCCTCGCGTGCGGAGCTCGCGCGTTCCTTGACGCTCGTCGCGTAGACGTCGACGTACTCCTGACGACTCAGCCCCGCGAGCTCGTGCATGACCTCGTCGGTGACGCTGCGCAGGATGAACCGGTCGGTCTCGAAGCCCTGGAAGCGCGAGAAGTCGAGCGGCTTGCCGAACACCACGCCGACGCGCTTGATCTTCGGGAAGCGCTGCCCGATCTGCTGCACCTCACGCGTGCCGACCATGGCGACGGGGACGACGAGCACCCGGCCCTCGAGGATCATCCGCGCGATGCCGGTGCGACCGCGGTAGAGCTTGCCGTCGGGGCTGCGGGTGCCCTCCGGGTAGATGCCGAGCTGCTCACCGCGCGCCAGGACCTGCAGGCCGGTGCGGAGCGACGCCTCGGACGCCTTGCCCCCGGAGCGGTCGATCGGCAGCTGGCCGATGGCGTTGAAGAACGTCTTCGTCGCCCAGCCCTTGAGTCCGCGCCCGGTGAAGTAGTCGCTCTTCGCCAGGAAGGACAGCCGCCGGTCGAGCACGGCCGGCAGGATCACCGAGTCGATGAACGAGATGTGGTTGGACGCGAAGATGACCGGGCCCTTGGCGGGGACGTTCTCACGGCCGACCACCCACGGGCGGAACAGGGTGAGGATGAGCGGGCCGAGCAGGAAGTTCTTCAGCAGCCAGTAGGTCATCGACGACTCCAGGTGGTGGGGTGGGCCTGAGCGACCCTACGCCGTGCGGGCCGGTACGCGGTTACGCCGTGCGGGCGTGGATGCGGGCCAGGTCGGCGGCGCCGACGACTCCGGCGTCGTTCACCAGCTCGGCGATCACGAAGTCCGGCTCGGGGTGGTAGCCACGCGCCGGCAGGTTGTTGAGGTACGCCTGCTTGATCGGGTCGAGCAGCCGATCCCCCGCGCTGGCGACCCCGCCGCCGAACACGAACAGCTGCGGGTCGAGCACCGCGGACAGCGAGGCGCAGGCCTCACCGAGGTGACGGCCGAGGCGACGGAGCGCCGCGAGGGCACCCGGGTCGTCGGCCAGGATCAGGTCGCCCACGATGTGTCCGTCGAGCTCGCCGCCGTTGGCTTCGCGCGCGTCGGCCAGCGCGGAGCCGATGCCGCCGGCGTCGGCGACGTCGTTCGCCATCCGCTGCAGGGCACGGCCGGAACCGTACTGCTCGATGCAGCCACGCGCGCCACAGCCGCAGGGCAGACCGTTCGGCACGATGCGCAGGTGGCCGATCTCGCCGCCGGTGCCGAACCCACCGCGGAACAGGCGGTCCTCGGTCACGATGGCGCCGCCCACACCGGTGCCGATGGTGAGCATCGTCATGTCGGAGACGAGCCGGCCGGCGCCGAAGCGGAACTCGGCCCACCCGGCGGCGTTGGCGTCGTTGTCGACCGTGATGTGCAGGTCGCCGAGGCGCTGCTGCAGCTTCTGGCGCAGGGGCTCGTTCCGCCACCGGATGTTCGGCGTGTAGTAGACGATCGACTGCGAGGCGTCGATGAAGCCCGGGGCCGCGACGCCGACCGCGCCGACCTCGTGTCCTGAGCTGAGTCGCTCGACCATCGAGACGACGTCGTCGAGCATGGCGTTCGGGTCCGCAGCGTTGGTGGCCACGCGGTCCTCGGCGATGATCTCGCCGAGTTCCGTCACGACCGCTCCCGCGATCTTGGTGCCCCCGATGTCGATTCCGATGGCGTGCACGGTCCAAGAGCCTACCGGTTCACCGCGAACTCACGGAACGCCCGGTGACGCGTCCTATGCTGACTGTGTCGCCTCGCAGGATGAGGCGCCCTCGAATCGAACCGGCAGACAAGGGAGTCACCGTGAACGATCAGCGACCCGAACGCGCCAGTCAGGTCCCGACCGGGAGGCACGCCTCGCGTCCGACGAGCGGCCCCGTCGCTCCTGACCACGGCTCCGCAGCGCGGCTGCTCGGCGACCGCGCCCGTCTGACGCCGTCGCGTCCGATCCTGGCCCAGCGCCACGGCGACACGTGGACGACGATCACCGCCGGCGAGGTGCTCGCACGGGTCCGCGGCATCGCGAAGGGCTTCGTCGCCGCCGGCCTCGAGCCCGGCGCCCACGTCGCGATCCTGTCCCGCACCCGCCTGGAGTGGACCCTCGTCGACTTCGCGGTGTGGACGGCGGGCCTGGTCTCCGTGCCCGTCTACGAGACGAGCTCCCCCGACCAGGTCCGGTGGATCCTCTCCGACTCCGAGGCCGTCGCGATCGTCGTCGAGCAGGAGGAGCACGCGCGTCGGGTCGCCTCGATCGCCCCGGACCTGCCGCACCTCGGGCAGCACTGGACGATCGACGGCGGCGGACTCGACGACCTGACCCGGCTCGGCGAGGACGTCACCGACGACGAACTCGACGCGCGGACGGCATCGGTGCACGGCCACGACGACGCGACGATCATCTACACCTCCGGTTCGACCGGACGCCCGAAGGGGTGCGTCCTGCGGCACGACAACTTCACCGCGACGGTCGAGAACGCCAGTGTCGCGATGCCCGAGGTCGTCGCGGACGGCGCCTCGACCCTGCTCTTCATCCCGATGGCCCACGTGTTCGCGCGCTTCATCGCGGCGATGTCCGTGTCGGCCGGGGTGCTGGTCGGCCACGAGCCGGACACGAAGGACCTCATGCACGCCGTGTCGTCGTTCAAGCCGTCCTTCCTGCTGGCGGTCCCCCGGGTGTTCGAGAAGATCTACAACGCCTCCGAGCAGAAGGCCGACCTCGGCGGCAAGGGGAAGGTCTTCCGGGCCGCTGCGGACACCGCGGTCGCCCACTCCGAGGCCTTGGCCGCCGGTCGGGTCCCGCTCGTGCTCGGCCTGAAGTTCAAGCTGTTCGACAAGCTCGTCTACGCGAAGCTCCGGAACGCCCTCGGTGGCCGCACCGAGTACGCGGTCAGCGGCTCTGCGCCGCTCTCGCCGCGGCTGTCGCACTTCTTCCGCTCGATCGGGGTGCTCATCCTCGAGGGCTACGGGCTCACCGAGACGACGGCCCCCGCGACCGTGAACCGTGCGGCGGACCTGCGCATCGGGACGGTCGGACCGGCACTCCCCGGGGTCGAGATCCGGATCGCCGACGACCAGGAGATCCTGATCCGCGGCGTCGACGTGTTCGACCGCTACTGGCGGAACGACGAGGCCACCGAGCGGGCGTTCACCGACGACGGCTGGTTCCGCACGGGCGACCTCGGACGGCTCGACGACGACGGCATCCTGACGGTGACCGGACGCGCCAAGGAACTCATCGTCACCGCGAGCGGCAAGAACGTCGCACCGGCACCGCTCGAGGACGGCGTCCGCGAACACCCGCTCATCGGGCAGGTCGTGGTCGTCGGCGAGGGCAAGCCCTTCATCGCCGCCCTCGTCACGCTCGACCGCGAGATGCTCCCGGGGTGGTGCGAGAGCCGCGGGATCACCCCGGCGCTCTCCGCGCACGAGGCCGCGTACGACGAACGCGTGCTCACCGCCGTGCAAGAGGCGATCGACACCGCGAACGGCCGGGTCTCACGAGCCGAGTCGGTCCGGTCGTTCACGATCCTGGACACCGAGCTGACGGAGGGCTCCGGACACCTGACGCCGAAGCTGACGATCAAGCGCTCGGTCATCCTGCGCGACTTCGCGGCCGACATCGACCACATCTACTCGGGGTCGAAGGTGCAGACGACCGCGACGCCCGTCGTCGAGGAGCGTCGCGCGCGCCGCGCGTAGCGTCCCGCGGGGCTCAGGCCTCCGGCGACTGCTCCGTCGCGGGGGCGTCGAGGACGGCGGTCGAACCGGTGGCGACCGTGGTGTCGGCCGGACGACGGTTGGTGCGGGTGCGGTGCGAGCTGAGCTCGTCAGTCTGACTGGTCATGCGGGAGTCCTGGGGGGATGGGATGGTCGTCGGTGGGAGGCCGACGCGGATACGGTACCTCTTCGTCAGGACAAAGCGACAATCCCCCGTGGGGGTGTCATGAGCAGGCACTCATGACCAGCGGATCAGTGGAACCACTCCTGCGCCCGGATGTCCCGCAGCGCCTGCCGTCGGACCTCTGGTTCGAGCGTCATCACGTAGACGGTGCCGTCCAGGTGGTCGACCTCGTGCTGCAGCGCCTCGGCCATCAGTCCGGTGCCCTCGAGCACCACCTCGGCGCCGTCGACGTCGACGCCACGGACCTTGGCGTACGGGTGCCGCCGGGTCGGGTAGCCGAGCCCCGGGACGGACAGGCACCCTTCCTCCATGAGCTCGGGCTCCCCCGAGACCTCGACGACCTCGGGGTTCAGGACGTACCCGACCTCGCCGTCGACGTTGTACGAGAACGCGCGGAGTCCGACACCGATCTGCGGCGCGGCCACACCGGCGCGGCCGGGCTCCTTGACGGTGTCGATCAGGTCCTGCACGAGGTCGCGGACCCCGCTCGACCCGAGTGCCGCCGGAGCGATCGGGTCGGCGGGCGAACGGAGGACGGGGTCGCCGAACAGGCGGATGGGACGGACGGTCAATTTACTGCAGCACCACCAGGAGGTCGCCGGCGTCCACCTGCTGGGTCGCCGGGATCGCGAGACGGCCGACGGTGCCCGCCACGGGCGCCGTGATGGCCGCTTCCATCTTCATCGCCTCGATGCTCGCCACGGCCGCTCCGGCCTCGACGACGTCACCGACGGCGACCTTGAGCGTCACCACACCGGAGAACGGCGCGGCGACGTGCTTCGGGTCGGACTTGTCGGCCTGCTCGGCCACCTTCGTCTCGACCTCGATCGACCGGTCGCGGACCGAGACCGGGCGGAGCTGCCCGTTCATCGTGGCCATGACCGTGCGGATGCCCTTGTCGTCGACCTCGCCGATCGCCTCGAGCCCGACGAACAGGTTGACGCCCTTGCCGAGCGGCACGACGTGCTCCTGCCCGGGACGCAGCCCGTACAGGTAGTCGACGGTCGGCACCACGGACAGGTCGCCGTACTGCTCGCGCACCCGCTCGAACTGCGCCGTGGGCTGCGGGAACAGCAGCCGGTTCAACGCCTGCTGGCGCTCGGGCCCCTGGGCGTCGAGGTGCGCGCGCTCGGCGTCCGGCACCGGGGTGATCTCGAGGCGCACGTCGCGGCCCGCCAGGACCTTCGTGCGGAAGGGCTCCGGCCACCCACCCGGCAGGTCACCGAGCTCGCCGGCCATGAACCCGACGACGGAGTCCGGGATGTCGTACTTGTCCGGGTTCTGCTCGAAGTCGGCCGGGTCGGCGTTCACCGCGGCGAGCTGCAGCGCGAGGTCACCGACCACCTTCGACGACGGCGTGACCTTGGTCGGGCGTCCGAGGATCCGGTTCGCCTCGGCGTACCAGTCCTCGACCTGCTCGAACCGGTCGCCCAGGCCGAGCGCGATCGCCTGCTGGCGGAGGTTCGACAGCTGACCACCGGGGATCTCGTGCTTGTAGACCCGACCCGTCGGACCGGGCAGTCCGGACTCGAACGGGGCGTAGGCCCGACGGACCGCCTCCCAGTAGGGCTCGAGGTCGCCGACCGCGTCGAGGGACAGTCCGGTGTCGCGCTCCGTGTGGGCCAGGGCGGCGACCAGCGCGGACATGCTCGGCTGGCTCGTCGTGCCGGCCATCGGCGCCGAGGCGACGTCGACCGCGTCCGCACCGGCACGCGCGGCCGCGAGGAGCGTCGCGAGCTGCCCACCGGCGGTGTCGTGCGTGTGCACGTGCACCGGCTGGTCGAAGCGCTCGCGCAGCGCGCCGACGAGCTTCTCGGCGGCGCCGGCGCGGAGCAGGCCGGCCATGTCCTTGATTCCGATGACGTGCGCGCCGGCCTCGACCATCTGCTCCGCAAGGCGGAGGTAGTAGTCCAACGTGTACAGGTCCTCGGCAGGATCGAGGAGGTCGGCGGTGTAGCAGAGCGCCGCTTCGGCGACGGCCGTGCCGGTCGCGAGCACTGCCTCCAGGGCCGGTCGCAACTGGCTGACGTCGTTGAGCGCGTCGAACACGCGGAAGACGTCGACGCCCGTGGCGGCGGCCTCGGCGACGAACGCGTCCGTCACCTCGGTCGGGTACGGGGTGTAGCCGACCGTGTTGCGGCCGCGCAGCAGCATCTGGATCGGGATGTTCGGCATCGCCTCGCGCAGCGAGGCCAGGCGCTCCCACGGGTCCTCGCCGAGGAACCGGAGGGCGACGTCGTACGTCGCTCCACCCCAGGCTTCGACGCTCAGCAGCTGCGGCGTCAGCCGCGCGACGTACGGTGCGACGGCGACGAGGTCCTTCGTGCGGACACGGGTGGCGAGCAGCGACTGGTGCGCGTCCCGCATCGTCGTCTCCGTCACGGCGAGCCGGGTCTGGGCACGGAGTGCCTTCGCCCACTCGGCCGGACCCTGCGCCTGCAGCAGGTCGCGCTGGCCCTCGGGCACCGGGGCGCTGAGGTCGAGGGCGGGGAGCTTGGCGCTCGGGTCGGTGACCAGCGGCGACCGGTCACCGTTCGGCTTGTTCACCGTGACGTCGGCCAGCCAGTTGAGGACCTTGGTGCCGCGGTCCTTCGACACGTGGCCGCTGAACAGCTGCGGACGCTCCTCGATGAACTTCGTCGAGACGTCGCCTCGGGCGAAGTCCGGGTCCTCGAGCACGGCCTGCAGGAACGGGATGTTCGTGCTGACGCCGCGGATGCGGAACTCGGCGAGGGCACGCTTCGCGCGGGCGACGGCCGTCGGGAAGTCGCGTCCGCGGCACGTCATCTTGGCGAGCATCGAGTCGAAGTGCGGGCTGATCTGCGCGCCGGTGGCGACCGTGCCGCCGTCCAGGCGCACGCCGGCGCCACCCGGGCTGCGGTACGTGGTGATGCGGCCGGTGTCCGGCCGGAAGCCCTGCGTGGGGTCCTCGGTCGTGATGCGGGTCTGCAGCGCGGCCCCGTGCACGGAGACGGTGTCCTGCGACAGGCCGAGGTCGGCGAGCGACTCGCCCGAGGCGATCCGCATCTGCGACTGCACCAGGTCGACGTCGGTGACCTCTTCGGTGACGGTGTGCTCGACCTGGATGCGCGGGTTCATCTCGATGAAGACGTGCTGCCCCTCGCGCTCGCCCTCGGTGTCGAGCAGGAACTCGACGGTGCCGGCGTTCACGTAGCCGATCGACCGGGCGAAGGCGACCGCGTCGCGGTGCAGCGCCCGGGCGATGGCGGGGTCGAGGTTCGGCGCCGGGGCGATCTCGACGACCTTCTGGTTGCGGCGCTGCACGGAGCAGTCCCGCTCGAACAGGTGGATCGTCCCCGCTTCGGTACCCGTCGCGTCGGCGAGGATCTGCACCTCGATGTGCCGCGGCCGGATCACCGCCTGCTCGAGGAACATGGTCGGGTCGCCGAACGCACTGTCGGCCTCGCGCATCGCTGCTTCGAGCGCTGCACGGAGTTCGGGCTTGGTCTCGACCCGGCGCATGCCACGGCCGCCACCGCCGGCGACGGCCTTGGCGAACACCGGGAACCCGATGGCGTCGGAGCCGGCGATGAGCTCCTCGATGTCGCGACTCGCCGGCGTGCTCGCGAGGACCGGGACGCCGGCCGCGATCGCGTGCTCCTTCGCGGTCACCTTGTTGCCGGCCATCTCGAGCACGTGTTCGCCCGGACCGATGAAGGTGATCCCGGCTGCGGCGGCCGCGGCGGCGAGCTCCGGGTTCTCGGACAGGAAGCCGTACCCCGGGTAGATCGCGTCGGCGCCCGACTCGCGCGCCACGCGGATGATCTCGGAGACGTCCAGGTACGCCCGGACCGGGTGGCCACGCTCACCGATCAGGTAGGCCTCGTCGGCCTTCAGGCGGTGCAGGGAGTTCCGGTCTTCCCAGGGGTAGACGGCGACGGTGCGCGCCCCCAGTTCGTACGCGGCACGGAATGCGCGGATGGCGATCTCACCACGGTTCGCCACGAGGATCTTGCTGAACACGACGTCCCTTTCAGCCCGGGTTGAGGTGAGACAACCCTAGTGGCGGTAACGTTGCTGATCGTGCATGTACTCAGCGTGAGCTCCCTCAAGGGCGGTGTCGGCAAGACGACGGTGACGCTCGGCCTGACTTCGGCCGCCTTCGCCAAGGGACTGCGCACGCTGGTGGTGGATCTCGACCCGCAGTCCGACGTCTCCACCGGCCTCGACATCAACATCGCCGGACACCTCAACGTGGCCGACGTCCTCGAGAACCCGAAGGAGAAGATCGTCCGTCAGGCGATCGCCCCCTCCGGGTGGACGAAGGGTTCGCAGGGCAAGATCGACGTCATGGTCGGGTCGCCCTCGGCGATCAACTTCGACGGGCCGCACCCCTCCATCCGCGACATCTGGAAGCTCGAAGAGGCCCTGGCCAACGTCGAGCAGGACTACGAGCTCGTGCTCATCGACTGCGCACCGTCGCTGAACGCCCTCACGCGCACCGCGTGGGCAGCGTCCGACCGCGTCACGGTCGTCACCGAGCCCGGCCTGTTCTCCGTCGCCGCCGCCGACCGCGCGCTCCGTGCCATCGAGGAGATCCGCCGCGGTCTCTCCCCCCGCCTGCAGCCGCTCGGCATCATCGTGAACCGTGCCCGTGTCCAGTCGCTCGAGCACCAGTTCCGCATCAAGGAACTCCGCGACATGTTCGGGCCGCTCGTCCTGTCGCCGCAGCTGCCGGAGCGCACGTCGCTGCAGCAGGCCCAGGGTGCCGCGAAGCCCTTGCACGTGTGGCCCGGCGAGTCCGCGCAGGAGATGGCGAAGAACTTCGACCAGCTGCTCGAGCGCATCATGCGGACCGGCAAGATCGGCCCGTACGCCGACGGTGCGGGTGCTGCTGGCGCGTAGGGCGCTGCCGCGCGGGCGCGATGCGCTGCTCACGTCCGCCGAGCGGTCACCAACAGTCGGCCGACGGCTGCGCGGACGACGGTTCGTGACCACTCGACGACGCTCACACGGCGGTTCGTGACCACGCGCCGACTGCCAGGAGGCCCGTCTCTGCCCCGGCAGACACGCCCGGCCCCGGCTCGCCCAGCGGTCACAACATCCCGCTCACGTCCGCCGAGCGGTCACCAACTGTCGGCCGACGGCCGCGCGGACGACGGTTCGTGACCACTCGGCGACGCGCACACGACGGTTCGTCACCACTCGGGGCGATCCGCGCGACGAGAACCTGGTCAGGAAGCGCGGGAAGCGCGGCGCGCGGCGAGCTCGTCGGACGGGTCGGCCGCCGCGGAGGCGTCGAGCTCGACCAAGGAGGTCTCGACCTCGCGCAGGACCTTGCCGACCGCGATGCCGAAGACACCCTGACCGCGGGACACCAGGTCGATGACCTCGTCGTCCGAGGTGCACAGGTACACCGAGGCGCCGTCGGACATCAGGGTGGTCTGGGCGAGGTCGGACACGCCCGACTCGCGGAGCTGGTTCACGGCGGTGCGGATCTGCTGCAGCGAGATGCCGGTGTCGAGCAGGCGCTTCACGAGCTTGAGCACGAGGATGTCGCGGAACCCGTACAGGCGCTGCGACCCGGAGCCGGCAGCGCCGCGGATGGTGGGCTGCACGAGTTCGGTGCGTGCCCAGTAGTCGAGCTGTCGGTACGAGATGCCGGCTGCACGTGCGGCAACGGTGCCGCGGTAGCCGTTCTGCTCGTCGTGCTCGGGGAGGCCGTCGGTGAAGAGCAGCCCGAGGTCGTACCGCGTCGTGTCCGACTCGGTGCCTGGGGTGTCGTTCCCACTCATGCGCTTGCCTTCCACGACGATCGAGCTCCCACCCGAAGGTTCAACGACGGGTTGAGAGTTGTTCCGAGGTCAACGGTAGCGACTCCGACCGCTCCCGCGCGGGACATCCGACTCGGCGCGTCCGGCGTGTCGAGGATACGCCCCACCCACTGACGCACAAGCCCCCGCGGAGCACCGGAACGGATCATGCGTCGAGACGACCGATCGCCGCGCGGATGAGGCTCGAGCGGATGACCTCGAGCTGGACGGCGATCTCGCGTGCGAGTTCCGTGGCCTTCGCCCGTGACGTCGCATCGCCCCGGCGGGACACGGGCATGAGCGCGGATTCGATGAGTCCGACCTCGCGCTCGGCGGTGCTGCGGAGCGTGCGCAGGTGCCGCGGCTCGATGCCGGTCCGCTGCAGCTCGACGAGTGCCTTGAGGACCGACACGCTGTCCTCGCCGTAGGTCTCGGTGGCGGGGAGCAGTGATGCGGAGACCGCGTCGGCCAGGAGCATCGGGGACGCGCCGGCCGCTCGGGCCGTCTCGTCGCGGGTGTACCGGCGTTCGCGCCCGAGGATCGAGGGACGTGGGGCGTCCCCACCGCCCGGCAGCACGGGCTCGCGCCCGGCGTCGAGGTCGGCGAGGTAGTCCTTGATGACCTTGAGCGGCAGGTAGTGGTCGCGCTGCAGACCGAGGATCACCCGGAGGCGGTCGACGTCGGCCGCCGAGAACTTGCGGTACCCGCTGGCCGTGCGGATCGGCGTGACGAGCTCGCGCTCTTCGAGGAAGCGCAGCTTGGAACTCGACAGGTCCGCGAACTCGGGCTTGAGGCGAGCGAGGACCTGCCCGATCGTGAGCAGGTCCGGTGCCGCTGACCCCGCCCGGGCCGCAGCGGACCGTGCGGCCACTACGCGTTCGCCAGGCGCGCCAGGTCGACCCGGGACGCGTAGAACGTCAGGCGGAACTTGCCGACCTGGACCTCTGCCCCGTCGGTGAGCGGTGCTTCGTCGATGCGGTCACCGTCGAAGTACGTGCCGTTGAGCGAACCGTTGTCCTTGACGGTGAACGCCGTGCCGTGCCGCAGGAACTGCGCGTGCTTGCGCGACACCGTGACGTCGTCGAGGAAGATGTCGGCGTCGGGGTGTCGACCGGCCGTCGTGACGTCGGAGTCGAGGAGGAACCGCGCACCCACGTTCGGACCGCGGCGCACGACGAGCAGCGCCGATCCGGACGGCAGGGCGTTGACCGCCTCGCGCTCTTCCGCTGAGACACCGGACTCGGCGGTGAGCGCCGCGCCCATGTCCATGCTGAAGGTCAACGTGGTGTCGACCAGCCGCTGCTCCGGGGTCTTCTGACCGTCCGGCTGCGGGACCACTGGATCTGGCATCGGTGGACCTCCTCCTCTTGGCCCACCAGCGTATCGGAAAGGAGGGCTCCAGCGGCAGCCCCGAACTGGGCCTGTGGACGATCGTCCGCGGTGCGCGAACGCGCGGTCCGGGTTCAGCGACCGCGCGCGAGCAACCAGAGCAGGTACGGGGCGCCGACGACACCCGTCACGACGCCGACGGGCAGGGCGTTGCCGGGGATCGCGAACTGGGCGATGAGGTCGCTGCCGAGGGTGATCGCCGCTCCCACCGCGGCGGCCGGCCCGAGGGCGACGCGGCCGCCGCCGACGAGTCGACGGGCGATCGGCGCCGCCATCAGTGCGACGAACGACACCGGCCCCGCCGTGGCGACCGCAGCGGCGGTCAGGCACACCGCGGTGAGGAGCAGCAGCACCTTCGCGCGGTCCGGCCGGAGCCCGAGGGCCGCCGAGACCTCGTCGCCGAGCGTCAGGACGGTCAGGCGCGACGACTGCAGCAGGGCGAGCAGGAACAGCACGACGAACGCGACGCCGAGCACGCCGACCAGGTTCCGGTCGACGGCGTTCAGGCTGCCGGACAACCACAGCAACGCGGTGCCGGCCTGGGTGACGGTGCCGCTGGTGAGCATCCACCCCGTGATGCTCAGGCAGATCGCCGAGACGCCGATCCCGACGAGCACGACCCGGTTGCCGGTGATCCCCCGCCGCCAGGCCAGTCCGGCGATCACGATCGACACCACGACCGCGCCGACGAGCACGACCGAGAACAGGGTGCCGCCGGACGCCCCGAACAGCACGATCGCGGTGAGACCCGCAGCACTGGCACCCGAGGTGATGCCGATGACGTCCGGGCTCGCGATCGGGTTGCGGACGACGCTCTGCACGATGGCGCCAGCGACCCCCAGGCTGGCGCCGACCAGGATCGCACCGAGCACCCGGGGGCCGCGCAGCTGTCCGATGACGAAGTCCGAGATGCGGTCGCCCTGACCGAACAGCGCGCCGACCACCTGCGCCGGGGTGAGCGGGATCGAGCCGACCCCGAGTCCGATGAGCACCAGCGCGACGAGCACGACGACGACGACCGCCAGGACCACGAGCTCATGCCGGACACCGACCGACCGGCGCACACCACTCACAGGCCCCGCACCGCCCTCGACCGCACGAGCGCGATGAACACCGGCGCACCGATGAGGGCCGTGACGATGCCGACCTGCAGCTCCCCCGGGTACGCCACGACGCGACCGATGACGTCGGCCACCAGCAGCAGCGCCGGCGCGACGATCGCGGACAGCAGGATGGTCCACCGGTGGTCGGGGCCGCTCAGCCGACGGACGGCGTGCGGGACGGCGAGCCCGACGAAGGCGATCGGCCCCGCTGCGGCCACGGCCGAGCCGGCGAGCAGCACGGTCACGAGCCCGCCGACGGCCCGGACGAGCACCACGCGTTGCCCGAGCGACGCCGCGAGCTCGTCGCCGAGGGCGAGGGTGTTCAGCGAGCGGCCCAGGCCGAACGCGATCGCGAGACCGATCAGCACCGGCGCCGTGATGATGCCGGCGGTGCCGAGGTCCTTGCCGGCGAGGGCGCCCACCTGCCAGAACCGCAGCTGGTCGAGCAGGCTCGCGTTCGTGACGAGCACCGCCGTCGTGATCGACGACAGCGCGGCGGCGACCACGGCACCGGACAGCGCGAGGCCGACCGGCGACAGTCCGCGCCGGGCCACGGCGGCGATCCCGTAGACGAGCAGTGCGGCCAGGGCAGCACCGAGGAATGCGAACGGCAGGTAGGCGGCCGTGCCGCTCACCCCGAAGAGCGCGATGCCGGCGACCACGGCGAGGGCCGCCCCGGAGTTGATGCCGAGGACGCTCGGGTCGGCGAGCGGGTTGCGGGTCACGCCCTGCATCACCGCGCCGGCGACACCGAGGGCGGCACCCGCGAGGAGCCCGACGACGGTGCGCGGGACGCGGTTGCCGAGCACGATCAGCCCGACCTCGTCGTTCCGCCCCGGGTGCAGGACGGTGTCGAGCACGGTGTGGAGCGGGATCGGCCGGGATCCGTAGGCGATCGACAGCGCGCACGCCACGGCGAGGACGACGACGGCCAGCACGGTCGCCCCGACCAGACGGGAGACGGAGGCGGGCGCCGGTGGCGCGGACGTGGAGGAGCGCATGGGAAGTAAGGCAACCCTAACGGACCCCGGGCGACCGAACCGGCAGCCCACTCGGCGTCCCCCGAGCAAGCCCGGAGCAGTCGCTGGGTCCGTTCATAGGCTCGTCATTGGATCGCCGCCTGTACTGGTCTCCATCGACACCCGCCCGGGTCGTCGAGGGACGACCGGAGAGCACCGATGAACGAGACCCCGAACCCCGCCGCCGACGCCGACCGCGAGCACGACGAGCAGGGCACCGCCCGGACCGACGGCACGCAGCAGCAGCGGCAGCAGCAGGCTTACGGGATGAGCTGGGAGGCACCCCACGCCGACCCCGCCACCCTCCGTCCGGCCTACGCCTTCGACGGCTCCGGCCCGTACCTGTACGGCCCGGACGGCTCCGGTCCCTACGCCTACTCTCCCGACGGCCGCGGCCCGTACCTGATCGGCAGCCCGGCGCTCACCGGCACCCACCACGCCTGGGCGCACACCGCGGCGACGGCGAACCACCCGGGAGCGAGCACGAAGCGCCCGCGTCGCCTCGGGCTGATGATCGGCTCCGGCATCGCGGCCCTCGCGATCGTCGGCGCCGCCGGCGGCACGGCCCTCGGCCTGTCCTCGCAGAGCACGACCACGACGTCGAGCCAGTCGCAGGGCACCACGACGCTGCCCGACACCGGCAGCGGCACGGGCAGCAGCGACGGCACGAACGGCTTCACCGTCCCCGGAGACGGCAGCGGCACCACCGACAACGGCACCGACGGCAGCACCGGCACGAGCACCGAGTCCGCCGCCACCGCAGCGACCGCCGCCCAGAAGAAGGGCGTCGTGACGATCAACACCGTCCTGAACTACGACGAGTCCTCGCAGGCGGCCGGCACCGGCATGATCCTCAGCTCGAACGGCACGGTCCTGACGAACAACCACGTCATCCAGGGCGCCACGAGCATCACCGTCACCGACGAGACCACCGGCAAGGAGTACAAAGCGGACGTGGTCGGCACCGACGCCACGAACGACGTCGCCGTCCTGAAGCTCGAGGACGCCTCCGGCCTGTCCACCGTCACGCTCGACGACGACGGCGAGCCGAGCACCGGTGACACCGTCACCGACGTCGGCAACGCCGAGGGCACGGGCAACCTCGTCGCCGCCGAGGGCACCGTCACGGCCACCGACCAGGACATCCAGGTGCAGAGCGAGTCCGGCACCGGGACCGAGTCGCTGTCCGGTCTGATCGAGATCGCGGCGAACATCGTCTCCGGCGACTCCGGCGGCCCCGTCGTCGACAGCGAGGGCGAGGTCGTCGGCATGGCGACCGCAGCGTCCTCGGGCACCGCGGACGTCACCGGCTACGCCATCCCGATCACCACCGCGAAGGCGATCGCCGAGAAGATCCTGGCCGGCGAGTCCTCGAGCACGATCACCATCGGCCTGCCCGCGTTCCTCGGCGTCCAGGTCAGCAGCACCGCGAGCACCACGGGCGGCGTCGCCGTCGCCGGCACGGTCGAGGGTTCCGGTGCCGCGAGCGCCGGCCTGGCCGAGGGCGACACGATCACGAGCCTCGGCGGCAAGACGGTCACGACCTCGGACGAGCTCACCGCGGCCGTGCAGTCGCACTCCGTCGGCGACAAGGTCGTGGTCGGCTACACCGACAGCACCGGCGCCGCCAAGACCGTCACCGTCACCCTGACCGCCGGCCCGGCCGCCTAAGCGGAAGGAAGCAGCGCCCGCACCACCGACCGGTACACGTTGGCCCAGCGGGCACAGTGTCTGGAATCCGTTCAGCCGAGCAGCGCCCGCACCACCGACCGGTACACGTTGGCCGGGGAGTCCGTCTGGAAGACGGTCTCCCCGGCTTCCGTCTTGCCCACGCGGGCGAAGCCGATGCCCTCGGCGCGCACGATCGTCACGGGCTTCGGCTTGCCCGGCCGACGCAGGTACGACACCGTCCACGGCGCGGCCCAGAAGCGCGCGAGCCGCGGATCAGCCTCGACGAGGGCCTCCGGCAGGTCCGGTGCGTCGGAGCCGCCGGCCAGCCGGCGGCCGAGCAGGTGCCCTGGGAGCGACCCCGTGCGGAACGGGAAGGTCCACGTCGGGCCGATGCCGAGCCTCCCGGCCGTCAGCGCGACCGCGCGGTCCGGCGTGACGGACGCGACCACCGCGCCCGCCTCGGCGGTCCCGTCCACGACGGTCTGCGACCAGGCCTGGAGGCGCGACTCGCCACCATCGGGCAGGTGCTGTTCCAGCGTGACCGGCTGGGCATCGCCCTGCCACGGCTCGAGCAGGGTCTGCGTCGACTCCGGCAGCGTGCCGAGTCGGCCGACGAGGCCCGCTTCGATGAGTTCGCGGCCCGCCGCGGTGCGGAGGAGCGTCGGGTTCCACCGGCGTCCGGCGAGGCTCTTGAGCGTGCCGACCGCGTCGGCGCTCAGGCGGGGCCCGTCGAGCTCCGGGCCGGGCGCCGGGGTGGGCAGCGGCTCGAGGTCGCGCTCGGGGCGGACCGGGGACGGCTCGGTGGCGCGGACGCTCTCGAGGACCGCGAACACGAGCTCGTCGGTCTCGAGCAGTCGTGCCAGGGGGCGTTCGATCGTCAGGTCGACGCGGTGCCGCCCGGTGACGAAGAGCAGGTGCGCACCCGCGACGTCGCCGTGCTCGTCGGGACGGACGTACTCGACCAGGCGCGCCGGAGCCCCGGCGGCGGTCCAGGTGTCGCAGCCGACGAGCAGCAGCCCTTCGACGGAACCGGGCAGTCTCGCGAGGAGGCCCGTGTTCTCGTCGCCGATCGCGCGGTCGCTGGGTCGGGATCGGACGGTGAGGACGATGTCGTCGCCGGTGACGCGCAGGTCCGCCTGGGCAGAGTCCTCGCGGCGCCACTGGTCGGGGCGGCGGAGGGTGAGGCGGGCGGTGCGGTCCTCGGTGCCGAGCGGGACGGGGACTGCCATGGGTCGAGGCTACGTCGGGTGCGGGGTGCGGAGGGGTGCGGCTCGCCGTGCGCGCGCGGCGTGGCTCGCCGTGCGCCTCGCACGGTGCGTCCGCCGCCAACCGGTGCGAGGTTGGCGGCTCCGTGCAGCGCAGAAAGCTCGCACCGAGCAACCTCGCTCGCACGGCCTGACCAACCGAGCACCGTGCGGGCGCGGCGACGCGAGACGTGCACGGTGCGTCCGCCGCCAACCGGTGCGAGGTTGGCGGCTCCGTGCAGCGCAGAAAGCTCGCACCGAGCAACCTCGCTCGCACGGCCTGACGAACCCCGCACCGTGCGAGCGCGACCAACGGCGCACGAACCTCGCACGGTGCGAGGTCAGCGGCGGGGCGCGCGCGCGGGTGGGGGCGGCGGGACGGGCTTCGCGGCGACGACGTCGTCGAGCCGGACCTCGACCGGGCCGCGGCGGGTGGCGATCGTCACGGTGGCAGGGGTGCGGGCGACGAGGTCCCCGAGGGCGTCCTGTGCGCCGTCGCCGTGGTGCGCCCGGACCACGAGCCGGTCCCCGATCGCGGCGTCGTGCAGCACGCCGAGCGCACGGGCCCGCGCGATCGCCGCCTGTTCCCCGGTGCTCACCCGCCCAGCGTAGGGGCCGCCTAGAGTGAGGGGATGGCCAAGGCTCGCGTGGACAGCTGGATCTGGGCGGTGCGGATCACCAAGACCCGCTCCGCTGCGACCGCCGCGTGCAAGGCCGGGCACGTCCGGGTGAACGGGGAGCGCGCGAAGCCCGCGCAGCCGATCGGCCCCGGCGACGAGGTCCGGGTGCGGCAGAACGGCTTCGACCGGATCGTCGTCGTCACGGGCATCATCCTGAAGCGGACGAGCGCTCCCGAGGCCGCGAAGCACTTCGAGGACAAGACCCCGCCGCGGCTGTCCAAGGAAGAGGCGGGGTTCGTGCCGATGCGCGACCGCGGTGCCGGACGCCCGAGCAAGCGGGAGCGCCGCGACCTCGAGAAGCTCCGCGGCTACTGACGCCCGTCGCTAGACGAAGCGGACGGTCTGCTGCAATCGGTCGCGGATCTCGAACACGTCGACCGATCCGGGCGGGGACCACACGCCGTTCAGGACCTGCCCGAGCGCACTGCGGCGGACGACGAGCGCGGTCGGCTTCTTCGGGGAGCCGACGAGCTGCACGTCGACCTCGACCGCGGAGTCCGGCACGACGAGCAACCGGCCGGTGAACCGCACCCGGGTCTGCTTCTGCACGGCGCGGGCGGCGCGGACGAGTTCCTTCACCGGACGCTCGCCGGGCGCCAGGGTCTCCCCGACGATGTCGCCGTGCTCGACCCGGACGGGGGCTCCCCAGTCGATCGACTCCACGGCCCAGAGCCCGCTCGGGGTCAGGACGGCGTGGTCGAGCTTGCCCTCGGCCCCGGCGTCGAGGTCGTGCCAGACGGTGACGCCGATGCCCATGTCCGAGACGATCGAGGCGGTGGCCTCTTCGGCGAGCGCTTCGCCGAGCAGCCGTCGGATGTGTCGGGGCGCCGAGCGGATGAGGGTGGGGTCGTAGGGGTCCTCGATGGGGTCGCCGAGTCCGACCCATTCGCGTTCTGCCTGCAGGAAGACCTCTCGCGAGCGCCCGCCGGGGTGTCCGTGGGACCGGGCGCGGGGGCGGGTGTCGCGACGGGCTGACGGGGGTGCGTAGGCGTCGCGACCGGTGTCGGGCCTCCCGGTCGACGAACCGGACGCACCGGACGTGCTGAACGGGCCGGCGCCGCTGCTGCTGAACGAGCCGCGCGAGCCGGCGTCGTAGGCGCGGCGCGCTGCGGGCGTGCCGATGCGTTCCCAGGCGAGCTGGACGCGGCGGAAGTGCTGGGCGTCGCCGCCGAGGTCGGGGTGGGATTCGCGGGCCGCGCGCCGGTAGGCGCGGCGGAGCGCGTCGTCGTCGGCGGTCGCGGGGACGCCGAGGACTTCGTACGGGGTGGCGTCGGCCGGGCTGTCGGTCATGGCCCTGCGACATTACCCGAGGCAGGGTACGAGTCCGCCGCGTGGTTGCTGGGGACGGCCTGGAGGTGCGGTGGAGCTGGCGAGGGAAGCTGCGGTCAGCGGCTGGTCGCCTCCACCACCCCGAACGCGACGGGCGCGTCGAGGAACCGCGCGTACCGGGCGGCGGCCGCCTCGAGCGCGCGCACCGATGCCGTGTCGAGTGCCGCGAAGGGTGTGACGGTGACGGCCACCCCGCTGGCGCGCTCGGTCCGCTTCCAGGTGCCGACGACCCGCCCGCGGACGACGGCCATGGGCAGGAACATGCCGTTGGCGCCCGGGACGACCCGGTCGGCGTGTGCGGGGTCGAGCTGGGCGGAGCGGTCGGCGTACCCGAGCAGGTACTCGTCGAACCCGGGCAGCAGGTGGCCGGTGGGTGTGCCGCCGGTGGTGGGTCGGTCGGCGAGCGCGAGGAGTCCGTCGCCGAGGTCCTCGACGGTGTCGCCGGCTGCAGCCCGGGCACGGCGGAGGTCGCCGAGCGGGAGCTTCGTCCAGCTGGCGGCGTCGGCCTCGGTGGCGGGGCCTCGGCCGCGCAGGTACCCGAGCAGGACCCGGCGGAGTGCTTCGTCGCGGTCGGGGACCTCGGCGAGCGCCGGTGCCCACTCGTCGAGGAGCACGAGTCCCTGGCCGACGCGGGCGGTGGGCCCCCAGGCGACGAGTCCCTCCTGCGAGAGCTGCAGCAGCAGGTGGTAGCCGCGGCCGGCGGTGGGGTCGATGCCGGCGGCGCGGTACTCGTCGAAGAGTTCGTCGCGGACGAGGGCGCGGCCGCCGGACAGTGCGGCGACGGTGGTGTCCCGTGCTCGGGCGAGCAGGGACTGGTCGATGCCGAGTTCGGTGGCGCGTCGGGCGATGCTGCGCAGGGTCCGTTCGGCGGTCAGGGAGAGCAGGAGCCGGAGGTCGTCGGGGCGCATGGCGTGCAGGGTGCCCCGCATCGGCCAGGAGCGGACGAGTTCGCCGCGGTCGAAGGCGGCGCGGACGTCGTCCCGGGTGGCCCCTGGTGCGCGGACCCCGATGGCCCAGAGGACCTGGCCGAGGTCCTGCCCCTGCACGGCGGTCATCCGTTCGACGGCCGCGGTGGGGCTGAGGCCGGGGACGGCGATCCCCTGCGCGGCGAGCCGCAGCGTGCGGAGCTGCGCAGGGGTCGGGGTCACGCGACGGCTGCGGCGATGGCGTCGGCGTGCTGCTCGATGTAGGCGACGTCGGCCCGGTACAGGTCGGCGTGCCCGTGTGCCAGGTCGCTGACGAACTTCGGGTTGCCGGCGGCGGCCTCGGTCTCCATGGTGGTGACCATCGCGACGAGGGACGCGGCCATCGTCTCGGCGAGGACGCTGCGGGAGCGGTCGTCGAGGTCGTAGGCGCGGCAGAACTCGGCTGCGCGGGCGAGCCGGTCGTCGAGGTCCGGGGCGGTCATGCCCTCGACGGCGCCGGTGGTGAACGGGGCGAACCGGTACACGGCACTCGCGACGTCCCAGACCCGGGGGCCGGGGTGTGCGGTGTCGAAGTCGATGAGCCCCACGGCCTGGATGCCGTCGTAGACGCAGTTGTACGGGGCGAAGTCGCCGTGCACGATCGTCTCGACGGGGGTGCGTTCCGCCTGTGACCAGCAGTCGCGCGCCCCGTCACGCGGGAACGTGGTCGCGGCGTCGTGGAAGTGCCGGAGCAGTCGTGCGCTCGTGACGAGGGCGGCTTCGCTCGCGACGTCCTCGGTCCACGGGTACTCCCCCGCGACCCCGGGGACGAACGACACCGTCTCGAGGGTGTCGCCGTGCTCGATCGGTTCCGGTGCCGCGACGAACCCCTGTTCGTGCAGGTGTGCGAGCAGCCGGTGGACGGTCGGTGTCCACGGTCCGGCCGGGCGGTGGACTCGGTCGTCGGCCCTGGTGATCCGCTCCATGGGGAACCTCCTGTGTGTGCGTCTCCGTTGACGTCCGGCCAGCGTATCGACGTGCGCCGCCGCGTGTGACCCGGTGGTGTGAACAACACGTCACGTGACGGCATGCAGCGTTGCATGCAAGGGCGTACGATCGTTCACCGTGGAGCAGCACACGACGACCCAGGCCGCATCCGACCGCGCGTACGACCACGTCAAGCGGGCGATCATCCGCGGCGACCTCCCCGGTGGGACCGCGATCAGCGAGAACGCCCTGTGCCAGGAGATCGGGGTGTCCCGTACCCCCGTGCACGAGGCCTTCCTGCGCCTGGCCGCCGAGGACCTGCTCACCCTGGAGTCCCGCAAGGGTGCGGTGGTGCGCCCGATGTCACCGAACGAGGCGGCGGACGTGCTCGAGATGCGCGAGGCGATCGAGGCCACGGCGGCGACCCGAGTCGTGACCGACGGCCGCGTGGCGGACGTCACCCCGGGCCTCCAGGCCATGCTGGCGGAGCAGGAGCAGGCGGTCGCGACGGGCGACGTCGACCGGTTCATCGAGGTCGACGCGGCGTTCCACGGTGCGGTGATCGGCGCGTCGCGGAACGCGATCGCGGTGCGCTTCGCCCAGACGCTCCGTGACCGGCAGAACCGGCTCCGACACCAGCTGATGCGGGTGCAGCCGTCGCAGCTGCAGGCCTCGCTCGACGACCACCGAGCCCTCGCGGCAGCCCTGGCAGCAGGCGACGCGGCCCGCTACGCCGAGGTCCTGCACGCCCACGTCGCCTCGCACCGGGGTGCCCTGTGAGCGCGACGGGGAGCATCCCCACCACCGGCTCGCTGTCCGTCCCCTCGGCGCGCGTGATGCCCTGGGTCGCCGTGTGGGGTGCGGTGTTCGTCTGCTCGTGGGGCGGCAACCAGTTCTCGCCCCTGCTGCTCATGTACGAGGGCCGCGAGCACTACTCGTCGGTCGTGGTCAACGTCTTCCTGGGCGTCTACGTGCTCGGGCTCGCGCCGGCGCTGCTCGTCGCCGGGTCCCTGTCCGACCGGCACGGCCGCAAGCCCCTCATGCTCGCCGCCATCGTGTCCGCCGTCGTCGGCAGCGGACTGCTCGCGCTCGGACCACTCGGCCCCGGGTTCCTGGCGGCCGGACGGCTGTTCTCCGGCATCACCGTCGGCATCGCGATGGCCGTCGGCAACAGCTGGGTGAAGGAGCTGTCGCAGGGACGCTTCGACCCCGCCGCAGACGCCGGGTCCGGTGCCCGTCGGGCCTCGCTGGCGTTCACGCTCGGTTCGGCCTCCGGCGCGCTGGTGGCCGGACTCATCGCGCAGTGGGGCCCGATCCCCGAGGTGCTGCCCTTCCTGGTCCACATCGTCGTCGCCCTGCCCTTCGCCGTCGTCGTCGGGCGCACCCCCGAGACCAACCGCTCCGGCGGGGTCCCCGGTCCGTGGTGGCGGCAGCTTCGGGTGCCGAGCGCCGGGCACCGACGGTTCACCCGCGTGGTGCTCGTCACCGCCCCGTGGATCTTCGGCTCGGCGGCGATCGGGTACGGCTACCTGCCGACCCGGCTCACCGGAGCCACCGGCGCGTGGGGCCTGCTGTTCGCCACCGCCGCGACCGTCGTCGCCCTCGGGGTGTCCAGCGCGGTCCAACCGCTCGCGCGGCGCGTGCACTCGCTGACCTCGGCCCGCGGACTCACGACGGCCCTCGCGTGCATGACCGCCGGCATCGCCGTGGTCGTCGTCGCGATCGAGCTGCAGTCCGTCGTGATCGGGCTCGTCGCGAACGTCGTCATCGGCGTCGGGATCGGGCTCGCCCTGGTGTCGTCGCTGCTCGAGGTGCAGCGGATCGCGGGGTCCCGCGACCTGGCCGGACTGACCGGGGTGTTCTACGCGGCGGCGTACGCGGGGTTCCTGGCGCCGGCCGTGATCGCGGCGATCGCGAACGTGGTGGCGCTGCCGGTGGTCCTCTGGGTGATCGTCGGACTCGGCGTCGTGTCGTGGGGCGCGGTGCTCGTGTCGTCGCGGCGGTACCTGCCGACGGCGTAGCGCCGCTAGAACTGGTCGCGCAGCCAGGACGGCCCGTGCACCACGGCACCGAGCGCCTCGACGCGGGCACGGAGCTCCCGGTCCGCGGTGACGACCACGACGGGACCGTCGCCGGCCTCGACCGCGGCACGAGCGGCGTCCACGATGGCGTCGTCCCCCGAACCCGGCGCTGCGACGACGTCGAGTGCACGGGGCAGTGCACCGGGCAGTGCGCCGTCCGACGACCCGGAGGCGCCCCGGGCCTCGCGGGCCTCGCCCTCGAGCACCACGGTCCACCGCGGCCACCAGCGAGCGAACGGCAGTGCCAGCACGTCGGCGGTCACCCCGGACTCGGCGAGCGCCGTCACGGACGACAGCAGGCGTGCAGCGGCTCCCGCCCGGTCCTTCCACCAGCCGTCGGGCACGCTGCCGACGACGTTCGCCGCGTCGACGACGACGTGCGGGGTGGTGGTGAGGGACGCGCGGAGTGCCGGCCACGACCTCCCGAACCCGGGGTGGAGCGGCAGGTCGTCGACCTCGTCGACGGGGATCCAGGACAGGGCGAGGCTCTCACGGTCCGCGATCACCGGTTCGAACGGCCGAGCGGCACGACCCACCACGGTCGTGTAGGTCCAGAACCCCAGGTCGAGCAGTGCCGTGTGGCGCAGGTCGACGCCGTCATGCGGCACACCGGCTTCCTCGGCGGACTCGCGGAGCGCACCGGTGACGGCCTCCTCGCCCTGGTGTCGTGCGCCGCCGGGGATGCCCCACGTGCCGCCGTGGTGGCTCCACTCGACGCGGTGCTGCAGGAGCACGCGTCCGGCGCCGTCGTCGACGAGCAGCCCTGCGGCGCCGAAGAGTCCCCAGGCCTTGGTGCCGTCGGGACCGACCGCCCAGGCATCGCCGGGGTCGCGGGGGCCCGGTGGCGGTCCGGGAGGCGTGGAGTCTGGCACACACCAACCCTGTCACACGGTGCAGGGCATGTGACCGGAGACGACGGGGCCGGAGACGACGAGCCGTGGCACGGCGCAGCTGCTCGTGTACGGTGTCGATCGAGACACGGGGTGCCGCAACCAGCGGCTGAGATCACACCCGTCGAACCTGCTCGAGCTCGTACTCGCGAAGGGATCGTCCATGGAAACCGCTGCGCCCTCCCCTGCCTGGGCCCACCGAACCGCCGAACTGCTCGAGGCCGTCAGAGCCCGGAGCCCGTTGGTGCAGTGCATCACGAACACCGTGGTGCAGAACGTCACCGCGAACGTGCTGCTCGCCCTCGGGGCCTCGCCCGCGATGGTCGACGTGGCGACCGAGGCGGGACCGTTCGCCCGGGTCGCCGACGCCCTGCTGGTGAACACCGGCACCCCGCACGCCGAACCCCGGGTCGCGGCGCTCGAGGCCGCGCACGCCGCCCGCGACACCGGTACCCCCTGGGTGCTCGACCCCGTCGCGGTCGGCTCGCTGCCGGTGCGCACCGCCCTGGCCCGCGACCTGCTGGCGCTGCACCCGACGGTGCTGCGCGGCAACGCGTCCGAGGTCCTCGCTCTGCTCGGCACGTCGGCCGGTGGCCGCGGCGTCGACAGCACGGTGGGCACCGAGGACGCCCGTGCGGCTGCGGTCGACGCCGTGTCCGGTCAGGCGGCCGGGAGGCTCGTGGCCGCGGTGGCCGTGTCGGGTCCCGTCGACCTGTTGGTCGCGCCGGGCACCGGTGTGGTCCGGGTCGCGAACGGCACCGAGCTGTTGACGCGGATCACCGGGGGCGGGTGCGCCCTCGGCGCGGTCGTCGCCGCGTTCACGGCGGTCGCGCCCGACGACGCCGGCGCGGCCGCCGTCGCGGCGACCGCGGTGCACACGATCGCCGCGGAGCTCGCCGCCCGCGAGGCCGGTGGCCCCGGCACCTTCCAGCCGCTGTTCCTCGACCGGTTGGCGTCCCTCACCCCCGAGGACGTCGTCCGCGAGGCCCGGATCAAGGTCGAGGCCGAGCCTGCGTCCCTGGTGGTGCCGGCATGAGCGGGCTTCCGGAGGACTTCGGCGTGTACCTGGTCACCGACGGCACGCTGGCCGACCGACACGGTGTCGGTGTGCTCGGGGTGGTCCGCGCCGCGGTGCACGCCGGGGTCCGGATCGTACAGGTGCGGGACAAGGACGCCTCGGCGCGCGACCTGCTGGCCCTGACCGCTGCCGTGGCCGACGCCGTGGGCGACCGGGCCGCCGTGGTGGTCGACGACCGGCTCGACGTCGCCCTCGCCGCTCAGCACGCGGGACACCGGGTCGCGGGGGTGCACCTCGGCCAGTCGGACGTCCCCGTGACCGCTGCTCGTGCCCTGCTCGGGCCGGACGCGCACGTCGGGTTGACCGCGAACACCCCGGAGCACCTGGCCGTCGTCGCCCGCCTGCCCCGCGGCACCGTGGACCTGCTCGGCGTCGGGGTCGTGCACCCCACCACCACGAAGGCCGACCACCCGCCGGCACTCGGGCACGACGGGTTCGCCCGGCTCGCGGCAGCGACGGACGTGCCGTGCGTGGCGATCGGCGGGGTGACCCTCGACGACGTCGCGCCGCTCCGGGCAGCGGGCGCAGCCGGGGTCGCGATCGTGTCGGGCATCTGCGCCGCGGCCGATCCCGGGTCCGCAGCGGCCGCGTACGTGGCCGCGTGGAGCTCTGGACCCGGCCACGGGGCGGAGCCGGGGCGGCTCGCGGCGGGCGATCCGTTCCTCCTGTCGGGGGCTTCGTCGCACCACGGGGCGGAGTCGTGAGCGTCCCGCGCGTCCTGGCCATCGCCGGGACCGACCCGACGGGCGGTGCTGGGTTGCAGGCCGACCTCAAGGCGATCGCGGCGCACGACGGGTACGGCATGGGCGTGGTCACCGCCCTCGTCGCGCAGAACACGCACGGGGTGCGGTCGGTGCACGTGCCGGACGTCGCGTTCCTGCGGGAGCAGCTCGACGCGGTGTCGGACGACGTCACGATCGACGCTGTGAAGGTCGGGATGCTCGGCACAGCACCGGTCGTCCGCGTCGTGACGGACTGGTTGCGGGAGCACCGGCCGCCCGTGGTCGTCGTGGACCCGGTGATGGTGGCGACGAGTGGTGACCGGTTGCTCGACGAGGACGCCGCCGCCGCGATGGGTGCACTGTTCGGGCTGGCCGACCTGGTGACGCCGAACCGGGCCGAGTTGCAGGTGTTGGCGGAGCTGGCCGGGGCTGGGGCTGGTGGTGCTCGTGCTGGTGCCGCTGGTTCTGCGGCTGGTGCGGCGCCTGCGTCGTTGTCGTCGCTGGACGCTGCGCGGCTCGTGGCGTCGACGTGGGACGTGCTCGTGCTGGCGAAGGGCGGGCACGACGAGGGGCCGACCTCCGACGACGTGCTCGTGTCGCCGTCGGGGTCTACTCGGCGGTTCACGGGTCCCCGCGTCGCGACCGCCAACACGCACGGCACCGGGTGCTCCCTGTCGAGTGCGATCGCGACGCTCGCTGCGCGGCACGGGGAGTGGGAACTCGCGGTCGGGGTGGCGAAGCCCTGGCTGACGGCTGCGCTGCGGGGAGCCGATGCCCTGGAGGTCGGGTCCGGCAACGGGCCCATCGACCACGGCGCCGTGATCCGCGCGTCGCTGCCCGTGGTCCGGTTCACCGACGTGTGGTGGTCCGACGTCGGCTCGGTGCTGCAGGCCACGATCGAGTGCGGGTTCCTGGTCGGGCTGCGGGACGGGACGCTCGACGCGGACGTGTTCGCCGGGTACCTCGCGCAGGACGTGCACTACCTGCGGGCCTACGAGCAGCACCTGGCGGCGTTGGCGGCGAGCGCTGCTGGCGCTGGCGCTGCGGCTGCCGGCGCTGCGGGTGTTGGTGCTGCGGGTGTTGGTGCTGCGGCTGCCGGCGCTGGTCGTGGTCCTGCGGCTGCCGCCTTCTGGACTGCGGCGTCCGAGGGCTGCGCCGCCGAGGCCCGCGACCTGCACCACCGACGCCTCGCCGGCACCCACGCCGACGACCCCGTCCACCCGACGTGCGCCGGGTACCTCGCACACCTGCAGGAGGCGGCGGACTCCGGGTCGGCGGCCGTGCTCGCCGCAGCGGTGCTCCCCTGCTTCCGGGTCTACGCCTGGGTGGGGGCGCAGCTCGGCGCGGCTCCGGACGGGCACGCGTTCGCGGACTGGATCACGGCGTACGGCGACCCGGGCTTCGCGGCGTCGAGTGCCGAGGCAACCCGTCTGGTCGAGGAGATGGCGGCAGCAGCGACCCCGATCGAGCGGGGGCGGATGGCGCGCGCGTTCCGCCGCTCGACCGAGTGGGAGCTGGCGTTCTTCGCGATGCCGCTGGTGGGGGCCGCTGGCGAGTTCACGTGCTGACCGACACCTCACGGGTTCGTCGACCCGCGAGGTGTCGTCTGGCGCGAAACGTCGGCGCGGGTGGCCTCAGCGGGCGGGCGGCGGCAGGCGCACCAGCTCGACGGCCAGGTCGGCGCCGGTCACCGTCCCGCGCATCCACGTGAAGTCCGGCTGCCGACGGCGATCGGTCGGCGAGCCGGGGTTGAGCAGCCGCAGCCCGGTCGGTGCGACGGTGTCCCAAGGGATGTGCGAGTGCCCGAAGACGAGCACGTCGACGTCCGGGTACTCGGCGGCCATCCGGCGCTCCCGGCCCGTCGCGGCACCGGTCTCGTGCACGAGCGCGAACCGCAGGTCCTCGACCGCGAAGTGCGCGACGAGCGGCAGCCGGTCGTCGAACTCGGGGCCGTCGTTGTTGCCGCGAACGCCTTCGAACCGGTGGGATCGGGCCTGCACGGCGTCGAGGGTGGCGAGGTCGACCCAGTCCCCCGCGTGCACGACGAGGTCGGCGGCGTCGACATCGGACCAGAGCGCCACGGGCAGGTCCTTCGCCCGCTTCGGCAGGTGCGTGTCGGAGAGCAGGACGAACGACGTGGTCACGTCGAGGATCGTCCGGGCATCGGCAGTCCGGCCTCGTCCGAGGCGCCGAGCCGTTCGAGCAGTCCGGCGAGCAGGGCGATGTCGTCGTCGGACCAGCCGGCGAGCCGTTCCTCCAGCGCATCCCGGTGCAGCTGCACGGAACGCTCGAGCGCGGTGCGACCGGCGTCCGTCGCCACGAGGGGCTTCGCGTTGCCGGTGCCGCCGTCGGTCGTCTCGATCAGCTTCGTGGCGAGGAGCCCGGACAGCTGGCGCGAGATCGTCGAGCGGTTCAGGCGCAGGTACCGGGCGATGTCGATGGCCATGCAGCCGGGGTGCTGCACCACGAAGTCGACGAGGGACTGGTCGACGACGCTCAGTGCCTGGTCGGACCCGCGGGCACGGATGCTCGCACGTCGGGTGATCCGGGCGAGCTCGGTGTACGCCCGGCCGATCTCGCTGTTCCGGATCCCGGAGCTCGGGTGGTCCATCGTGGCTCCAGCCTTTCGGTGCCGGCGCCGGCCGGCGGTCTTCTGTGCCGACACCATACCGGTCGGTACGCGATATTCGGGCTCAGTGACCTGCAGCTGCGGCCCGGAGCGCGGGGATGTCGAGCTTCTGCATCGTCATCATCGCCTGGAAGACACGGGCGTTCGCCTCGGGGTCGCCCGAACCGGTCATGAGCTCACCCATCATCGACGGGGTCACCTGCCAGGCGACACCCCAGCGGTCGAACAACCAGCCGCACATGCTCGGCTTCCCGCCGTCGGCGAGCAGGGCGTCCCAGATGCGGTCGAGTTCGTCCTGCGTGTCGACGTCGACCTGGAACGAGACGGCATCGGTGTGCGGGTGTCCCGGGCCGCCGTTCATCGCCCGGTACGGCTGCCCGAGCAACGTGAACTCGACGACAAGGGTCGCGCCGTCCGGGGTCTTCGCCACACTGTCGACCGAACTACCGGGGAACAGGTCGACGTAGTACCGGGCGGCCTGCTCGGCTTGGTCGTCGTACCAGAGGAAGGGGGTGATGGTGGGCATGGGGCGCTCTTCTCGCGTCGGCTCAGTCCGCGGCACTGCGGATGAGCAGGTCTGACTTCTCGGGGTGCTCGTCGAACCACTTGCCGACGAACCAGCACATCGGCACGACCCGCTTCGTCGAGTTCGTCTCGACGTCGGCGACCGCGTACTCGACGAGCTCGGCCGCGTAGCCGTGCCCGCGGTGCTTCGGCACCGTGTACGTGTGCGGGAACGCGATCGCGTCGCCGTTCTCGCGGTAGTCGAGCACGCTCACGAGCTCGCCGCCGACGTACATCGCGTAGCGGTCGTGGTCGGTCTCGTCGCGGAACTCGTGGTCCATGCCGCCATCATGCTCCGCCCGGGGCGCACGTGCCCCACCGGGAATGCTCGTGGCCGCCGAGCGTTGGATGGACACCATGACAACGATCGGCATCATCGGCGCAGGCAACATCGGATCCCAACTGGCACGGCTCGCGGTGCAGTACGGCCACCAGGTCGTGATCGCGAACTCCCGCGGCCCCGAGACCCTGGCCGACCTGGTGGCCGAACTCGGCGACCAGGCCCGTGCGGTCACCCGTGACGAAGCCGCCGCCGCCGGCGAGGTCGTCGTCGTGACGGTGCCGCTCGCCGCAATCGAGACGATCCCGGCGGAGCCGCTCGTCGGCAAGGTCGTCATCGACACGAACAACTACTACTGGGAGCGCGACGGCCACATCCCTGCGCTCGACGACGAGTCGACGACGACGGCCGAGCTGCTGCAGGACCACCTGCCCGGCGCCCGGGTCGTCAAGGCGTTCAACCACATCGGCGCCGCGGACCTCACCGGCCACGCCAGCCCGGCCCGTACCCCGGACCGTCGCGCCCTCGTGATCGCGGGCGACGACGCCGAGGCGAAGCAGGTCACCGCGGACCTCATCGACGAGTTCGGCTTCGACGTCGTCGACGCCGGACCCCTCGCCGAGGGCTGGCGCATCCAGCGGGACACCCCCGGCTACGGCCCGCGCCTGACCGCCGACCAGCTGCGCGACGCACTGCAGGCAGCCACCCGCTGACGCGCGCGGTTTCGCGCTGAGCGACACATCACGAGCTGCGGAGCCCGTGAACTGTCGCCCAGCGCGAAACCCGGCGCCGGGCCCGCCGACCCGCGCCCGCCTACGCCCGGTCGAAGATCACCGTCATGTCGGCGATGTCGTCCTCGGTCGGCTCCCACGTGGTGCCGGCCTCGACGTTCTGCGTGATCTGCTCCGGCTTCGTCGCCCCCGCGATGACGCTCGACAACCCCGGCTGCGCGAGCAACCACGCGAAGGTCGCCTGCAGCATCGTGACGCCGCGGTGGTCGCAGAACCGCTGGTAGTCGTCGAGCACGTCCCACGGGGCGTCCTCGAGCAGCTGCGGCTTCGCCGTCGACAGGCGCCCGTCGGCCGGCCCCCCGGCCTTCGTGTACTTGCCGGTCAGCAGCCCGTTGTACAGCGGGAAGAACGGCAGGAACCCGAGGGCGTAGGCGCGGACGGCCGGCAGCACCTCGGCCTCGGCGGCTCGGGCGAGCGGGCTGTACTCGTTCTGCGCGGACACGAACGCCGTGGTGCCGGCGATCGACGCGGTCAGCTCGGCCTCGGCGATCTGCCAGCCCGCGAAGTTCGAGTGCCCGATGTAGCGGATCTTGCCCTCGCGGACCAGGTCGTCGAGGACCGACAGCGTCTCCTCGATCGGGGTCACGTCGTCGGGACGGTGCATCTGGTACAGGTCGATCCAGTCCGTGCCGAGGCGACGGAGCGACGACTCGACGGCCAACCGGACGTACCGCCGCGATCCCCGCACACCCCAGTCCGGCCCGTTCGCGCCCTGCATGTCCATGCCGAACTTCGTCGCGAGCACGATCTCGTCACGCCGCCCAGCGATCGACCGGCCGAGCATCTCCTCGGACATGCCGGGCCGGCCACCGTAGATGTCGGCCGTGTCGAAGAGCGTGACCCCGGCGTCGAGTGCCGCCCGCACGACGGCGTCCGTGCCCTCCTGCGACTCGGAGGCGGTCCCCGGCCGCCCGAAGTTGTTGCAGCCGAGGCCGACGGTGGAGACGACGAGCCCCGAGGGACCCAGTGGACGGTGTTCGATTCCGGTCATGCCCCGAACGTACCGGCGACCCCGGAACTGGGGCTGCGACATCCGCGACCGTTGCCGCTAGAACTGACGATGGATCAGTCGACGAAGGGAGCACCGCAGTGGCGTCGCATCGCATGCAGGATTCGGAACGGCCGCGCCGTCCCGTGCCGTCCTGGGTGACCGCACCGGTCGTCGAACCGTCCGCCGGGCGGGTCGCGTCCGACTCCGCAGCGAGCACCGGCCAGGAGGCCCGTCCCACCCCCGCCACGTCGCGCGCCGCTCACGGTGCGCCGGCTCCCACCACCGTGGTCGGCTCCGCCCCGCAGCCGACCGCCACGCTCGACCCGACGGCAGCGCCGACGCCGGAGCCTGCGTCCATCGCCACCCTGGTCGAGGACGACGTCACGGTCCCCGACTACCCGCCGCAGCAGGACCTCCTGCCACCGGCCCCGACATCACCGACCGTGCACACCGTGCCGTTCGACACCGCCGCCGTGGCCTCCGCACCGGCCCCGGTCTCACCGATCGACGCCGCTCCCCGCACCGCACCGGCCCCCGCACCGTCGCCCGTGCCCTCCGCCGGACAGCCCCGGTTCTCCGTGCCCGGCCTGGAGCACGTCGTCGTCGAGGGCACCGAGCCCGAACCCGTCGGTCCGATCGGCTTCCGCACGCCCCGCCGCTTCGCCCACCAGCAGGCCGCCGCCGCCGTCGTGACCCCGGCACCGACGCCGGCTTCCACCCACATGCGCTCCTTCGACGCGGTCCTGCAGGCGCCGGTGTCCGCGGCTGCACCCGCGGCCACGAACGCCACCGTGCCGTCGACCGCACCCGTGGCGGAGGCGACCGCGTCCGTCGGGGCCGAGCCGGGCCTCCCGACCGAACTGCTCGACCAGCCCGTGGCCGCAGCCGCCCAGCCGGAGCCGCGCCGTGTACTCGGTGCGACGCCCGGGGCGGTCCTGGGCGCCGTGGCGGGCATCGCGACGCTCGGACTCGCGGCCTGGTGGTTCACCGCGCCGGCGACCGTGCACGGTGTCGGTGTCGTGCTCGGACTCCTCGCGCTGGTGGTGTCGCTCGTGACGCTGCGCGACCGCGCGGCGACGTGGCAGCGGCCGGTCGCGCTGCTCGGCGCCGTGCTCGGTGGCGTCGGAACGCTCGTGCTGCTGTGGGCCGTCGCGTCGGCGCTGCTGCCGCTCGCCGGGGTGACGCTGCCCGACCTGACCGGGACCGGGACGACCCCGACCCTCGCGCCGTAGCGGGCTCGGTCTCCGGTTCGGCCCCTCGGCTGGCGGTCAGACGGCGCGGACGACCCCGCGCGACAGGATCGCGTTCGTCAGGGCGTCGATCGGCTCGCGCTGCACCGTCGGGTTGGCGATGAGGACGTAGTCGACCGCCGGCAGATCCGGCAACCCGAGCCGCTGCGACACCTTCACCAGGTCCGCCGGGATGAGCGAGTGCGGGAACACCGCCACGCCGATCCCCGCCCGCACCGCCGCCAGCACGCCGTTCACGTCGCGGGTGTTGCAGGTGATCCGCCAGGTGCGGCCCGCGGCCTCGAGGGCGTCGATCGCCATCTGCCGGCTGATGCTCGGCGCCTGGTACGCGATGAGCGGCACGGGCTCGTCGCGTTCGACCGCGATGCCGTCCTGCGCCATCCACACCATCTGGTCGGTCGCGACCCGGGTCCCCTCGGCGGACTCCCCCGCGGTCTGCTTGATGAACACGAGGTCGAGCTGCCCGGCGTGCACCCGGCGCAGGAGCGGTGACGACTGGTTCACCGTCAGCTCGAGGTTCACCTGCGGGTGCAGCCGCCGGAAGTCCCGGAGGATGCGCGGCAACTGCGTGATCGCGAGGTCGTCGGCCGCACCGAACCGGAGGCGCCCACGGGTCGCCGACCCCGAGAAGTACGCATCCGCGGTGGCGTGGGCCGCGAGGATCGTCCGGGCGAAGCCGGCCATCGCGTCGCCGTTGTCGGTGAGGGTGACGCCACGGGTGTCGCGGGCGACGAGCGTGCGGGACACCGCGGTCTCGAGCCGCCGGACGTGCTGGGAGACGGTGGGCTGGCTGATGCCGAGGCGGGCACCGGCCTGCGTGAAGCTCTGCGTCTCGGCGACGGCCAGGAAGGTCTGCAGCAGGACCGGATCGAGCACGGGCACCTCGTTCGTTCGTGCGAGTGTCGCGCGGTCGTTCGCGCGGTCGTTCGCTCGGTCATTCGACATCGCAATGGATTGATAGCCACCATAGGGGTGTCGAATGGCCCGCGGCCACGTAGTTTCGTTGGGGTACCAGATCCGCAACGACGTCCGGAGAACCCCTCACCGTGAGTGCGTCATCGACGACCCTCCCCCCGCCCACCGAACCACTCCCGATCCAGGCCACCCGCCCGCCCTGGCGGCACACCCTCATCGCCCTGTCCGTGCCGAACTTCCGGCTGTTCACGGCCACCAACCTCGTCGCGATGACCGCCGGGTGGATGCAGCGCATCGCCCAGGACTGGCTCGTCCTGCAGCTGACCGGCTCGGTCGCGCAGGTCGGCATCACCGTCGCCTGCCAGTTCGCGCCGATGCTGCTGTTCGGGCTGCTCGGCGGCGTGCTCGTCGACCGGTTCTCGAAGCGCGCGCTGATGATGATCACGCAGGGCGCCTTCGCGGTGCTGTCCGCACTGCTCGCCGTGCTGACGCTCGCCGGTGTGGTCGAGGCCTGGCACATCTGGGTGATCGCGTTCCTGGTCGGGATGGTCACCGTCATCGACAACCCGGCCCGCCAGGTGTTCGTCACCGAGATCGTCGGACACCAGCACCTCCGCAACGCGATCAGCGTGAACTCGTCGGTGTTCCAGCTCGGCGGCATGATCGGTCCCGCGCTGTCCGGGGCGCTGCTCGTCGCCGTCGGGGCCGGCTGGTCGTTCGGCGTGAACGCGATCGCCTGCGTCGCCGTCGTCGTGACGCTCGGGTTCCTGAAGGTCTCGGAGCTGCACCGGACGCCCCCGGCGCCCCGCGGCAAGGGGCAGCTGATCGAGGGGCTCCGCTACGCCGTCAACAAGCCGACGATCATCGTGCCGGTGATCCTCGTCGCGTTCTTCTCGGTGTTCGCCCTGACGATGCCCGTGCTGCTGTCGGCCTTCGCGTCACAGGTGTACGACGTCGGCGCCGCCGGGTACGGCGTGTTCAACTCGGCCGTGGCGATCGGTGCGCTCGTCGGCGCGCTGCTCTCCACACGTCGAGCGGTCGTGCGGCTCCGGACCATCGTCGGCGGGGTGTTCTGGACCGGGGTGCTGCTCGTCGTCTCGGGGTCGATCCCCGTGATCGCGCCGTTCACCGTGGCGCTCGTCGCCGTCGGGATGTCGCAGCTGCTGTTCCAGACCGCGTCGAACTCACTCGTGCAGCTGTCGTCGAACGTGGCGATCCGCGGCCGGGTGATGTCGCTCTACGTGCTCGTGCTGCTCGGCGGTCAGGCGATCGGTGGGCCGCTCATGGGCCAGGTCGTCGACCACTTCGGGGCGCACGTCGGGATGATGGTCGCCGGTGGGGTGCCCGCGGCGGCCGCCGCCGTGATCGCGCTCGTCCTCGCCCGCCGAGGCGGCCTGCACCTGGCCGTGCGCATGCGCCACCACGTGCCGCTGCCGGCCATCGTCGCCCACTGAGCGGGGCGGTGGGCGCACCCGCCCGGCGGACGGGAGGCCCGTGGCGGCCCCGCCCCGCGCCTCCCGTCCGCCGCCTGGTCGCGCCGGACGCGCGCCGCACAACCAAAGTCACCCGGAACCACGCCGTTGCGCGGTTCCGGGTGACCTTGGTTGTGCGAAGCGGAAGCGAACCGCCTCAGTAAGCCACGCCGAAACGGGCCTGGTGGTGCGCCGGGTTCGCGATCTCGTCGACGAAGGCCAGGCCGAAGTCGTCGCCGGAGATGTCCGAGTTGCCCTCGGCGTCGGTCAGCAGGACCTCGTCGGTCGTGCGGTAGGTGCCACGACGCTCGCCCGGGTTGTAGCTGCCGTAACCGGCGGCCGGGCTGACGTAGAACCAGTCGACGTCGGTGTCCGAGGCACGGAGCGCGTCGAGGATCTGCGCGTGGCTCTTCGCCTCGCCCTTGAACGCGTCCGGGAACTCGGCCGAGTCGAACAGGCGCGGTCCACCGTCGGCGACGAGCAGCGAACCGGCGCCGCCCACGATGCCGAGACGCGCACCGGCGCTGGCCGCAGCGTCGACGAAGTGCTGGAACTCGTCCTTGAGCTCACTGCCGTCCGACTGGACCGCGTGCAGTGCGACGACGATGACGTCCGCGTCCTTCGTGACCTCGGCCACGAAGTCTGCGTCGAAGGCATCGCCCTGCGCCAGGGTCAGGCCCTCGGCGGCGTCGAGCTTGCTCGTGTCGCGCGCGACGGCGGTGACGGCGATGCCACGGGAGAGGGCTTCGCGGGTGATGGCGGAGCCGGCGTAGCCGGTGCCTCCGAAGACGACGATGCTGGTCATGCTGTTCCTTTCGTGGGGCTGGTGCTGCTCACCGTACAAGAGTTACTCTCTTTGAGTAAGTAGGCACCTCACGGTGCGTTACGGAGCTCGTTCGCCACGGAGGCCACGTCAGATGTCAGCACTCGAGTACAGCCCCTACGCGGCCGACTGCCCCAGTCGCCAGCTGCTCGACCGCATCGGCGACCGGTGGAGCGTGCTGACGATCGGCACCCTCGCCGACGGGCCGCAACGGTACTCGGCGATCGCGAACCGGGTGCAGGGCGTGTCGCAGAAGATGCTCACGCAGACCCTCCGGGCACTCGAGCGGGACGGACTCGTCACCCGCACGGTGTTCCCCGAGATCCCACCGCACGTCGAGTACGAACTCACCGATCGCGGGCGGTCGCTCCGCCGGGTGCTCGAGCCGCTCGAGGCGTGGGCGACGTCGCACATGGACGACGTCGCGGTGTCGCGCGTGGAGTACGACTCGCGCTGAGCCGCCGCGGGCGGGCGGGCGGGCGCGGGCGCGGCGGGCGGGGGCACTTCGTGAGCAGAAATGGTCGGGTCGGCGGCGCACACCCGACCATTTGTGCTCACGAAGTGCCACCACGCGCACACTCGGAATCCCCGACGGCGGCGAGTGGTTGCCTTGGGACATGCGATCGATCGTCTACACGAAGCCCGGTGACAGCAGCGTCCTCGAACTCGTCGAGCGGGACGTCCCCGAACCCGGCGCCGGTGAGGTCCGCGTCCGCGTCGTCGTCTCCGGCGTGAACCCGACGGACTGGAAGGCCCGGGCGGGCGGTACCTACGGCGACGGACTGCCCTTCCCCGAGATCACCCCGAACCAGGACGGCGCCGGTGTCGTCGACGCGGTCGGCCCGGGTGTCGAGGACCTCGCCGTCGGTGACCGCGTGTGGCTCTTCATGGCCGCCGCCTCGCGCCCGACCGGAACTGCACAGGAGTACACCGTCGTGCCGGAGACCCGAGCGGTCCGCCTGCCCGACGAGACGAGCTTCGACATCGGTGCTTCGCTCGGTGTCCCGGCGATGACCGCGCACCGCGCCCTCACGACGCACGAGGACGGCCCCGCACGACTCGGCCCCGGTGCGCTCGACGGCGTCACGGTGCTCGTCGCCGGTGGTGCCGGAGCGGTGGGGCACGCGGCGATCCAGCTCGCCCGTTGGGCCGGCGCGACGGTGATCACGACGATCAGCTCGGACGACAAGGCCGCACTCGCCACCGCGGCGGGTGCCCACCACGTCGTGAACTACCGGCAGGACGACGCCGCGGCTCGCATCCGCGAGATCGCGCGGGACGGCGTCGACATCGTCGTCGAGGTGTCGATCCCCCAGAACGCCGAACTGGTCGCCGAAGTCCTCGCAAACCACGGCGTCGTGTCGATCTACGCGAACAACGGCGGCGACGAGGCCACGCTGCCGATCCGCCCGAACATGAGCGTGAACGCGCGCTACCAGTTCCTGCTGCTCTACACGATCGGTGACGAGGCCCTGGCCGCAGCAGCCGAGGACGTCACCGAGGCGCTGCACGACGGCGTGCTGCCGGTCGGCGCGGACGCGGGACTGCCGCTCACCCGCTTCGACCTCGCCCGCACCGCGGACGCGCACGACGCCGTCGAGCAGGACACCGTCGGCAAGGTGCTGATCGACGTGCCCCAGGCGTAGTAGCCCCGACGCCCAGACCACGAACGGCTCCCACACCCGTGGGAGCCGTTCGTGGTGGACGATGCGGGAAGGGTCAGCGACCCAGGCGCGCGGCGATGGCTGCGGCGACCCGGATCCGGGCTGCTTCGCGCTCGCGCTCGATGTTGGCGGCGATGACGTCGAGGTCTTCGTAGTCGGCGTCGGTGGTGGTGTCGTTCCAGTTCGGCGATGAGATCCGGGCACGCCCGAACGACGGCGGAGCAGGGTTCACGGTCGTCATGAGGGCATCGTACGTCGAGCGTCCGACAGAGCGTGTGAGCATCACGGGCCTTTCCTTGGATTGCGGTCGCGCTCGGGGAACGAGTAGGTCAACGAGAACGCCACGGCCATGAACGACGCCATCATCGCGATGTTCTTGGCGTCGAGTTCGGTGAAGGCGTCGGGGACCGGGGAGTCGACGGTGAGCATGCCGAACGAGTACTGGTCGGACCGGATCACCACCGAGACGTAGGACGAGTAGCGCGGTTCGAAGCCCGGCACGTCCTGGTCCACGTCGACGTCGGCCGAGCGGTCGCCGACGATCCGCGGTGATCCCCCGACCAGCACCCACTCGAGGTTGCGGTCGCCGTAGGGCGTGCCCGCGCGGAAGACCCCGGCGGTGTCGCCGGCACCCCCGTGACCGATCGGCTCGAGCGCACGCAGATCGGTGGACAGCTGGTACACGTTGGCACGGACGTCGGGCACCTTCGGCAGCAGGTAGAACGCCAGGGCCACGGCGACCCGGTCGGCGACGACGGAGAGTTCGCCGTGGCGCTCGGAACGGGGCAGTTCGGTGAACCGGACGAGCCTGGTGGCGATCTGGCCGAACGCGTACCGGACCGCCGTCGACTGTTCGAGTCCGGCCCCGGTCGCGTTCTCTTCGGCCACCGCCCGCGCAGCGTCGCTGCGTCGGGTCCGGACCACCTGCACCACCACGGCACCGGCCAGCACGACGAGCCCGAACACGACGAGCGACAGTCGGACCGCCGGGGTGACGAACAGGTTCGGCAGCTGGAACGCCGCAGTGGGCGCCGCCGCCACCACGATCGGCCACCCGACCGTGCCGACCCGTCCTGAACGTTGTTGCCCCATGACCACGACGCTAGGTCACGCCACCGACGCAGACGGAGTTGTCCACAGGTCGGTTCTCCACAGGATCCGTCGGGCTCCACCGGCCCGTCGCACGCACCTGGTAAGCAAGACCCATGACCGATGCCAGCACGCCCGTTCCCGGATCCAGAGCCCTCGTCCTGGGTGGCGGAGGTGTCGCCGGCATCGCCTGGGAGGTCGGCGTCCTCACCGCCCTGCAGGACGCCGGCGTCGACCTCGACGCAGCAGACCTGGTCGTCGGCACGAGCGCCGGCAGCGTCGTCGGGGCCTTCGTCCGGAACGGCGCGGTGCAGCAGGCGTACGACCAGCAGCACACGCCCGCGCCGACGACCTACGTCGAGCCGCCGGCCATCGACACCGACGCCGTCCAGCAGCGGATCGGTGCCGCGCTCGAGGGGGCGACCGGCGAGCAGGACGCGCGCGCCCGCCTCGGCCTCGCCGCCCAGCAGGTCACCGACGGACAGTCCGACGACGAGCGCGTGGCGACCTTCACCGAGACCCTGCCGTCCACCGACTGGCCGGCGAAGCCGCTCGCGATCACCGCGGTCGACGCCACCGACGGCACGTTCCGACTGCTGACCGCGGCCGACGGCGTCCCGCTCCCCCTCGCGGTCGCCGCGAGCTGCTCCGTGCCCTTCGTGTGGTCGCCCGTCGGCATCGAGGGCCGACCGTACGTCGACGGCGGGGTCCGCTCCGGCACGAACGCCGACGCCGCTGCCGGTCACGAACGCGTGCTCGTGATCGCCTGCGGTCCCGAGGGTCCGTCGCCGGTCGGCCCGTGGCTCGACGTCGCGGTCGAGTCGCTCCGCGCCGGCGGCAGCTCGGTCGAGGTCGTCGTGGCGGACAGCACCGCGCAGGAAGCCTTCGGCACGAACTCGCTCTCGCTGGCCACCCAGGCCCCCTCGGCCGAAGCCGGCCGCGCCCAGGGGACGGCGGTCGCCGAACAGATCGCCGCCTTCTGGGCCGATGACCTGGTGAGCGTGGTCGCATGACGACGCCGTTCTCCGACCTCGACCAGTACATCGCGCTCCCCCGGATCGACGGGATCGCGATCAGCCCCGACGGTGAGCGCGTCGCCCTGACGGTCAGTGTGCTCGACCCGGACCGCACCGGGTACCGGCGCTCGATCTGGCAGGTGCCCGCGGCCCCGACCGTCGACGCGGACGGACCCACCGCCAGCCCGGTCCGCCTCACCCGTTCCGCCAAGGGCGAGGGCGGCATCGCCTTCACCCGCACCGGCGACCTGCTCTTCGTCTCCGCCCGCCCCGACGCCGACGCCGCCGACGTCGACGCCGCCCAGCTCTGGGTCCTCCCGGCGGCCGGTGGTGAAGCCCGCCCCCTCACGCTGCTCACCGGCGGGGTCGGCGGCGTCCTGGCGACCGCTGCGGCCGCCGACACCGTCGCGCTCACCGCCGACCTGCTGCCCAGCGCCGGTACCGACCCGGCCACCGTGGTCGACACCGACGCCCAGCTCCGCAAAGCCCGCACGGACAAGAAGGTCCGCGCGATCCTGCACGAGACGTACCCGGTCCGGTACTGGGACCACGACCTCGGCCCCGACCAGACGCACGTCCTCACGCTCGACCTGGCCGAGGGCCAGACCGAAGACCACGCCGAGGACGCAACCGCGCTCCCCCGCCTCACCGACCGCACGCCGGCTCCCGGCCGGTCGCTGGACCACGTCGCCGGGGCACTCACGCCCGACGGTTCCGTCCTGTTGGCAGCCGTGGGGGTCCGGGAGGCCCGTGGGGACCGCTCGACGCTCGTCACGATCGACTGCACCAGCGGCCACCGCACGGTGCTGTTCGACGACGCCGACGTCGACCACGAGATGCCCGCGCTGAGCCACGACGGTCGCACGATCGCGTGGGTCCGGACGGTGCGCTCCACCCCCGCCGGTGCGAACCAGCAAGAGGTCTGGACCGCCGGCATCGATGGGTCGGACCCGCACCGCATCGCCACCGACTGGGACCGCTGGCCGAGCGATCTCGTGTTCGAGCACGGCGACCGGGCGCTGCTCGCCGTGGCCGACCAGGACGGCCGGGCGCCCGTGTTCCGCATCCCGCTCGACGGCGCAGCCGTCGAGCAGCTGACCCACGACGACTGGGCGTACTCGAGCCTGCGCGTGGCGGAGGCGACGGGCGCGGTCGTGGCGCTCCGGGCCTCCTGGGCGGCACCACCGCACCCCGTGCGGATCGCGACGGACGGCGAGGTGACCCCGCTCGCGACGCCCGCGCCTCTGCCCGAGGTCCCCGCGCACCTGGAAGAGGTCGAGACGACCGCGGCCGACGGCGCGCGCGTGCGCGGCTGGCTGGTCGTGCCGGACGGTGACGGGCCGCACCCGCTGCTGCTCTGGATCCACGGCGGACCGCTCAACTCGTGGAACCAGTGGTCGTGGCGGTGGAACCCGATGCTCCTGGCGGCGCGCGGGTACGCCGTGCTGCTGCCGGACCCCGCACTGTCGACCGGCTACGGGCTCGACTTCGTGAACCGTGGATGGAACGCGTGGGGGCAGGCGCCGTACACCGACCTGCTGGCGATCACGGACGCGGTCGAGGCCCGAGCGGACATCGACGAGACCCGTACGGCGGCGATGGGCGGCTCGTTCGGCGGCTACATGGCGAACTGGGTCGCCGGGCACACCGACCGCTTCCGCGCGATCGTCACGCACGCGAGCCTGTGGGCGCTCGACCAGTTCAACGGCACCACGGACTCGTCGCAGTACTGGTCGTCGATCTTCGACGCCGCCGGCATCGAGGCCAACGACCCGCACCGGTTCGTGGCGGACATCACGTCACCGATGCTCGTGGTCCACGGCGACAAGGACTACCGGGTGCCGATCGGCGAGGGGCTGCGACTGTGGTCCGAGCTCGCCGAGCACCACGCGGCAGACGACGGCACGATGCCGCACCGGTTCCTGTACTTCCCGGACGAGAACCACTGGGTGCTCTCGCCGCAGCACGCCGTGGTCTGGTACGAGACGGTGTTCGCGTTCCTCGGGCAGCACGTGCTCGGCCAGGAGTGGGAGCGGCCGGAGCTGCTCGGGTAGCGCGCCGGGCGGGCTGCTAGACGAACGCGGCCTGCCCGGTGATCGCCCGACCGACGATGAGCGTGTTCACCTCGCGCGTGCCCTCGTACGAGTAGATCGCCTCGGCATCGGCGAAGAACCGGGCGACGCCCTTGTCGAGCACGATGCCGTTGCCGCCCTGCACCTCGCGGCACCAGCCGACGGTCTCGCGCATCTTCGCGGTCGCGAACGCCTTCGCCAGGGCGGAGTGCTCGTCGCCCCCGACGCCGGCGTCCTGCATGGCCGAGGCCTGCGTGCAGAGCGCGATCGAGGCCGTGATGTTCGACAGCGACTTGACGAGCAGGTCCTGCACGAGCTGGTGCGCGGCGATGGGCTTACCGAACTGGATCCGCTCGCGGGCGTACGCGAGCGCCGCGTCGTAGGCGCCGACTGCGATGCCGACGGCCTGCCAGGCCACCTCGGTGCGGGTCAGGCGGAGCACCTCGGCCGTCGACCGGAACGAGTCGGCGCGCTGGAGCCGACGCGATTCCGGCACCCGCACCCCCTGCATGACGATGTCGGCGTTCTGCACCCCCCGCAGCGCGATCTTGTCCTCGATCTTCGTGGCGGTGAAGCCGGGGGTGTCCGTGGTGACCAGGAAGCCCTTCACCTGTTCGTCCGCGACGTCCTTCGCCCAGATGACGACGACGTCGGCGAAGGTGGCGTTGCCGATCCAGCGCTTCTCACCGTCGAGCACCCACGTGTCGCCGTCGCGGCGGGCGGTGGTGCGCAGGCCACGGGCGGAGTCGCTGCCGGACAGCGGTTCGGTCAGGCCGAACGCCCCGATGAGCTCGCCGGCCGCCATGCGCGGCAGCCACTCGCGCTGCTGTTCCTCGCTGCCGGCGACGGCGATCGAGTTCATCGCCAGACCCGACTGCACGCCGATGAACGTCGCTACGCTGGCGTCGACGCGTCCGAGCTCGAGCGCAGCCCACCCGCGGTACACGGCCGAGTTCTCGAACTGCCGCACGAGCGGGATCCCCGGCCCGTACATGCCCAGCTCGGCGAGGGGCGCGATCACCTGCATCGGGAACTCGGCGCGGGCCCAGTACCCGTCGGCGATGGGCACGACCTCGCGCTCGAGGTACTCGCGGAGTCGCCCGATCGACGCGCGCTCCGGCTCGGTCAGCTGCTGTTGGAAGCCGTAGAAGTCCGATTCGAGGAGGCCCGTCGTGGGCGTCAGCGTTGACATGGAACCAACGATGCATCATTCTCGAAAACGTTGCAAGGGAGGCTCGCGTGTACACATCGGATTCTGCGCTGCGCGCCTTCCGGGAGGCCCGCCACACGTTCATCGACGGCGCACGGATCGACATGGGCGCGTTGGCTGCCGCACTCGGCGTGGACCGCACGTCGCTGTTCCGGTGGGTGGGCAACCGTGACCGGTTGCTGTCCGAGATCCTGTGGTCCCTCGCAGTCCCGACGCTCGACCGGGCGTCCCGCGCTGCCGACACGATCGGGTCGTCCGGAGCGGCGCGCATCGTCGACGTACTCGACCGGTTCACCGCCGACCTCATCGAGGCCACCTACTTCCGCGCCTTCCTGACCCGCGAGCCCGCGCGGGCGATGCGCCTGCTGACCACCTCAGAGAGCGACGTGCAGAGCCGGTTCGTCGAACGGGTCACCGCGCTCGTGGTCGAGGAGCAGTCGTCCGGCGAGTTCGATCCGGCCCCGTTGTCCGCCGAGGAGCTCGCGCGGCTGCTCGTCCGGATCTCAGAGTCGTTCACCTACGCTGAGTTCATCTCCGGTGAGGCCCCCGACCCCGTCCGGGCACGCGCCGCGTTCGAGTACGTGCTGCGCCCCGCCGCCGATCACGCCACACCCGCACCTCCGATCGGAGACCGATGACCATCGACGAGTACCCGTTCCGCCGCCTCTACCCCACACGGTGGAACGACAACGACATGTTCGGGCACGTCAACAACACGATCTACTACTCGGCGATGGACAACGCGTCGACGTACTGGTTCCGCGAGGAAGCGGGTCTCGACCCCTTCACGTCGGAGTGGATCGCGGTGCTGGTGTCGTCGAGCTGCCGATTCGTCGAGTCCGCCGTGTGGCCGGACGTCATCGAGGTCGGGATGCGGTCCAAGCACCTCGGCAACACGAGCCTGTCGTGGGAGTTCGGCCTGTTCCGGCAGTCCGACGGCGCACTGCTCGCCACCGGTGAGTTCGCGCACGTCATCATCGACCGCGAGGGCGCCCGTCGGCCGATCCCCCTGCCGGAGTCGCTGCGCACGCTCGTGACCGGCACGATGGTCGCGCAGGAGCCCGCCGTCGCCGACTGACCGCGGGGACGCGCCCGGCGCCGACGCTGCGCCGCCGTTCGGGCGCCGACCCTGCCCACCCCGGCGCACAACCAAAGTGCCCTCGAACCGCGCAATCGCGTGGCTCGAGGGCACTTTGGTTGTGCAGGCCGGATCGGGACCAGGCTCCGGTGGCTGGCGCAGCGAGCAGGTCAGGGGCGGTAGTCGTCGCGGCTCGGCTGGTTCAGCCGCGCGGCGAGGTCGTCGCCTGCGGGCTTCCCGCCGTTCAGGGTGCCGAGCACCTTCGCGATGGTCGACAACACGAAGCCGGTCCCCCGGCCGATGGCTCGCACGAAGCGCATGACGTCCCCTCTCGTCACCCCATGCTAGCCCGCGGCCCGAGGACTACTCAGGACTTGAGGGCAGCGAGCTCGAGGTTGATGTCGTCGGGGTCCTGCACGGACAGGATCACCATGCCGGCGTCGCCGAGGTCGGTGACCTCGCCGTGCTCGACCCCTGCGGCGTCGAGGCGTGCAGCCGCCTGGTGCAGCTCGTCGACCGACCCCACGACGAAGCTCACGTGGTCGAGCCCGACGGTGTCCGGGTCGAACGTCTGCCCCGCCGGGGCGACCGGGCGGAGACCGAAGACCTGGTCGCCGAGCCGGAACACGGAGCCGCCGTAGAAGCGCTCACGGTCCTCGCGCACGCCGGGCTCGTCGACCTGGTCGCTGAAGTCGATCGCCGGGTCGGTGCCGAGCAGCTGCTGGTAGAACGCCTTGCTGCGGTGGATGTCGGTCACGGTGACGCGGACGTGGGCGAGGGCGGTCGGGCGTGCGAACGGTTCGGTCATGGTGGAGCTCCTCCGGGTTCGACCCGACGCAGGGCCGTCGGGTGCGCGCCGTGGCTGCGACGCGCACCCGAGGCAACCCCTGCCGCCTCGGTGCAGCCCGACAGCGTGCGGCGACCGGACAGCGGCGCTGGACCCGAACGCCAGCGCCGCGTTCCGGTCAGATGAGGTCGTCGGTCAGGTGGTTCGGCGTGCCGAAGCGGTGCGCCGTGATCGAGACCGCTTGCTCGCGGACGAACGGCAGGATCTCGAGCCGACCGGCTTCGGTCACCGGGCCGCCGTACACCGCGACGTCGGGACGCCCACCGATCGCCGAGTACAGCGCCGAGGTGTCGCCGCCGATGAGGCGGACACGGGTCGACGGACCCGCCCCGATCGACGACGCGAAGGACTCGTCGGAGACCGACTGCGACACGGAGCGCACGTTGGGCAACGATCGGATCGCCGCGGCGACGGACGACGGCAGTGCCGCGACCGCCGACACCTCGATCGTCGTGCCGGCCCGGAGCGCAGCCGCGACGACGCGGACGAGGTCAGGAACAGCATCCTCGTCACCAGAAGCCAGGCGCACCTGCACCGACGGGAACGGCAGGTACCGCGCGATGTTCCGCTCGGCGCTCAGGGCCGAGACGTCGGTCGCGGTGCCGAACAGCGTCGACCAGGCCTGCTCGTCGGACGCCAGCGACCGGTCGAGCACCTCCGAGGTCACACCGGCAGCCCGGACGAAGGCGCTGACCGGAGCAGAAGGAACGGACGCAGCAGTCGACAGAGCAGGCGCCCACGACCCGAGCCCGAGCAGGTAGTTCAGCCCGCCGGCCTTCGTGCCCGCGCCGACGGCCGACTTCTTCCAGCCACCGAACGGCTGCCGACGGACGATGGCGCCCGTGATGCCGCGGTTGACGTAGAGGTTGCCCGCCTGGATCCGCCCGAGCCAGGTGCCGATCTCGGCCGGGTCGAGCGAGTGCAGGCCCGAGGTCAGGCCGTAGTCGACCTCGTTGACGATGTCGATCGCTTCGTCGAGGGTGTCGGCGGTCATCATGCCGAGGATCGGACCGAAGTACTCGGTGCGGTGGAACTCCGAGCCACGGCGGACACCCTGGCGGACACCGGGGCTCCAGAGCTTGCCGGCCTCGTCGAGCTGCTTCGGCTCGACGGCCCAGGTCTCCCCCGCGCCGAGCGTCGTCAGGCCGGCGAGCAGCTTGCCCGAGGCAGGCTCGATGATCGGGCCCATCTGGGTGGCGGGGTCGGTCGGCGAGCCGACGGTGAGCGAGGACACGGCGTCGAGCAGCTGGTTGCGGAAGCGCTTCGACTTCGCGACCGAGCCGACCATCACCACGAGCGACGCGGCCGAGCACTTCTGGCCGGCGTGCCCGAAGGCCGAGGCGACGACGTCCTTCACCGCGAGGTCGAGGTCCGACGACGGGGTGACGATCACGGCGTTCTTGCCCGAGGTCTCGGCGAGCAGCGGCAGGTCAGAGCGGAACGAGCGGAACAGCTCGGCGGTCTCGAAGGCACCGGTGAGGATGACCTGGTCGACCATCGGCGAGGCGATGAGCTGCTGGCCGAGCTCGTTCTCGGACACCTGCAGGAACGCGAGCACGTCGGCCGGGGCCCCGTGGGCGTCGAGCGCGGTCTCGATGATCGAGGCGAGGACGGCTCCGGAGCGCTCGGCGGGCGGCGCCGGCTTGAGGACGACGGCGGACCCGGCAGCGAGTGCGGCCAGGGTCGAGCCGGCGGGGATCGCGACCGGGAAGTTCCACGGCGGTGCGACGAGGGTCAGCGTGGCCGGGGTGAAGGTCGCACCGTCGAGGTCGTCGAGCTGCGACGCGAGCGAGCCGTAGAAGTGCGCGAAGTCGATCGCCTCGGACACCTCGGGGTCGGCCTGGTCGATGGTCTTGCCGGTCTCCGCAGCCATGACCTCGATGAGCGCTGCGCGGTTCGCCTCGAGAGCGTCGCCGACGGCGTGCAGCACGGCGCCACGAGCGGCACCGGACCAGGTCCCCCAGACCGTACCGGCGGCCTGGACGCGAGCCAGCGCCGAGTCGAGCGACGCGGCGGAGTCGACCCGGGCCTCCTGGACGGCGCGGACGCCGAGCGTCGACGACGCGATCCGGTCCGTGATGGCCGAACCCCACTGGCGCACCGACGCGACCGACGGGTCGCTGTCCGGCGTGTTCTCGAACCGGCCGGGCCCTGGGCGTCCGACGGCGGCGTAGCGGTCGGCGACGCGGTGCGACGCGGGGGCGTCGAGTCCACCGGGGAGCGACAGCGGCGCGAGCGAGTCACGGAAGCGCGACTCCTCGCGGGCGAAGAGCTCCGGCGACGACACCAGCGAGAAGACCGCGGACATGAAGTTGTCCTGCGAGGCGCCCTCTTCGAGGCGGCGGATCAGGTACGCGATCGCGACGTCGAACTCTCCTGGGTGGACGACCGGCGTGTAGAGCAGGAGGGAACCGACCGTGTTCTTCACTGCCGACGCCTGGCCCTGCGCCATGCCGAGCAGCATCTCGAACTCGATGCCGTCCCGAACGCCCCGTTCGCCGGCGAGCAGCCAGGCGTGCGCGACGTCGAACAGGTTGTGCCCGGCGACACCGACGCGGACGTTCTCGATGCGCGACGGGGTGAGCGCCCAGTCGAGCACGCGCTTGTAGTTGGTGTCGGAGTCCTGCTTGGTGTGCCAGGTGGCGAGCGGCCAGCCGTGCACCGAGGCCTCGACCTGCTCCATCGGCAGGTTCGCGCCCTTGACCAGGCGGACCTTGATGCCGGCACCACCTCGGCCGCGGCGGGCGGCGGACCACTCCTGCAGCTGCTCCATCGCGGCGAGCGCGTCGGGCAGGTACGCCTGCAGCACGATGCCGGCTTCGAGCCCGAGGAACGCCGGCTCGTCGAGGAGCTTCGTGAAGACCGCGATCGTCAGGTCGAGGTCCTTGTACTCCTCCATGTCGAGGTTGATGAACTTCGCCGGGGTCGAGGCCGCGGCGCGCTCGAACAGCGGGCGGAGCTGCTCGACGATGTCGTCGACGGCGTGGTCGAACGCCCACGGCGAGTGCGGGTGCACGGTCGACGAGACCTTGATCGACACGTAGTCGACGTCGTCGCGTGCCAGGAGCTTGTGCGTGCCCTCGAGTCGGCGTGCGGCCTCGCGCTCGCCCAGCACGGCCTCGCCGAGCAGGTTCACGTTGAGGCGGACGCCGTCCCGCTTGATCTTCGCGATCGCCGGGCCGAGCTTCGAGTCGGTCGCGTCGACGATGAGGTGGCCGACCATGCCCCGCAGCACCCGGCGAGCGATGGGCACGACGACGCCCGGCAGGACCGGTGCCATGCCGCCACCGAGGCGCACGAGTCCGCGCATCGCTGCGGGCAGGAACCCGGGGGCACCGGGCGCGATCTGCCGGAGCTTGCGCGCGGCGACGGCGAGGTCTTCCGGGCGGACGACGCCGTCCACGAAGCCGACGGCGAAATCCAGACCTGCGGGGTCGGCGAGCACCCCGGCGAGCTGCTTGGCGGAGCCGTCCACCGGGAACGACTCGGCCTCGGCCAGCCACTGGCGGACGAGTGCGACGGACTGGTCCGCCAGCGCGTCGTGGTCGGTGGCGGGGTGCTCCTGCAGGGTCGTCATGGGATCAGTGTGGAGGCCCGGGATACGGTAGCGGAAGCGACCGTTCCTGATGGGTACCGTTCAGTTGCACTACCGAATCCACAGCGACCCCGCTACCGTCAGACCATGCTCGATGTCCGCCGCCTGGTCCTGCTCCGCGAGCTGTCGATCCGCGGCACCATCGCCGCCGTCGCCGAGGCCATGAACTTCACGCCGTCGGCGGTCTCGCAGCAGCTCAGCGCCCTGGAACGCGAGGCCGGCGTGCAGCTCCTCCGCAAGGCCGGCCGACGGTTGCAGCTCACCCCGCAGGCCGAGGTGCTCGTCGCCGCCGCCGGCCACGTGCAGGACGTGCTCGAGCAGGCCCAGGCGCAGGTCGAGGACACCCTGCCGTCGGTCCAGGGGCGAGTGCGCGTCGCCGTGTTCCAGTCCGCCGCCCTCGCGCTGATGCCCAACGCCCTGCACGAGATGGCCACCGAACACCCCGACGTCCGGGTCGAGATGGTGCAGCGCGAGCCGGAGACCGCCCTGAACGAGACCTGGGCGCGGGACTTCGACATGGTCATCGCCGAGCAGTACCCGGCGCACGCTGCCCCGCACCTGTCCGGGCTCGACCGCTCGGACCTGACCACCGATGCGGTCCGCCTGGCGCTGCCGCCGCTCGACACGGCGCTGCTACCGGTCTCGAGCCTCGAGGACGCCGAGGCCCTGCCGTGGGTGATGGAACCCCGCGGAACGGCCTCGCGGCACTTCGCGGAGCAGGTGTGCCGACGCTGGGGCTTCGAGCCGGACGTCCGCTACGAGACCGCCGACCTGCAGACCCAGATCCGACTGGTCGAGTCCGGCAACGCCGTCAGCCTGATGCCGGACCTGATGTGGACCGGACGCACGACGACCTGCCGGCTGCTCGAACTGCCCGAGCAGCCCCGCCGCACGATCTTCACCGTCGTGCGCGCCGCCGGGGCGTCCTCGCCCGCGGTCCGTGCGCTGCGCGCAGCCCTCGAACGCGCCGCGGCGGCCGTCGGCGACTGATCTGCCTGACGCGCCTGACGCGGTGCACCGCACTGGATGACGGACGGGAGGCCCGTGGCGGATCCGCCACGGGCCTCCCGTCCGACGCGGGTTTCCGCACGGACCCCCAACCATGGTCACATTCCGGTCACCGACGCCTGAACGGCCACGCAGCCGCACTACGATCCGAACAGGCCGAAACTCTCGGCAGATTCTCACGATCCGGCCACCCAGCCGGACCTGAACATGGGGGGAACCCGTGCACCGCAGCACCTCCGCCGTTCGTCGCGCTTGCGCCGTCGGCACCACCGTCGCACTCGTCGGTCTGACCACCGGTCTCGGCATCATGTCGGCGACCGCCGCCAGCGCCGTCGAGCCGACCGACTCGACGCAGCCCGTCTCCTCGAACGAGACCACGGCCCCCGTCGCGACGGAGACGCCCGCACCGACCGACGAGCCGTCGGTCCCCGCCGACGAGACCACGGAGACCCCGGCCCCGGCACCCGCCGAGGAGACCCCGGCCCCCACCCCGAGCGACGACGCGACCGCCCCGGCCGACGAGCCGACCGCCCCCGCGACGACCGCTCCCGCCGCCGAGACCCCGGCTCCGACCGCGACGCCGACCCCGGACGTCACCACGAAGGCCGCCGACGCGACCGTCACCATCGACGGTGCGGCCAAGGTCGGCACCCTCCTGAGCGCCGTCGTCACCGGCTTCGACGAGGACTCCTCGTACAAGTACGTGTGGGCTGACCAGGACCGCAACGTCCTGTCGAAGACCGCGACCTACCGCATCGACCCCACCGACGTGCGCAAGACGATCACCGTCACGGTGACCGGCACGCTGCCCGGCGCGACCGAGACGACCTCGGTGACCTCCGAGGCGACCGCGCCCGTCACGCAGACCCCGGCCTTCCTCGGCGAGGACGGCAAGCCGACGAAGGCCGGCGCCGACGCCGACCACCCGCTCGAGCTGAGCACCACCGCCGGCGACGCGTTCTCGCACACCTTCCGTGCGCAGGGCTTCCCGGAGCCGAAGTACGCGCTCGCGTGGTTCGACGAGGACGAGCTCGAGGACACCACGTACTACGACGAGAACGGTGACGAGTACGTCCCGGAGCCCGACGAGCAGCTCCCGGACGGCATCACGTTCGACGCCTCCACCGGTGAGCTCAGCGGCGTCTCGACCGACGCCTGGGACTGGACCTTCGCGGTCACCGCGACGAGCGGCACCGAGACCGTCACGCAGTACGTCGACCTGACCGTCGAGGCCGCAGCGCCGCTCGGCATCGAGGTCTACACGACCGACCGCACGAACCTGCTCGACGACGACGGAGAGCAGACGACCTGGATCATCGCGCCGGACGGCAGCATCACCACGCTGGCGTTCGAGTCCGACGACGAGGGGTTCACCGGCTCGATCACCGACGGCGGCCGGCCGACCATCAAGCAGGGTGGCACGCTCGTCATCGAGGGTGGTCTCGTCGACCGCTACGGCAATTCGATCGTTGATGACGAGGACGGGCCCGTCGTGGTCCCGACCGTCACCTCGGACGTGGCCAGCGACGTCATCGCGCCGGACCCCGACTTCGGTGAGTTCGGCATCGTCAGCGTGACGTTCCCGCACGCATCGACGCACAACCTGACGGTCTCCGCTGATGCGTTCACCACCTCGTTCGCGGTGGACGTCCAGCCGACCGCCGTCCCGGCCGTCCCCGGCGTGGCCACTCCGGTCACCCCGGTCCCCGCGGCCGCACCGGTCACCCCGACGAACCGTGGCGGCCAGCTCGCCTACACGGGTTCGGACGCCACCGGCGCCCTGCCCTGGGCCCTCGGTCTGCTCGTCGCCGGTGCCGGCCTGATCGGCGCCCGCACCTTGCGCCGTCGCCGCGCACAGCGCTGACGTACGACCAGCGCTGACGTACGACCAGCGCTGACGGTCCCCAGTCGTCTCCCGTCCGTCGCGTGCCCGCGTGACGGACGGGAGGCCCGGCTCGGCCCCGCCTGACCCCGCACCGGGGCGGCGGGGCCGTTTCCGTCCCACCGTCGGTAGCGTGGGCACCATGCCCACGCTGCTGCACATCGACTCCTCGGCCGACCTCTCCCACTCCCGTTCGCGCGCGCTGACCGCCGCGTTCGCCGATGCCTGGCGCGCACGCGGACCGGAGTACACGGTGGTCCGCCGCGACCTGCACGTCGACCAGCTCCCGCACCTCGAGACCTCGGCGCTGCACTGGGCGGCAGCGGACCGCACCGCGGACGAGACCGTCGCTCCCGAGGCCGAGGCCCTGCGCCAGGAGGTCATCGACGAACTCCTCGCCGCCGACGTCGTGGTCGTCGGGTCGCCGCTGTACAACTACACGGTGCCGTCGACGCTCAAGGCCTGGATCGACCGCATCCACATCCCCGGGGTCCTGGCGGGCGACGTGCAGCCCCTGGCGCGCCGTCCGGTCGTGACCGTCGTCAGCCGCGGTGCGACCTACGACGCCGGCACCCCGACCGAGGACTGGGACCACGGCTCGCCGGTCCTGCACCTCATCCTCGGCACGGCGCTCGGCATGAAGCTCTACCCGATCACGGTCAGTGCGACCCTGGCCGACCGGCTGCCCGACCTCGCCCCGCTCGCCGAGCACGCGTCCGCCGAGCTCGCCGACGCGAAGACGACGATCGAGCGCCTGGCGTCGACCCTCGGCTGAGGTCAGGACGCGAGCGGTCAGGCGGGACGGATCTCGTCCGACCGGCCGAGCAGCTCGGCGTGGAACGCCGTCTGCGTCAGCGCGCTCGCGAGCAGGAACCCGGTCATCGACTCGATCCCGCCGCTGAACGGCACACGCGCGGCGACCTCGAACAGCGTGGGCCGGTCGAGCAGGTCGAGTGCTTCGGCGACGTGCCGTGACCGCTCCTCGCGGTGTCGAGCCAACGTCTGCGCGCGGGCGACGACGTCGGCGAACCGGTACTCGTGGCCCGGGCAGACCTCGAGCCCGGCGTACACGTCGAGTCGGCCGAGCGACGCCAGGTAGTCACCGAGCGGGTTCGTGGCGGTCCGACCACCGAGGCCGATCCCGGAGTTGATCCGCGGCAGCACGTGGTCCCCGGTGAACAGCAGCCCGTCCGCCTCGTCGACGAAGCACACGTGCCCGGCGGTGTGCCCGGGCGTCCAGAGCGTCCGGATGGTGCGCCCGGGGATCGGCAGCACCTCGCCGTCGGCCAGCAGCAGGTCGGCGTAGGGCGCCTCGCTCCGCCCGAGCCCGATCCGTCGCCCGCTCCCCCAGGCCGCGACGACGCCGTCGTGCAGCTCGGGCGGCAGGCCCCACGTGGCGATGTCGGCGTCGTTCCGCACCGCGTCGGTGCGCTCGCGGTCGAGGGCGTCCACCTCGAGCCCGTGCATCGCGACCCGCGCACCGGTCGCTCGGCGGACCGCGGCGGCAGCACCGAGGTGGTCGGCGTGCAGGTGCGTCACGGCGACGAGGGACACGTCGTCGAGCGACCGGCCGATCGCCGACAGTGCGGCGCGGACCTCGTCGAGCCCGCCGTCGGACGACCACCCGGGGTCGATCAGCGCGAGGGACCCGTCCGACCCCTCGACGACGTAGACCAGGGTCGCGTCGGGCACCCCGAACCGGAACGGCACCGCGAAGGTCCAGATCCCCGGCCGGACCTGTTCGACGGGCGGCAGGACGCCGTCGCGGAGCGCGGCGGCCTGCACGGGGCTGATCGGTTCCGGAGCCGGCGCTGCCGACGGGGGCACGGTCGTCACCCGCACCACAGTACTGACGCGAGCCGACCTGCCCCGGGTGATCCGGGCCTCCCGGCCGCACGTCGTGAGCAGGAATGGTCGAGTCGTCGCGCCGGACCCGACCATTCCTGCTCACGAAGCGCGCAGCGCTGCCCACCCGCGCCCGAGTAGACACGACGCATGGAGATCGCACCGATGCTGGCCAAGGCCGTCGCCGACGTCCCGGAACCCGACAGCGTGACCGGTGGCCTGCGGTACGAACCGAAGTGGGACGGCTTCCGCGGCATCGTGACGATCGACGGCGACGACGTCGAGATCGGCAGCCGCGGGGCGAAGCCGCTCACGCGCTACTTCCCCGAACTCGTCAAGGCCTTCCGCGCGCAGTTCGGCGGCCGTGACCACCCGGTGGTGCTCGACGGCGAGGTGATCCTGCGCTCCGGCGAGCCCGGAGCCGAGCGCCTCGACTGGGAGGCACTGTCGCAGCGCATCCACCCGGCGGCCTCGCGGATCGCGAAGCTCAGCGCCGAGACGCCCGCGCAGTTCGTCGCGTTCGACCTGCTCGCAGCGGACGGTGACGAGCTGGTCGACCTGCCGTTCGACGAACGACGCGACCGGCTGGAACAGCTCGCGAGCGGCATGTCCGACCCGCTGTTCGTCACGCGCACCACACTCGACGTCGACCAGGCACGCGAGTGGCTCACCACCTTCGAGGGCGCCGGACTCGACGGTGTGGTCGCCAAGCGCCGGGCCAAGCCGTACGAACCGGGCAAGCGGACGATGCTCAAGATCAAGCACCACCGGACGGCCGACGTCGTCGCGATCGGGTACCGCGTGCACAAGAGCGGCTCGGGCGTCGGGTCGCTGCTCGTCGGGCTGTACGGCGACGACGGGGAGCTCCGCCAGGTCGGCGGCGTCTCAGCCTTCTCCGACAAGCGCCGGCTCGCCCTGGTCGACGAGCTCGAGCCCGTCGTGCTCCGCGATGCGGACGGGAGGCCCGTCACCGGTGACGGGGAACGGTCGCGGTTCTCGTCGGGTCGCGACACGTCGTTCGTCCGGCTGGCGCCGGAGGTCGTACTCGAGGTCCGCTACGACCAGATGGAGGGCGACCGGTTCCGGCACACGGTGCAGTTCGAACGGTGGCGTCCGGACCGCGACGCGGCGTCGTGCGGGTTCGACCAGCTCGAGGTGCCGTCGGCGTACGACCTGCGGGATGTCCTGTCCTGACGCGTGGTTGTCCGTTTTTCGTCGTCTTGCCGGTGATCGCAGGAAAGTAGTTAGCCGAACTAGCGAAACACTGCCACGATGGAGACCAGCAGCACGAGGCACCCATCCCGGGAGCCCCAGGACCGAAAGCGGATCGACATGAGCACCAGCACGCTTGTCCGCCACTCGCAGCGGAACCCCTTCAACGAGGTGCGCGAGGCACGCCGCCAGCGCACCCTGCAGCTCAGTGCGGTCATCAGCGCCATCGCCGGCGTGACCGCAACCGCGCTCGCACTGGTCACGATCGGCCTGGGCTCGTGATCGTCGACGGCATCAGCGACGCCCACCGAGGCACCTGGTCGCGCTTGACCCGCCTGCACACCGCGAGCGTCGGACTGCCGATGCAGACGTCCCGCGTCGACGACCCCGACCGCTCGACGGAGACGCTGCCCGCCGTCTGACGGTCCCCGCTGGCTCGGGTCAGGACTTCTTCGCTCGGGACGGTTGCACGCGCGGCGGCTCGCCCGGCATCTTCGGGAAGTCCGGCGGGAAGGGCAGTTCGCCCTCGCCGTTCTCCAGGTCGCGCTCCCACCACGACAGCAACGGCTCGATGCTCACCGGCTCGTCGTGCATCGCCTGCCACGGGTCACCGATCGTCGCCAAGCGTTCGGGGACGGTCCGGATCGTGAAGGTCGTCGGGTCCGCCGTCGGCAGCTCGTCCCACGTGATCGGCGTCGACACCGAAGCGTGCGCGAGAGCCCGTGGGCTGTAGGCACCCGCCATCGTGCGGTCGCGGTTCGCCTGGTTGAAGTCGACGAAGACCCGTTGGCCTCGTTCCTCCTTCCACCACGCCGTCGTGACCCGGTCGGGCATCCGCCGTTCGAGTTCTCGGGCGGCCGCGATCACGGCGTGCCGGACGTCGAGGAACTCGTGCTCGGGTGCGATCGGGGCGAACACGTGCAGACCGCGGTTGCCGCTCGTCTTGATCCACGCCGTCAGACCCGCTTCGTCCAGGACCTTCCGGAGTTCCTGCGCCACGGGCACCGTGTCCGAGAAGTCCGTGCCGGGCTGCGGGTCGAGGTCGATGCGGAGCTGGTCCGGGTGGTCGCTGTCCTCGGCGCGCGAGGCCCACGGGTGGAAGACCACGGTGTTCATCTGCGCGGCCCACACCGCGACGGCCGGCTCGTCGATGACGAGCTGCGGGTGCTTCCGGCCGCTCGGGTACGTCACCGTGACCGACCGCACGTAGTCGGGGGCACCCTTGGGCGGGTTCTTCGAGAAGAACTGCTCGCCGTCGACGCCGCCCGGGAACCGCTGCAGCGAGATCGGTCGGTCGCCGTTCGAGCGGACGAACGCGTCGCCCACCGTCACCAGGTACTCGGCGAGGTCGGCCTTGGTGATCCCGGCGTCCGGCCAGAGGACACGCGAGGGACTGCTGAGCCGGACCTCGCGGTCCCCGTCCGGACCGGGCACCCGCACCGTCGTCGCTTCGATCGCCATGCAGCGGAAGGTACTCGCCGGTCGATCCGCAAAACACCGGTGTTCGCAGGTCGAACCCCCGCGTGCCGGTGTTCAGCGCGCGAACACCGGTGTCTTGCGGCACTGCCTCACATGACGTTCCAGTGCAGGTGTCCGTTCGCGTCAGGACCCTTGCCGCCACAGGTGTACGAGTTGCCGTTCGCTGCCTGAGCGACGACACCGGCTTGCGCGTCGGCACAGAACGCACCGGGCGTGATGAGGTCTTGCGACTGTGCAGGTGCCTGTTCGACCGGCGCGGGAGCCGGAGCTGCTGGTGCGGGAGCGGGAGCGGGAGCGGGAGCGGGAGCGGCTGGGACTGGAGCCGGCTCGACGTACGAGCCCACCGCGGACACCTCGGCCACCGGTGCCTTCGTGACGGTCCTGGATACCTGGACCCGGTCCGTCTCGACGCCGTCGGTCGTCGTCACGCGGTACGTACGGGTGAGGACGCCGTCGGCGCCCGCTGTCTGCAGCCGTGTCTGGCCCTTCGCGAGGGTCGGGTCGTCGACCGTTGTCTTCCGGAAGTGGATCGGGGAGTTCTTCGCGACCTCCGACACCTCGACGACCGGGGTCGGGGTCGGCGTCGATGTGGCCGTGCGCGTCGGCGTGGGTGCCGATGGAGTCGGCGTTCGTGAGGTGTCGGCAATTGTGACCGGCGCCGAGGCGCTCTGACTGGCACTCGTCACCGCAGCGCCCACCACAGCACCGGCCGTTCCGACGCCGCCGAGCCACACCACTGCTGCGATCGCGACGACGACCGAAGCCTTTGCCTTCGTCGGTAGTGCTGACCAACGCATCCTGCGACATCCCCTCGTGTTCGGTACGAACGATCCAGCGTGCACCGTGCTCGGTCGACCGCGGCAGCCCCAGTCCGGGGTAGCCGCGCTGTGGGGATGAACTGTCCGACGGGCAGGATGGGGTGGGTGAGCGCGTACCTCGGAGTGGACCTGGCGTGGGGACTCGGCACCGCGAGCCGCGCGCCCAACGAGACCGGACTGGTCGCGATGGAGGCCGACGGCACGATCACCGACGCCGGATGGGCCCGCGGGGTCGACGACGTCACGACCTGGGTCGCGGAACACCTCGGGCCGCGGTCGCTCATCGCCGTCGACGCCTCGCTCGTCGTGACGAACCCGACCGGCATCCGCGAATCCGAACGGCAGGTCGGGCAGCGCTACGGCCGGTGGAAGGTGGCGGCGAACCCGACGAACCAGGCCTCCGCGGCGAGCGCCGGCGCCAGCCTGCTCGACCGGCTCACCGCACTGGGCGTCGAGTACGTGTCCGACACGGCATCCATGCACGCCAGGACCGGGCCGGCGATGTTCGAGTGCTACCCGTACACGACCCTGGTCGGCGTGGAGGAGCTCGGGTACGACGTCGAGCGGCCCCGGTACAAGCGCCTGGACCTCAGGGTGCCGGCAGCCGAGGCCCGGGCACGCCGCGCCGAGGCGTTCGACGAGCTCGTCCGGCGCTTACGCGAGACCCCGCTCGACCCGCCGTTGCAGCTCGACTCGCATCCGCTGACTGCGGGCCTCGCCGACCCGTCGGTGCTCCACGGCCCGACCCACAAGCACCGCGAGGACCTGCTCGACGGTGCCCTTTGTGCCTGGACGGCGGCGTTCTGGGAGCGGCACGGTGACCAGCGCGTGCAGATCTTGGGAGGCGATCCGGGCCTCCCGTCCGACCCGGTGGACGAGGCGAGCCGCCGGCCCGTCGTGGTGGCGCCTGCGCGCCCGTCGCAGCGGAGGCCGCCGGAGATTGTTCAGTCGTGCTCGCGCTGAGCGTCTGAAGCGATCACCTTTGCGAGCAGGTCGCGCAGTGGACCGAGATCGCCCGGCATCGAGCGGCGCGCTGCAGAGTGGTTTTCGGACTTCGTCGCCTGCTGCCAGTCGAGCGTGACGTCGTGCTCAGCCGCGTACTGTCGCCAGAACTCTCGCTGCGTTCGACCGTTGCCCTCCATGAAGGGGTGGATGTAGTTGAGCGTCGCGAACTGCTCCGTGAGGAAGTCGAGCGGCCGCTTCAGCATCTCTCCCCCCCGCCAGCCAACTCGCCGTCGAGCTGGGCCATCCGCGGAGCGATGAGTTGGGGAGGCAGGAAAGGTTCGTCCGGGTTCTTCGCGATGCCGTCGAGACGGTACTCGCCAGCCCACTCGTAGACGTCCTGGAAGAGGTGGGCGTGGATTCGTCGAATCCGCTGCGATGGTCGGAGACCGCGGAGACCGCCGACCTCGCCGAGCAGCAAGTCGAGTTCGCGGTCTTGCACCTCAGGCACTTCGAGTGCCGCGAGTGCGGCTCTGCTCGTCGCTCCGAACTTGTTCCGCAGAACGAAGTGCTCGTCGTGGTAACCGCCGACCGGTCGACTCACCGGCGGTGTGCGAAGGCCCGGAGCTCCTCGCGGCTGATCTCACCCCGTGCGAAGCGGCTCATGTACTGAATCCACTCGGGGTTGTCCTCGAACCCTTCGAGTCGGCCGGAGTGGATGACCGCCGCCACGGCGTGCGACCGCTTGGCGCGCTCGGCGCCACTGACGGTTCGAACGACTCGCTTGGCCATGAGACCGATTCTACGCGGTCGAGCCCTTGCACTCCAGAGCCGGGTGGACGCACCGACGCGCGGCTAGGGTTGACCGGTGAGCACGACGAGCGAACCCCTGCACATCGGGCTGGTGTCGCTGCACACCTCCCCCGGAGACGAACCCGGCTCGGGCGAGGTCGGCGGCATGAACGTCGTCGTCCGGCACCAGGCCGAGGCGTTGGCCGATCGTGGCCACCACGTCGACATCATCACGCGGCGTTCGGCGCCGACGCAGCCGGACTCGGTGTCGCTCGTGCCGGGTGTGTGCCTGCGGTTCCTGTCGGCGGGTCCGGCGGAGCCGGTGCCGAAGGGCGAGCACGACGCGTTCATCGAGCCGTTCCGCCACGAGCTCGAGCAGCTCGGGCCGTTCGACGTCCTGCACTCGCACCACTGGTTCTCCGGTGCCGCTGCCCTGCCGGTGGCCCGTGAGCGTGGCATCCCGCACGTGCAGTCGTTCCACTCGATCGCCGCCGACCCCGAGACGCCGTTGTCCGAAGGCGAGCGGCCTGAGTCCGCCGGTCGCATCACGGGCGAGCAGCAGCTGGCGCGCGAGTCCGATGCGGTCGTCGTGGTGTCCGAAGCCGAGGCGTCGACGGTCCGGACGAGGCTCGGCGGCGCCGACGCGCGGATCTGGATCGTGCCGCCCGGGGTCGACGGGTCGGTCTTCCGTCCGGCGGCCGCCGGTGCGCGCCGGGCTGCCACCCCCTACGTCGTCGCGGCGGCTCGCGTGCAGCCGTTGAAAGGGCTCGACCTGGCCATCGAGGCGATCGCGGGCATCAACCAGGAGGCCCGTCCCACCTTGGTCATCGCCGGGGATGCTTCGAGCGAGGCGGGTGACTACGTGGACGAACTGCGTCGGCTCGCCGCCGCGCGTGGCATCGCCGACCGCGTCACCTTCATCGGGCCGCAGTCGCGTGCCGACCTGGCGTTCCTGTTCCGTGGCGCGGCAGCCGTGCTGGTGCCGTCGCACTCCGAGACGTACGGCCTCGTGGCGCTGGAGGGCTCGGCGTCCGGGGTGCCGGTCGTGGCCGCGGCTGCCGGGGGGCTGCGTGAGGCCGTGGTCGACGGTGAGACGGGTGTCGTGCTCGAGTCCCGTGAGCCGTCGGTGTGGGCCGCCGAGATCGAGCGGATCCTGACGGACTCCGGGTACGCGGCCGCGCTGTCCTCGGCCGGGCGGGAGCACGCGGAGCGTCTGAGCTGGGAGCGGTCGGCTTCGGGGCTCGAGGACGTGTACCGCCGGGTGCTCGGCAGCGGGTCGCGGGTCGGATCGTGAGATGACGGCGTTCGACGCGTTCTGGGCAGCGCTTGACGCCGTGCCGGTGGAGGCGGACGCCGAGGCGCTGTACGATCTCGGTTCGGCCGAGGGGCGGCTGCGCCGGTCGAACCTGCAGCGGTACCTGGAGCAGTTCGGGCCGGCGGCGGACACCCTGCTCGTGGCCGAGGCACCCGGGTGGCGCGGCATGACGAACACCGGCATCCCGTTCACGAGCATGCGCGAGCTCGGGACGGACCTGTTCGGCGCCGACTACCTGGTGCCGCCGGAGCCGACCGCTCCGTGGGAGGCCTCATCACGTGTGGTGCAGGCGGCACTGTCCGACTGGACCGAGGCGCTCCCCGTGGCGTGGGCGATCTTCCCGCACCACCCGTTCGTCGCCCCGGACCGGCTGACGAACCGCACACCCCGTCCGGCCGAGGTGCGGTCGGGAGCATCGGTCGCCCTCGCACTGCTCGAGGCACTCGGTGGCGTCGACCGGGTCCGGGTGGTCGCGGTGGGGCGGAAGGCCCAGGGTGCGCTCGCGTTGGCCGGCATCGAGGCGATCGCCGTCCGGCACCCCGCGCAGGGCGGCGCGAAGCAGTTCACCGAGCAGCTGCAAGCGTTGGACCGCTCGCTGTAGTTCCCCGTGCCGGTTCCTCCGGTCAGGCTGAGCGGACCTCGACGCCCTTCGCGGCCAGGGCCTCGGCGACGTGGGCGGGCAGCGGCGCAGCTGCGTACACGGTGCGGAGTGCCGGCAGGTCGAGGACGTCGTCCCAGTTCTGCGGGTCGAAGCGGTCGTCGGAGCCCTCCCACCCGGGGTGCACGTCCTGGAGCACCTCGAGCTCGGTGTCGACGGTGATCTCCGTGACGAGGGACAGGTGCGACGGCAGGAGTTCCAGGCCGTCGTAGTACTCACGGGCCCGGTCGTCCTGGCCGTCGACGTCGAGGTCCTCGTCCGTCTCGTCGGCCGTTTCCGGGTCGTAGGGGTCGAGGACGTCGAGGTCGTAGCAGAGGACGTCGAGCACCAGCAGCTTCGCGTTGAAGTCGGCGAACTCGACGGGCTCTTCGGTGGTGTTCGACTCGTGGTCCATGGCCCGGAGAGTATCCGTCGCCGAGCGACCGTGTTGCGATCGCGAGAAACCTTCCTGTGGGACTAGACAGCAAGGCGTCTCGCGCGCAAGGGTGACGCATGGCCACCACCAAGACGGACCGACCACAGCAGGAGCAGCCCGAGCTCCGCAGGGTCATCGGTCCCAAGCTCCTGCTGCTGTTCATCGTCGGCGACATCCTGGGAACGGGTGTCTACGCGCTCACCGGTCAGGTCGCGGCAGAGGTCGGAGGAGCAGCGTGGCTCCCCTTCCTCATCGCCTTCGCGGTCGCCCTGCTGACAGCGTTCTCGTACCTCGAACTCGTGACGAAGTACCCGCAGACCGCGGGCGCTGCTCTCTACGTGCACAAGGCCTTCGGCGTCCACTTCATCACCTTCATCGTGACCTTCATCGTGATGTGTTCCGGCATCACCTCGGCGTCGACGGCGTCGCGGGCGTTCGCCGCCAACCTCGGTGTCGGGTTCGGCCTCGAGTTGCCGAACGCCGTCGTGATGCTCATCGCCATGGGCTTCATGCTCGCGGTGATGGCGATCAACTTCCGCGGTGTCAGTGAGAGCGTGAAGACGAACGTGGTCCTCACCCTGGTCGAGCTGTCCGGTCTCGTCATGGTGATCCTGATCGGCTTCTGGGCGATCGCGGGTGGCAACGCGGACTTCTCGCGGGTGGTGATGTTCGAGACCCCGGAGGACAAGACCCTGCTCATGTCGATCTCCACGGCGACGTCGCTGGCGTTCTTCGCGATGGTCGGCTTCGAGGACTCGGTGAACATGGCCGAGGAGACCAAGGACCCCTCGCGCATCTTCCCGAAGGTGATGCTCACCGGCCTCGGCATCACGGCCGTGATCTACACGCTCGTGTCGATCTGCGCCGTCGCCGTCGTGCCGATCGGTGAGCTCGCCGGCAACGAGACCCCGCTCGTGACCGTCGTGCAGACCGCCGCCCCGGACTTCCCGATCGCCGACCTGCTGCCGTTCATCTCGATGTTCGCCGTGGCCAACACCGCCCTGATCAACATGATGATGGCGTCGCGACTGCTGTACGGCATGAGCAAGCAGGGCGTGCTGCCGGGCTTCCTGGCCCGCATCTCCCCCGCTCGTCGCACCCCGTCGAACGCGATCGTCTTCACCACCGCGATCTCCCTGCTGCTCATCGGCTGGGTCTCGCTCGACCCGGACTCCCCGATCGTGGTGGTCCTCGGTGGCACGACCTCGCTCCTGCTGCTCACCGTGTTCGCCGTCGTGAACCTGACGGTGCTCGTGCTCCGCCGCGACAAGGTCGACCACAAGCACTTCCGAGCCGGCGTGATCATCCCCGTCATCGGCATCATCACGTGTCTGTGGCTCGTGCTGCCGTTCTCGTCCGGCCGCGACCCGCAGCAGTACCAGATCGCCGGTGCACTGCTGGCCCTGGGTGTGCTGCTGTGGATCCTGACCTGGTTCACGCACGGTCGCAAGCAGCCCGAGAAGGCCCCGACCGGCCTGGTCACCGAACCGACGAAGGTGCAGCACCCGCCGCACGACCACCGCGACGTCTGATGGACGCGACCGCCGTCATCTGGACGATCGTCATCGCCGCCATCGCGCTCGTCTCCCTGTCCGCCGGCGGATGGGGTCGGAGCAGGTCGCGCCGACGCCGACGCTGACGCCGCGGCTGACGGTCCTGGTGCACGAACCCCGTGTTCGGTGCACCAGGACCGTCAGTGCGTCACAGCGACCCCCGATCGGGCGGGTGCGGTTCCCAGGCGGCGCCCGTACGCTCGTCGTGCTCCGCCTGCCCCACCCCGTCCGTCGAGAGGTCCCGTCATGCGCCGTGTCGGCATCACGCTCGCGTCGGTGTTCGGCGCCGGCATCGTGGTCGTCGGGATCGGGGTCGTGGTGCTCGTCGTGATCGCGGTCAACTCGATCGCCGGCATCGCGAAGTCCAGCGCCGCCGACGCCACCCCCACGTGCCCGAAGGTCGCCTCCAAGACCGTCGGCGGCATGGTCGTCCCCGCCGGCCCCATCGCGGGCTTCTGCCAGGACCGCCTGGTGAACGCCGCGTCGGTGATCCAGGCCGCGAAGGCGGTCGGCATCGGGCCGCACACCCAGGCCGTCGGGGTCATGACGGCGATCGGCGAGTCGAGCCTGGTGAACCTGGACCACGGCGATGCCGCGGGACCGGACAGCCGCGGCCTGTTCCAGCAGCGCGACAACGGCGCCTGGGGCACGTACGAGCAGCGGATGGACCCGTACACGGCGGCGTCGATGTTCTACGCGAAGCTCGTCAAGGTCCCCGGCTGGAAGGCGATGACGCCGACGCAGATGGCGCACGCGGTGCAGATCAACTCCGACCCCGAGCACTACGCGAAGTCCTGGCCCGCGGCGAAGGCCGTCGTCGAGGGGCTGACAGGCGAGACCGTGCCCGACACCGCGCCACAGGGCTGACCGGGCACGAGACCGCCGGGCCCGCCGGTCACGCGACGTCCTCGTCCTGGTCGTGCTCGTCGAGTTCGACCATCGCGGCCCCGCCGTCGTGGACGATGACCTGTGCCCGCAGCCGGATCGCGTGCTCGTCGAGGGCGCAGGCGCACGCATCGACCCACTCCCAGTCGACCGGGTGCACCCGGTCGACACCGGGCCGCTCCCACGCGAGGACGACGTCGACCGCGCCGAGCTGACCGACGATCTCGGAGATCAACGACGCGAAGTCACTGACGTGCTCGTCTGGTTGGTAGGGCAGGTCCGCGATGGGCAGCAGGAACGGGATCGACATCCCGAGCTCGTCGAGGAACACCACCCAGCACTGCCGGCGCACCGGGCGGTCGACCAGGGCGGCGACGAGTTGGACGACGTCGTCGTCGGTACGGACAGGGGTTCGGATCAGGCGGTCGAGGGTGTCGGTGTCAGGCATGACTCCAGCGTCGCGAACCCGGCCCGCCCGCCGACGGCCGCCGTGTGCATCTGTGGACAACCTCGCCGCCGCAGCCACCTGTGGAGGACGACCTTGAGGCCGCGAGCCGTCCGACTTCGGCGATCGCGACGCCCCCGCGGTCGTCGCGGTGCACGGGTTCGACCAGCGCGAGAAGGACGCTGGACGGGCCTCCAGTCCGAACCCGACCGGCTCGGCGAGGTTCCACGACGTGCCGCACGCTGATCCCCGAGGTTCCAGACCTCGACGAACAGGGCGCCGACATGCCGAGATTTCGGAACCTCGGGACGGCAGCACCCCTCAGATGCCGTGCGTCACCGAGCTCTCGATGAGGAGCAGCGCCGCGAAGAACACCGCGACGACGGCGGCCATCCCGACGAGCACGACCGGCCATGCCAGCCGACGCCGCACCAGCCGCAGGATGCACACCACGATCGAGGCGACCAGCACCAGCGCGATCAGGATCGGCCCGACCGTCACGACCGAGTCACCGAGCCCCACGTTGCAGGTGTTCCCCGGGGCAGCGCACGACACGAACGCCAACGACATGAGCTTGATGCCCCACCCCGCTGCCAACGCTTCGAGCGTGAGCACCACGAGCAGGGCGATGGAGGCGACCATGTCCGCGACGCGGCGGCGGCCTGCCAGGGGGTGGCGGGCCTCCCGTCCGAACCGTGCCGGAGCCGACCCGAGCGGATCGAGACGCGCCCCCGGAACCGACTCCGGACCCGGACCCGGACCCGGACCCGGACCCGGAACAGACTCCGGCCCGGACCCGGGAGCCGAACCGGCGTCGGCCGGACCGGACGACCGGGCGGGCGCGTCCATCAGGACCGCCGGCCGCGCGTGGACCAGAGGGCTGCGGCGATGAGCAGCGGCTGCCCGAAGAGGCGCGCGACGCGCTTCTCGTCGGTGTCCAGGCCGAACGCGTCGCGGCGGTTGACCCACTGCGACAGGTTGCCCGGGAAGATCACCGTGAAGAACAGTGCAGCGACGGAACCGACGAAGCGCCGGGCCGGCTTCGGCGCGAGCACGAGGGCCGAACCGAGGGTGATCTCGGCCACACCGGAGGCCAGCACGGTCGTGTCCTCGGACAGCGGCACGAACTCCGGGACCTGCGCCGTGAACTCCTTGCGCGCGAAGGTGAGGTGACTCGTGCCGGCGAACACGAGCGCCAGGCCGAGCAGGACGCGGAGGAAGGAACGCATGCCTCCATCGTGCCTGCTCCCGGGCGACGGTGCTCGCACGTGTACGGAACCCGACCGGCTCGGTACATTCAGACGCATGGGAGCACCCTCTCGGGACCACGAACCGCCAGCAGCCCCCGCGACCTTCGCCGTGCTGCTCGGCCCGGTCGCGTTCTACCTCGGCATCATCGTGCCGGCGCAGGGCACGGTCCGGCACGTCCTGCTCGGTGCGGCATTCGGCGTCGTCTGCGTGCTGAGCGGCTGGCGGGCGATCGTCATCGCCGGTCGCCGTCGCCGGGCGGTGCAGGTCTGGGCCTGGATCGGCATCGTGATCGGTGCCGCCGGGCTGGCCATGATCGTCTGGCAGCTGCTCGTCATCGCGACCGCCGGGGCGTTCCCGCCGCCGTTCTGGTCGCCCTACGCGAACCGCTGACGCGGGTCACCAGCCGAGCGTGCCCGGCGCACCCTTGAACGGGCCGACGACGTCCGACGTGATCCAGCCGCCGTAGAAGTCGCCGTCCTGCGACTGCACGACCTCGCCGCCGACCTCGCACGAGTCCATCGCCGACGGGTAGATCGCGACGCGGTCCCGGAGCGACTCGTACCCCGACTCGGGCGTCGGGTAGTTCCACGCGGCGCGGCTCGCGACGGTGCCGTCCCCGCCGACCACGTCGAAGTACCGCGCCCGGCCCTTGAACTCGCACATGCTCGACCCCTGCGCGGGGCGGAGGTCGAGGTCCGCCATCGGCAGGTAGTACACCGGCGGGTGCGAGGTCTCGAGGACGCGTACCGCATCGGTCGTGTCGGCCACGACGGTGCCGCCGAACCGGACGACGACGCGGGCGGTGACGGGCTCGACGACGGGCGGGCGGGGGTAGTCCCAGACCGATTCCTGTCCGGGGCCGGGTTCGATCCGTGTGGGATGGCGCATGGGATCGTGTCTACGCCGAACGGCTGCGGTCGGGCTGCGGGCGCGCGCGAAACCCTGAGCCGCCGCAAGGTGCACCATGGGCGGGTGACGACGACGACACGCACGCTCTTCCGACGGAAGCCCATCGAGACGATCGATGACGACACCGGAGCCGAGGGTGGCCTGAAACGGCACCTCGGCCTCTGGCAGCTCACCGCGATCGGCATCGGCGGCATCATCGGCGCGGGGATCTTCACCCTCGCCGGCACCGTGGCGAACGGCGTCGCCGGTCCCGCGGTCCTCATCAGCTTCCTGGTCGCCGGCGTTGCGAGTGCCGCCGCAGCGTTGTCGTACGCCGAGTTCGCCGGCCTCATCCCGAAGGCCGGCAGTGCGTACACGTACGGCTACGCGGTCCTCGGCGAGATCGTCGGCTGGTTCATCGGCTGGGACCTGCTGCTCGAGTACACCGCGATCGTGGCGGTGGTCGCGATCGGCATCTCCGGCTACGTCGGGTTCATGGTCGGCCAGTTCGGCATCGACCTGCCCGCGTGGATGCTCGGCGCCCCCGGCACCGGCGACGGCCACGTGATCGACGTCTTCGCGATCATCCTGTGCCTCGTCACGGCGTTCGTGCTGACCCGCGGCATCCGCAGCGCCGCAAGGTTCGAGTTCGTCGCCGTCGGCATCAAGGTCGCGCTCGTGGTGCTCATCGTCGTGCTCGGCGTGTTCCACATCAACAGCGCGAACTACTCCCCCTACTTCCCGTTCGGCTTCGGTGGCGTGATGACCGGTGCCGCGACGGTGTTCTTCGCGGTGTTCGGCTACGACGCCATGTCCACCGCGGCCGAGGAGTCCGTCGACGCCCGCAAGCACATGCCGAAGGCGATCCTGCTGTCCCTCGGCATCTCGATGGTCCTGTACGTGCTGGCGACCCTGGTGCTGACCGGGATGCAGAAGTACACGGACATCGACCCGGCCTCGGGCTTCTCGTCGGCGTTCGCGTCGGTCGGCCTCGGTGGTGTCGCGAACGTCATCGCGATCGGCGCCATCGTCGGCATCGTCACGGTGCTCGTCACGTTCATGCTCGGCGCCAGCCGCGTCTGGTTCTCGATGAGCCGTGACGGCCTGATGCCGAAGTGGTTCTCGAAGACGGACCCGAAGCGCCACGTCCCGACGCGCGTCACGTGGATCCTCGGCATCGCATCGGCGATCCTGGCGGGCGTCCTGCCGATCGGTGTCGTCGCGGAACTCACGAACATCGGGATCCTGCTCGCGTTCGTGGTGGTCTGCTCCGCGGTGATCGTGCTCCGCTACCGCCAGCCCGACCTCGACCGCCAGTTCCGGCTGCCGTTCATGCCCGTCATCCCGATCATCGGCGTCATCGCGTCGCTGTGGCTCGTGACGTTCCTGCAGTGGGAGACGTGGGTGCGGTTCGCGGTCTGGTTCGCGATCGGCCTGGGCGTGTACTTCGGCTACTCGCGGAAGCACAGCAAGCTGGCGGCCAGCGAGCCGACCGACGCGACGAAGCCGTAGCGAGCAGGCGCCCTAGCGTCCGCTCCAGCGCACCCAGCCCTGCACCTGCGCCGCAGCGCTCTCGAGCGAGGAGTGCGCCCCGTTGATCGAGTGGTCCGGCGAGTCCACCGTGAACTGGTCCGTCCGGGTGACGTCGCAGACGACCTCGGAGCCGAGCCACACGTTCCAGTGGTCTGCGGAGTCGTGCACCCACCGCAAGCGGTCCGGCATGAGCGTGTCCAATCGAGTGGAGAGCGGCGAGCAGTCGTCGCCCGTCCACGCAGACGGTAGCCCTGCTCGATGTGTGCCGTTCGGGTCGGCGGCTCCGCGCGTCGGTGGCACCTGGCACGATTGACCCGTGCCAGCAGCCCCGATGATCGACGCCGTCGACGTCATCCGTTTCGTCGGGCCGCAGACCTTCGGTCGCGCGCGCGACGTCGTGCGTGCCGGCCTGGTCGACGATGCCGTCTGGAACGCCGACGACGGCACCGTCACGGCGACCGTCTCCGGCACCGCGGACGACCCGTACGAGTGCCGCATCGACATGACCGTGGCGCGCGGCGACTTCATCCGCCCGGTCCGCAGCACGTGCAGCTGCCCCCTCGGCGGCGACTGCAAGCACGTCGCCGCCGCACTGCTCACCATCAACGCGCGTGCCCTGGCCGCCAACGCCGGCCCGCGTCCGGAAGCGCCGGCTCCGCCGCCCTCGGACTGGAGGCACGACCTCGCCCGCCTCGCCGGTGACGACGAGCAGGCGGTCGCCCCGCAGGGCACCCGGATGGGTCTGCAGTTCGAGTTGCGTGACGCGGTCCCCGCCGCCCTCGCGGCCCGCGCCCGGGCCGCCGGCCGAGCCCTACCGGCGCCGTCCCGCACGGTCCGGCTCGGGGTCCGGCCCGTGACCCGGAGCGACGCCGGCAACTGGGTGCGCGGGCAGCTCACCTGGGGCACGCTCCCCTACTCGCAGAACCGCCTGGGCCTCGGCGCCGAGCAGCACGGGTGGTTCATGCAGCTCGCGGCCCTGCACCGTGCCGGCCAGCTCGCGGGGTTGCCCGGCGAGAGCGACTGGCTGCACCTCGACGACTTCCGCAGCCCGCTGCTGTGGCCGTTGCTCCGGCAGGCGTCGGGGCTCGACATCGCCTTCGTGACCGGCAAGCGCGAGGGCGGAGTGGTCCTCGGCGAGCAGGCCCAGGTGCTGCTCGATGTCTCCCGGCCCGGTGTCGCCCGGCACGACGACGCCGTGGTGATCGGTGCGAGCGCGGTCCTCGACGGCCGCCCGGTGGTCCCCGGTGCAGCGCGGATGGTCGGCGACCACGGCGTGTACGTGTTCCGCGAGAGCCCAGAGTTCACGGTCGGGCTCGCACCGACCCCGGCGCCCGTGCCCGAGGACCAACGGCGCATGCTCCTCGAGGGCACCCGCATCACGGTGCCGACGGCCGAGGTCGACGAGTTCCTGGCCGACTGGTCGCCCCGGCTGCGCGGTGCCCTCGGGCTCGTCAGCTCCGACGGGTCGGTCGAGCTGCCCGAGCGCACCCCGCCCGAACTCGTGCTGACGGCGACGTTCGAGCCGGCCCGGGCACCCCGCACCGACGACCGGGTGCACCTGCACTGGCGCTGGCACGTCGACGGGCGCAAGGACCCGGTGTCGCTGCACGGCCCGCTTCCCGACCTGTCCGGGCTCCGCGCCGCGGACGATCCAGCCAGCACCGACGACCGAGCCAGCGCCGACGACCCGGCCAGCACCGACGTTCCGGCCGGCACCGAGGCGGCGACCGCCGACGCGGACGTGCCAGCGGCCCTGGAACCCGCCACGTCGACAGCGCGAGCCGACGACGCGACGTCTGGCGAGCCTCCCGTCCGCCCTGCCGGACCCGGTGGCGGACTGGACTGGTTCCAGGACGGCACCATCGACGGGGCCGACGTCGCGGTGTTCGCGAACGAGTTCCTGCCCGAGTTGCCGGCGCTCGGCGTCCGCACGGTGGTGCAGGGTGAGCGCCTCGACTACGAGCGGTTGAGCGGGCGGCCGCACATCCGCGTCACGACGATGCCGTCGGACAAGCACGACTGGTTCGACCTCGGCATCATCGTGAGCGTGAACGGCAAGCAGATCCCGTTCACCCCGCTGCTCACCGCCCTGGCCGGTCGGCAGCGGCGGCTGAAGCTCGTCGACAACTCCTACTTGTCGCTCGCCGATCCCGCGTTCGACCGGCTCAAGGAACTCATCGACGAGGCTCGCGACCTCGACGAGTGGGAGCCCGACCAGCCGATCCAGGTGACGCCGCTGCAGGCCGGGCTGTGGACCGAGTTCGACCTGCTCGCCGACGAGACCTCGCACGACGAGCGCTGGCAGGCGATCACCGTGGGGCTGATGGGGGCGACTCCCCCGGGTGACGTCCCGGTGCCGGACACCGTGCACGCCGAACTGCGGCCGTACCAGCACGCCGGGTTCGCCTGGCTGTCGTTCCTGGCGGCGCACGGCATCGGCGGGGTGCTCGCCGACGACATGGGCCTCGGCAAGACCCTGCAGGTGCTCGCGATGGTCGCCGCGCGCCGTGCCGCCGAGCCCGACGGGCCGCCGTTCCTCGTCGTCGCGCCGACCTCGGTCGTCGGCAACTGGGTGGCCGAGGCGGCGAAGTTCACGCCGTCACTGCGGGTGGCGGCCGTCACCTCGACGTCGCTGAAGGACCCCGGGCTCGTCGCCCGCACGGCCTCGCAGGCCGACGTCGTCGTCACCTCGTACGCGCTGCTCCGGCTCGACTCGCAGGCGTGGACCGACCTGCCGTGGTCGGCGCTCGTGCTCGACGAGGCGCAGTTCGTGAAGAACCCGCAGTCGCAGACCCACCGGGTGGCGTCCGAGCTGCAGGCACCGGTGAAGTTCGCGATCACCGGCACGCCGCTCGAGAACGGGCTGACCGACCTGTGGGCGCTGTTCCACATCGTCGCGCCCGGGCTACTGTCCACCTGGACCCGGTTCGGCGACGACTACGTGAAGCCGCTCGCCTCCCCCGAACTCCGGGGCGAAGCGCGCCAGCAGCTCACCGCGAAGCTCCGGCGTCGGATCCGGCCGCTCATGCTCCGCCGGACGAAGCAGGCCGTCGCCGCCGACCTGCCGCCGAAGCAGGAACAGGTCGTCCGGGTCACGCTCGACCCCGCGCACCGCGAGCTGTACGAGCGCACGCTCAACCGCGAGCGACTGAAGGTCCTCGACCTGATCGACGACCTGTCGAAGAACCGGATGATCGTGTTCCGGTCGCTGACGCTGCTGCGGATGCTCGCGCTGTCGCCGGCGTTGGTCTCGAGCGGGTCGGACTCGCCCCTGTCGCCGTCGACGCCGATCCCGTCCGCCAAGCTCGACCTGCTGCTCGACGAACTCGAACAGCTCGCGGCCGAGGGCCGACGCGCCCTGGTGTTCAGCCAGTTCACGTCGTTCCTGCGGATGGTGTCCGATGCCCTCGACGAACGGGGCGTCGGCTACGAGTACCTCGACGGCTCGACCCGCAAGCGCCCCGAGGTCATCGAGCGCTTCCGGCAGGGCACCGCGCCCGCGTTCCTCATCTCGCTGAAGGCCGGCGGCTTTGGGCTCACCCTGACCGAGGCCGACACCGTGTTCGTGCTCGACCCGTGGTGGAACCCCGCCGCCGAGTCCCAGGCCGTCGACCGAACCCACCGCATCGGGCAGACCCGGTCGGTCAGCGTGCAGCGTTTCATCGCCGAGGACACCATCGAGGAGAAGGTCCTGGCACTCGCCGCGCGCAAGGCCGAGCTGTTCGCCACGATGATCGACGACGACGCCCTGTTCGCCGACGACCTGACCGCCGACGACATCCGCTCGCTGCTCGCCTGACGCGCCGGAGCGGTCAGGCGAGCGCGTCGATCGCCGCGACCTCGTCCGCCGACAGCTCGATGCGGGCACCGGCGGCGTTCGACCGGATGCGCTCCGGGTTCGACGACTTCGGGATGACGACGAAGCCGTGCGCGACGTGCCACGCGACGATGACCTGGGCGCTGTCGGCGTCGTGCGCGGTGGCGATGTCGAGCAGCGTCGGGTCCTGCAGGTTGCTCGCCTTGAAGGGGCTGTAGCCCTCGAGCACGACCCCACGCTCGGACAGCCCGTCAGCGATCGTCTGGTCGTACTCGACCGGGCTCCACTTGATCTGGTTCACGGCCGGGGTGGTGCCGGTCGCGGTGACGAGCTCGTCGATCTGGTCGAGCGAGTAGTTGCTCACACCCACGGCGCGGGTCAGTCCGTCGGCCTGTGCCTGGACGACCTGTTCCCACACGTCCGGGCGGGCCTCGCCGTTCGGCGGCCAGTGCACGAGCCAGAGGTCCAGGTGGTCGAGGCCGAGCTGGTCGAGGCTCTCCTCGATCGTCTCGCGCACGCGGTCGGTGTTGTCCGGCGGCAACTTCGTCGTCACGAACACGTCGTCGCGGGCGAGGCCGGACTCGGCGAGGGCCTTGCCGACACCGCGCTGGTTGCTGTAGCCGGTGGCGGTGTCGATGTGGCGGTACCCGGCCGCCAGTGCTTCGCCCACGGCGGCGGGGGCCTCGCCGTCGGGGATCTGCCAGGTGCCGAAGCCCAAGAGCGGCATCGACCCACCGGTGACGGACACGGACGGATTCGCGTAATCGGTCATGCGGACCTGTCTACGCCGTGGCCGTTCGGCCGTTCCGAGCGTGGCGGTCCACGGCCATGTCCGAGGTCTCCGCCATGATCGTCGAGGCCACCCCGGCCGGCCCCACTGCAACACCGCACCACCGCACCGCTGCACAGCTGCACCACCAGGAGTTCCACGCACCCATGACGTCCCGCCGACGCCGCCGCACCCGCATCAGCCTCACCTCCGTCCTCGTCGTCCTGGCCCTCGCGGTCGGTGGCTACGCCCTCGACGCCACCGGCGTCCTCGGGCCGGACGCCGACGCCGACGCCGCAGCCGGGCCAACGGCGGTCGCCACGGCCACGGTCGGCACCGAGAGCGACGCACCGGAGCCGAGCCGGGCCTCCAGTCCGACGGGTCCGAAGGGTCCGACGGATCCGACGGATGCGACGGATGCGACGGATCCGACCGTCAGCACGTCGACCGACACCGACGCTGCGGACGCCCGCGCGCTCCTCGCCACGCTGCCCGTCAAGGGCAAGGCCGCCGGCACCGGCTACGACCGCACCGGCGAGTTCGGCAGCGCGTGGATCGACGTCGACCACAACGGCTGCGACACCCGGAACGACGTGCTCGCGCGCGACCTCAGCGGCATCGTGCGGCAGGGGCCGTGCAAGGTGGTGACCGGCACGCTCGTCTCGCCGTACACCGGGGCGACGATCGACTTCGTGCGCGGCAACACGACCTCGACCCTCGTGCAGATCGACCACGTCGTCGCGCTCGAGAATGCCTGGCGCACCGGTGCCCAGCAGCTCAGTCAGTCGGAGCGGGAGGCCCTGGCGAACGACCCGTCGAACCTGTTCGCCGTCGACGGCCGATCGAACTCGCAGAAGCGCTCGGGTGACGCCGCGACCTGGCTGCCCGCGAACAAGGCCTTCCGCTGCACGTACATCGAGCACCAGGTGTCCGTGAAGGCCGAGTACCGACTGTGGGTCGCGCCCGCCGAGCGCGATGCGATGGAGCGGGTGCTCGGCGCCTGCTGACGTCAGGCGGTCTGCAGCCGCTGAGTGTCGACCTGGAGGCCCGGCGCACCTCCGCCCCGCGTGGCAGGCTGCGGACATGGCTGAGCAACTCACGGTCCCGCAGGCGTTCGCGCTCCTCCAGGTCGAACCCGACGGCCGCAAGTCCCTCGACGGGCAGACGCTGGACACCGGTCTCGCGGGAGCGGTCCTCGCCGACCTGGCGCTCCGCGGTGCCGTCTCGCTGCAGAACGGCCTGGTCACCGTCGTCGACGGCGCCGCCACGGGCGACCCGGTGCTCGACGGTGTCGTCGGCTCGATCGCGGCGTCCGGCGCGCCGCGCGAGGCGAAGTGGTGGGTGAGCCGGCTCGGGAAGCAGCGGCTCCGCGACGACGTCTTCGCCGGACTCGTCGAGCGAGGGATCATCAGCGTCGAGCAGGGCAAGGTGCTCGGGCTCTTCCCCACCACGAAGCACCCGGAGCGCGACGGAGCCCCGGAGGCACTGCTGCGATCCGCCATCGCGGACGTCCTGGCTCGGCGGGCGGGCCCGACACCGTTCTCCGCTGCGGTCATCGGGCTGCTCGACGCGACGAACACGCTCCGCAAGCAGTTCGGCGCCGTCGACAAGGGCCTGGTGCAGGAGATCACGTCGGGTACCTGGGCGAGCCCGGCGGTGAAGGCCGTGCTCGAGGAGATCCAGGCCGCGGCGATGATCGTCATCATGGCGGCGACCACCGCGACGACGACCACGGTCATCACGAGCTGAGGTCGGCAGGCAACCCCTGATCATCCTGCAAAACGACAGGTGTAGCCTAAAGGGAATTCATCGTCGAAGACCTCAGGAGGCCTCCCCATGCCCGAAACCAGCACCAGCACGTCCCGCTTCGCCGACCGCGTCGTCCTCATCACCGGCGGCGGCTCCGGCCTCGGTCGCGCCACCGCCGTCCGCCTGGCCGCCGAGGGCGCTGCGCTCTCCCTCGTCGACGTCTCCGAGCAGGGACTCGAGGCCTCGAAGGCCGCCGTGCTCGAGGCCACCCCCGACGCACAGGTCCTGACCACGGTCGCCGACGTGTCCGACGAGGCCCAGGTCGACGCCTACGTCGCAGCCACCACCGAGCGCTTCGGCCGCATCGACGGCTTCTTCAACAACGCCGGCATCGAGGGCAAGCAGAACCCCACCGAGTCGTTCACCGCCGCCGAGTTCGACAAGGTCGTGTCGATCAACCTGCGCGGCGTGTTCCTCGGGCTCGAGAAGGTCCTCAAGGTCATGCGCGAGCAGGGCTCCGGCATGGTCGTGAACACCGCGAGCGTCGGCGGCATCCGCGGCATCGGCAACCAGTCCGGGTACGCCGCCGCCAAGCACGGCGTCGTCGGCCTGACCCGCAACTCCGCCGTCGAGTACGGCCGCTACGGCATCCGCATCAACGCCATCGCCCCCGGAGCCATCTGGACGCCCATGGTCGAGAACTCGATGAAGCAGCTCGACGCGGAGAACCCCCGCAAGGCCGCCGAGGAGTTCATCCAGGTCAACCCGACGAAGCGCTACGGCGAAGCCCCCGAGATCGCCGCCGTCGTCGCGTTCCTGCTGTCCGATGACGCGTCCTACGTCAACGCGACGGTCGTCCCGATCGACGGCGGGCAGTCGGCCGCGTACTGAGCCGCACCGGTCCGACGCCCGGCGCACCTCCTCGTGCGCCGGGTGACGACCTGGAGGCGCAGCTCGGCCCCGGCGTGTCCGTCCAGCGTGACAGCATGGTCGGCGTGAGCAACGACGAGACGAACGGATCCGCCTTCGGCCGAGGCGTCGACAAGGCCCCGCCCACCGCGGCCGCCGAACTCCGCCGCCGGATGGCAGCCTCGCCGGCGGGCTTCCTGCGCAGCGCGGCGTGGGTGCCGTGGAAGCCGGCGGGCGGTCCGGAGGCGGGCAGCGTCGCCCACGTCATGATCCGTGACAAGCCGTTCGTGCCCGTCTTCACCGACCCCGCCGAACTCTCCGCTGGCCTGCCCGAGGCCGAGGGGCGTCCGGTTCCGATGTCCGAGCTCGTGACCGCCCTGCCCGAGGAGTTCGGCATCGTGGTCGACCCCACGAGTGCGGCCGAAGCGAACTTCCTGCACGCCGACGTCCTCGCCCAGATGCGGGTCCAGATGCAGGGTGGGGTCCCGACGGCTGACGACTGAGGCCCTTCCGAGCGGGTGCGGGGCAGGCGCCGGCGGCAGGCCGTCGTCATTCGACGAACGCTAGAATAGGCATACCAATCTAGCGCCGGGCAGGTCGGCCGCTTCTCAGCTGCTCGCGGTCAGAGCGGCACCGGCGATCGCCCACCAGTAGCCCAGCAGCGCTCCTGCCGGGACTGCAAGTACGGCGACCGCGACGGCGCGTCGCATCAGCCGTTTCCGAGCTGCCGCCTGGGCGATCTCCCGCTCGAGCCGTTCGAATCGCTGGACGTGGCGAAGGGTGTCGTTGACCACGACAGCCTCGACGTGCCAGGTCCCGCGTTCCTCGGCCAGCATCGACAGGAACCGGACGGCTTCGTCGGAGTGGACTCGCGGCAGATCCCTGATCCAAGCGCCGATCTGACGGGGCTCGACCGTCACGACGGCCGGTGCGGTCTTCCCGAACTGCAGCGTTCCCGCTGCGATGACCAGGATTGGCTGGACCGGGATCGGTCCGCCGGCTGCGGCGGACAACAGGCGAGTCGCCCGTTCCCCCTCGGCGAGGGCGCGGTGCACGTGCGGTGTCCGCTGCCCGTTCACGGTCAGCATCCGTCCGCCGATCCACACCTTCTGCCCCGAATGGTTCTTGGTGTTGATCGAGAACACGCCGGTGGGTCCGACGACGACGTGGTCGATGTCCGTCGTGCTCTTCCCGACCGGTACCGCGTGCAGCACCGTGAACTCGGGGCCGAGCGCATCGAGCTGGGCAGCGACCTGCCGTTCTCCCACAGCGCCCTTGAACCACGAGCGGGCTTCGTCACGAAGCGGGTCGTGCCCCCAGAAGCGCTGCCAGCCGGTTCGCGCCGGCCCCTCGGCCTGGATGGCCAGGCACTCCTGCATGACCGCGTACCCGGGCTTCCGTGCACGGAGCGTCAGCGCGGCCCCGCCCCTCGGAGTCGAGCGGTGGTCGGCGACAGCGGTGTTCTCCCCCATGTGTCCACCGTCCCAGGACGACAGGTGTCGGGACCAGCCCTCGTTCTGGCGTCACAGCCGCGGCGGTGCGGCTCGGCGCTCTGGCACGCTGACGGTTCTGGTTCACGATTGCCGGACTTCCTGAACCAGGACCGTCACTCGCCTGGCAGCACGCCGGGCTCCGCCACCGAGCGGCGGCGGAGCGGCCGGCGCGGCCGCCGCGGTCGTCAGCGAGCGGGCTGGACGAGCTCGATGAAGCGGGACAGCAGCGACAGGCCGGCGATCGAGGGCGGGAGCCCCGTCGTCAGCGCCGGCGAGTGCACGAGGTACGCCGCCCACTTCGCCCGCGAGATCGCCACGTTCAGCCGGTTCGGCATGAGCAGGAAGTCGAGCCCGCGCGGGATGTCTGCTGCACTCGACGCTGCCAGGGACACGATCGACACCACGGCCTCGCGGCCCTGGAACAGGTCGACCGTGCCGACCTGGGTGCCGGTGAAGCCTGCACGGTCGAGCTCCTGACGGATCAGGGCACCCTGCGCGTTGTACGGGGCGACGACGATGACGTCCTCGTCGGTCAGGGCGCGAGCGTCCCTACCGTCGGTCCACGTTCGGCCGACGACGTCGCCGACGAGGGCCACCACGCGGGCGGCTTCCTCCGGTGACGAGGTCGTGTTGCCCGCGTGCACGACCGGCACGGGGTGCACGCCCGCGTCGATGCCGTCGAGGTGCCGACCGGACACCATCGACGCGAGCTGCCCGTCGTAGGACAACGCCGACACGGACTCGGTGAGCGCCGGCTCCATCCGACGAGTGCGAGCCAGGAAGTAGCCGAACTCCGGCGGCAGGACGTGCTCGCCGTCCGCCAGCCAGCCCAGCGCGGACTCGTCGACGGGCTCCGGGTGCGAGCCCTGCGAGACCTGCGGGAGCTGCTGCGGGTCCCCCAACAGCAGGAGTCGGGTCGCGGCGATCGAGGACGCGATGGTCGGCGCGAGCGAGAACTGCCCGGCCTCGTCGACGACGAGCAGGTCGAGGGAGCGGCGGTCGATCGTCGACGCGTTCGCGAACGTCCACGCGGTGCCGCCGACCACGCCGCCGGTGCCCGATGCCTCGCACGACGACAGGAACGCGGCGACGGCAGCACCGTTCTTCACGGGCGTCCACGCGGCGGCGTCGAGTTCGTCCTCGGTCGCACCGGACTTCGGCACCTTCACGACCCGGTCCGCGGGGACACCGGCGTTCACGACCGAGGACAGGAAGTTCTCCGAGGTCGCATGGGACTGCCCGACGACGCCGACGCGCCAGCCGTACTCGCGGACGAGCCGTGCGACGACGTTCGACCCGACGTAGGTCTTGCCCGTGCCGGGAGGCCCCTGGATCGCCAGGTACGAGTGGTCGAGGCCGAGCAGCGTCGCCACCACGGCGGACACCGTGTCGTCGCCCTGCACGGGCACGATCTCTCCGCGCGGCGGTACCCGGCGCAGCAGGTCGAAGGCCGGGTCCGACACCATCGAGGGCAGCTCGTCGAGGACCTGCTGCCCCCACTCGGCGATCGCCTCGGGCTGTGGCTTCGCGCGGGGCGGTGCCGACGGCGCGAGTGCGACGGGGAAGTCGTGGTGGGGCTCGCCGCCGACGGGCAGCCGCTCGATCAGCAGCACCTCGATCGCGTCGCCGTTGTCGCGCACGTCAACGATGCTGGCGCGATCCGACGCGCCTTTCGACCCGGGGCCCGGAGACACGACCGACGGCGGAAGCGGGTCGTCGTAGACGAGGTGGGGCGTGCCTCCCGGCCGGAGCCGTGAACCGGGCGCGAGCGTTCCCGACAACCGGAGCTCTCGCGACTGCGAGCGGGCACGCGGCAGCGTGTCCCAGTCCCGCTCGACGGACGCGCGCTCCACGACGAGGACGTCGCGGGTGTCGGCCCAGTCGTCGACCGGGTTGCGCAGGCGGTCGAAGTGGTCCTGCCAGAAGGTCTTCGCCTCGCGCCGGTGGTAGTCGATCGCAGCTGCGGCGAGCGCCAACGCGGTCTCGTCCGGCGTGCGGTCGAGGGCGTCGACGTCCTCCAGGTGCGACGCGAGTGCGACGTACACCGGGTTGGGCTCGCGCTCGACGGGGATCGGCGGGACGTCGAGCTCGAGTGCCGGATCCGCTGCGTCCGGGTCGTCGCTGCGGAGCGACCGGAGCCAATCGCGCAGGCGCAGGGTCGAGCGGCAGTCGTAGGCGTTGTAGTCGGCGACCTCGTCGAGCATGTGCTGGCCGGCGGCGGGGTCCCCGTTGCGGAGTTCTTCGATCGCGTCGACGTAGGCGGTGATGCTGTCGGCGGCGTTCGTGACGTCGCTCTCGCGCAGGTCGTCGCCCATGTACAGCGGCTCGAGCTTCTTGATCGAGTAGCTGTGGCTGCCGACGACCAGGGCCTTGCGGACGATCGGGTACAGGTCGACCAGGACGCCAGCGCGCAGCAGGTCGTCGACGGCCTCTTCGCCGACCCCGTGCCGGGCGGCGAGCGACAGCAGGTGCGTCCGCTCGTAGGCGGCGTAGTGGTAGATGTGCATGCCCGGGTACTGCTGCCGCCGGGCCTCGATGAACGCGAGGAACTGCTCCAGCGCGACTCGCTCGTCGCGGATCGTGTGCGCCCAGAACGCGGTGAACTCCGCGCGGTCGTCGACCAGGCCGAACAGGTAGTCGAGGCCCCAGTGCACGCCGTCCTCGGTGTGCAGCGGGTCGCCTTCGAAGTCGAAGAAGACGTCGCCGGCGTCGGGGGCCGGGATCGCATCGAGCGCGCGGGCATCGAGGACCTCGAAGCGCGGCTTCGCGGGCTGGTCCGGCCCGTCCGCGCCGTTCCGTCGGGCGGTCTCCGTCTCGACCTGGAGGCTCGCCTGGCGCACCAGCCGATCCTGCGTCGCGCGGGACAAGCCCGGCACTGCCCGGGTGCGGACCGCCAGGTCGTCGATCGTCCGCACCTCGTGCTTGATGAGCTTCGCCCGCTGGTCGAGGCGCATGCCCGCGACGAGGACGAGGTCGCGGTGCTCGGCCACCTGGGTCGAGCAGACGGCGCAGCGCCCGCAGCTGGAGTACCGCGGGTCACCCCACTGCAGTTCGGCGTCGGCGGCGATGCGCTCGGCGATGACCCGCTGCAGCTCGGCGCGCTGCGTGCGGTACACCGGCGCGATGTCGGCGAGGTCGTGCGTGGTCGTCGTCCGGTCGCCGAGCACCAGGTGCACCTGGGCACCGGTAGGGATGTCGTGTGCCTGCATCTGCTCGGCGTAGGCGGCGAGCTGTAGCAGGGCGCTGATCTTGGCGTGCCGGGCGAGCTTGGTGTCGTAGACCTCGTACTCGCCCTGGTCGTTGCGGATGATGAAGTCCGCGAAGCCGATGAAGCCCGGGCTGCCCGTCGTGGGCGCCGCGTGGAACGTCGGCTGGTACAGGACGTCGGCGCCGTCGGCGAAGGCCTGTCGCGCTTCGGCTGCGGCGCGTGCGTAGTCCGGCGGGGAGGGGCGGTCGAACTCGACGACGTTCCGCGTGTCCTTCAGGATCGCGAGGTAGTCGAGCTCGTGCTGGTCCCCCAGCCGGGCTGTGCGCTCGAGCATGTCGTCGTGCGCCTCGGGCAGGGGTTCCCCGCGACCGAGCTTGACGTCGAGCCGGCGCAGGAACGCCCACTCGCAGGCCGACCACGTGCTGAGGTCACTCGGGCTGAGCAGCACGTGCCCGTCGACGCCGATCTGCATGCGTTTCCCCTTGTTCTCTGGTGCGTTGAAAGCCTAGGGGCGAGCGCCGACACGGAACGAGAACGGGTCGGACTCCTTGTCAGGAGTCCGACCCGTTTCGCTGTGTACTCGAGCTACCAGCAGATGTAGAGGCTGATCGAGGAGAGCAAGATGTGGCTGCCGTCCTCGGGAGTGTCGGCCTCGACGGCCTGCAGATCGTGGGTGTTCATGATCGGTCATCCTTTCGTCGTTGATCGAACACTGCGAACGTACACACGTAGTGTTTGACATGTCAACACTTCGGTGCCACGATCTCGGGATGGAAACCGGGTGGGCACGGCTGGGCGGCGACTGGACAGGGTGGCGGACGGCGAGTGACCCCGACTGGACTCACCATCGACAGCCCGAGGGGGGACCGCCCGACCAGGGCTGGAAGATCCACTTGTCGGCTCGGCTGCAGGACGCCGAGCGGGTTCGATCGCTGGCTGCCGTTTTCTGCAGGACCGCGGAGTGGTCGTTCAAGTACCTGACGACCAGGACGGTCCTCGAACGAGCCAACGCCAAGGATGCGCCTCGCACGAGCAGCGGGAAGTTCGTGACGATCTACCCTCCGGCGTCCGCGGTCGACGAAGCGCTGCTCGACCATCTGGCTGCGATCTTCGGCGACTGTCGCGGGCCACGGATCCTCGGCGACCTCCAGTGGCGGAAGTCCGTGGTGCACGTTCGCTACGGAGCGTTCCGTTCGCTCTCCGACTGGGACGGCAAGCCTGCCATCCGAGATCCGAGCGGTGCCCTCGTGCCGGACCGCCGAGGGGTCGTGTTCGACCCGCCCGACTGGGTCGAGCTGCCGAACTGGCTCGAGGCCGAACGGCTTCGATCAGGTGGAGTCGACGACCCGCTCTCACGGATGCGCGTCTCCGGCGCGTACTCGTTCTCCAACGCTGGCGGCGTGTACCGAGCGTTGCACGACGCGCACGGCGAAGTGGTCCTCAAAGAGGGGCGCGAGTACGTCGGAGAACAGGCTGGCCGCGACGCTGCCGGTCGTGTGGAAGACGAGTACGAGACCCTTCGACACCTGGAAGGTTCAGGGGTGGCACCGCCGGTCCACGGAACGTTCCGCTCCGGAGGCTCGGCGTTCATGATGAGCGAACCCGTGCCGGGCACTCCGTTCAACCGCGCAGTCATGTCGCAGAACCCGCTCACCGCCGCCGAGGCTGACCGCACGACGCTCGACGAACACGCAGCGAGCGTCCGACAGGCCGTGCGCGCGATCGAGCGTCAAGTCGAGCGACTGCACGCGCTCGGTGCCGTCCACGGTGACATCTCACCGCGGAACGTGCTCGTGGAGTCTCCGACGGCCGCGCGGCTGATCGATTTCGAATCGTGCACAGTCGGGGAACCTTCTGGGACGGTCGGGCCAACGACACCGGGCTTCAGCGCGCCGAACGCGGTCCGTGGGCCAGACCGAGATCTGTTCGCGATCGCATGCCTGCACCTCGCCGCACTCGTTCCCCTCACGACGCTCTTCCCACTGGACCCCGGGAAGATCGATGAAGTACTCGCCGCGGCCCGGGTCTGGTTCCCGACCGCGCCAGTGGACGCGCTGCGGAGCGTCATCGGCCGGTGCGTTGCCCTGCCGGACGGGAACACTGCGCGGATGACGCCACCCAGTGTTGCCGAGCTCCGGGACGCGATCAGATCGCGGAGGGAAGCGCCCGGGTCTGCGCACCGGCCCGGCCTCGAGCGCGGAGCGGACGGCCTCGCACTTGCGCTGCAACGGTCTGAGCCCGACACGAGAACTCCCCCGGGTCCGCTCTCGAGCGAAGCGCCCTCAGGCGCGGGCCTGTTCTCCGGCCGGGCTTCTGAGGTACTCCTGGGCAGGACGACGCCGGCGTTCCTCGCCCGACTGCGGGACGAGGTCCGCGGCATGCTGCGCGTCGACCTCGAGGACGGGCTCGCGGGGATCGGCCTCGCGCTCCTCAGTGCTCCGACGCGGAGCGTCCACCGGGACACCGTGGACGTGATCGCGGAACGTCTCACGGAGTTCAGCCACGACGACAACCGTGCTCTGCGCCTGCCTGCCGGCCTCCGCAACGGACCGTCCGGCATCGCGTTGTTCCTGGCGCTGCACGGACGCCTGCACGATGATGCTGCGGCCGTCGAGGCCTCCCGACGCATGCTGGAGATCGACCTGCACCGCCTGGAGCACCGACAGGGGTGGGGCCGGCAGCTCCGCCACAGCGGCCGACTCGTGCCCTTCCTCGGGTCCGGCTCCGCCGGCGTCGGGGTCGCGCTCGTGCAGGTGTTCCGCGCGACGACCGACCAGGACCTCCTGCCGGTGCTCCACAGCGTGGCCGAAGCAGCGTCGCCGGAGTTCACCGCGCATTCGGGCCTGCTCGACGGACGCGCGGGACTCATCCACTTCCTCGTGGACGTCGGCGAGATCGGGATCGCACCGTTCGATGCCGAGTCCGTCGCCACGCGCTTGGACGAGCACCGCCGGCGTCTCGCGCTGCACCGCCTCCAGACTCCCGACGGGGTTGCCTACCCAGACCAGCATCTCCGAGCAGTCGACGACGGTTGGGGCCATGGCGGAGCGGGTGTCCTCACCGCCCTGGCCGCGATCGAGGACTTCGAACGTTGTCGCGGCCTGCAACACGATGTCCCGTCGTTCCTCCGCGGCGGACACGGATGATCGCGCTCTCCGTCCTCGGGATCTCGTCACGCTCGATCCGTCCAGACGGCCGCAGGATCATCAGCGACGTGCGCTTCCGCGCCGAGCCCGGCAGCCTGACCGCCATCGTCGGACCGTCCGGAGCCGGCAAGTCGACCCTGCTCGACCTGGTGACGGGCATCGAGGTGCCAGCGACCGGCTCGGTCCTGCTCGGCGACACGCGCATGCACCCTGCCACGGACTCCGGCAGAGCACGGTTGCGAGCGCGGGTGTTCGCCGCAGCACGACAAGGTGACGACCTCATCGATGCGCTGTCGGTCGACGACAACGTCCTGCTCGGTCAACGTCTCGCTCGCAGGATCGACCGATCGTTCGCGGAACGGGTGTGCGCGGCGCTCAACCTCGACCGCGACGTTCGGCGAACGCCGGTCCAGCACCTGTCGGGCGGGCAGCGGAGGCGAGTCGCCCTCGCGCGAGCGTGCGCATCCGGTACGGCGATGCTGGCCTGCGACGAACCGACCACGGCGCTGGACGACTCGCATGCCGGGCTCGTCCGTGGAGTCCTCCGGAGCGCGGTGAGCTCGGGCAGGACAGTGGTCGCCGTCACCCACGACTTCCAGCTGGCAGCGGACGCCGACCGGATCGTTCAGCTGGTCGACGGCCGGACGACAGCGCTGCTCGATCGTCCGACCGAGCAGCAGGTCCGCCGCCTCATGACGGCGCCCTCGTGATCGCGCTCCTCGCTCTGGCTCGCACGGTTCGCGCTGATCCCCGTCCGGTGCTCGGGTTCGTGATCACAGTGGTCGCCGCCGTGCTCGGGCTCGCGGTGGTGGTCGGCGGCGGGCTCGATCTCGCGGGCGCCCACCAGGACACCGCACGAGCACTCGAAGCGGTCATGCAACTCACGGCGCTCAGCTCGACTGTCGCTTCGTTCGTGTCGGCCCGGGGACTCGCGATCTCGCTGCTTCCGGAGACGCGCTGCCTTCGAGCACTGGGCACGAGCTCGACGACGTTCTGGACGTTCGGAGCCGTGGTCATCTCCTCCGCAGCGGTCGTCGCCGTGCTGTTCGCGGTCGTGGTCGAACAACGGCTCCGGACGAGCTGGGTCGTCGGTCTGGCAGAGGCCCTCGGCGTGACGGCTCCTCGTTCAGGCGGCATCCCGAGCGGTGTGATCACGTGTCTGCTCGCGGTCGTCTGTGCAGCGGGTTGGTGGAGTGGGCTGCGAGCTGGCCGGTTCGCCGTCGTCCGGTCCGGTCGTGCCTGGAGGGCGGTCGGTGCCTTCACGGTGGCAGCGTTGTTCGTGGCGCCCTCGGTGCTCGCGGTTGCGTTCGCGCCGCACCTGATGAGCATGGTGAGCGGTGCCGGAGACGAGACAGCTGCCAGCCGCCTGACCGTGCTCGACTCGTCCGACGGTCCGCTCATCGTGATGTCCGCCGCTGGCTTCGGGCTCGTCGGCGCGGCAGCCATCGTCGCCGCGGACGCATCCCAGACCATGGTCGGGATCGCCGCTCGCCTCCTGCGTTCCGGTCCGCTCTCGCCGTTCATCGGACTCTGCCTGGCCCGAGCCCGAATCGGGTTGTTCGGTGCGCTCACGACGCTCGTCGCAGCCGGGGTCGGTTTGACGGTCACGAGGACCATGACCGCAACCGTCGCGAGCAGCCTGGCGAGCGAACGGGCCGGAGCGGGCCTGGTCGAACTCGGGCTCACACTCGGTCCGGCGCTCTGCATCGCTGCCGCAGCATCGGTGGGTTCGGCGCTCGCACAGAGCCGCGGGACCGGCAGCGACCTCGCCACGCTCAGGCACGTCGGTTCCACCCAGGGCGGCACGATCACCACGCTCTCCGTGGCAGCCGTCGCGATCGGCGCAAGCGGGTCCCTGATCGGGCTCGGTGCGGCCCTCGGTGTGGCCCTGGTCGCGTTCGCGAGCGGCGTGGATGCCTCGTGGATCGCGGCCGTGGACCCGACCGTGCCACTCGTCTCCGCTCTCACGGCGACGCTCGGCACTGCGGCGGTGTTCTTGTGCAGCGAGCTCGTCGGAGTCGTTCTCCACCACCGCCGTCGCCATCATCGCGGAGGTGTCGAACGCACCTGACCGTCGCCGACGGGCACGAACCGCGGCCCGTCGTACCCGTCGCGGGTCACGTGCGCCGTGAAGTCCGCGAGCGTCCGAACCCAGTGCCCCCGCTCGCCGTACAGCGCCTGGTAGACGACCACCGGCTCCTCGGTCTCGACGTCACGGGCAACGAGCAGCACCTCGTAGTCGTTGCCCTTGAAGTGGCGGTACCGGCCAGGAGTCACGTCGTCGCTCACACCCGCGATGCTAGGGCCGGGTGGCAGAGCGCTCCTACACTCGGGCCATGACCGAGCACGCTCGAACGGACCGCGGCCTCGACCGACTCGTCAACTTCTCGGACGCCACGGTCGCCATCGCGATCACGCTCCTGATCCTGCCGCTGGTCGACATCGCCAGTGACCTGCGCGACGGCGAGGGCGCGGGCGACCTGCTCAGAGCCCACTGGCCCGCCCTGCTCGAGTTCCTCATCACGTTCTGGTTGATCTCGCGGTTCTGGATCCTGCACCACCAGGTGTTCGAGCACGTCCGCTCCTACAACGCCCGGGTCATGCAGCTCAACTTCGTGTGGCTCATCAGCATCGTGTTCCTGCCCTTCGCAGCCAACCTGCTCAACAGCGGCGAGAACGACGACCGTGTGGCGCACGCGCTCTACCTCGGCAGCATGGTCGTGACGAGCCTGGCGCTCACCGGCATCGAACTGGTGCTCCGGCGGAACCCCGCGTTGCTCTCCACGCCGCTGGGCGACTCGGCGCGGGGGCTCATCGCCGCCGGCCTGCTGTCGCTCGCCCTGATCCTGTCGGTGGTGTTCCCGAGCATCGGCCTTCTCTGGGCCCTGCTCCTCGTGCTGCAGGGCACGGTCGCCCGGCTGCTGCGCCGAGTCTGAGCGCGGTACGGTCAGCGCATGGGCCTGGGGGACGCGGAGACCGTACTGGCACGCAAGAACGCGAACTTCGTCATCGACGAAGCGGCAGCGGAGGCCGGCCTCGTCCGTTCGATCGCAGCACCCGGCCGGTTCGGGATGCGCCGCCACGAAGCCGCGGGCGGCCGACTCACCCTGACCCCCGCGGTCCTCTGGTTCCGCGCGCACCCGTTCAACTTCGTCCGGCCGACGTTCGGCATCCCGCTCGAATCCATCGCGGAGCTCCACGACAGCTCACGCAACGTCTCGCGGCAGATGCAGGTCGTCCTGGAAGACGGGCCGCGCTTGACCTTCGTCATCTGGGGCGTTCGAGCGTTCATCGAGCGGATCAACCAGGCGCGCGCCGCGCTCTGACGACACGCGAGCCCGCCCGTGTCACGTCGCCGGTCCACCGCGTCCGGCGACCGCCGAGCGCCGCCCTGGGCGGCGGTCCAGGTGTTGGTCCCGGTCCCGGTCCCGGTCCCGGTCCCTTGAATGGTATGCCTATTCTAGGCGCCGGCGACCGGCCGCCCGGCCGCCCGGCCGCCCGGCCGGCCGGCCGGCCGGCCGGCCGCCCGGCCGCCCGGCCGGTCGGACCTCTGGACGCGAGCCCCTCCACGCTCGTCCGACCGCTCCGAGACCGTCACGTTCGGTCACGTTCACCCACGGACGCACGAGAACGACGTACCGTCACGGCATGACCGTCATCGTGGCCGTCGCCGTCCTGGTGGGAGTCCTCGCACTCGCCACCGTGATCGGCCTGCTCCTGCGCACGAGGACGGGCCGAGCGGTCCCCCAGACCGGCCGCGCGCGCAACACCCACGCCAGCCCCGATCGCACCGTCGCCGGCATCGCTCCCCCGCCCGCCTTCGGCACCCGCGCCACCCTCGTCCAGTTCTCCACGCCGACCTGCGCCCGCTGCCCGGCGACGGCCCGCCAGCTCGACGCCCTCGCAGCGCAGCACGCCGGCGTGACCCGGCTCGAGATCGACCTCGCCGAGCACCCGCACCTCGCCACGCGCTTCAACGTCCTGCAGACCCCCACGGTCCTGCTCGTCGACGGTTCCCACGCCGTCCGCACCCGCTTCGGAGGCCCACCCCGCCCACCGGAGCTCGCCGCAGCCCTCAACACCGTCCTCACCGGCCCACAGGAGTCCCGATGACCACCACCCCCGACAATGCAGGCATCGACCCCCGCTCCCCACGCTTCGGAGCCGCGATCACCACGGTCCTGCTCGCCCTGACGATCGTCCTGACGCTGATCCCCGCCACGTGGGTCGCCGGCATCGTCCTGCTCGCGGTCATCGTGGTGCTCTTCGCCATCGGCGGCATCGCCGGCATCCGCCGCCACCCCTACGGCGCGCTCTTCCGTCGCTTCGTCCGGCCGAGGCTCGCCCCGCCCGCCGAGCTCGAGGCTCCTGAACCTCCGACCTTCGCCCAGCAGGTCGGCCTGTTCGTCACCGCCGTCGCGCTGCTCCTCGCCCTGCTCGGCGTGCCCTACGCGGCCCCCATCGGCGCCGCCGTCGCCCTGATCGCCGCGTTCCTCAACGCCGTGTTCGACGTCTGCATCGGCTGCCTGCTCTACGTGTGGCTGGTCCGCGCGGGCGTCTTCCGTCCGCGACGCGGCATCGCCTGACGGCGGTCGACCGGGAGGCCCGGCTCACCTCCGCCCCACCGCCCGCGCCGACAGCGTGGTCGCGCCCACCGCCCGGCGAACAACCAAAGTCACCTCGCGCCGCGCGATTCCGCGGTTCGAGGTGACTTTGGTTGTGCGGCGGCGGAGGCTCCCCCCACAGCAGCCTCCGACGCCGGCCCGGTCAGACGGCGAGCGCCTGCTCACTGAGCGCGACGAGATCGTCCGCCCGCAGGTTCGGCCAGCCGTGCAGCAGCTCCCGCCACTGGGCCGGCAACGACGACGCTCCGTACAGCGCACCCGCGAGCCCGCCGGCGATCGCGGCAACCGTGTCGGTGTCGTTGCCGGTGCGGACTGCGCGGACCAAGGCGTCCTCGAGCGAGGAACTCTGGCGCACCGCGGCGTAGGCGGCCTGCAGCGCAGACACCACCCACCCGTTCGACTCCGTGAAGTCCACCGGCTGCGAGTGCTCGGCCGTGACGATCCGGTCCACCCACACTCGGCGCCGGTCGAGGTCGAGCAGGTCGACGCCACGCAGGAGGTCGAGCTCGCCGGTCAGCACCGCGTGCCGGATCGCCACGCACCAGAGCACGCACGCGTCCCCCGCGTCGGACTCGTAGTGCGTCAGGTCGCTGATCGCGCGAGCCGCCGCTGCGAGCCGTTCCTCTTCGCCGACGTCACCGCGCAGGTAGGCGAGCACCAACGGTGCGGTCCGCATGAGCGACCCGTTGCCGGCGGAGCGGCCCTTGTACTCGTGCTCCTGCCGGGCCGAAGCCCGCGCGACGGAGGCGATCCGCGCCTCCAGACCGGTCAACACGTTGCGCGTCTGGATGCCGACGTCGGGCGCGTTGACCGACCACGCTGCCCAGGCGGCCACCAGGCCGTCGAGGGCTGGCTCCGACGCTGGGTCGCCGCCGCGGGCGACCGTGCGGAGGATCGGAACGGCCATGCTCGTGTCGTCGGTCCACTCCCCCGGCGCCCAGCCGAAGGAGCCACCGCCGGTCATCGTGATCGGGGTCGGCTCGGGCACTGCCGGTCGGAACTCGTACCCGGCGCCGAGGGCGTCGCCGGCGGCGGAGCCGAGGACGGCACCGACTGCTCGGTCGTGGATCTGCGGGGTGGTCATGTGGACCTCCGGATCGGATTTGCGCGAGATTGCGTAAAACCGATCCTGCCCCACTCGTCACGTTTGCGCAAGTGTGCGTAAACTCACCGGCATGACCGACGAGTACCGCGACGCGAGCGGCCGACGCCTGACGGACTACCCGCAACCCTCCGTCGCCGTGGACACCGCGGTGCTGACCGTCCCCGCGGGCGGACCACTGTCCGTCGTGCAGGTCCGCGATGCCACCGAGGGCGACTGGCGACTTCCGGGGACGTTCGTGCACGAGGGTGAGCGGCTGGCTTCGGCCGTCCTGCGGTCGCTCTCCACGAAGGCGGGCGTGACGGGGCTCGCGCCGGAGCAGCTCCACGTGTTCGACGATCCGGCGCGGGACGACCGTGGGTGGGTGCTGTCGGTGGCGCACCTCGACGTGGTGCCGGCTCGTGTTCTGGACCTGGACGAGCCCCAGGTGCGACTCACGCCGGTGTTCGAGGCGCGCGGGATGGTGCACGGGCACGACGACATCCTCGAGTTCGCGGTCGCTCGACTCCGGTCCGTCTACAGCGCTGCCCCAGATCCGCACGGGCTGCTCGACGAACCGTTCACGATGTCGGAGCTGCGGCAGCTGCACGAGGCAGTCCTCGGCGAGCGCCTGCTGCCAGACTCGTTCCGGCGAGCCATGCTGCCGAAGCTGGTCGCGACGGACACGAAGCGCGCGGACGGGCCGGGGAAGCCGGCGACTCGGTACCGGCGGGGGTGACGGAGCCGGTCGGCCACCAGGGCGACCGACCGGCGACGCCCGCTCAGTAGGCCTGGCGCACCGTCGACACTGAAAGACGCAGCGTCTGCTCGTGGGAAGCACCGTTGAGCGCCCAGATCGTCCAGTGGTACCGGTCCGGCCTGGTCATCACACCCCAGTCGCTCCTGCCGCACTTGTTGACCTTCGTGCCCATGCTCTTGTCCGGAAGCCATCCGCGCTCATCGATGAGCCGCACGGATGCGGACTTGAACCCGTTGAGATTCCCCGAGATGCGGCAGCCCGCGAAGGTCGTGGCAGTCCGGACCTTGTCCTTGTGCGAGTCCTGCCAGCTGCGCGAGTTCTTGCCGATGGCAACGCCGGTCAGCTTCGACGCCCACGAGCCCTCAGCGAATGCAGGCGACGCCGCGAACACCGTGGCGACGATGACACCGCCGGAGACTGCTGCCGCCGCTCGACGACTGAACTTGATCATCTGTTTCCCCCCTCGAGGTGATGGCCCGGGAGATCCGAGCCGTGAGCACGCTAATGTACGGTGAAACATCAGTGCAAGGTTTCAGGGGGTTGTCTTGGCCGTACAGATCGATGAGCTCGCGTTCGGGTACCGACGAGACCACCAGGTCTTCCCGTCCCTGTCGGCGGTGTTCCCGAACGGGGCCAGCGTCCTCCTCGGGCCGAACGGAGCCGGCAAGTCGACGCTCCTGGGACTCATTGCCGACACGCTCCGACCACAGGCCGGCACGATCCGCGTCGACGGACTGGGCAGCCCGAGCGATCGCGGGAACCGACGACGGTACCGCCGAGGGGTTGCGTGGCTCCCGCAACGGAGTGGCGCCTTCCCCGGGCTCACCGCTCGGGAGCACGTCGCCTACTGCGGCTGGTTGAAGGGCCTCTCGCGCAGTGATGCCTGGGACGGCTCCGCGGCAGCGCTCACGGCAGTCGATCTCGCCGCACGGGCCGATGTGCGGGCCACGACCCTGTCGGGCGGGCAGATCCGTCGTCTCGGCGTCGCCGGCGCGCTCGTCTCAGGAGCGCAGTGGATCCTGCTCGATGAACCCACGGCCGGACTGGACCCGGCACAACGGGCACGCTTCGCGCAGGTCATCCAGAACCTGCCGAGCGAGGTCTCCGTGATCGTCTCGACTCACCAGACCGAGGACGTCGCTGCGACGTACGACCACGTGACCGTCCTCGTTGACGGACACGTCCCGTTCTCCGGTTCCGTCGACGCCTTCACGGAACCGTTCGAGGGGCTCTCCCCCGCTGACGCGATCACCGCGTCGTACGCGCGCTTCACGAACGAGGACGACTGATGCGCCCGATCATCCCGTGGCGCAGTCGCGCCGCGGTATGGCTCTTCGCGCCCGGGCTGATCGGCGTGGTCGCGTACAGCGTGCAGTTCTCGTCCGAGACCTCCGTGGCCGGGTACTGGCCTGCTGCGATCGCCGGCTCCGCGATCTACCTGGTCTTCTCGTGCGGCGTCGCTGCCACCGCTGGCGCCTGGGAAGGACGGCGGTACCGGTCCAACGCATCCGCCATCCAGAGCAGCAGCAGATCGAGTGCAGCAGTCCTCGCCGATCACCTGTGGACGCCGCTCGCCGCCGGTGTCCTGCTCCAGGCCGTCGCCGTCGTGCTCATGAGCCGCGACACCTGGGGTGCTCCGGGTGCCCCGTCGCCGCTCGTCGGCCTGGCCTTCACGAGCATCCTGTTCTTCCACACGTGCGTCGGGTTCGCCATCGGTCGCTGGCTCCCGCCGGTCGCGTCGCTGCCGCTCAGCCTGCTCGCGTCGTACAGCTGGCTCGGCTTCTCGTGGGCCGTCGACTACTTCCCGCTGCGCTACCTCGCCGGTCTCGTCATGGCCGACTGCTGCTCGGTCGAGACGTCACTCGATCTGCGAGCGCCGATCATCGCGACCGTGTTCAGCGCCTTCGCGGGACTCAGCCTGCTGCTCATCGCGGCTGCGCGGCGCACGAGTGGCGATCGACTCCATCGGTTCGGCGTCCAGATCGGCGCCACCTCGTTCGCAGTCGTCACGGTGATCGCGCTCGTGTCCGGTTCGGGCCTCGGAGCCGCGCCCGTCACCGAGCGCCCGCAATCGCAGTCGGTCTGCAATGGTCACCGTCCGACGATCTGCTTGTTCCCGGAGCAGCGGGCCGACGGCGACCCTGGGGCCGTGATCCGGAGAGCCGCCGAGAACCTCAGCCGCTCGGGCATCACGATCCAGCCGACGATCCGGGCGAGCAACGCGCCCTCCTCTCCGGACGACCTGAACATGATCGTGCAGGTGCGGATGACGGACGCCGACCTGGTGCACAGCCTCACCACCTCGATCCTGGGCGACGCAGAGGTCGCGTACTGCGAGTCCGAACCAGACGACACCGAGCGACTCAATGACGCCGCCGTCGCGAACCGCTGGCTCATCGACGTGGCTGCCCGCGGGATCGTCGATGCGGATCGCGTGGAGCCCGCGCTCGAGATGGACGACCACGCGTTGCTGCGAGAACTGCGGGATGCCCCGACTTCGGCGCAGGCAGCGTGGGTCACCGCGACGATCCACCGCCTGACCGACTGCTCGATCGGCCACATCGCAGTGCCGGCCGCATGATCTGGTGGTTGCGTGTGCACCGCACGGCAGCGCTCCTCGGGCTCACGACCGCCGTCACGGTGCTCTCGATCGGCCTCGGACCGATCGGCATGCTGTTCCCGTCATTCGGCGGCGGCGCACCCTTCGCGATGATCCCCGTCGCAGCGGTCGGTCCGCTGGTGCTCGCGATCGCGGCGGGTGCATCGATCAGCCGCGCGCCGTTCCCCGCTCCGGCCCGACGGACCGACCTGCTCGAGCTGAGCACCGTCCTCGTGGTGATCGGACTGGTGTGCGCGATCGGTGCCGTCGGCCTCGCCCTCGGCGCGGACCCTGCTGTCTCGCTCGCCATCATCCGGAACACCATCGCGTTCTGTGCGCTCGCGATGGCCAGCCGCGCGGTGCTCGGTGATCGCTACCAGTCCGTGCCGGGCGTCCTGTACTTGCTCGTCGCAGGGCTGTTCGGTCGCGGAACGCCGGATCGCCCTGCCGTCTGGGCCGGCATCGTCACGACGAACACCGAACTCACCTACTGGCTGTTCGTCGCACCGATCGTCATCGTCGCGGCCGTCGTCACGGTCGGGCGATCCGCTCGTAGGGTGGGGGGATGGGGGAACTCGAACTGACAGCCCGGCGCGCCTGGCGACGGACGACCCTGCTCGCGCTGATCGGAACCGTCGTCGGCGCCGTCATCGGCTGGTCGCTGGCCACAACCGAGTCCGGCGCCGTCGCCGTCCTCACCGTCGTCGGCTTCGGCGCGTCCGTCGGTGGCCTGACCGGTACCTTCTCGATCCTCGCCACGACCATCGGGATGTCGACCGCGATGCAGGCCACCACGGCGGGGCTCTCCCCTGCCGGCAAGCGCATGGTGACGCAGGCGATCAAGACCGGTAGCCCGATCCAGCCACCCGAGTCCGACCTCGCCCTCCGGGCACGCGAGCATGCACGGCTGCTCTCCACCTACCAGCCGCTCGCCCTCGCGCAGTTCCTCCTGCTCTACCTCGGCATCGCCGGCATCCAGTTCCCGAGGCTCGCTGACGAGGACGTCTCCGGCTCGGCGTTCTCGCGGTTCCTCTGCGCAGCACTGCTCATCACCGCACTGATCATGACGCCGATCCTGCTGCGAGCGGCACGTCGATCGCGGCGGTACCTGCGGGCGGCGACCATCGAGGCATCCCCGGCCCCGCAAGCCTGACGAGCACGACCGCCCGCACAACCAAAGCGCATCCGAGCCGCGCGATCCCGCGGCGCGAGCTGACTTTGGTTGTGCGAAACGGAACTGCACCGCGCCTCGCCGCCGCACCCGGCACGCCCACCTCGACGTAACACGCAATTTACTTTCACCCCTGGCGCTCGCGCGCGAAAGACGCTTTCATAGCGGGATGACGATCACCGAGCGAGCCGACCGGGTCGAGCGTGCCGACGCCTTCGCCCTCGTCCGCACCCAGTCGGCCACGATGCCGTCGAGCATGCGCGCCATCGCCGACGCCGTCCTCGAGGACCCGGCAGCCGCAGCCACCACGAACGCCGCCGAACTCGCCGGCCGCGCGGGCGTCTCCCCCGCCACCGTCTCCCGCTTCGCCCAGCATCTCGGCTTCGCGAACTTCGCCGGCCTGCAGCGCAGCATGACCCGGGCCGTGGAGCGCGGCATCCACGAGCGGGAGCACACCGAGATCCACGCCGGGGTCGCCGTCGACGACGACGTCGCCACCGTGATCGCGAAGGTCACCGAGGACGTCCGCGCCGTGATGGCCGACACCCGCGCCGCGCTCGACCCGCACGCCCTCGAAGCAGCGGCCGCAGCCGTGAGCAGTGCCCGCCGCGTCGTCCTGTACGGCGTCGGCGCGAGCGGCATCGTCGCGCGGGACCTGCACCTCAAGCTCGAACGCATCGGCATCGTGAGCTCGATCGCCGACGACCCGCACAACGCCCTGACCCTCGCGAGCGTCATCGGTGAGCACGACGTCCTGGTGCTCGTCAGCCACTCGGGCTCCACCACCGAGACGCTCGAGGTCGCCCACGCCGCCGCAGCCCAGCGCTCGACGATCGTCGCCATCACCGGCCACGCCAACGCTCCGCTCGCCACCGCGGCCCACCACGTCCTGCTCGGCGTCGCCGGTGCCGAGAGTGCCCTGCGACCCGCCGCCATGGGTAGCCGGATGAGCCAACTCGCCATCGTCGACGCCCTCTTCATCGTCGTCGCGCAGCGCACCGACGAGCGGTCCCAGCCGCTCCTCGCCCGCAGCCGCGACGCCGTCCGCACCCACCACCGGAACTGAGCACCACCATGACCACGAAGCACGACAGCCACGACGCCCTCCGCGACGAACTCGCCGCCCTCACCACCGAGGCGACCGACCACTCACTGGACGACATCGACACGATCTCCACGCTCGAAGCTGCCCAGCGCATGAACGCCGGCGACCGCAGCGTGCCTGCGGCACTGGAGCCGTGCCTCCCGGCCATCGCCCTGGCGGCAGACTCGATCGCCGCAGCGTTCGCGCGCGGCGGCAGACTCGTCTACGTCGGCGCCGGCACGCCGGGCCGGCTCGGCGTCCTCGACGCCAGCGAGTGCCCGCCCACCTTCGGCACCGACCCGAGCCAGGTGGTGGGGCTCATCGCCGGCGGCGACGTCGCCCTGACCACCGCCGTCGAGGGCGCGGAGGACGACGAAGCAGCGGCCGTCCGCGACCTCGACGCGCTCGGCCTGACGGCCGACGACGTGGTCGTCGGGATCAGCGCGTCCGGCAGGACGCCCTACGTCATCGCAGCCATCCTGGAGGCCCGGCGCCGCTCCGCCCTGTCGGTCTCCGTCGCGTGCAACCCCGACTCGGCCGCGGGGCGGGAGGCGGACATCGCCATCGACGTCGTCGTCGGCCCCGAGTTCATCGCCGGCTCGACCCGCCTGAAGGCGGGCACCGCGCAGAAGCTCGTGCTCAACATGCTCACCACGCTCGCGATGGTGCGCAGCCACAAGACGTACGGCAACCGCATGGTCGACGTGCGGGCCACGAACGCGAAGCTCGTCGCGCGGGCCTTCTCGCTCGTGCAGGACGTCACCGGCGCGCCTTCCGCCGAGGTCCAGGCGGCGCTCGACGTCTCGAACGGCGAGGTGAAGACCGCCATCGCCGTGATCCTGACCGGAGCCTCCGCGGCTTCGGCCCGTGAGCGCCTCGTCGCTGCCGACGGTTCGTTGCGCGCCGCGCTGTAGAGCTCTTTCTCCCTTTTCCGTTTCCTTTCCCCCGAGGAGCACAGCAATGCCCGATGCACAGCAACTCGCCCAGCAGATCCTCGACTCCGTCGGCGGTTCCGCGAACATCGCCGACGTCGAGAACTGCATGACCCGACTGCGGGTCGAGGTTTCGTCTCCCGCGTCGGTCGACCTGCCTGCGCTGCAGGCCACCGACGGTGTCATGGCCGCCATCGCGGCCGGCTCGAACCTGCAGATCGTGCTCGGCCCGGGTCTCGTCGACCGTGTGGCCGTCGACCTGGAGGCCCTGCGCGCGTCCGCCCCGGCGGCTGCGGCTGGTGGGTCTGGTGCGTCGCCTGAGGAGCTCGCTGCTCGCGGCGCGTCGATCAAGGCCTCCGCGCGGTCCCGCTCCGACGGCCGCACCATGCGCGCGATCCGGAAGATCTCCGCGATCTTCATCCCGCTCATCCCCGCACTGATCGCCTGCGGGCTCATCGCCGGGATCAACGGCATCCTGACGAACCTGGGGTGGGTGCCCGGCGTCACGCCGTTCCTCGGTGTGCTGTCGTCCGGATTCCTGTCGCTGCTCGCCGTGTTCGTCGGGATGAACGCTGCGAAGGAGTTCGGCGGCACGCCCATCCTCGGTGGCGCGGTCGGCGGCATCATCGTCGCGGCCGGTGTCGCGAACGTGACCGTGTTCGGGGAGACCCTCGCTCCCGGGCAGGGCGGCGTGCTCGGCGCCATGGCCGGCGGGATCCTCGCCGCCTACGTCGAGCGGTTCATGCGCAAGGTCACCCCCGACGTCATCGCGCTCATCGTCGTCCCGACCGTGACCGTACTCGTCGCTGGGTCGATCACCCTCGGGATCCTGATGTCCGTCGCCGGTGTCGTCTCCGTCGCGATCGGGACCGCTGCCACGTGGCTGCTCGCCAACGGTGGCGCATTCGCCGGCTTCGTCCTCGGAGGCTTCTTCCTGCCGCTCGTCATGACCGGCATGCACCAGGCCCTCACGCCGATCCACACCACCCTGATCGACCAGACCGGGTGGACCGTGTTGCTGCCCGTCCTCGCGATGGGTGGGGCCGGCCAGATCGGTGCGGCGCTCGCGCTCTGGATGCGCTTCCGTCGCAACGAGGCTCTTTCCCGCACGATCCGTGGTGCGCTGCCCGCCGGGCTCCTCGGTGTGGGCGAGCCCCTCATCTACGGTGTGACGCTGCCCCTCGGCCGGCCGTTCATCACCGCGTGCATCGGTGGGGCGTTCGGCGGCGGTGTCGTCGGGCTGTTCGACCAGCTCGGACACTCCGTCGGGGCGATCGCCATCGGCGCCTCAGACCTGTCCCTGCTCCCCCTGCTGAACGGCTCGTCCGGCTACGGCTGGGCACTGATCGGGTACGGGTCCGGGCTGATCGTGGCGTACGTCGTCGGGTTCGTGGCGACGCTGCTGTTCGGGGTATCCGACTCGGTGCGGGCTGACCTCGAGGCGCAGTCGTCTGCGCCGTCCGGCGACCCCGTCGCTCCGGACGCCCCGCTCGACGTGCAGGTCACGCCGGCTGACTCCGTGGGAGCTGCACGCTGATGCGGTTGGGCGCGAGCGCGTACCTGGCGCATGGTCCGCTGGCTGGTCCGACCTTCGAGGCTGCCGCGGCCGCGGGTGCGACGCTCGCGTTCACCTCGCTGCACATCCCGGAGGATTCGCCCTCGGGTGCCCGAGCCGCTGCGACCGCGATCGTGTCGGCTGCTGCGTCCTCGGGGCTGTCCGTCGTCGCCGATGTCTCCCCGAACACCGCTCGGTTGCTCGGGGATTCGCCGTGGGACTTCCTGCGGTCGATCGGAGTGGCCCGGGCGCGGATCGATTTCGGGTTCTCGGTCCCTGAGATCCTCTCGATCGCTGCCGTCCTGCCGATCGCCCTCAACGCGAGCACGCTGCGGGCCGCCGACCTGGCGCCGTTCGCTGACCTGGACGTCGAGCTGATCCACAACTTCTACCCGCGGGAGTGGACCGGGCTGGCGTTGTCCTCAGTGGCCTCCTCGGTTGCTGTTGCTCGGCAGTTCGGCTGGCGGGTCGGCGCGTTCATCGCCGGGGACTCGGTTCGTCGGGGGCCGCTCGGCGAGGGGCTGCCGACCGTCGAGGGGCACCGCACCGTGCCGCCGCTGTTCCAAGCGGTCGCGCTCGTCGATGCCGGCGTGGACGATGTGTACGTCGGAGATCCTGCGCTGACGGATCACTCGTGGTCGCGGTTGGGATCGTTCGTCCGCGATGACGTCGTCGTGCTCGACGGGACTGCTGCACCGGGTGTGCACCCGTTGGTCATCGAAGCGCTGGCGGTCCCCGATCGGAACCGACCCGATGCTGCCGAGGCCATGATCCGGTTGGAGCACTCGCGGGAGCGGTTCGCCGGGCTACCGCTGCCCGAGGTCGGTGGGCAGCCGAGGCCGGCGCGGTCGGTCATCGTGCAGTTGGCGGGGGCGGGGAGGTACTGCGGGGAGGTGGCGATCACGCTGCGGGACTTGCCTGCTGACGATCGTGTCGCCGTCCTCGGAGCACTCACCGTGCCCTTGGCGGCGTTGGGAGACCAGTCCCTCACAATCGTCCTCGGCTGACTCCGATTCCGCTGATCCTCGCGCCCATCCCACGAGGCGCCGACCTTCGACCAAGATTCCGGCAATGGAGCACTGGGAAGCGGATGACGCGCGGCGACGACACATGGCCCGATTCGGTCGTCGCGACACGGCGCCCGAGTTGGCTGTTCGCCGCGAACTGCACCGACGTGGGCGGCGCTTCTTCGTCGACCGGCGGGTGAGCGCTCGTTGTCGGGTACGGCCTGACCTCGTCTTCCCTCGCGCCAAGGTCGCGGTGTTCATCGATGGCTGCTTCTGGCACTACTGCGAGGAGCACGCCCACCTCCCGAAAGCCAATGCCGACCTTTGGCGCCGGAAGCTGCTGGCCAACCGTCAGCGCGATGCGCAGAACGAAGCGATCTTGGTCGCCGAGGGCTGGCGAGTCATCAGAGCCTGGGAGCACGACGACGTCTCTCGATCCGCAGATCGTGTGGAACACGAGCTCGAGCGATGGAGCTCGATCATCAACCGACGTCGCCCGTGTACAACGGAACGGTGCAGCAGACCATCGAAGTCGTCGCGGCAGTTCTGACACGAGCAGACGGGAAGATCCTCGTTTGCAGGCGCGCCGTGGGCCGCGCGTCGGCAGGGATGTGGGAGTTCCCCGGCGGCAAGGTAGAGGAGGGCGAGGGCGCCCGAGATGCCCTCAGACGAGAGCTCCGTGAGGAGCTGGCCATCGAGGGAGAGATAGGTGACTTGATCACTCGGGACACGACAGCTGTCGGGGACTTGTTGATCGACCTCGCTTGCTACCGCACGGCGCTGATCGGCGACGAACCGCTACGGAGTACCGACCACGACGAAATGCGGTGGACGAGCCCCGAACACTTGAATGGCTTGCACTGGGCGCTACCTGACCTGAAAGCGGTCGCCGCTCTGCGTCAAGGTCAGTCAAGCCCGTAACGTCGGCTCTCAGCCTTCTGCCAACGGCGATGATGGGCGAAGTACCGCTCCGTGGTCTCACTCCAAGCAGCGCAGGTCCGGCCGACTATCGCTTCCACGGCGAGGCCGAGGTCCGCGCTCATCGGAGTCCTCCGAGGACCGCGCTCGATCGCTCCGCTCCGCCCGACCACCACGTAGCCGAGCTCGAACATCGAGTCGCACCCCAGCCGGCAAGCGGCCATCACCGTGTCTGTGCGGTGCCGTTCGGCGTTCGTCGTCTCGGCGCGTCGTTTGATGTGCGCAGTCACGAGCATCGCAACAGGCAGGTCACGGCCACAGAGGGCGCAGGGAGCCACGACATCGGCCCCGAACAAGTACCTCCGCAAGCGAGTCTGCTCGCCGCGGACTTGAACCACGACCTGTCGGTCCCCGCGGTAGTCGACAGTGGTTCCCGCTTCATCGAGCTCCGGCCAGGAGGTCAGCTGCGCTGCGTCGACCCGCAGCCCGACCTCATCCAACAACCAGTTCGCGAGAGAGCCCGTCACCTCCGACAGGTACACCTGCTTGACCGCGCCATCTCTCGAGAACGGCCAGCTCGTGACGTCCCGCTCGGTCCGTAGCTCGTGTGGGATGTCGGCGAGGACGATGGGAAGCTCCAGTTCCCGGATGCTCACTTGGAGCCGACGACCGTCAACTGACCATGGCGTACTCGAGTGGTCGAACGGTGGGGGCCCGTCAAACGCCGGCCGGACAACCGTGCTCCAACCGCGGATCGCCTTGCGGGAGTAGTGGATGACCACGTCACCCTCGTCAGCGTCGAGCAACCGATCCCAATGCGCGCGAGCAGTTCCCGTACTCTGACCCGCTCTCGGACGCGAACGTTTCGGCGCCCAGAGCATACTTGCCTTCAGTTCTTCTTCGAACGTCTGCCCTTGGTTGACCCAGAAGATCCGCACGCTTGCCCCATCGCCCGTTTTCCTAACAGGTGAGAGGCTAACGAACGGAATTCCGAAGAGCCAGGTCCTCCGCGGCCCTCGATGCGGTCTCTGCGGTCTTCCGCTCAGCGCGGACCATCGAGCCGCAACAACATCGCGAAGTCGGCGAACGGGGCAAACACGTCACTCGAGTCCCACGGAGTGGCTTCTCCTCGAAGCCAGAACCCACGTCGTTGCAGAGCGCTCAGAGAAACTGCGCGAGGCGACGGCGCAACGCTGTGTCGGCCACGTAGACGTACGTTCCTCGGACACCGCGCGTGAGAAGCACCGAGTAGATGTTGCTCACGAAACGTTGGAGATCGCTGTCTGAGTACGAGATCCCGAGCCGCGGATTGTTCTCCATGCCCTTCTTGTCGAAGTAGTTCGACCGGTCGAACACCATCTTCTTCGAGACCGGGTCGAACCGCATGTCAGGGCCGATGATGACCCCTACGTAGTTCAGGTCGTACCCCTGCACAGTGTGGATCGAGCCGACTTGGTCGACGGCACCCGGTGAGGTGATCCAGTCAGTCTGTGTCTGGTTCCACTGGAACTCGCGACCGTCGATCTCGATGTCGATGGCGCTCTTGTCGTGCTTGCTCTTCCACTTCCAGGCGTAGCCAGCGACGAGCCGTGAGAGACCCACTTCCTCATCGCGTGCCCGGATGGCATCGTGCATCTCACCCAGATCGTCGAACATGCGGAACTCGTAGTCGCCGAAGGTCCTCGGTTCTGGCGACTCCCCCCGCATGATCGCGCGCACGTAGGACACGTAGTCGGCTCCGCCCTGGACGCGCATCTGCGTGAAGAGCCGGTAGTGACGGTCATGCTGCCTCGCCGCGTTCACGAGGTCCTTCTGCAGTTCCTGCGGTAGGTCCGCAGGTCGGACACTCTGTTCCGAGTCGATCAGGAAGATCTGGTGTGTGCTCCGGTCGCGAATCCAGTCGACCTGCGTGAAGTGATCAGCGTCGGCGCCGAAGAGCTGCTGATTGATCTCGCCGAAGCTCTTGTTCTGCGGTCCCGATGCCTGGTTCGCGCGGTGGTTCAGTCGGTGCGACTCGTCAACGACCAGCAGGTCCCACTTCTCAGTGCTCCTCCCGACTTCGAAGGGAGTGAGCACCATCGTCTTCTCGAGGCCAGGGGTCTTGCGGAACACCCTCTTCAAAGAGGAGCGGAGTGCCTGCTGCGGCACGACGAGACCGACACGAAAGTCAGCCAGCAGGTCACGGTTGTCCTCGGTGAAGTAGTCCGAGAACATCGAGTCACCGTCCACCTCGTCGACCCCGACGCCGTTCGCGATGTCCCGGAGCAGCTTGAGCAAGTAGACGGCGACGATCGTCTTGCCCGTGCCCGGGTCGCCCTGCACGACGATGGTGCTGCCGGAGCCGGCCAGGAAGTCGTCGAACAGCCCCTCGAGGATGTCCTCCATCACGACGGCCTGATCACGGTTGAGCGCTTTGAACGGCGAGAGCTTGAACAGCTCGCTGTTCTCGATCTCGGCGATGCTGCGTGTGAAGAGCTTCTGCTTGCGCAGCGCTTCAAAGATCTCCTCGAAGGTCTCTCGGTACCGCGCGCGGTCGTAGTAGTCCGCGTCCACGACGCCCTTGTTGCTGTTCAGGACGGTGTACTTGTCGTCCCCAGCGAACAGGCCGATGAGTTGCGACTCCAGGTCCAGACACACCGACTTGTTGAAGGTGCTGTCGAGCACAAGGCGCACCGCCTTCAACGACCGACGTTCCGCGGAATCGAGGTGCTGCCGCATGCGGGAAGCCGTGTTGAGCGTCTCGCCGACGTACACACGCTTGCCGTCGTCGAGGATGTAGACGACCGGCCAGTTGAGGAACCGAGGATCCTCTTCGCGCCACAGCCGCAGGTGCGGCTCGTTGAACGGGAGCTGCGCGATGTCAAAGCTGGTCATACTTCGTGCTTCGTCCTCGGGCCTGGTCGACCGGGTACTTGTCCCGGGTGACGGCGAGCTTCTCGCGGATGATCTCCGCGGGATCGAAGCCGAGTCGATCGGCGAGGAGATGGCAGTAGGTCAGGACGTCGGCGAGTTCCGAACGGACTCGATCGACGTCGGCATCCGGGGCCCACTGGAAACACTCGAGCAGCTCCGCGGCCTCGATCGAGATGCTCTTCGCCAGGTTGTCCGGTGAGTGGAACTGCGCCCAGTCTCGCTCTTCAACGAACGCGCGAATTTCCACGCGCAACCCCTCATCCGTCATGTCGGCACGGTAGCAGGCAGTTGGCGTCTCGCAGACGAGCGACGAGCGACGAGCGACGAGGGCGCGGAAACGCGGCTCCCACCCGAATGGGTGCTGCCCGGACTGGTCGCGCCACGCGAAGATGGACGCCGAAAACAGCCACGATGTGAGGGGAACACTCAGTGCTACGCAGAGCCGAGAACGTGTCGATGAGGCACCGCGTGAACTTGTTCACGCGCAGGGGCCGGGTCGAACTGACCGTCGGACGCTCGACCTACTACGTGGGCGTAAAGCTCCGGAAGGACGAGCTCAGCGAGGCCTTCGCTGCATCTGACCGCACGCCGGTCAAGATCGGCCGCGTGAAGGAGCGCCAGTACTGGTGGTTCCGGGGCCGTTGGTTCTGGGACAACGACAGTTTGCTGCCTGAGCAGGTCTTCGCGCTCCTCGAGACACGAGACCGCCGACAAGCCGCCACGATCGCACGTGCGCACACGATCGCGAACAGCCCTTTGCAGCCCGTCGAGTACCGCCGCGGCGCAATCCCGAGTGACGTGAAGCAACTCGTCTGGGCTCGCGACGGCGGACGGTGCGGCACCTGCGGCTCGAACTCCGAGCTGCAGTTCGATCACGTCATCCCGGTGTCGCGCGGTGGAAGCAGCGAGCCGGATAGCCTCCAGGTCCTTTGCGGACCGTGCAACCGGCGCAAGGGCGTCGCTGTCGGTTGAGAGACGAGTGGCGGAGGACCTGGCGGGATCGAGAGACTGGACGGGTGACGCGCCCTGACCCCGCCCTCGCACGAACACTCCTCCTCATCACGACATTGACCACGATCGCATCCCTGGTCGGGTGCACTCAGAGCGATCGCGGTCGAGGATCAGCATCAGATGCACGAGACGACATGGTCGCTCTGGTCCAACAGACCATCCATGCCGCTGGTGGCGAATGGACACCCCTCTCGGACAAGCCAGCATCGTCAGAGTGCTCGACTGCGGAGAGCAAAGCAGGCGTCACGTTCTCATGGGATCAGGAGCGTCCCGGCACTCACGACCCAGAGTCGCTCATCCGCAAGGTCGACAAGACGTGGAAGCAGGTCGACTACGACGTGACCATCCGGCGGGACACGATCGACGACGGTCGGCCGCTCTGGTCCGCGGTCACCACCGGCCAGGCCGTCGAGTCGATCTCGGTGTACGCAAGCCCTCGACGGGTGTCGATCGAGGTTCAGTCGCGATGCGGAGCGGGAGACGCCGCGGACTTCGAATGACGGCGGGCAAACCCGAGCTGTGATCGACAAGCGGCACGGCACCAACCGGCATCGCGCCTCCCGTCCCTCACACCGTCGTCAACTCACCACGTCAACACAAACCGCCCCCGCGTCCCCCCGGCCTCCAACCGCTCATGCGCCTCCCCAGCCCGCGAGGCCGGCAACACCTCCGCCACCCGCGGCACCACAGTTCCCCCTTCGACCGCGTGCCGCAGCTGCTCGAGCTTGTCGAACGACCGATACTCCGAGAACACCGCGACCTGCTCGAACCGGATCCCCCGCGAGCCGTCCCCCGACCATCCCCGCACGTCCAGGAACACTCCCCCGTCCCGAACAGCATCGACGACGACCCCACGCTGCACCGCAGCATCGGCGAGCGCATCGACCCCGGCGGGCACGAGCGCACGCACCGCGGCAGCGAACCCATCACCACGCGGCACGATGTGCGCCGGCCCGAGCGACCGAACCAGCGCTTCGTCCGCCGGAGCAGCGTCAGCGATCACGGTCAGCCCAGCGGCGACGGCGAGCTGCACCACGTAGTTCCCGAGCAACCCCGCAGCCCCGGTCACGGCGAGCGTGTCCCCACGGCACAGCCCGGCAATCGACAGGATCTGCAGCGCGGTCAACCCGTTCATCGGCACGGTGGACGCGGCCTCGACCGACGTCCCCCGAGGAACCCGCGTGAACGACCCCACCGGCGCCACGAGCTCCTGCACGTACGCCCCACCGTGCGTGCTGAGCGGCAACGCGATCGCCATGACCTCGTCGCCCACCTCCCACCCGGTGACGTCGGGCCCGACCTCGTCGATGACCCCGGCTGCGTCCATCCCCGGCACGTACGGCGGCGAGGCCTGCGAGCTGTCCCGCTGTCCGGCACGCACGCCCGTGTCGGTCGGGTTCACGGCGAACGCCTGCACCCGGATCCGCACGGACCCCGCACCGGCGTGCGGCTCCGGCACCTCGTGGACGGCGAGGGCCTCCGGCCCTCCGAACTGTTCGACTCCGACGACCTGCATCCTCCCGGTCTACGCGGACGTTGCTTGACGCAACCTGACGCGACCCACCATCGGACGGGAGGCACAGCGCCAGCCCGCCACGGGCCTCCAGACAGAAGACGGTGACGTCCACCGCCCAGCGCACCATGCAGGAAGCGCGATATCGCAATACGCGATCCGGGCGAAAACAGAAACATGCCCTGCCCGTACGCGAGCACTTGACAGGGAAACCACGCCATCCCCCGATCGGAGGATGCAGCACCACCGCCCCCACCGATCCCCCGCGGCGCCCCACCGGCCAGGCTGGACCCATGCCCGAGTCCCCCGCCATCGAGGTCCAGCACCTCAGCAAGCAGTACGCCACCGGCAAGGTCGCCGTCGACGACGTCAGCTTCACCATCCAGCACGGCGAGACCTTCGCCCTCCTCGGCCCGAACGGCGCCGGCAAGTCCACGACGGTCGAGATCCTCGAGGGGTACCGCTCCCGCACCGCCGGCGAGGTCCGCGTCCTCGGTCACGACCCCGCACGGACGAGCCGCAGCCACAACGCACGCATCGGCATCGTCCTGCAGACCAGCGCCGAGTCCCCGAACGTCACCGTCGCCGAGCAGCTGAACCACTTCGCGACGCTCTACCCCAAGCACCGCAGTACCGACGAACTGCTGGAAGCAACAGGGCTGACCGACCAGCGCAACACCCGCATCGCCCGACTGTCCGGAGGCCAGCGCCGCCGCGTCGACGTCGCCCTCGGCATCATCGGCCGCCCCGAGGTCCTGTTCCTCGACGAACCGACCACGGGCTTCGACCCCGAGGCCCGGCGGCAGTTCTGGGACCTCCTGCGCCAGGTGCAGTCCGAGGGCACGACGATCCTGCTCACGACGCACTACCTCGACGAGGCCGCACAGCTCGCCGACCGGGCAGCGGTGATCGCCGACGGGAAGCTGCTCGACATCGCCCCGATCGACGAGATCGGCGGCGCCGAAGCCCGCACACCACGAGTCCGCTGGCGCGACGACGCCGGCGACCTGCACGACGAGCGCACGACCGACCCGACCGCGCTCATCCGCAGCAGCACCACGGCGATGCACGACCTCGAAGTCATCCGCCCGTCCCTCGAGGACGTCTACCTCGGAATGGTGGGTCAGAAGTGAACACCGCGACCAGCCGCATCTCGTACGAGATCCGCTCCTACTTCCGCGCCCCCGACGCGGTCTTCTTCACGTTCCTCTTCCCCATCATCATGCTGGCGCTGTTCTCGGTGGCGTTCGCGGACGCCGACCCGATCCGTGCCGTCGCCAGCAACGGCCGACCGATCAGCGTCGACTACGCCACCTACTACCTGCCCGGTCTGGTCGCGACGGGCATCCTGCTCTCCGGTACCCAGTCCCTCGGTGTCGACATCGCGACCGAACGCAGCGACGGCACGCTGAAGCGCCTCGGCGGCACACCACTGCCGGTGCTGAGCTACTTCATCGGCAAGATCGGCATGGTCCTCGTCACCACCATCGTGCAGACGGCGCTGCTGCTCGGGATCGCGAGCCTGGTGTTCGGTGTCGACCTGCCGACCGACGCGAGCAACTGGGGCGTCTTCGCGGGCGTGATGGTCCTCGGCATCGCCACCAGCTGCGTCCTCGGCATCGCGATCTCGGCGCTCCCCCGCGAGGGCCGCCGCGCCACCGCCACGATCGTCCCCATCGTCCTGGTGCTGCAGTTCATCTCGGGCGTCTACCTGCCCTTCACCCAGCTGCCCGACTGGCTGCAGAACGTCGCGTCGGTCTTCCCCCTGCGCTGGATGGCGTCCGGCATGCGGTCCGTATTCCTGCCCGACGCGTTCGCGTCCGCCGAGCCGGGAGGCGCGTGGCACCTCGCTCTCGGAACGCTCGTCCTGGTCGCGTGGCTGGTCGGGGGCACGGTGGCCTGCGCCCTCACCTTCCGCTGGAACCGCAAGGACTCCTGATGGCGCCGGGCAGGTGGGATGCTGTCGTGATGAGCGGCGAGACGTGGGTACGCAACCGGTGGTTGCACGTCTTCTTCGCGGGCACGATGCTCCTCACCGCCGTGATCACCGCGCTGGGCTGGTCCCCGTGGTCGACCCGCTGGCCGGCCTACCTGGCGGTGGTGGGCCTCGTCTTGGCGTACATCGCGTACGGGCACCGCGGCTACGACAGCCCCCGAGCCGCCGCCGCGTTCCTGCCGCTCGTCATCGTCGCCGCCCTGGTGCTGCCAGCCGTCGTCCCGAGCACCGCGTTCGTGCAGTGCATCGTGTTCCCGCTCGTGTGGGTGCAGACGGAGCGCGTCCGCACCGCGGTCCTGCTGTCCATCGCCGTCGGGCTCGCGAGCGGCATCGGCCTGCAACTGTCGAGCGGCCCGGACGCGCTGGTCAGCACCCTGCTCATCGAGGGCATCAGCGTGATCGGCGCCTGTGCGATGGGCGTGTGGATCTCGAGCGTCGCCGGCCTGTCGGAGGAGCGCCGCCAGCTCGTCGAGGAGCTCCGCGCCACCCAGCAGTCCCTCGCCGACGCGAACCGCACGGCGGGCGTCGCGAGCGAACGGGAGCGTCTGGCCCGAGAGATCCACGACACCGTCGCGCAGAACCTCGCCGGGATCGTCATGCTCACCGAACGGGCCCGCGGCGACCTGGCGAACGACCGCTCCGACGCGCTGGAAGAACGACTCACCGTCCTCGAGGAGTCCGCCCGCGCCGCCCTCGAGGAATCCCGCACCCTCGTCGCAGCCGGAGCCGCCGGCATGACCCGCGACAGCCTCGCCGGCGCCCTCCACCGTCTCGCCGAACGGCACACCCGCGAGACGGGGACGCTGGTCACGGTCGACGCCGCGTCCGACTGCGTGCTGGACCGCGATGCGCAGGTGGTCCTGCTGCGGGTCGCCCAAGAGGCCCTCTCGAACGTCCGCGCGCACGCCGGCTCTGGCTCGGCACAGGTCCGTCTGGTCTCCGAGGACGGGCTGACCGTGCTGCGGATCACCGACGACGGCACCGGGTTCGATCCCGAGCAGCCCACCGCCGGGCACGGTCTGCGCGGGCTGCGGGAGCGCCTCGCCCTCGCTGGCGGCACCTGCACGATCACGAGCGCCCCGGGCCGGGGCACCGTCGTCGAGGCAACCCTGCCCACCGGAGCCGCACCGGGCCTCCCGTCCGCCGTTCGCCACCCCGTGGCGGAGGTGAGCCGGTGATCCGCGTCGTGGTCGCCGACGACCACCCGATCGTCCGCTCCGGCATCGTCGCGCTGCTGCAGGACGCCGACGACATCGACGTGGTGGGCCAGGCCAGCGACGGTCGTGCAGCGGTGTCCGTCGTGCTGGCCGAGCGCCCCGACGTCGTGCTGATGGACCTCCGGATGCCCGAGCTCGACGGCGATGCGGCGACGGCGGAGATCCTCGCGGCCGAGCCGGACGTCCGTGTCCTGATCCTGACGACGTACGAGTCCGACGACCAGATCCTCGCGGCCATCGAGGCCGGGGCCACCGGCTACCTGCTCAAGGCCGCCCCGGAGTCCGAGATCCTCGCCGGGGTGCGGGCGACCGCGCGCGGAGAGACGGCACTGGCCCCTTCGGCTGCCGCTGCGCTGGTCCGACGAGCAACGGGTTCGTCGGCCGTGGCTGCTGGCCCGTCGCTGACCCCGCGCGAACTCGAGGTCCTGCAGCTCGTCGCCCAGGGCAACTCGAACCCGGCGATCGGCCGCGCCCTGTTCCTCAGCGAGACGACGGTGAAGACGCACCTCGGGCACGTGTTCGAGAAGCTCGGCGTCAACGACCGCACCCGTGCCGTGACCCGCGCGATGGAGCTCCGCCTGCTCCCCTGAACCCCGGTGCGCCGGTCATCGGGAGCGGGTGTACCGTCAGGTAGTCAGCATGCTGATCATCTGAGAGGACACGCACATGAGCGCCGCAGCCGCAGCTCCCACCACCACCCCGGATCGCCGCCGGTGGATCGGTCTGGTCGTGATCAGCCTGGCGGTCGCGCTCATCATCGTCGACTCCACGATCGTGAACGTGGCGATCCCGAGCATCGTCGCTGACCTCGACATCGGCTCGACGCTCGTGCAGTGGGTGCAGGAGAGCTACACGCTGGTCTTCGCCGCGCTGCTGCTCGTCTTCGGTGCCGTCGCCGACCGCTTCGGTCGCCGACGACTGCTGACCATCGGCGTGATCCTGTTCGCGGTGGCGTCGGTCCTGGCGGCGCTGTCCCCGACGGGCGAACTGCTCGTGGCGTCCCGCGTGCTGCAGGGTGTCGGTGGCGCGATGGTCCTGCCCACCACGCTGTCGATCCTCAACGCGACGTTCACCGGCCGGGAGCGCGGCATCGCCTTCGCGGTGTGGGGCTCCACGATCGGCGGGATGGTGGCGGTCGGTCCGCTGCTCGGCGGCTGGCTGACGACGGACTTCTCGTGGCGGTGGGCCTTCGGCATCAACGTCCCGATCGTGGCGGTCATCCTGGTCGGCCTCGCGGTCGCCGTGCGGGAGTCGCGCGACGCCGAGCACACCGGCCGCATCGACCTCGTCGGCGCCCTGCTGTCCGTGATCGCGAGCGCTGCGCTGGTCTTCGGGCTGATCGAGGGTCGCACCTACGGCTGGTGGACTCCGTCGTCGACACCGTTCACGATCGGTTCGTGGTCGTGGGACGGCCCGGTCTCGCCGATCCCCGTCGCGTTCGTGATCGCGATCGCTGCCGGGGTGGCCTTCGTCGTCCGCTCCCGACGCCGGCAGCGTGCGGGCCGGTCGACGCTCATCGCCCTCGATCTGTTCGGCATCGGCTCGTTCCGGAACGGCTCGATCGCGGCGCTCATCGTGTCGCTCGGCGAGTTCGGCATCATCCTGTCGCTGCCCCTCTGGCTGCAGAACGTCCTCGGCTACTCGGCGCTGCAGACCGGCTTCGTGCTGCTGGCCCTGGCGATCGGGTCGTTCGTCGCGAGCGGGTTCGCGGCCACGGTCGGACAGCGGATCGGGGCGCTGCCGATCGTGCGGATGGGCATCGGCGCCGAGATCGTCGGGGTCGCCGCGATCGGGTTCGTCGTGACCTCGTCGACCCCGTGGTGGGCGATCGTCCCGTGCCTGTTCGTCTACGGCTTCGGCGTCGGACTCGCGACGGCCCAGCTCACCGGCGTCGTGCTGCAGGACGTCCCCGTGGAGCGCAGCGGCGAGGCCTCGGGTGCCCAGAGCACCGCGCGCCAGATCGGTTCGGCGCTCGGCATCGCGGTCCTCGGGACGGTGCTGTTCACCTCGACGGGCAGCATCCTGGAGCACCGCCTGCAGGACGCCGGCGTCTCGACCGCCCAGTCCGAGCAGATCGCCGACACCGTGGTGCAGTCTTCGGGCGGAGCGATCGCCGGCCTCGAGGGGCAGACCCGCGCCGACGCCGCCGAGGCGTTCTCCGACGGCACCCGCGCCGCCGCGTTCTCGGCCGCCGGCTTCCTGGTCATCGGCCTCGGTGCGACCCTGCGGCTCCGCGCCCCGCGCCGCCCCGACGACGACTCAGAAGCCGACGCCGACGCCGAAACCGACGCCGACGCCGACGCCGACCACGAGACCCGCGCCTGACCGGGGGCCTCCCTGCACCGCTGCTGACGGTTCTGGTTCACGATCCCCGAGGATCCTGAACCAGAAACGTCACCGGCCGGACGCGAACCCGCGTCCCCCGTGCCGTGGACGCGACCACCGACGGGACGGGAGGCACGGCGCCTGCCTGCACCGCGCCTCCCGTCCGCTCCGACGCGCGCCCTGCCATCGCGACGCGCGCCCCGCTCAGTGCTCCGCGTCCGCCCCCTCCGGTCGGACGCGGAGCACCCGCGCTGTGGGGGTCGCCCCGCCGTTGGCGACCTCGAGCGAGCCCGAGGCAGCGTCCCACGCCACGGACCACGACCCGAGCGCCGTCGGGAACAGCGGCTCGACGCCGACCGCCTGCCCGGCGAAGTCCGGCAGCGGCAACGACACCGATCCCGACGCACCGGGCAGCGACCACACCGACAAGTACAGATCGCCCGACACAGCGCGCAAGCCGAGCGCGAGCCAGGGGTCCTCCCACGCCGGCAGCCCGAGCGGCCACTCCGGCACGGACGACTCGATGACCTCGAGCACTGCCCGGTGGGCGGCGATGGCGTCCCCGACCACCGCACGCTGCGCCGACGACATCTCGTTCAGGTAGCCCGACAGGTACATCCGCCCGAGCACCCCGTTCACGAGCGACAGCTCGAACAGGTCGGGCGACATCGACGGCGCCGGGTACGCCCAGTTCCCCGCCTGCTCGGGCAGCATCGCGGCGGGGGCAGCGGCGGCGATCGACGCGGACAGCACCGGGTCCTGCTGGTCCGAGGTCGACTGCATGTGCAACCGGGACAGCATCGCGGAGTCGGCGCGCATCGCTCCCGAGGCGCAGTTCTCGATGAGCAGCGACGGGTACCGCTCCTGCACGGCGTCGAGCCAGTCGAGCAGCGCTCTGCCAGCCGAGACCGAGCCGTCCCACGGCCCCGTCATCGTGTTGTAGTCCATCTTGAAGAAGCTGACCCCGAGCGACCCGACCAGTCGATCGACAACCGAGTCCACGTGCGCCCGCGCGGCCGGCGACCGGAGGTCGAGCAGGTGCCGTCCGTGCTCGGCGACCCGTACCCCGTGGTGGTGGACGAAGGCGTCGTCCGGCAGGGTCGCGGCCAGCGGCGAGTGGATGCCGATGACCTCCGGCTCGAGCCACAGCCCGGCCTGCATCCCCCGCGACCGGATGTGGTCGATGACGAACCCGAGCCCGGTCGGGAACCGCGAAGCAGCTTCCTCCCAGGCTCCGACGGTGTCCCACCAGTGCCCCTCGGCGTACCAGCCCGCGTCGATGCAGAACAGGTCCGCTCCGGCGTCGGCAGCGGCGTCGATCAACGGCAGCAGCTTCTCGGTGGTCGGGTCCCCCATGAGCGTGTTCATGTAGTCGTTGAACACGAGCGGCAGGGCTCGATCGGCCTCGCGCACGTGCCGGAACGCCCGACGCTGCGCCGTGAGCACCTCGAACGCCCCACCGACCGAGCCGGCGATCCCCACCGACACCGGCACGGACACGAACGGCTGCCCCGGAGCGACGACGGCCGTCCACTGGTGCTCCTGGTCGGTCGGTCCGCTCAGCAGCACGTACGCGTGCCGTCGGGTCTCGCCGAGCTCGTACACCCACGGCCCGTTGTGCTCGATCTGCCAGACGAGCGCGTAGGGCGCAGCGCCAGCGGTCGGAGCAGGCGTCAGCACCCCGATCGGCAGTGCCTCACCGGTCGACCACGACCCGCGGTTCTGCACGACGGCGCGGCTGCGGGGCGGGTGGTGCTGCGCCTCGCGGTCGATCGCCGCGAGTCCGATCGACCGCAGCGGATCGGTCCGCCACCGGCTCTCGGCCGCCCAGTCGTTGTCCGCGTGCACGAGGGCCAGGTCGTCGACGCCGACCCCGGAGTCGGTCAGGAACGCCCCGGTCGCGAACGACGACACGAAGTCCACGACGTGCTCACCGTCGTCGGCGGACACCTCAGTCCACGTCTGGAAGCCCGCGACGCCGGCGCGCGCCCGGAACACCGACTCGACCTGGAGGCCCGTGGCCGCGTCCGCCTGCACGATCCGGAACCATGGATCGGTCGCGTCGTCGGACGCACGCCACGACACGGGGCGCAGTCGCGCCCCGATCGTGGAGTCCACGTGCCGGTACCCGCCCGGGAACCGCCCGTGTCCGATCGTCGTCAGCTCCACCAGGGGCTGCGGATCGTCGGGGCCGTCGGCGAGCGCTCCGTCGGCACGCGCTCCGCCGCTCGCCACGAACGACACGAGTGCCGCGGGCTGGTCGTCGCCGATCCGGAACCGTGCCGAGAACCCCGGGGTGACCCAGTCGGCGAAGACGCCGCTCACCGTGCGCCGACCGGTGCCGGCTCACTCGACACCCACGCGCCGACGCCGTGGTCGTAGCAGGTGGTGTTGTCGATCTTCGAGCGGTCGAGAGCGCTGCCCGAGGTCACCTTGCGGTCAGTGCGCTCCGGGTCGGGGGCGGCCTCGGCGAGCAGTCGGGTGTAGTCGTGCTGCGGGTCGAGGATGACGGCGTCGGAGGGCCCGCGCTCGACGACCCGGCCGCGGTAGAGCACCAGGATCTCGTCGGAGAAGTGCCGTGCGGTCGCCAGGTCGTGCGTGATGTAGAGCACGGCGAGGTGGTCCTCGCGCTGCAGGCGGCCCATCAGGTTGAGCACGCTGAGCCGGATCGACACGTCGAGCATCGACACCGGTTCGTCGGCGATGAGCACCTGGGCTCCGGGGGCGAGTGCACGGGCGATGGCGACGCGCTGCCGCTGTCCACCGGAGAGCTCGTGCGGGCGGCGGCTCGCGAAGTCCTCGTCGAGGTTGACGCGGCCGAGCAGTTCCCGCACCTTCTCGGCGGTCTCGTCGGCACCCCGGGCTCGGTGGTGCAGCTGGAGCGGCCGGGCGATGTGGTGCTCGATCGAGTGGAACGGGTTGAGCGACGCGAAGGGGTCCTGGAACACCATCTGCACGTGCCGGCGGTACATGCTGCCGACGACGGGTGTGCCGTCCTCGAGCCGCACGTCGATCGAGCCGCGGGTGGTGTTCTCGAGCTTGGCGAGCATCCGGGCGATGGTGGACTTGCCCGAGCCGGACTCCCCCACCAACGCCACGGTCTTCCCGGGCAGCAGCTCGAACGACACGTCGTCGACGGCATGAAGGGTCGTGCGCTTCAGGCCCTTGCGGGTGTGGAAGTCCTTGCCGAGGTGGCTGACGGTCACGCTGGTCATCGGATCTCCTCGTGGACGGCGGCAGCGTGGTCGTCGACGCCGGAGCGGATGAACGCGCCGCGCTCCCCCGACAGGCTCGGGAACGACTGCAGCAGCTTCTGCGTGTACGGGTGCTTCGGGTCGTGCTGGATGACCGAGGCCCGGTCGCACTCGACGACCTCGCCGCGCAGCATGATCGCGATGCGGTCGCTGATCTCGAGCAGCAGCGGCAGGTCGTGGGTGATGAACACGACAGCGAACCCGAGCTCGTCGCGCAGTCGGACGATCTCACGGAGGATCTCGCGCTGCACCACGACGTCGAGGGCGGTGGTGGGCTCGTCCATGATCATGATCTGCGGTTCGAGCAGCATGGCCATCGCGATCATGACGCGCTGCCGCATGCCGCCGGACAGTTCGTGCGGGTACGCGGTGATGCGGGACGGGTCGACGCCGACGCGGCTCAGGGCGTCCTCGGCGATCGCGCGCCGTTCCTTGCGGGACAGGTCGCGCCGGTGTTCCCTCAGGGCGTCGTCGAGCTGCGCCCGGATGGTGGTGACGGGGTTGAGGGCGTTCATCGCGCCCTGGAACACCATCGACAGCTTCGACCAGCGCACGGCCCGCAGCTGCTCGTGCGGCAGCCCGAGCAGGTCGATGTCGGTGCCGTCGCGGTCGTGGAACGTGATGCTGCCCGAGGCGACCTTCGCCGGCGGTCGGTGCAGCCGGGTGATGGCGTAGGCCAGGGTCGTCTTGCCGCAGCCGGACTCCCCCGCGAGCCCGAGGATCTCGCCGGGCGCCAGGGTGAGCGACACGTCCTTGACGGCGTGCACGGGGTGTTCGGTCTCGTAGACGACGTCGAGGTGGTCGATCGTCAGCACGGCTTCGGCACTCATCGGACGAACTCCTTCGTGGTGCGTGCGGAACGCGAGGCGCGGGCGGCCCGCTTGGCGCGACGTTCGCGCCGCCGCTGGGCACGCACGTTCGCCAGTCGCGGGTTGATGACCTCGTCGATCGAGAAGTTCACCAGGGACAGGCCCATGCCGAGCAGGGCGATGAGCAGGCCGGGCGGCACGAACCACCACCAGGCGCCGTTCGCCAGCGCGAAGCCGTTCTGGGCGTAGAAGAGCATGGTGCCGAGCGTCGACGAGTTCGACGCCCCGAGGCCGAGGAACGACAGCCCCGCTTCCCCGAGAATCGCGGCGATCACCGCGAACACGAACTGCGACGCCAAGACGGGCAGCAGGTTCGGCAGGATCTCGACGGCGATGACCCGCCAGGGTCGTTCGCCGGCGACACGGGCGGCGGAGACGTAGTCGCGGTTCCGGATCGACATCGTCTGCGCACGGAGCACCCGCGCGGAGCCCGCCCACGAGGTGATCGCGAGGACGACGGCGATGGTCCAGAGCCCGCGGGCCTCGCGCGGGACCAGGCCGGAGATGACGATCACGAGCGGCAGGCCGGGGATCACGAGGAACACGTTCGAGAACAGCGAGAACGCCTCGTCCATGATCCCGCCCAGGTAGGCGCCGAGGATCCCGAAGAACGCGGACAGCACCGTGGCGAGGACGCCGACGATCAGGCCGATCTGCAGGCTGCCGCGGGTGGCGTAGGCGAGCTGAGCGAGCACGTCCTGCCCGGTCTGGGTGGTCCCGAGCAGGTTCTCGCCGCTCGGTCCCTGCAGTCCGGAGTCGCGGATGGTGGTCGGGTCGCCGACGAGCAGCGGCCCGACGACGCCGAACAGCGTGACGCCGGCGACGAGGGCGATCCCCGTGATGAGCCACGGGGTCAGGGTCGGCAGGAAACGGCGGATGCCGCCCTTCGGTCGTGACGCGCGGGCCGTGGCGATGCTCCGCGTCGACCCGGCGTCGGCTTCCTCGGCGAGTGCGCCGATGGTGGGTTCGGTGTCCTGCTGGATGTTGGTCATGGCGTGTCCTCCCTAGCTCCGCGCCCGCGTCCGCGGGTCGATGAGCCCGTACAGCAGGTCGACGACGAGGTTCGCGCCGAGGACCGCCAGGGTGATGAACAGGAAGATCCCCTGCATGAGCGCGTAGTCGTTGTTCGTCACGGCGGACAGCAGCTTCGACCCGATGCCCGGGTACGAGAACACCTGCTCGGTGACGACGGAGCCGGACACGATGAACCCGAGGGAGATCGCGAACCCGGCGACCGAGGGCAGGACGGCGTTCCGGGCGGCGTAGTTCCGCAGGATCTTGCCGTCGGACAGCCCCTTGGCCTGGGCGGTGGTGATGTAGTCCTCGGACAGCGTCGACACCATCATGTTGCGCATGCCGAGCAGCCAGCCGCCCAGCGATGCGAGCACGATCGTCACGGCCGGCAGCACCCCGTACTGGATCGCCGAGGCGATGAAGTCCCAGTTGAACCCGGGGGTCAGGATGACGTCGTAGCCGCCCTGGGCCGGGAACAGGTGGATGCCGGTGGCGAAGAAGTACACCAGGATCAGCGCGAGCCAGAAGTACGGCACCGCGGCGAGCAGGGTGGTGGCCGGCACGAACGAGTCGAGCCAGGTGCCCGGACGCCAGCCGACGAAGGCGCCGAGGCCGACGCCGATGATGGCGGCCAGGATGGTGGCGATGCCGACCAGGGCGATGGTCCACGGCAGCGAGCTCGCGATGACCTCGGTGACGGGGGCCGGGAAGTAGCTGACGGACACCCCGAGGTCACCGCGGAACACGTTGACCAGGTAGTGGCCGTACTGGGAGATCAGCGGCTCCGAGGAATCGCCACCGAGGAGCAGCTCGTACGCCTGCCGTGTCGCCGGGGTCACCTGCCCGCCGCGCTGCTGGAGCTTGGCGAGCAGGATGTCCACCGGGTTCCCGGGCAGCAGCCGCGGGATGATGAAGTTCAGCGTCAGTGCCGCCCACAGCGCGACGATGTAGAAGCCGATCTTGCGCAGGAAGTAGGTCATCGTCGAGTGCTCCTCGGTCGCGATCCCATCGTGGTCAGCCCTTCGCCGGCTTCAGTGCCTTGAAGATCTCGGCGTTGTCCGGGCTCGCCCAGACGGCCGGGAAGGCGTAGAGGTCGTCCTTCGTCGGCCAGCCGGTGAACTTCGCCGCGTGGAACTCACTCGTCGTGCCGCCGGTCATCACCGGGATGTACGGCAGGTCCTCGACGATGTGCTGCTGGATCGTGTCGAGCTCCGGCTGCGTCGCGGCGGTGTCCTCGGGGTTGATCGTGGCCAGCTTCGCGATGGCCTTGTCCACGTCGGGGTTGCTGTAGCGCGAGATGTTCATCGGGGCTGCAGCACCGACCTTCGCGGTGTTCGCCGTCGTGAAGTAGTTGTTGTACAGGTAGTACGGGTTCGCCGTCGGGCCCTGGCCGAGCGAGTCGATGGCGAGCTCGAAGTTGCCCTTGGTCTTCTTGTCGGTCCACTCGTTCCACGACGACTGCTGCGCCTTGAGCTCGATGCCCGCGGCCTTGAGCTGCTGCGTCATCGTGTCGATCGCGGTGATGTAGTCGGTCCAGCCGGTGACGACCTCGACGGTCAGGGACAGCTTCTTGCCGTCCTTGGCGTAGATGCCGTCGGCGCCCTTCTTCCACCCGGCGCCCTCGAGCGACGACGCGGCGGCGGCCTTGTCGGCGGTCTCCGGCATCACGGCCGGCTCGATGTCCTTCGAGATGGTGTCCTTCTGCGTCGTGGTGAGCGCGAAGGTCGGCGAGATCTCGCTCGCGGTGTTCTCGAACGCCAGCGAGTTGAGCTGCTTGCGGTTGATCGCGTCGGCGATGGCGTGCCGGACGGCCGGGTCGGTCTGCGGGCCGGTGCAGCCGAGGTCGGTGTTCGCGCAGGTGAGCAGCGCCATCTGGTTCTGGCCGACGGTGATGCCGTCGTAGCCGTTGTAGTTGCCGGCGATGTCGTCCATGTTCGGCACCGGGCCGGTCTGCCAGTCGATCGAGCCCTGCTTGAGCGCGTCGGCACCGGCGGTGTTGCCGGAGAGCGACAGGTAGCGGATGGTCTTCACGGCCGGGGCGCCGTCCCAGTACTTCTTGTTCGCCTCGAGGGTGAAGGCCTGCGCCTTGAAGGTGCCGAGCGTGTACGGACCGGTGCCGACGGGCTCGCGTACGACGTCGGTGGTCGGGTCGATGTCCTTCCACAGGTGCTCGGGCACGATCCAGGTCTTGCCGAGCAGGTTCGGGCCGAGCACGAACGACGGCTTGTCGAACGTCACGACGACCTTGTCATCGCCGTCGGCCTTCGCGTTGCCGTCGTAGCCGATCGAGTTGAGGGCCTTCTGCTTCTTGAGCATGTCGAGCGTGAACACGACGTCCTTCGAGGTGAAGGGCTCACCGTCGCTCCAGGTCGCCCCGTCGCGCAGCGTGATGGTGAGCTGCGTGCCGTCGGTGTTCCACTCGTACGACTTGCCGAGCAGCGGCTTCGGGTCGTTCGTGTTGACGTTGGTGATGAAGAACAGCGACTCGTAGATCGTGCCGACGCCGCCGATGTTGGACGGCGACCACGGGTTGAAGTTGATCTGGTAGTCGCCGGACTGTCCGGTGTAGGCGACCAGGGTCGAGGCGGCGTCGTCCTTCGTGCTGGCGTTGCCGCTCGCGCTGCAGCCGCTCAGCGCGAGGCCGGCGGCGAGGAGGACGGCGGCGCCGATGGCGAGCCGTGAACGGGTTGGGTTGAACATCGTTGTCCTCTCGGTCTGCGTCGTCGCAGGATCCACGTTGTGAGCGTGATTGTTACACGCGTAAACTAAGGCGGTCAAGGGGTCGGGTCACGGCCCCGTCACGATTGAGGAGACGCAATGGAGCGGACCACCCTGGACGGCACGTGGACGGTCGAGGCGGTGCACGGCCCGGCGCAGGCCGATGCGCACCGGGAGCCGGTCGCCGCGATCGTCCCCGGCGGCGTGCACACCGACCTGCTGCGGGCGGGCCGGATCCCCGACCCGTTCGACGGCGACAACGAGGCCACGACCCAGTGGATCGGCGACACGGTGTGGCGGTACCGCCGCACCTTCACGTGGTCGGGCGAGACCGGCACGGGCCCGAACACGCACGCCCGCCACGACCTCGTCGCCGACGGCCTCGACACCCTCGCGACGATCGAGCTGAACGGCATCGTCGTCGCCACCACCGCGAACCAGCACCGCGCGTACCGGTTCCCCGTCGGGCACCTGCTGCGCCCCGGCACGAACGAGCTCGTGATCACCTTCGACGCCCCGGTCCCCGCGGCCGAGCGACTGTCCGCCCTGCACGGCGGCGAACTCCCCCACGTCAACCACCACCCGTACAACGCACTCCGCAAGAACGCGTCGAACTTCGGCTGGGACTGGGGCATCGACGTCGCCACGAGCGGCATCTGGAAGTCGATCGGCATCGAGTCGTGGAGCGGCGCCCGCATCGCGGCCGTCCGCCCCCTGGTCGACGTCGACGTCACCACCGGCGTGCTCACCGCGCACGTCGACGTCGAGTCCGCAGGTTCCACCGGGGCCTTCTCCCAGCACATCGGGTCGGCTCCGGTCGCAGGGGTGTCCGGTCGGCCCGGCCTGGAGGCGCGGGTCACCCTGACCCCGCACGTCACCCTCGGCGGGGCCGACGGCCACGGCGCCGCCCTGGCCGAGCAGAGCACGTCCGCCCCCGGCGCGAGCGGCACCGAGGCGGCGGCGACGCCCGTCGGGTCCGGCACCGTGCCTCCCGGCCGCCCGTCCGCGCCGGGCGTGACGTCCGTCACCAGCGTGCGCGCCGTCGTCGACGGCACCGCCGTCGTGCGGCTCGAGGTCCCCGACGTCGCCGTCTGGTGGCCGCGCGGCGAGGGCGACCAGCCGCTGTACGACGTCCGGGTCGAGGTCGGCGACGACGTCTGGACCGGCCGCGTCGGGTTCCGCACCGTGACGCTCGACACCGCCGCCGACGCCGGCGGAGCCCCGTTCCTGCTCCGGGTGAACGACCGGCCCGTGATCGTGCGGGGCGCGAACTGGATCCCCGACCACGCGTACCTGACCGAGATGACGCCCGAGCGCTACGCCGACCGGATCGACGACGCGATCGAGGCGAACGTCAACCTGCTCCGCATCTGGGGCGGCGGGATCTACGAGTCCGACGACCTGTACGACCGCTGCGACGAGCTCGGCGTGCTCGTCTGGCAGGACTTCCTGTTCGCCTGCGCCGCCTACGCCGAGGAGCCCTGGCTCGCCGACGAGGTCGAGCCCGAGGTCCGCGAAGCCGTCACCCGGCTCAGCCCGCACCCGTCGCTCGTGGTGTGGAACGGCAACAACGAGAACCTCGTCGCGTACGCCGAGTGGGGCTGGCGGCCGTCGCTCGTCGGCCGGACCTGGGGCAACGGCTACTACCGCTCGCTGCTGCCCTCCATCGTCGCCGAGCTCGACCCGACCCGTCCGTACACGCCGGGCAGCCCGTTCTCGTTCGACGAGTACCTGACGCCGAACGACGATCGCAACGGCAGCGTGCACATCTGGGATGTCTGGAACCGGCTCGACTACCGGGCCTACGCCGACTGGAACCCGCGGTTCGTGGCGGAGTTCGGGTTCCAGGGGCCGCCCGCCTGGTCGACCCTCACCGCGGTGGTGCACGACGAGCCGCTCGACCCCGACGGCCACGAGATGCTCGTGCACCAGAAGGCCGACCAGGGCAACCGGAAGCTCGCCGACGGCATGCGCGGGCACCTGCCGTCGCCGACGAGCATCGAGGACTGGCACTGGGCGTCACAGCTCAACCAGGCGCACGCGATCCGCTTCGGCATGGAGTGGTTCCGGTCCCGCACGCCCGACAACACCGGGATGATCGTCTGGCAGCTCAACGACGACTGGCCCGTGGTGTCCTGGGCGCTCGTCGACCACGCGGGCATCCGGAAGCCCGTCTGGTACGCGGTGCGGCAGGCCTACCAGCCGGTGTTGCTCACGGTGCAGCCGTCTGCGGCCGGGGGTGCGGGCGCCGCGGGCGCTGCTGGCGGGCTCGACGTCGTGCTCGTGAACGCGTCCGGGGCGCCGGTCACCGACGAGGTCACGGTCGCCCGCGTCGCGTTCGACGGCACGGTGCTCGACTCGTCGTCGTTCTCGCTCGCCGCCGCACCCGCCGATGCCGACCGGGTCACGCTGCCGGCCTCGCTCGCCGTGCCCGGGGACGCCGGGTCCGAGGTGCTCGTCGTCACCGGAGCCGGAACCCGCACGGTGTTCGACTTCGCCGAGGTCGTCGACCAGGTGCTCGCCCGCGCACCGCTGTCCACGTCGGTCACGGGGACGGACGACGGGGCGGTCGTCACGGTGACGGCGACGTCCTACGCGCGGGACGTCTCGCTGTTCCCGGACCGCGTGGACCCGGCCGCTCGGGTCGACGACGGGTTGGTGTCCCTGCTCGCCGGCGAGTCGGCGACCTTCACGGTGACGGGTGCGCCGGGCATCGACCCCGAGGCACTCGTCGGCCCGCTCGTCCTCCGTCACGCGGGCTCGCTCCTCCCCTGACGAGCCCCGCGCCCGGGCGGGGACGGGTTCTGCCAACGGCGTGACGGTTCTGGTTCACGATCCTGCGAGATCGCGAACCAGAACCGTCAGCACACCAGTACGGCCGCGCCGTCCCGCCGAGCGGGCGAAACACCCGCGTGCGCACGCCACGAACCGGGATGTTCCGCCCGCTCGCCGGCCGCGCCTGCCCGACCACGGCCGACGGCCGACGCCAGCCAGCCGACGGCGGCAGGCAGGCCGACGGCGGCAGGCAGGGTCGCGTCAGTCGAGGGCGTGCAGCTCGAACACGATCGCGGTCGCGGGGGCCAGCAACGGCAGCCGCGCCCCGACGTCCTCGAGCACCGCACCCGACAGCTCCAGGTACCCGCGCACGAGCCACGCCGGCGGCACCATGTCGAGTCCGTGCGGCACCCGCAGCCCCGTGACGGGGGCGAGCCGGTAGCGCCGCGCCCGGTCGAGCCCCCGCATCCGCAACGGCACCGGCAGCGACTGCGGCCCGGTCTCGGTCCGTGCGACCCGCACCAGCGCCCGCGACCGGTCGACGGCCACGACCGAGGTCGCCACGAGCCCGGGGTCGCCGAGGTCCAGGTGCCGGAGTCGCCCGGTGTGCAGCAGTCCGCGCTCCCGCTTGTACAAGGCCGTCCACGCCCGCAGCCGGTCGAGCTCCGCAGGCGCCAGCCGGGTGACGTCGGTCTCGATGCCGGCGGAACCGAACAGCGACACCGCCATCCGGAAGTCCAGGTCGAGGTGCCGGCCGGTGGTGTGCGAGACCTCGGGGCCGACGTGCGAGCCGATCAGCTCGAGCGGCAGCAGTGCCTCGGTCCAGCGTTGGATCGGCAGGCGTTCGAACGCGTCGTTCGAGTCCGACGGCCACACCCGGTCGGTGCGCTCCAGCACGCCGAGGTCCACGCGGGCGCCGCCGCTCGCGCACGCCTCGATCTCGAGCCACGGGTGACGGGCGCGCAGGGCGTCCATCAGCGTCCAGACCCCGCGAGTGTGTGCGTCGATGCCGGCGCGTCCGGCGTGGACCGCGTGCACGATGTCGCGGTTCTGGTCCCACTTCACGAAGTCGACGTGGTGCGCCCCGATGACGGCGGACATCGCCTCGAGCACGTACGCCCGCGCGAGCGGGTTCGCCATGTCGAGCACGTACTGGTTCCGCCAGGTGCGGACGTCGTCCTCGGGGCGCTGCAGCAGCCACTCGGGGTGCGCCGCCGCGAGCTCGGACACCGGGCTCACCATCTCGGGTTCGAACCACAACCCGAAGTCCATGCCGAGTCCGCGGACCCGGTCGACGAGCGGCCCGAGGCCGTCCGGCCACACCGTCGGGTCGACGCGCCAGTCCCCCAGCGACGTCGAGTCCGAGCGCCGCCCGAGGAACCAGCCGTCGTCGAGCACGAACCGCTCGACGCCGATGTCCGCGGCGGTCTCGGCCAGTGCGACCAGGGGCGCGAGGCCCTGCCGGTAGTAGACGGCCTCCCACGTGTTGAGCACCACCGGACGGGGGCGCTTCGGGTGACCGGGGCGGCTGCGCAGCGAGTCGTGCAGCCGGTCGGACAGGCCGTCGAGCCCGGCGTCGCTCCAGACGAAGACGGCGTCGGGCGCGGCGAAGGACTCCCCCTGCCCGAGGACCACCTCGGCGGCGCGCAGGAGCTCCCCGGCGCCGAGCAGCGGTCGCGCCTCGGCGAGCAGGTCGTGGCGGTGCACCGAGTCGGCGCTCCAGGCCAGGTGCACGGCCCAGAGCTCACCCTGGGCGTCCGAGAACCCCGGCGTCCCGAGCACGAGCAGCGTCGGGGCGTCGTGGCCGGTGCGACCACGGCGGCTCTCCCGCGCGTGGCTGCCGGCGGTCAGGGTCCGGCGCTGCGGGGTGCGCTCCCGGGTCCAGCGTCCGGCCAGGTCGAGCACCTCGCCGACCCGTTCGCCCACGGGCAGCGTCGCCTCGAGTGCCTGCAGGTGCACGGGCACGGCGGCCCCGTTCGTCACGGTGTGCCCGACGCGCAGCACCCCCGCGGCGTCGAGCCGGAAGGCACTCCGCAGCAGCAGTTCGTCGGACACCGCGGTCACGACCAGCACGCCCGGCTCCGCGGTCACCTCGACGTCGCGCCACCGCGGCACGAGCGGCAGCCCGTCGACGTGCCCGGCGATCGCGGGTCGTCCCTCCCACCCGTCGCGTTCGGTCGGCAGCACGGTCAGTGGCCAGGCTGCATCGAGGGCGCTCGGTCCGAGCGGCCGTCCGAGCGCGAGCAGCAGTTCGGCGCCGTCGCCGTCCGTCACGGGTCCGACGTCGCGGCCCCAGTGCAGCACCTCGGGCAGCCCGTCGTCGGCGGTCGCCAGCACGAGCGACACCCCGCCGCTGCGCAGGACCTGCACCTGCCGTCCGTCGAGTGCGCGCGCCGGCGCCGGATCGCGGTCCACGACGGTCACGACGCACGCTCCTCGCGCAGGACGCGGATGCGACCGGCGGGCACGACGGTCTCCGGCCCGTGGCCGGAGCCGTCGAGCAGGTCCGTACCGGACGCGACGACCGTCACGTCGTCCGCGCGGTGGTTGACGAGGAACAGGAACACGGAACCGTCGTCGTGGACGCGGCGCACCGCCTCCAGGCCGGGAGGCGCGGTGACCGTCCGCGGGAGCGTGCGCTCCTCGATGACCCGGTCCACGAGCCGCTGGGTGCTCTGGGCAGGCAGCATCGCGGACACGTACCAGGCGCCGCCGCCGACGGCGCGGCGGGTGACCGCTGCGCGGTCCGCGAGCGGTCCGTCCGTGTACCGGAGCACGACGTCGGCGTCGTCGACCACGACGGCCTCGGCCCAGTCGGTGACGGTGCCGCCGTCGTCGAGCGTGCGGGTCTCGTCGCGCTGCAGCGGGGTGAACTCCTCGCTCCAAGCGCCGAGCACCTGCCGGAACGCGCCCGGGTAACCGCCGGAGCGGATGCGGGCGGTCTCGTCGGCGACGCCGGACAGGTAGGTGACGATCAGGGTCGCACCGCGGTCGACCACCGCGGCGATCCGTGCGGCGGTGGCGTCGTCGACGATGAGCATCGTGGGGACGACCACCACGTCGTAGCCGTCGAGGTCGGCGTCCGAGGGCACGACGTCGGTGAGCACCTGCCGGTCGTGGAACGCGGCGTACCAGGCACGGAGCTCCCGCGAGTACCGCAGTCCCCGGTGCGGCGTCAGCCCGGACTGCAGCGCCCAGCCGGACGGCTCGTCGACGACGATCGCGACCCGGGCGGGCTCGACGCGGCTGCCCTGCACGGGGGCGAGGTCGCGGAGTGCGCGGCCGAGCGCGACGACCTCGCGCCAGATCCGGGTGCGGGTACCGGCGTGCGGGACCATCGCGGAGTGGAACTGCTCGGCCCCTGCGGTGGAGGCCCGCCACTGGAAGAACAGTGCGCCGTCGGACCCGCGGGCGACGTGCACGAGCGAGTTGCGCAGGATCTCGCCCGGTTCCTTCGCCCGGTTGCGCTGCTGCCAGCTCGGGCCGCCCGTCGAGTGCTCCATGAGCAACCACGGGGTGCGGCCGGCGGTGATGCCGCGCATCCGGTCAGCGGCGAGGGCGAGGTCCTGCTCGCGGTGCGGGTCGTCGACGAGCGTGTAGTGGTCGTTCGCCGGGATCGCGACGTGCTTCGCCCATTCGGCGTAGTCGACGACCTGCGATCCCGCACCGACCATGAAGTTCGTCGTGACGGGGACGTCCGAGTGCTGCTCGATGACGGCCTTCTCGGCGTCGAAGTGCCGGAGCAAGGCGTCGGACGAGTACCGCTCGAAGTCCAGGAAGAGGCCGGGGTTCGGTGCGCCGCCGACTCCACGCGGGGGTGAGACCTCGTCGAAGGACGTGTAGGTGTGCCCCCAGAAGGCCGTTCCCCACGCGGCGTTCGCGGTGTCGACGTCCCCGTACCGGTCGGCGAGCCAGCGCCGGAAGTCCGCGGCCGACTCCTCGCAGTAGCAGCGGCCGTTCCCGCCACCGAGCTCGTTGCTCACGTGCCACAGCCGCACCGCGGGGTGGTGACCGTACCGTTCGGCCAGGGCGCCGACGATCCGCAGGGCGTGTTCGCGGAACACCGTCGACGCCGCACACCACCCGAGACGTCCACCCGGGCGCTCACGACGCTCCGTCGCGTCCACCGGCAGCACTTCGGGGTGGGCGGTCAGCAGCCAGTTCGGCGGAGCGGCGGTCGGGGTCGCGAGGTCCACGGCGATGCCGTTGTCGTGCAGCAGGGCGATGACGTCGTCGAGCCAGTCGAAGGTGTACTCCCCCGGCGACCGCTCGAGCAGCGCCCACGAGAAGACCCCGATCGTGACCAGGTTCACCCCGGCCTCGCGCATCAGGCGGACGTCCTCGAGCCAGACCTCGCGCGGCCACTGTTCAGGGCTGTAGTCGCCGCCGAACGACAGGCCGTCGGTCGGCCACGGGACGGTGGGGGCAGCGGTCACGGCATCTCCTTCGATGGGTGGACCGCACCAGCCTCCCGTCTCCGGCGGTGTTTGTCAACGTGTGTAACTAACGCGCTGGCAGTGGTGCCGCATCAGGTCTCCAGCAGCTGCCGGATCGCGAGGACCGCCCCCGCTCGCGCCCACTCCGAGAACTCGAACGGCTGCACCTCGACCGTCACCGGCTGCCGGTACGGCGCCAGGGCAGCACGGAGCGACTCGTCCACCGTGGTCCGCGCCAGGTCGTACACCGGCAGCCCGTCGCCGGTCAGGACGATCGCGGCAGGGTCGGCGATGTGCACCGCAGTGGCCAGGACGACACCGAGTGCTCGCCCGGCGTCCTCGAACGCCGCCACGGCCCGTTCGTCACCGTTCCGCGCGAGCTCGACGACCTGCTCGTACGACGATCCCTCGCGCCCGGCGTTCCGCACGATCACCGGACTCGGCAGGTAGCTCGAGGCACACCCCGCGTGCCCGATGCCGCAGTCGGGCCCACCGCCGAGGACCGGAAGGTGCCCGATCCGACCGAGTCGCCCGTGCTCGCCGGTGGAGACCTGCCCGTTCACGATGAGCCCGAGGCCGAGCCCCTCACCCACGGTGACCAGGGCCATCGACCCGCGGCCGGCGCCGGCACCGAACCAGTGCTCCTTGACGGTCAGGGCGTGGACGTCGTTCGCCGTGAACGCTGCGAGCCCCGTTCGCTCCCGGACCATCCGGGCGAACGCGACGTCGGTCCACCCGAGGAACGGCGACGACGCGACAACGGCCTCTCCGCCCCGGGCGAGGACGTCACCGGGCAGGGAGACCCCGACGGCGCAGATCGCAGGGTGCACGGCACGGAGGCGCTCGTGCACGGTGCTGATCTGGTCGGCCAGGTCCTCCGGCAGGGTCGACGGCACCGTCTCCTCGTGCAGGGCCAGGACGCGTCCGCCCAGGTCGGTCACCGCGGCGTACAGGCGCTCCCGGGTGAGCTTGACGCCGAGGAACTCCCACTGCCCCGAACTCGACTGCAGCAGCTCCGACGGCCGACCGGTGGCCCCACGCACGTCGGTACCGACCTCGACCACGAGCCGGTGGGCCACGAGGATGCGCATCGCCCGGGTCAAACTCGCTCGCGACAGCCCGAGCGACCGAGCGATCTCCGCCCGCGAGAGCGTGCCGTGGATGAGGATCTCCCGCAGTGCCAAGCGGGAACCCTCGGGCAGTGCCGGCCAGGCTTCGGTCATCGTTCCTCCGTCGTCGGCTGATCCTACGGCTCAGCCCGCAAACGCAGAAAACCCCTGACCAGTGCTGGTCAGGGGTTCCCTGGTGTTGCA